>CAZUES010000003.1:129166-200288 GCA_964619465.1 uncultured Gemmatimonas sp.
CTTCAATCTCTACTACGGTTGCCTTAGAGGGACTCCGTATCGCTGGCTGAATCTTGATGCGCTAGCCAGGCACATGCTCGCCGTTGGAACGATATCCGCAGGATCAAGTACTATACCGCTCGGGTCGGGGCGAGGCCGACCGATCCCGATACGGGCGGTATGCAACAAAAAGGGGAGCCGAAGCTCCCCGTCATGATCAGCTGTCGACGCGAACCGATCAGGCGTTGAAGCTGCTCCCGCAGCCGCAACCACCCGACGCGTTCGGGTTGTTGAACGTGAAGCCGGAGCCCTGCATCGACGAGACGTAGTCGACCGTGACGCCGTTCAGGTACGGCAGGCTGAAGCCATCGACGAAGAGCCGGATCCCGGACACTTCGAGGATGATGTCGTCTTCCTGCGACTGCTCCTCGATGTTGAGGCTGTACTTGAAGCCCGAACACCCACCCGGCAGTACGCTCACGCGAAGGCCGCCCACTTCGGCCGCGACGTTCTCGGCTTCCATGAACTTGACGACTTCCTTGGTGGCCGCCGGCGTCAGGTTGATGGCGACGCCCTCAAGCTGCGTGTTTTCTGCCGTGCTCACATGCTCCTCCTCGAAAGAGGCACCTAGACCCGGTGCCAAAACCCAACTTGAAAAGTAGGATATTGCCCGGATGCTGTCAACGCGCCTGGATTACCTCGGCCACGCGCTCGGCCACCATGATCCGGAAAGGGCCGATCCTGGTGTTCTCGCGGGTCGGGTTGACCCGATTGGACAGGACGACGATGACGAGTTCACGGGTCGGGTCGATCCAGATCGAGGTGCCGGTGAACCCGGTATGGCCGAAGCTCCAGCGGGAAAGGCGGCTGCCCGCGCTGCTGCCGTTGGAGGGAGTATCCCAACCCAAGGCGCGGCTCGATCCGGGCACGACTTCCTGCCGACTGGTGAACTCGCGCGCCACTTCCGAGCTGATCGACGGATTGTCCGGGCGCCGTCCCGGTGCGCCGTTGCGTTCGCGGAGCAACCATTCTCCAAACACCAGTAAGTCGGCAGCGGTGGAGAAAAGCCCGGCATGTCCAGAGACGCCACCTAAGAATGCAGCATTCTCGTCATGGACTTCGCCATGAACCAGGCGCCCGCGCCAGGGGTCGCGCTCGGTTGGTGCGATCCGTTTCTGCCAGGACGCCGGCGGCTGAAACCGGGTCGATTCGAGGTGCAGTGGTTTGGCGATGCGCTCGCTGAACAACCGGTCGATCGGCTCGCCGTAGACCCGCTCGAGCAGCAGCGTGGCGGTAATGGCGCCGAGATCCGAATAGACCATCCGGGCGCCCGGAAAAGTGTCGAGCGGCGTGGCGATTACCAGGGCCGGAGCGGCGGCAGGATTCGCGGCGTCCTGCCAGAGCGGTCGGTGCGCAGGGAGCCCGCTCGAATGCGTCAGCAGGTGCCGAACGGTGACCAGATCCTTCCATCGGCCGGTGAACTCCGGCAGATATTTGGCGACCGGATCGTCGAGCCGGACCCGTCCTTCGTCGACCGCCATCATGGCGACCGTCGTAAGCGCCACGACCTTGGTCAGCGAGGCCAGGTCGTAGACCGTGTTTCGGTCGACTGGGGCAGGATAGTCAACGCCGAGTTGGCCTGCCTGATGATAGAACCGCCCGCCGCGGATCGAGACGGCAACCACGGCTCCCGGCGCGGCGCCCACCCGGACGGCCGAGTCGATGCCGGCGGTGAGTCGAGTCCAGTCGCAGGGGAGGGCGCCGCAGCTCGGCGCGACATCACGTGGCCGGGTCGCGGGAGCAGGCGTATCGCCGGGGTCGCCTTCCGATGCGGACCTGCCGCATGCGACGACGCCGACGAGGAGTAGAGACAGGAGTCGGTTACTGTTGGTTCGCAGCATGGAACCTTGCGGTTGCAGGGAGAGCAATGCCGCTGCCCAGTCGTGCGCCAGCAGGCAGGTCGATCGGGAGGAGCCCGGTAATCGGGGCGCCGGCGAGTGCGGCGGCGGCGGTCGATTCGGTCAGCAGGTTGTTGGTCCACGCCTGGAGAAACGCCGGAACCCCGGGCACCTGGCTCTGCAGGTAGGGGGATCCGAACGAAACCAGGACGGTCGGACGCTGTCCGCTGCTTTCGTCGATCAGCCGAGCCAGCGCGTCGGGCATCGTGATGACGCCGCTGCCCGAACGAGCCCGAACCGCGACCGAGATGATCGAGGCCGGCGTTCTCGACAACGCCACCCGGGCCGAATCGTAACTGGCAGGACCGCTGGTCGGATAGAGCCTGAACGGCGATACCTGGTAGCCGCGTTTGCCAAGTTCCTGGGGAAAGGTCGAGGTCCAGGTCGGTTCACCGTAGGTCACCACCGTGACAGAGCCGAGGCGGTCGCGCAGGGCGGCAACCACCGACCCGCTGTCGCGCACCAGGACCAGGGACCGGGCGCTGATGGCGCGCGCGCTGTCGATGAAGCTGCGCTGGCCGACCACGCTGCCGACCCGCTCCAGGGAAACGACCCGTCGCTCGAAAAGCTTGAGGCGCTCCTTGACCGTCAGAACCTTGCGGAGCGATTGCAGCAGGCGCTCCCGCGAGATCCGCCCGGATTTGACCGCGTGGGTCATGGCCTCGATGGCTTCCCGGGGGTTGGCGGGCATCAGCAGCAGATCGCTTCCGGCCAGGAAGGCGCGCACGGCGGCCTCACCGCCGCCGAAGGTGCTCACCAGCGCGCCCATATCCAGCGCATCGGTCACCACGAGCCCTTGGAATCCCAGCGAATCCCGCAGCACGGAAGTCATCACGAGCGGAGAGAGGGTCGCGGGTTGCAGGCTGTCCGGGTCGAAGCCGGGCAGCGCCAGATGGCCCGACATTACCACATCGACGCCGGCCTCGATCGCGGCACGGAACGGTACCAGTTCGATGCTGTTCAGTCGTGCCCAGCCGCCACGGATGATCGGCAACGAGATGTGCGAATCGACGTCGGTGTTGCCATGCCCGGGAAAGTGCTTCACCGTCGACAGCACCCCGGCCTCGCGGGTGCCTTTGACGGTTTCCGCCACCAGCCGGGCCACCATGGCCGGATCGCCGCCGAACGAGCGGGTATTGATGATCGGATTGGCCGGGTTGTCGTTGATGTCGGCCACGGGTGAGAAGGTGAGGTGAACGCCCACGGCGCGGGCTTCGAGTCCGGTCACTTTGCCCATCAGCCGGGCGTCGGACTCCCGGCCGGTGGCGGCGACCCCCATATTGGTAGGGAAGGGGGTGGCGCCGGGAAAACGGAAGGCAGCCCCCCCTTCTAAGTCGGCGGCAATCAGCAGCGGCAACCGGGACCGGCGCTGCAGGAAGTTGAGCTTGCCGGCCACGTCGAGCGGCGAGCCGATCGAAATGATGATGCCCCCGACCCGGAGCGAGTCGACCCAGATCCGGGCGTCGGCCAGTTCATCGGAGTCGTGGCCGGCATAGTTGCCGAGCAACCAGGGCATCACCAGCTGGGCAACCTGATGCTCGAGCGGCATCCGGGATATCATGGTCCGAACCCGGGCGCTGGTTCGGGAGGACTGCGCGGCCAGCGGGGCTACCGCGCCGGCTGCGAGCAGGATCACGAGTGCGAGACGAAATTGGGAGCGTGCCATGACGTTTGCGATGGTCGTGCTTGGCGTGGTCGGCATCCTATCCTCACCGGAACCGGTGCGGCCCGGGCTCGAAGTACTGGTCCGCGACAGCATGCATCTCGTGGCCGGTCGGCGGGTCGGACTGGTCACCAATCAGGGTGGCGTCGACCGCACCGGCGTCCATGCCGTCGACCTGCTGCGATCGGCCGGCGTCAACCTCACCGCGATCTTCAGCCCCGAGCACGGCTTCCGGGGTACCGCCGACCCGGGCGAGAAGGTTGCCTCATCGGTCGACCCAACCACGGGCCTACCAATCTACAGCCTTTACGGAAGTACCGCGGCCCCGACCGATTCGATGCTCACCAATGTCGACGTGCTGGTGGTCGATCTGCCGGATGTGGGAACCCGGTACTATACCTACATCTCCACCGCGATCGAAGTGATGCGCGCCGGCGTCAAGCACGGGAGGCGGGTCATCGTGCTCGACCGGCCCAATCCGATCGGCGGCACGGTCCAGGGTAATGTCCTCGATCCGGCCTTCCGGTCCTTCATCGGCCCCCTGGCCGTGCCGATGCGGCACGGGATGACGCTTGGCGAGCAGGCTCGGCTGGCCAATCGGGAACTGGAGATCGGGGCCGACCTCGTGGTGGTTCCGGCTCAGCATTGGACCCGCACCGTCTATGGCGATGCGACCGGGCTGCTGTTCGTGCCACCCAGCCCCAATCTCCAGGACCTCGAGAGCCTGATTCACTACCCGGGCACCTGCCTGTTCGAAGGCACCCCCCTGTCGGTCGGACGCGGAACGCCGGCCGCCTTTCGACAGATCGGCGCACCCTGGCTCGATACGACGCGGGTTCTGGCCCTGGTTCGGGCCGCAAAGCTGCCCGGCGTCGCTTTCGAAGGCGTCGGGTTCACCCCGATCAAGCCGGGCGACGCCAAGTACCCGGACACGGCACTCCGCGGCATCAGGCTTCGCGTGACGGATCGGGCGACCTATGATCCCACCCGTGCCGCCGTCGTACTGCTGACGGCTATCCGATCCGTTCACCCCGACAGTGTTGTCTTCAGGGAGCGGCACTTCGACTTGCTGGCCGGTGGATCGGCGCTCCGTCAGGCCATCCTGGCTGATCGCACGGCAGACGCCATCGTCGCCGAGTGGACCGCTGCGCGCCAGGAGTTCGAAGCGCGGATCGGCCCGATGCTGCTCTATCACTGACGTTCTGGTACGGACGTTCTACTGATCTCTGGTGCTGATGGTCTGGTGTTGATGGCCTGGCTTCGGTGTGATCTCGCTTGCTGCGCTAGAGCCGGTCCCAGTCCCAGATACCCCATCGGACCTCGTCCGGAAGCTTCACGCCGCATTGCTTGAGCGTGAGCATCGCATGGCCGCGATGATGCGCTTCGTGGGCCATCAGAGAGCCGATCAGCGCCGTGATGCCGCGCTTGAAGCCCTTGACCGTCCCGTTCTCCGCTGCACTCGCCACGATCAGTTCGGCAATGGCATTGGCGCTGACCGTGAGCCCATGCACCAGCTTGGCCTGATCGTGTCCATCCGCCCGATCGAGCGACGGCAACGTGTCCATCGCCGGTCGGCCTGCCGCTTCGAGGCGGGCCCGCCGCACATCGACGACATGGACGAATTGCTGCCCGACCGATCGCCCGCCGCGAGTCGAAAGGGTCGAGGCCAGGGCATGCTCGTCGAGATTGGCGATCAGGAGCAGGGTTGCCCGATTGTTGATGAGCCAGGTTTCCGCCAGTGGTTCATCCATGCGTCCCCCTCCGATGGAGTCAGCGGCCGTCGAGCGCCGTGATGAGTTTCTTCGGTGCGGTGAGCCGATAACCGTCTTCGATCAACTCGGCGACCTGATCCCAGTCGACCTCCTCATCCAGTATGACGCCGATCCAGCCGCTCGGGCCCACGTAGGGCGGCGCGAAGAACCGGTCCGGATCGGCCTGGATCATGAAGGCCTGGTTCTCTCCCTTTGCCTTGCACCAGACGGACGAGCGCCCCGCGCCGTGATGGTTTGACGGACTGGCAAACATCGCGAAGATCTTGTTGCGGACCCGGAAGGTCGGTTCACCCCAGGCCTCGACTTCGTGTGCTTCGGGTAGCGCCAGGCAGAGCTTGCGCAGGCGGGTAAGTGGCCGAGGTGGCACCGCTGTCTCCGGGCAGAGGACTCCGGAAGATAGGGCAAGTGGAGCGACGGCGTCGAGCTAGAAGATGCGAACGTCCGTGAATAAGCCCAGAATGGCGGTGATGTGACCGTTCGGAGTGTATGCGAAGCCGCCGGCCATCGCGTCGGCAGGCGCAGGCCGTTCGGTGGTGAGAAACTCGCGGCTGGCGAGTTCCGGTGTGTCGTTCGTGATCGCGTCGACGCCGCTGCGGAAGGTGAACGAGTAGATGTACTCCTTGGCATCGACGCCATCGGGGCCGCGCTGGACGCTCAGGGTGTAGTACCCCTTGTTCAGCTTGAGGTTCGCCTCCGAGGTCAGTTTGACCCACGCTTCGTACGCCGCGCCGGCATTCGGGTCGGAGTCGGCCATCAGCTGGCCCGACGGGCTGCGGAGCTGGTAGCGGACTTCGCCGTCCTTGGCCAGGCCGATACTCTCGCCCCCGTCGTCCAGCAACTCGCCGGTTGAGAGTCGGACCCACTGGTCGGCCCCGGTGATGCGGAGCCGAAAGTGGTCGCTCTTGTCACCCTTGGACAACGCACTGTTGACCGAAATCTTGGAACGACCTTCCTCCAGGTTGCCGATATAGCGGGCAACCATGCGGGAATCGATGCCGGCCACGTCCTGGGTGTATCGGCTGAGCAGCGTCGGGGTCATCTCCATGCCATCGAGTATCGGCAGGGAGGGCTAGGAATTGAGGGGGGCGCCGAAGCGCCGATTTCTCGCCTCGAGCAGGAGGCCGGGGTAGTTGGTGATCATGGCGGCGCAGCCGGTGTCCCAGAGCCCTGCGGCGGTCGCGACATCGTTCACGGTCCAGACGTGGACCGGTCGCCCGAACCGGTTGGCTGCGGCGACGAATTTCGGGGTCGGGACTGGTATCAGGTCGCGATAGCGGATCGGCACGGCGTAGCAGCGCGGGTTCCGGCCCTTGCGAGGCCCGAGTCCGATCCGGCTTCGGACGAACAGGCTCAGGATGTCGCGCCGGCTCGCCCCGATCAGGAACGGCGGCGACGGGAACGGCTCCAGCGCCCGGGCCAGGAACGACGCGACTACGACCCGATCGACCGCGTCTGCCGCTTCGACGACCTCCCGCACCCGGTCCGCAGCCGCTGCTTCCTTGAGTTCCATCAGGATCGGCATGCTCGGGTAGCGACGGAGGATCTCGGCCAACGTCGGCACGCCGATGCCCTGGCCGCGAAAAGGGTAGCTGAGTCCGTTGTCCGGGGAGTAGGTCGTGCCCGCATCGAGCCGTCCGAGTTCCGCAGCGGCCGTAGTCCCGATCGCTCCGGCCCGTCCGGTGGTCCGAACCAGCGTCGGATCATGGAAGACGACGGGGACGCCATCCGCAGTGATCCGGACATCCAGTTCGAACGCTTCGGCACCCTGGGTCACTGCGAGGTCGAAGCTTGCCACCGTGTTTTCTGGTGCGCTCCCGGAGGCTCCCCGGTGTCCGACGATGAGATGTCGGTCCGGGTCCAGGAGCGGATTCACCCGTCCTGGTCCCACGACAGCGTGATGCCGGCCGGGACTCGGGCGCTACCGAGTGAGAGCGAGTCGCCCACCACGGCAAAATCGAGGCGCAGGCGACGGTCCGAAGCGGGCGATTGGAGATCGATCCTGAGGATGATCGGTTCCTTGGCCTGGTCGGACGTCACCATGATCGAATCCTCGACCGGGATGCCGCTCTGGACAAACCGAAGGCCGGCTGCCGCGAAGCTCTCGGGTCGGTCGGCATGAATCAGGATCCGGCGGCCGGGCGAGCGGTCGTCTCCCCACTGCAGCACGCCGATGACGGTCGAATCGGACGTCCGTTCGCCGGGGTCGGTGGCTGAGAAAGAGTCGTGAAAGGCGGCAAAGCGGACCGATCCGGGAGTTCCCGTGATGAGCCCCCGAAGCGGGACACTCGAACTGAACAGGTACGTCCCGGTGTGGAGGCTGTGGTAGGTGGCCAGGGGACGACTGCCGCAGCAGCCGTAGGTGACCATCTGATACAGGTTGCCGGCTGGAGTCCCGAAGACGGCGCGCCCGCGGATCCGGAAGAGCGGATTGGTCTGTCCGCTGTCCGGTAGCCACGCAGTGACGATCGCCTCCGATGAGGTGCCCTCCGTTTCCCGACAGCGCCGAACGTCGTATTGCTCTTCGAGCACGCGCAGCTCGGAGCCCCGGTCCGTGGTAATGGTGACGGGTCGGAACTGGCGGTTGATCGTCTGAATCGACTCGCAGCCGGCGGCGTCTCGATACAAGCGCAGCTGCGAGCGCGCTTCATGGGCGATGGTTCCTCGAGTCGCGACCGGTCCGCCGTCGTTGCGACTGGAGGGAGGTGGCAAGGTGACGACTTGGCACGCAGCCAGCACGGGCACGAGCAGCGTTATGCAGAAGCGGTTCACAGGCAGTGGAGACTGAAGTGATGGAGATCACAAATGCGAGGTCGCAATCTATCGGAACATCTCGCTTGACGCACGTGACAATTCGTCGCACGAATGATGACGGATCGACACATGGCACTCGAGCGTCAGGTGATGCGCGCCTGCTATGGTACGGATGAAGCTGGGGAAAAACCTTGCTCGGCGCGGTTTTCTCCCCTCTGGAGGATCGATTCTCCCTCGGAAGCGGTCACCCGTGAGGCCAGGGGGAACCAGGCCGGTGCCAGTCGATCCAGGCGGAAAATTTGTGGACCCATTCTTGCTTTATCTGTCGGCAACGATGAAGGAGAATTACCTGGGGTCATGACGTAGCGTCGGTGGGTGGGGGGATCTGCCGACGGAAAGCGAGGGTAGGACGATGATCGATCCGGTATTGCACCATCTACCGCAGGCCAAGCAGACGGCCCAGTGGATCGCCCAGATGATCCAGTTGGATCCCGATCTGGTAATCCCGGCCGCGCTCCCGTTACTCGCAGCTCGTCTGCTCGGCGCCGACTCGGCCGATGATGAGGGCGACGACGAGTCGGCGGAGGCCGAACTCGCCGCAGTGTAGAGCCCGATTCCGGTCGGTTTGAAAAGAACACGGGTCCTCGAGCTGGTGTCGAGGACCCGTTTTGTTTGTTCAGTTGACTGCAAAACAATGCACCCTGAACTGCAGGGTGTAGCGCCTGGCTAGGGTTGGAAGGTGAACTGGTAGGTTCCGCGGATTCCGTGGCCGTCTTTCGACACGGTCCGCCAGCGCACCGTGTACGCGCCAGGCGTGAGTTCGGCCTCCAGCGGGCTGGTGACCGAATTGGGGTTGTCGGTGGTGCCGAAAACCAGCTTCACGTTGATGGTACTGTCGGCCGAGGTCAGCGTCCCGGAAGACAGCTTGGCGTCCGGTGCTTCATTGAACCAGAGCCGGACTTGCGACGGTTTTTCGGTCACGGTGGCGTCCAGCGCGGGTTCCGCCTTGACCAGCCGAGCGTGAAAGGCGGCGCGCGCGGAGGTCGCGACGGCGCCGAGGATGGCCAGGGACAGAGCAAGAATTCGAATACGCATCGGTTTCATCTCCTTCATGACAATGGAATATACTGGACTACCGCCCGATCATTCCATTGAACAGGAACCGGAAGGTTCCATGGGGCTGGGCCCGGAAAGTCACTTCCGGGCCGAACAGGTACAGCGTTCCCTTGCCCACCGTGGCCTCGGCGATGGCCACGCCACCTTCGAGGTAGGTTTGGCCCCAGGCCCAGCCGCTCTTGAGCGGTTCGGCGGAGGCAAACCAGGCTACCGGTCGGACGCCGCGGCTCCGCCCGTCGAGCGGCACCCGGAATACCGGGCTCTGGTCGAAGGTGACGAGAGTCTGGGCCTCCATGCCGGCTGCGCTCTGGGCCGTCGTATCGACTGACACCTGCAGGATCGAGGTCGGCACGTAGAACTTCTCGCGCGGCAGCGACCGGGTGCCGCCGGTCGGATCCTTCTCGACCAGGTAGTCGCCGATCGGCAGGCCGAGATGTGCGGCCAGGTCGGTTGCCTGCCCGATCGTCACGATTCTTCCGCCCTGATCCAGGAAGCTCTTGAGCGCGGGAACGGTGCGCTCGAGGGTGACGCGGCCGAGTTGCTGGCGGTACGGGTCAGGAATGTCCGCCGACGGTGCCGGAGGGGTGACGACCGGCCGAGTCGGACCGTCGCTCCGGCTCGGAGGAATCGAGCCGCCGACGAACACCAGGGCATCGTAGCGCTGGTGGAGATTGCCGCGGTCGAGCATGGGCGGAAAGACCACCTCGAAGGGAAACTCGAACTGTTCGAGCAGATAGCGGACCCATCCGGACGGCATCGAGCCGCCGTACTGATCCCACAACCCGATCCGATAGGGCGCCACGGCCACTGCGCCGGCGGGACGATTGCCGGCCGTGACGGGGAGGCCACGCTCATCGACCAGGCGCTGGAGGATCCTGACGGCGTCGGGCGTCGAGGCGACGTAGAACGCCGAGCCGCGGGCTTCGACCTTCTGCTTGGCGGCAAGCAACCGATTGACCGCCAGGTAGCTGTCGTTGACGCGGCGCGAGAGCAGGAAGCCGGAGCCGCTCGGCAATCGTGACGCCACCGGTGGCTTGGTGAGCACGTCGTCGATTTTCCGACAGGGGCACTCGAAGCGATCGAGCATCCGATCGTAGCGGACCCCCATCTGCATCGCGAGGGTATAGCCCGCATTGTCGTACGGCGCCTTGGGCGGTCCGCCGGGGTAGGTCAGGTCGTTGGGGTAGTCCTGCGGCTCCATCATGTCGAGCACATGAGATCGGAAGGCCTGCGCCGACCGGATCACGTACGAACCTTCCGGATACCGTTTGCCAGCGATGGAAAAGGCTGCCGTGGCGTAGTGGACGTCGACTCCCGATTCGATCAGCGCGTTGACGAACTTGGTGGCCGTCAGGAAGTCGGGCTGGTCGCTGGGCAGGACGTACCCGCGCGGGTCGCGATCCTCAGGGCGGCGCATCCAGGTTTCGAACTGGCGCGCGGTCAGCGGACGCGGCCCGCGCTGCGTCGCGGTGCCTTGGGTGTCCTTGGCGGCCTCGGTGACGAGCCGCGCGACGCGCTTCGGATAGATGGTCCAGCTGTCTTCGTTGCCTCGTTTGATGGCGGTCTTGCCCATCTGGTAGATGTTATAGAGCAGGGGCTCCCGATAGCGCGAGGCATAGTCGAGGATGGCGCGGTTGGCGGTGATCGAGTAGTCGATCGATTGCCGGAAGTGCCACGGCTGCGGCATGATCGGGAAAGGGCCGTTGCCGTCCGCAACCAGGCGTCCCGGGATGACGGGAATCTGCATCGGGGTCGGGCTGCCGATCGTTTCCGTCAGAATGCCCACCTGATTATGGAAATAGGCCGTGGTGCGCAGGCCACCGTTCCACCAGGTCTGGTAGCTGGCCGCCTCACGCTGTACCACACCGGGCTTGTCCTCGGCGGCAAACCGGGTGTGCATCGCATTGCCGACCATGCCCAGGGTGTTGATCAGCAGCGGGTCGAGGTTGTGATTGTGCGGGTCGCGGAACGGCGGTGCGAACATCACCGAACCGGCCGGACCGGTCTGATGATGGTTGTACATGATTTGCGGGTACCACTCACGATAGAGCGCGCGGCTGATGTTCTTGGATTCGGGCATCGCGTTCAGATAGAAATCGCGATTGTTGTCGTGCCCGATGTACTTCTGGTACAGTCGGGGGAGTTCGGCCGTGGTGCGCTTGGTCTGGTCGGAGCGTCGCATGTACCAATCGCTGACCAGGTCCATGCCGTCGGGGTTGGCGTGCACCACGAGCTGGACCACGTCGTCGAGGAGGCGCATGGTCTCCTCGTCGGTGTAGGACAGCATCTGGTAGACATGCTCCATCAGTTGATGCGCACCGAGCACTTCGGTCGCGTGCAGGCCGCCGTCGATCCAGATCACGGTGCGCCCTTCCTTGGCCAGGGCCCGGGCCTGCTCGTCGGTCAGGCCTTCGGCTCGGGAGAGCTGGCTCGAGATCTCGCGCAGCCGATCGAGCCGGGCGTGGTTGGCCGGGGAGGTGATGATTGCCATCCACTGATCGCGACCTTCGGCGGTCTTCCCGATCGACACCAGCTTCATCCGGTCCGATTCGCGATCCAGCTTCTGCCAGTACTCGGTGAGCTGCTTGTAGTTGGCCAGCTGGTAGTCGTCGCCCAAGGTGAAGCCGAACTGCTCCTTGGGGGTGGTGATCCGCTGTTGTGCCGAAACCGCCGCCGTCAGGCCGGTCGTGGCAAGCAGCACCCCGAGGCCGATGCGAACCAATGAACGCATGAGTAAGGTCCTGGTCGAGAATGGCGCATGGAAACGGCGCTTTGGCGCAGATTGCCGTGCTCTGTGTCGGATACCGAAAATGAGCCGTCGGCGCAGCCGGGTGGCCGAAATGGTCTATCCTCAATTATACGCAGTAAAAGAGGAGGATGTTGGGGCTGGCCGGAGACTGGAGAGCTACCAGTCGGCCGGAAACTCGGTGTCGATCTGCCCGGCGAGCGCCACCAGTTCTTTGGCCGACCCGGCGTGCGGGATGAGCTGCGCAAGTTCGCCCCGGGCAAGTCGGATCCGGCCCGACATCAGCGCCATCAGCGGCGCTTGCCGCCCGGTGAGCAGGTCACGCCAGGCGGCTCCGGAGCCTTCCAGAACGAAATCGGCGCCGGCAAGGTCCGCTTCGGAGGCGGTGCGGGCTCCGCGGCAATGTCCCTGATGTAAATCGAGGAAGACGGCGTTCGGCAAGTCCTTGCCGTTCGACGCAACGACGGCCACCGATCCGTTCCAGTTGGCGGCCGTTGCCTGGTAGGCTTCGCTTTCGTTCAGGGCGACGCACCAAGCGTGGGCCCATTGCTCTGAAAATGCGATCATTCTCATCCCGTCTTTGCCTGGTGGTCGATGGCCTGCGTATCGGGGCCGGTCGGAAAGCAGACCAAGGTAATAACCCTGGTGGGTGGCGTCGTCGGCTCGGCATGGTTGCGTGGCAAGTGGTGCGCGGCTGGCTGCGTGTCGGAACGTTACGAGCGTGACCGAAGATCGTGTGTCTTTTCGACGCGGCAATCGTCGTATGTTGTCGTAACTAGATGCTATTCAATGAGTTGCCGACTTGGTCGGGCGCGGCGCGGGGGTTGCTCATAGGATCGGTGCGGCCCGGTCTCTGATCGGTGGGAAGAGAGAGCCCGACATCCTTTGGTCGGTTTTCGGACCCTTCACGGGGTCGCCGCAAGCAAGGGGGCTTCATAGTGAGTATCGACCCGACGGGGTCGACCCGACGGCGGCTCCGAAGGAGCTGTTTCCGGTACCCATCCGTTGGAACCGCCAGGGTGGGTATCGGCGTCGTGGTTCATCGCAGGGTGTAGCGTAACTATCGACTCGAGGCATCAATGAGAATTGGGCGCAGGGTGCTCATGCTCGGTATCGCCGGGCTGCTTGTAGCTCCCGGCTGGCTCGCCGCTCAGGCGCGCCAGATTACCGGGACCGTTTCGCGTTCAGGGTCAGGAGAGCCGATCGCCGAGGCGACGGTCGCCGTCGTCGGGACGACGACCGCGGCGCGCACGGATGCGGCCGGCCGGTATACCATCTCCGCCAGCGGCGAGGTCCGCCTGATGTTCCGGGCCATCGGCTTCACCCGGCGGGAGGTCGTGGTTCCCGCGGGGCAGAGCACCGCGAACGTGGCGCTCGACCAGGACGTGTTCCGGCTCGACGAGGTGATCGTTGCCGGGGCCGCAACCTCGGTCGAACGGCGGGCGGCCACGACGTCCATTGCGCTCGTCGGGGGCGAGGACGTCGCCAAGGTGGCGGCACCGACCTTCGAGTCGGCCCTCAACGGCCGGGTCACCGGTGTCAATATCCAGTCGAACTCGGGCGCCCCGGGTGGCGGCATCCAGATGCAGATCCGTGGCAACACCACGGTGCTCGGTGGCTCGGATCCGCTCTTCGTCGTCGATGGCGTCATTTACAGCAATACGCGGATCAACGGCGGCCGGGCATCGGCGGTCGCGGGTGCGAGCGTGGATGAGGACGACCCGGTCAACCGCGCAGCCGACATCAACCCGGCCGACATTGCGAGCATCGAGATCCTGAAGGGCGCTGCGGCGTCCTCCATTTACGGCTCGAAGGCGTCCAATGGTGTGGTGGTCATCAAGACCATTCGAGGTCAGGCGGGGCAGATCCGGGCCAACGTCTCGCAGCGGTTCGGTACGTTCGATCTGCAGCGCAAGCTGCAGAGCCGGAATTTCCAGACGCTCGACGAGGCGGTCGGGATGCTCGGCGAGGCGAAGCGGGCCGCGTTGACGCCGTACTTCGCGAACGGGGTGCCGCAGACCTACGATCTGTACGAAGAGGTGTACGGCCGGAATGCGCTGTCGTATGAGACGGTCGCCGACGTAAGCGGCGGCACGGAGCAGACGCGGTTCTTCGTTTCGGGCACCTGGAAGCGCGATGAGGGAATTGCCGAGAAGAGCGGCTTCGGCCGCCAGGGCTTGCGTGTGAACGTCGATCAGAAGCTGAGCGAGAAGCTGGACGTCTCGGTGAGCAGCGTCTTCAACCGGTCGCTGGCCGAGCGGAGCTTTGCCAATAACGGCAACGCCGGCGGCACGGCCGGCTACGCGCTGGCGTATCAGCCGAACTTCCAATCGCTCCTGCCGGACGCCAGCGGCCTCTTTTCCGAGCTGCCGCTGACCAACTACTTCAATGCCAACCCGGTGCAGACGCACCGCCTGTCGGAGAACGCCACCGAAACCAACCGGTTCACGGGCGGGGCCAACCTGAACTGGCGGGCGTTCACGACCGAGCGGCAGAGCTTTCTGTTCACGGCGGGCGCTGGCGTCGACATCTTCAACCAGGGCGACGCGGTCTACACGCCGAACGAGCTCTTCTGGGAGCAGATCCAGTCCCAGCCGGGCACGGCCCTCGAGCAGGCCGGCATCAGCCGCCAGGCGAACTGGAACGTGAATGGTGTGCACACCTTCCGCCCGACCGCGGGCGCCTTCACGGCGACGACGTCGTTCGGTATCCAGTACGAGGACCGGCAGCTCAAGACCACCCGGGCCACCAACACCAATCTCGTCCCGGGGCAGTCGAACGTGAACCGAGGTACCACGCCGGTCGTGGCGGAAGAGCTGAGGCGCGAGCGTACCTTCGCGCTCTATGCGCAGGAAGACCTGCTGCTGCTCGACGATCGGTTGCTCGTCTCGGGCGGTCTGCGTGCCGAGCGGAGCAGCGCCAACGGCGACATCGACAAGTACTACATCTTCCCGAAGATCTCGAGCTCGTACCGGTTCAGCGACCTCCTGGGCCAGGGCTCGCAGCTCAAGCTGCGCGCGGCGTACGGCGAGACCGGCAACCAGCCTCTGTTCGGGCAGAAGTTCACCACGCTCAATACCCCGCAGTTCGGCGGCGTCAACGGCTTTACGCTGTCGACCGTGGCCGGCGCGCCGAACATCGAGCCGGAGCGCCTGCGGGAGGTCGAAGCCGGCTTCGAGGCCGAGCTCTTCCGCAGCCGGGTGGTGTTCGACTTCACGTACTACAACCGGAACACCACGAACCTGCTGCTCAACCGTACCCCGCCGCCCTCGTCCGGCTTTACGTCTGAAGTCTTCAATGGCGGCAAGGTCCAGAACAAGGGTGTCGAAGTCATGCTTGGCGTGACGCCGCTCCAGTCGCGCAGCACCCAGCTCGTGACGCGCGCCACCTTCACCCTCAACCGCAACAAGGTGATCGAGCTCCCGGTGGCGTCGTTCCGGCCGCTCAGCTCCGGGTTCGGCGGCCTGGGTGTGACGTTCGTCGAGGTCGGGCAGCCGATGACGCAGATCGTCGGGTTCGGGTTCGACGAGGACACGGTGCGCATCCCGACGCAGATGCGGTTGGGGAACTCCGCGCCGGATTTCCGGATCGGATTCGTCAACGATCTGACCGTCAAGGCGTTCAACTTCAGCATGGTCTGGGACTGGCAGCAGGGCGGCAACGTGATCAACCTGACCCAGTTCCTCTATGACGACGGCGGCAATGCCGCGGACCACGGCTCGCCGGAGCACGCCTACCGGATGAAGGGGTACAACAGCGGCGTGATGACGCCGTACATCGAGGACGCGACGTTCCTCAAGCTGCGCGAGGTCTCGGTCGGGTTGAATCTGCCGCGCTCGTTCGCGAATGCGCTCAGCATCGGTGCCCGCGACGTCCGCGTCAGCCTGACCGGGCGGAACCTGCTGCTGCTTACGAACTACACCGGTCTCGACCCCGAGGTCGCCAACTTCGGCTCCACGGCCATCCGGAACAACCTCGATGTCGGGCCGTTCCCGCCGAGCCGCAGCGTCTTCTTCAACATTGCGGTGGGCTTCTAACTATGAAAACGACGATGAATCGACGACTGGTGGGTCTCGGGCTGGCCGGCGTGCTGACGCTGAGCGCCTGCGGAGACTTCGACGTCCTGAATACCAACGCGCCGACCGTGGATCAGCTCTCGGGCCGGCTGGCCCTGGGGCGCGCGGCCATCGGGATCATTTCCCAAGCCAATACCGATGTCGGCGGGCAGATCCAGCAGTGGGGGATCTACGGCCGTGAGCTCTGGAACCTCCAGGGTAGCGATCCGCGGGAAACCGGTGAAGAGATCCGCGGTCCGCAGGAGCCCGGCGGTCGCGCCGGCGGGCAGTGGCT
Organism: uncultured Gemmatimonas sp.; assembly: GCA_964619465.1. Taxonomy (GTDB): domain Bacteria; phylum Gemmatimonadota; class Gemmatimonadetes; order Gemmatimonadales; family GWC2-71-9; genus SHZU01. The sequence continues at coordinate 145,502 of CAZUES010000003.1, forward strand.
CGGCAAGTATGTCGCCATCCGGACCATCAATGCGTACCTGGCGGCGGTCGAGGAGGCAATCGAGCTGTCGGACGCCGAGAAGTCGGCGGCGCGCGGGCTAGCGAAGACCTTTGCCGGCTACCACTTCTACAAGCTCGCCGTCCGGTCGGGGCCCCTCGGGCTGCCGATCGACGTCGACCGGCCGATCGACGCGGAGCCGGCGCCGTTCGTGTCGCAGCAAGCCGCGTTCGAGCACGCGGTGGCGCTGCTGAACCAGGGGTACACGGATCTCCAGGCTGGCGGGGCGGCCTTTCCGTTCGCGATGGCCCCGGGATACACGGGATTCACCTCCCCGAGCACGTTCGCGACGTTCAACCGCGGCCTCGCGGCCAAGGTACAGGTTGATCGGGCCTTGCTCGCGGGGTGCGGCCAGCAGTGTTTCCAGGCCGCACTCACGGCGCTCGGCCAGTCGTTCATCACCACCGCCGGCCTCCCGGGGGCGCTCACGACCGGCGTCTACTTCGCCTACGACGCCGCCTCCGGCGAGCCGATCAACCCGATCAGCGAAAACCTCACGGCATTCCGGTACTACATCCATCCGTCGCTCGAAGCGCTGGTGCAGGACCAGACGGGTGGGGAGCCGGACGTGCGGTGGACCGGCAAGGTCCGACGGATTGATTCGGAACGCACGTTCAACGGCCTGACGAGCGACCTCAAGCCGATCCTCTACAACACCAACACGCCGACCTCGTCGGTGGCCAATCTCGGCGCCGATATCCCGCTGCTGAAGAATGAGGAACTCCTGCTGATCCGCGCCGAGGCCAATCTAGGGATCGGGAACAAGCAGGCGGCGCTCGACGATATCAATCTCGTCCGGGTACACGCCGGCGGGTTGGCGCCGAGCACGCTGACGGATGCGAGTCCTGATGCGGACGTCCTCACTGAGCTGCTGTACAACCGCCTCTTCTCGCTGCTGGCGGAGCAGGGGACGCGGTGGCTCGATGCGCGGAAGTACGGGCGGCTCGGGTCGCTCCCGATCGACCGGGCTGGGGATGTGGTACATCCGTACATGCTGATCCCCGCTGGCGAGTGCGACGCGCGCGGGCTGTCGATTCCGTGCGCGCCGCTCGGCAACTGAGCCGCGACATCGGCTGACAGAAGGGGTACGTCAAAGGGGGGAGCGGCAAGGCGCCGCTCCCCCCTTTGACATACCTGGCGGGTCGGTCGTCAGACGAACTTCGATTCGACCACGCGCTGAATCGCGGCTTCCAGCGCCGGCGTCTCGGCGGCGAGCCGTTCGCCCTCCCGCACCAGGTCGGCGACGCTGGCGGGATCTTTGAGACCGGCCACGTTGGTGCGCACGTTGAGCCAGGCGCCCAGCACGGCCGAACGTGCGCAGAGAGCGCCGACCCCCGCATCCGATGCTGAGGCCGGATTCCCATGCTCCGCCATGGCGGCCAGAATCGGGAACGTGGCGTGCGCCGCCTGCATGACGCGGAAGGGAACTTCCGTGGCGCCCCGATTGGCTGCCTCGAGTGCGGCCGACCGCGCGGCCTTTTCCTCGTCGGATCCTTTGGGCATACCGAGCGCTTCCATGACCCGGTCGAACGCCCGGGTGTCCTCATCGACGGCGGCAAGCAGGCGGCCTTTGAGCGCCTGAGCCTGCTCGGCCCAGCCGGAGAACTCCTCCCATCGGGAGTCCCAGCCTTTCTTGTGGGCGCTCAGATTGGCGACCATCGAGCCGAGTGCCGCCGCCAGCGCACCAAGCAATGCCGAAACCGAACCGCCGCCCGGCGCAACCGATTCGCTGGCGGTGACGTTGGCAAAATCGGCGACGGTCCGATCGACCAGCCGCTTCGGGCCTCCCTGGTGGAGCCGGTGCTCGATGATTCGCTCCTCGGGCTTGAAGGGGCCCAGCTGTTCGAGGCCGAGTGATGTCACCGCGATGTGCATCAGCTCGTCCTCGGAGACGCCGACCGAGCGCTGCTGCTTGCGCAGGAAGTGACGCCCGGCGTCGAGCATGGTGTCGAGCGGCACCAGCCCCACCAGTTCGGAGCCGGTGACCCGGACACCGCGCGCCTCGGCCGCGCGGCAGACTTCGTCGAACGCCGTGTGCAGGGGAGTCACGGACAGGTTGGTCAGGTTCATCGATACCTGGGCAACCCGGTACTCGTCGATGTACCACCCGATGGCTTTGACGGCCTTGAGGGTGCCGGGAATCGTTTCCGGCTTTCCACCGGGGCCGGTGCGGATCTTTCCGGTCAGCGGGTCGCCGTCGCGGGCGGGACGGCCGGCCTCGCGGACGTCGAAGGCAATGGCGTTGGCGCGGCGGGTCGAGGTCGTGTTCAGATTGACGTTGTAGGCCACCAGGAAGTCGCGCGCGCCGATCACGGTGGCGCCGGTCTTCGGGTTGAATGTCGTCGGCCCGAAATCGGGGTGCCAGGCCGGGTCGCCCATCTTCTTGGCGAAGCCCTCGTATTCCCCCGCGCGAATGACGGAGAGGTTCTTCCGCGCGGGATTGGGCTGGGCATGCTCGTAGAGGTAGACAGGAATGCCCAGTTCGCTGCCGACCCGGCCGGCCAGTTCCGTGGCATACACGGCCGTCTCCTCCAGGGTGATGCCGGAAATCGGGATCAGCGGGCAGACGTCCGTCGCGCCCATGCGCGGATGCTCACCCTGGTGGCTCCGCATGTCGATCAGCTCACCGGCCAGCTTGATGGCTCGATAGGCCGCTTCGATCACGGGGCCGGGAGCGCCGGCAAAGGTCACCACGGTCCGGTTGGTGGAATGGCCGGGGTCGACGTGGAGCAGCGTCACGCCATCGACCTGCTTGACGGCGTCGGTGATCTGCCGGATGACGGCCGGGTCGCGGCCTTCACTGAAGTTCGGTACGCACTCGATCAGCTGGGACATGGGCTCCCATCGGGGGTGGGATGGTAACGGAACTCCTGGCGTCGCATTCGGACGCCGGAGTTCCGTCCAACAGTAGCTGGGCAGCGCCGCGAGTCGGACGCCGCAGCTTCAATTATAGCGGATTCGCGGGTCGTGGCGACCGGCCCGCCCCGGGCTCAGGCTGGCCACTGTTGCGTAACGCAGTGAATAGCGCCGAGCCCCCAGGCCAGATCCGCGCAATCGATCACGACAGTTTCCCGATCGGGGAAACAACTCTGCAGGGTTTCGCGGGCAATCTCGTCGCGCTCGACGTCATAGCCGGGTATCAGCACGACCCCGTTGGCAACGTAGAAATTAGCGTAGCTGGCGGGAATCCGCTGGCCGTCCTCATAGAGAGCGCGGGGCATCGGCAGCGTGACGATGTCCAGCGAGCGACCGTCCTGATCGGTCATCTTGCTCAGCCTCTCCAGATTCTCCTGCAGCGGCCGGTAGTTGCTGTCCGACGGGTCCGATTCGACCACCGTGACGACCGTGGTCGGGTTGACGAACCGGGTCAGGTCGTCGATGTGGCCGTCGGTGTCGTCGCCCTCGATACCGTCACCCAGCCAGAGAATCTTGGTGACCCCGAGGTACTGCTGCATCACCTGTTCGATCTCTTCCTTGGAGCGGGTCGGGTTTCGGTTCGGATTGAGCAGGCAGCTCTCCGTGGTGAGCAGGGTACCCGCTCCGTTCACGTCGATCGAACCACCTTCGAGAATCAAGCCGGGGTGCAGCACCGGGATGCCGAACTTTTCACCCACCAGGGTGGGGATCCGATCGTCGTCCTCGAAGGGCGGGTACTTGTTGCCCCAGGCGTTGAAGCCCCAATCGAGAATGATCTGGTCATTGCGGCCGTTCCGCTCGCGCTGGACGAAGATCGGGCCGTGATCCCGGCACCAGGCGTCGTTGGTAACGTGGTGATGAAAGAAGACCTGATTGGTCGGCACGCCGGCGTGGGCCAGGGTCAGTCGCGCGCTGGCCTCCATCGCGGCGTCCACCACATTGATGTGCACCTCTTCGCGGTCGGCGAGGTGGCGCACGATCTCGCCGAACACGGCTGGGATCAGGTGGATCTTTCCGGGCCAGGACGACTCGCGGTGTGGCCACGACAGCCAGGTGCCTCGATGCGGGGCCCATTCGGCGGGCATACTGAAGCCGGCTTCGGCCGGCGTTTCCTGGTAGCCGGGGCGAACGTGGCCTGTTTTAGTCATGCGAATCCAGGTAGCGCTTGGTGAGGTCTCCGTAGGCGTCGATGCGCCGATCCCGGAAGAAGGGCCAATGGGTGCGGACCACGTCGACCTGGCTCAGGTCGCAGGGCACGATCAGCGTCTCTTCCTCGCGCCCGGCCTTGGCCAGGACCTGTCCGCTCGGGTCGGCTACGAAGCTGCCACCCCAGAACTCGATGCCCGGACCCGTGGTGCCGCCGGTTTCGTGGCCGACCCGGTTGACCGATGCGACGTAGGCGCCGTTAGCTACTGCGTGGGAGCGCTGGATCGTTTCCCAGGCTGCTTGCTGCCGTTCTCCGTACTCGGCCTTCTCGGGAGGCAGCCAGCCGATTGCCGTCGGGTAGAACAGGATCTCCGCCCCGGAAAGGGCGGTCAGGCGGGCGGCCTCCGGATACCACTGATCCCAGCAGATCAGCACGCCGATCTTGCCGAAGCGAGTCTGCCAGGTCCGGAAGCCCAGGTCGCCCGGGGTGAAGTAAAACTTTTCGTAGTACTGGGGGTCGTCCGGGATGTGCATCTTCCGGTACTTACCCAGGTAGGTGCCGTCGGCGTCGATCACCGCGGCCGTATTGTGATAGAGACCCTCGGCGCGCTTCTCGAACAGCGAAGCAACCACCACGATGCCCAGTTCCTTTGCCAGTGCCGAGAAGGCAGTCGTGGTCGGACCCGGAATCGCTTCGGCCAGGCCGAAGAACCGATGGTCCTCCATCTGGCAGAAGTAGGGGCCCATGAAGAGCTCCTGGAGACAGACGATCTGGGCACCCTGGCGAGCGGCATCACGGGTGCGCTCGAGGGCCTTCTTGAGATTGGCCGTCGGGTCCTCCACCGTGCTCATCTGGGGCAGGCCAACGGTCACGATACGGGATCGATTGGTCATGGTCCGAATCTAACGTCCCGGAGGAGTAAACGGGCCCGGTTTGGCGGGGCTCCCTCGCCCTGGAAGGGGTACGGCCTTATCATCGTCCGCCATGGCACGCATCCTTCTGCTTTCGGTCATCGTGTCGTCAGTCGCGGGGATGGCCGCGCCCGTGTCTGCTCAGCAGGTTACCTGGCGGACGCTCGGGACCATCTACGGCGACAACACCGAGTTCTTCACCCCCTACCGTGAAGGGGAGACGATTCTCGGTGGCCAGGTTGCGACACAGCTGATCATCAAGCCATCCGCCAAGTACGCCTTCCACGCCGGCGTTTTCGGGGATGTCCGCTGGGGATCCGAGGCGTTCCTGGACCGGGTCAAACCGATCCTCTCATTCCGGTATCAGAGCGGCACCTCGACCGGGGTTCTGGGCACCTTGCTGACGGAGCGGCGGCACGGCCTGATCGACCCGCTGGCCGTCAGTACCCTCGAACTGACCCGGCCGATCGAGTACGGCCTGCAATGGATCGAACGGCGTCAGTGGCTCGATGCCGAGGTGTTCATCAACTGGCAGGCGCTCAACACGCCGGAGCAGCGGGAGGTCTTCGACTTCGGCGGGGTCTTCCGCTTGCGGCCGATCCGGCAAGTGGCGCTGGAAGCACAGTACCACGGCCTCCACCACGGCGGTCAGCTGTTCAGCGCCGGGGTTCCCGTCACCAACAACGGCGCGTCTGCGTACGGAGTGACGGTGGCAGATACGCTCCCGGTGGTCGGGCTCGCTTCGCTGTCGTTTTTTCGACTGGCGAGCAACGGGAACATCGACCCGGATGCTCCGCCGGATTGGCCCCGGAGCGGGCGGGGCACCTTTGTCCGGGGCGGCGTCTGGCCGGCTCGGAACCTAGAGGTCTTCGGGATCCGCTGGTGGGGGCGCAATTTTGTGTCTCAGGAAGGCGACAACAACTATAATTCAACGGCAATTCTCCCCGTGTCGTTTCGTTCGAAGCGGGACTATCTCGAGCTAGGCGTGTTGCATCGTGCGACGCTCGACGGTGGTGTTTCGCTCGACGCCGAGTTCCGGCTCCATCGGATCGACGACGAGCCGAGCGCAGCGATCCGGGGAACGTCGTGGGAGTACTCATACCGTCTGGTGGTCCGGACCCCGTTCGAGTTCCGGATTCGATAGCGTGACGTGACTCTGAAGGCAAAGGAGCGGGTATGGTTTCGGCAGTGTTGATCCTCGCGGTACTGCAGCAGGCGCCGGTGGAGATTGCCCGAGTGCAGGTCGAGCCCGAACGTGCCGAGCTGCAGGTCGGCCAGACGCTCCAGATGTCTGCCAAGGTTCTCGACGCCAGCGGCGCGCCGGTACCGAATGCCCAGGTGGTCTGGTTTGGCGGCGGTGACGGCACGGTCGACTCGACCGGCTTGGTGCGCGGCGGCTTTCGCGGCTATGTCCGCGTGGTGGCCATGGCGTTTGCGCCGGGGAGCCGGCGGGTTACCCAGGAAGCGGCGGTCCGGATTCTTCCGGCCCCCGCCGCCAAACTCGAGCTTTCGGCCACGGCGCTCAAGCTCGCGGTCGGGTCGCGCTATTCGCTGACCGGCACGCCGCTCAGTGCGGACAACGACATTCGCTATGACAACATCTCGTATCAGTCGAGCCAGCCGTCGGTCGTAGCCGTGACGCCGGACGGCCGGTTGCATGCCGCGCGGGCGGGCAAAGCGCTGATTACGGCGCGCGCCGGCACGGCGTCGGCCTCGGTAGACGTCGAGGTCGTCACGGCCATTCCGGCCACGGTAGCCGTCGAACCCGGGGTCAGTTCGGTGCGCACCGGCGATGTGGTTCGCTTCACCGCGGTGGTGAAGGATCGGGCCGGCCGAGTGCTGGAAGGCCTGACGCCGCGCTGGTCGGTCGCGGCGGTGTCCGGTACGGCGGTCGGTCAGATCGATGCCGACGGCGCCTTTGTCGCGGAGGAGCAGGGGTCGTACACCGTCACGGCGTCGGTGGGCAGCGCCAGCGGCGACGCGGGCGTGGTGGCGGCGCCGCGCAATGTCGGTCGGGGGATCGAAGTGCTGGGCCGGGTTCCGCTGCCGTTCCGCGGCGCCGAGATCTGGCCTCACCCGAACGGCAAGTGCCTGTACTACAGCACTATTGCCGACCGGATCTATGCGATCGACGTCAGCAATCCTTCCGCGCCCCAGATCGTCGACTCGATGGTGATCGATGCCCGGCTGATCAACGACGTGATGACGACGGAAGACGGCAAGTACGGCGTCTTTTCCCGCGAGAACGCCTCGAATCGGAAGAACGGCATTGCCGTCTTCGATGCGAGCGACCCCTGTCATCCCAAGATCATCGCCGACTATACGGAAACCGTTTCAGGCGGCGTGCACTCCTCGTATGTCTATGAGGGACATGTCTACCTGACCGACGACGCCACCGGATCGATGCGCGTCATTTCGATCAAGGATCCCTACCAGCCTCGCGAAGTCGGGCGCTGGCAGACGGAGCAGACCGAACACGGGCGCTACATCCACGACATCGATGTCCGGGGCGGCTTTGCGTACCTGTCCTATTGGAACGACGGGCTGATCATCCTCGACATCGGGAACGGGATCCGTGGCGGCAGTCCGGAAAAGCCGGCCCTGGTGTCTCAGCTCAAGTACGACCTCAATCATCTCTATCGCCGAGTCGACGACATGTACGGCCTCGGCGCCCGGGGCACCCACACCTCGTGGCGGCACAAGGACTACATCTTCATTGCCGACGAAGTGTACGCAGCTGCGGCCGCCAAGGGGCATGAGAGCGGCAACGATCTGACCTGGGGCCGGCTCCAGGTGGTCGATGTCTCCGATATTCTCAACCCGAAGATCGTGGCCTGGTACGAACCGACCGATGGCGGTGTACACAACATCTGGGTCGAGGGCGACTCGCTCTACATGGGAGCCTATCAGGGCGGCGGCCGAGTGGTGGATATCTCGGGCGAACTCAAGGGCGACTTGCTTCGGCAGGGTCGTGAGATCGCCTGGCTCTTCACCGCGGACTCGGCCGGGCACAAGCCGCGCGCGACCTTTACCTGGGGCGCGGTTGCGAAGAACAACACCATCTACTTCAACGATATCAATACCGGGCTTTGGATTACCCGGTTGGCGCGCAAAGAGAAGCCGATTCCCTGATGTCCCGCGCTCGGTCGGTCAGCGACCGGCCGAGCGTAAGATCACCTTCCCGTGACCGATCGGGGCAGGCCAGGCCAGCACGATGGCCGTGCCCTGGACGGTTCGGTCGAATCCTCGTTCGCTCTTGGCCACCGTTTCGATCGGATAGCGCCACTCCCGGGTGGCGTTGGTTTCGATCTCGACCTGACCCGCGACCGAGAGCTCGGTCGTGAACCACGGCACCTGGTCGGTTCCGTCCCAACTGAACTCGACCGTCAGCGTTCCGCTCTCATCGATGGTCATCCGTTTTGCCATTCCATCGAACACCATGCGGAACGAAAGTTTCGGTGCCGTCTGGTCGGTCGGCTCAGCCTCCAGGCGCCCGATCTCGCCTCCCCAGTCCCGGCGGATCTCGACTGCCCTTGCCGCGAGGTCTTCCGGTGTCCCGACAGCGCCCAGTAACCGCTCCTGGAACAGGGCGCGGGGGTAGGCGTCGAAGGGAGGAAGCGTGGCAAGTTCCAGCTGCTCTTCCAGGTCGTGGATGCTTGGTGCGCCGTCGTCGCTCGACTGATGACTGGTCGCGGCGCTCTGGGAGGCCGCGCGATCGATCGCTTCCTGGTGATAGGCCTCGAGCCGCCTGGTCAGGACGTCGACATGGTTCCGCTGCGAGGCGAAGACGGCCCATTCCTCGATGGCGCCGCCGCGATGCGGAGCCAGCAGCACCGAAACAGCGCCGCTGTGAACCCAGATTTCCTGGATCCCGTCGGCATCGAGGTCGGTCTTTTCCCAGCGGAGCGGTTCATCCCGGCGCAACAGCATCTCGGCCTGGGCGAGTTCCCGCCAGATCGCCTCGCGCAGATGCGGCAGGTAGAGTCCCCCGAAGACCCCATGCCAGTAGGCATCATTGCACTGGGCTCTCCCGATGGCGCGGCGCGCCTCGGCGGGATCGCCGCGATGCCGTGCCAGCGCGGACAGGGCCAGCATCTTTTTGTGCATCCGGTTCGACTCGGAGTACTTGACGAAGAAATTCCGCCAGTGGGTGCCGCGCACCAGGGCGCCGTCCCCGCCGTCCAGGCGGTCGGGGCCGAGTTCGGTCTCGAGCAGGGAAAGGCGGCGGGATGCGGCGGGAGGCAATGCCCAGCCTTCCATCTCGCGATACGACGCCGACGGCAGGTAGGCCAGGCCGCCGCTGGGTATCGTCGCCACCGCCTCCGCAAAGGTCGCCAGCCGGATCACTCCTTCGCTGCTCAGCTGACGCAGTGTCGCGGTAAAATCGCGCATCCAGCCGCTCTGATAGACCCAGGCAAGGGTTCCCGGCCAGCCGCCGAACTTCTCGCCGTCGTCGGCCAGGATGGCCATCGGAGCGCCCTGATCGTGGAGCTGGCGAAGGTAGCTCGCAAGCTCCGCTGCCGGGCGGAACGGCACCAGGTAGCGAAGCCGCTCGTCGATCGGGAGCACCGTGACGCCGTGGCCGCCGCTTTCGGTGCGGTAGGGCCGGTGCAGGGCGCTGCGCTCAAAACCGGTTACCAGAAAGTGGCGATCATCGACCAGGACATACTCGACGCCGGCCCGATGCAGATCCTCGGGGAGATCCGGCTCCCAGACCCGTTCGGTCAGCCACAGGCCGGTGGCCCGAACTCCGAACCGATGCTGAATCGCCTCGCGAAGCCGGACGATCTGTTCGATGCGATCGTCCCGGGGCAGGACCGCCAGAATCGGCTCGTCGTACCCGGCAAGCAGCAGTTCGATATGCCCGGCTGCCACTTCGCGGCCCAGGCGATCCAGGTACCCCGGAGCGTGCCGGATCAGCCAGTCGAGCAGCGGGCCCGACAGGTGGAGTGACACGGGCCAGGCCTGGCCCTCGTCCAGCGCATCGAGCAGCGGAGCATAGACATCCTGCAGGTGCTGCTCGAAGACGGAATCGAAGTTGCCGACCGGCTGGTGCAGGTGGAGGCCGAACGTGAAGAGCACGGGGGAGGTCATCGGGTCTCCCGGTCGAAGGCGTCGCGTGAAAAGCCCAGCCGGACGGCCAGGCCGGCCAGGAGCGGCGGCGGATGCGGCCCGGCCGCTTCCATCAGCCGGAAGAAACGCGTCTGGGCTTCGAACGGCACGGTGAACTCTTCGAGGCCGAGCAGATCCAGGCTGCGCACCAGTCGTGCAACCGACTCCGCGGACACCTGATCGACGGATTCCGGGATCAGCCGGGTAATCGCGCCGCGCAGGGCTTCGGGATAGGAAACCGAGCCGTGCGCTAGGCGGACCAGGTCCTCGGCGCTCATCACTTCGCGCAGCACTTCGCGCCGGAGTACTTCACGGGCCAGGTCGTGCTCGCGTTCCGGTAGCGCTTCGAGGCCCAGCGTGGTCTGATGGCCGTCGGCGTCGGTGAGATCGATCTCGAGCCGGAATCCGGACGCGCGGTGGACCTGGGTGTCGAATCGGGCGGTGCGTCCGGTGCGCCGATGCTGGACCTGAACCACGTTTTGTCCCGAAGGCCCGGCCAGAAAGGCTCCGACCACATGCCGAGTGTGGCCGGGACACAGGCCCGACATCGCTGCGAATCCGGCGGCAACCCGCTGCTCGGCCGGCCAGCGAGGCCGGACGCTGCGGCGATAGATATCGGCGCCCGTCCCGACGGCCGGATCATTGCTTTCCGCGGCCGAAAGCCGCTCGAGAAAGCCGCGTTCGAGATCCGCGCTTACCGGCCCGGCCAGATCCAGTGCGCGCGCAGCGTAGCGCAACACCTGAATCGACTCGATTCCGGCAATGTCGTCGAAGAACCAGCCGCAGGAGGTAAAGGTGCGGAGCGCGTTGCGCTCGAGTTCGAGCAGCTCGCGAGCCCGTTCGGGCAGATCGCTTGGTCCCCCGACGATTCCGTAGGTGGTGCGCGCCGCCCAGGGGTCTTCAAAGTATGCCGTTGCCTCGGCGCCATAGATGGCATGCAGTTCGTCGGTCAACCACTCGACCGCGGCGCGGAGCGGGGCGCGCCATGCTTGAGAGGTACCTCCCGTCATCCGGCAGCCGCAGTCGGAGCGCCAGCGTTCGACGCCGTGTGCGCAACTCCACGAGGTCGGGGCGACGATCTTGACGTCGTGGGTCGGCGGATGGCGGGCCAGGAAGCTGGCAAAGTTCTCGACGCGGACCTCGCCAGTCCGGAGTGAGTTGAGCACGGCGGCGAGCGCCATGTCACCGAACTTATGGTGATGCCCGTAGGTTTCGCCGTCCGTCGCAACACTCTGAAGCAGAGGGCCGGTGGCCGGGAGCGGCGGCTCGAGCAAGCGACGAAGCCACAGGTCGGCGCTCCGGACCAGGGGCCCGAAGGCGACATCGTGGCTCATGCTGCCGTCGTAGGGGATGATGGCAATCGATCGACCACGCCCGGTGCGATACCGGCCCGGCAGGCCGGCCGGTGGCAGCTCAGCTACCTGGTGCGGGGCGAGGATGGTGAACTGAATCCCCTCCATCGCCAGCACGTCCAGGGTTTCGTCGTCCACCGCCGTTTCCGGCAGCCACATCCCGACCGGCTCGCGACCGAAGCGGCGCCGGAAGTCGGCAATGCCCCAACGAACTTCGGTGACTTTGTCGTGGTAGGACGCGAGCGGCAGGATGGTGTGGTGGTACGGCATTGCAATCGCGTTGCCCGAGCCCAACCGCGCCACGCTGGCGCGATCGGCGGCCAGAACCCCGCGATAGGTGGCCGGGGACTCCTTCTCCATCCACTCGAGCAACGTCGGGCCGATATTGAAGCTGATCCACTCGAGCGTATTGACGATGCTCTCGATGCTGCCGTCTTCCGCAACGACGCGCGCGGCCAGGACGGCGCGGTAGCACTCGTGGTCGACCCGCTGGTTCCAGTCGTGGAACGGCGCCGCGCTGATCTCGCGTTCGACCAGGTCGATCCACGGCTCCTCTCGTGGCGGCTGGTAGAAGTGGCCGTGGATGACGACGCTGCGTCGCCCCGAACCCTTCATGCGATCAGTGGCCCCGTGCCCGCAAGCGCGGTGCGAAGTGCGGGGATGATGACGGGAAACAGGTCGCTCTGCGTTCGCATCTCCGCAGCAACCGAATCGGCCTGATCGGGCAGGGTGGTGGCGTCGAGCAGGTCGAGCAGTTGGTCGAGGTTGTCGAGGTGCTCAGTGAATCGTCGAGAGGCATAGTCACTCGCCGTAGCCGATGAAATGATGAACTGCCAGTCGGATGACTGGGCCAGCAGCAGTTCACGCGCCGCCTGCTCGAGCACGGGATGGGCATCGGGCCGTTCGATGGCCCGCGCCGCGACCGACCAGAACCGCTGCTCGGCCGGCCAGAGCCGAAGCCAGGTCCACTCGGTTTCCGGATTGAGCCATTTGCTGAAGTCGCCGTTGGCGCCCCACGATCCGGCGGCCAGATGCACCGCGGCCGATGGCGGCGTGTCGTCGAGGTGCGTGCTGGCGGTGACCGGGCGCGGCGCGGTGCTCCGGTCGAGCGCGCGATACAGGTCGAGGAGGAAGTCGATCCCCTCGAACCACCAGTGCCCGAACAGCTCGGTGTCGAAGGGGGCCACGATCAGCTGGCCGCCGTGCGCAGCCTCTTCGCCCGCGACGCCTTGCAGCACCGCGGCGTAGTCCTCGGCATGTTGGCGGGCTCGGGCGCGCGCCCCGTTCGGATCATACGACAGCTTACCGCCCAGGTCGACGTCGGCGCCGGTGACCCGCCAGAGCTTGAGGCCGCCGGGAAACCGGATCTTATGGAACTCGAGGTAGTCGCCGTCGCCGGGGTAGCCCTGATGCCGGCTCCAGACCCGTCGCGAGGACACCGGATCCCGCACCAGCGTCGCAACCGTCGGCCGCTCTCGGCGCGGTGACACTTGATAGGCCCGATACGGCGACCTCGCGGCGGGCAGGTCGAGCGGATCGTCGGTTGGTTCGAGGCCGCCGTCCGGCCGGTTGCCGCCCCGGTAGAGTCCCAGGGTTCGGCCCGCCTGCGCCAGGTGCGAATCAGTGAAGAAGTACCGGTAGCCGGCGTCCGCCAGGTGCTCCTCGATCCCGGGCCGGTCGGTCAGCGCCGGCGCGCCGGGGTGCGGTTGCCAATCGCCGCGCGGCCGGTAGGCGCACTCCGGCGCCCAGCAGCCGGCCGCCGCGCGACCGAACAGGCGGCGATGTTCCACCATCCCGACCGCGAGCTGCAGCCGGATGCTTTCGTCCCGGGCCAGCAGCGGCAGGAAACCGTGCGTAGCCGCCGAACTCATGATCTCGATCCGGCCCGCCTCCTGATGCCGGCGGAGCGCCCCGACGATGTCGCGGTCGATCCGCGCGAACAGCCGCTCGAGCCGAGCCAGTCGGCCGCGCCAGAACTCCGCGATCGGGGTCAGTTGCTTCTCACCGCTGATTGCAAACTCGGCAATCGCCTCGTCGCAGGCGGCCAGGCGCTGCGCCAGGAAGGCGTCGAGTTCCTGCCCGAAGGTCGGGTTGGCAAGCTGCGCACCGAGTACCGGCGTGACGCCGACGGTCAGCGGGATTCGCAACCCCTGCTCCTCGAGGATGTTCAGCGTCTCGAGCAATGGCAGGTAGGTGTCGACGGCGGCTTCGACGATCCAGTCCGATCCGTGCGGCCAGCGGCCGTGATTGAGGACGTACGGTAAATGGCTGTGCAGCGCCAGTATCAGATCCATGGGGTTGCCATCACCGGACTACCGTCTGGTACACGTCGAGGTATTCACCCACGGAACGCTCCCAGCTGAAGTCGGTGCCCATCGCAGACGTCATCATGCGGCGCCACTCGGCCGGATTGTGGTAGGTATCGATGCCGCGGAGTGTCGCGCCGACCAGGGACGACGCCTCGTAGGGATCGAACACGAAGCCGGTCACGCCGTCCTCCACCGTGTCGACCAGCCCGCCCACCCGTCGAACGATCGGCGCCACGCCGTAGCGCTGCGCCCGCATCTGTGTCAAACCGCAGGGCTCGTACTGGCAGGGCATCATCAGGAAATCCGAGCCGGCCATGACCTGATGTTCGAGTTCGTCGGTAAAGTTGGTGTCGACGGCAATGCGCTCGGGCACCATCGCGGCAATCCGCTTGAGCGCCGATTCGAAACGCGCTTCGCCCGCGCCGATGAAGACGAACTGTGCCTCCACCTGAAAGAGATCGAAGCTGGCGATCACCAGCTCGAGTCCCTTCTGCGTCACCAGGCGCGCAGCCATTCCGATGACCGGGACGCGCGGTTCGCGGCCCAGCCGGAAGCGTTCCTGCAGCGCCTGCTTGCAGGCGGCTTTGCCGGATAAGTCGTCGGCAGAAAACTGAGCCGCGATCTGCGGATCCCGGTTCGGATCCCATTCCTCCGGGTCGATCCCGTTGAGGATGCCACTGAATCGCTTGCCCAGGGAGGCAAAGACTTCCTGCAGGCCGAACCCGCCTGCCGCGGTGCGGAGTTCGGTTGCGTGATTGGGGCTGACCGTGATGACCGCATCGGCGTAGACCAGCCCGGCCTTGAGCAGGTTGACCTTGCCGTACCACTCGACTTGCCGCCAGTTGAACATCTCCCAGGGCAAGCCGATCTCCTCCATGGCAGACGGCGGATAGTGTCCCTGATAGCCGGCATTGTGAACCGACAGCACGGTTGCTGCGCTGCCGAGTTGGGGGTCGTCGGCGTGAAAGACGCGCAGGTAGGCCAGGGCCAGCGCGGCGTGCCAGTCGTGCGCATGCAGCAGGACCGGTCCGGCCACGATCCGAGGGATCGCCAGCACACTCGCGCGCGCGAACAGGGAAAACCTGAGCGGGTTGTCGGGGTAATCTCCCAGACGGTCGCCATAGAGCTGCGGCCGATCGAAATAGTGATCGTGTTCGATGAAATAGATGGCCGCCCCGGGCTCGGGACTCGCCTGGGTCATCAGGCGAACCGTTTCGCGCCGCTCGCCGATGGCGACCTCGATCGGCTCGCCCACCTGGACCAGCGCACCCGCCTTTTCCCGGGCGCTCCGGTAGAGCGGCAGGATGGCGAGCGATCGGACCCCGCTTTTGGCCTGCCACCGCGCCAGGTTGGCAACCGCTTCCGCCAGCCCTCCCGAGCGGGCGAACGGATAGTACTCCGCCGCCACGTGCACGACCGTGACCGCCTCGCCGCTCGAATGCTGCAGCGCGGACGCCGAAAAGCGGTAGCGTGAGACCCGGCGGCGATCGGGCATCGATGATCAGCCGGTCGGCGGGTCGTCCGCCGCGCCATCGGGTCGCATGGCGCGCACGTAGTAGCGGTCGCTGTAGTCCTGTACCATGCGCCGCGCACTGAACTGGGCCATGGCAACCCGGAGTGCATTGCGCATCTTGTCCACCCAGGCGTAGGGAACGCCGTTCGCATCCCGGTCGTAGTAGAGCGGGATCAGTTCTTCTTCCAGCAACCGATAGAAATGCTCGGCGTCGGACGCGTCGGCGATCTCGGGGTCGTCGTCAGGCGGGTAGGGAATTGCCCAGCCGTTGGTGCCGTCGTACCCTTCTTCCCACCAGCCGTCGATGGTGCCCAGCTGGGGGACGCCGTTGAACGCCGCCTTCATCCCGCTCGTGCCACAGGCCTCGAGCGGCACCCTGGGCAGGTTGAGCCAGACATCGACCCCATGGACCAGGGTGCTGGCCAGGCTCATGTCGTAGTCTTCCAGGAAGGCGACCCGTCCCTCGTAAAACTTGTCGTGGGTCGTTTCGTAGACCTGCTGCAAGACCTGCTTGCCCGGGTTGTCCGCCGGATGGGCTTTGCCCGCAAAGATGATCTGAACCGGCCGGCGCTTGTCGCACAGCAGGCGATGCAGCCGCTCGGGGTCCCTGAACATCAACGCGGCCCGCTTGTAGGTGGCGAACCGTCGCGCAAATCCGATCGTGAGCGCGTAGGGATGCAGCAGCGTACCTGCCGCAACTACCTGATTGGCCGCTTCCCAGTGCCCGGCAAAACGTTTCCGCGCGTCCTCGCGGATCGACCCCATCATGATCCCCTTGAGCTCCTGGTGCGTGGCCCAGAGCGCGGCGGGGTTGAGGTAGCGGATCTGTTCCCACAAGGACGGGTCGTCGAGGCGGAGGCCCCAGTCCTGGCCCAGCTCGCGATCGAGCAGCGCCATGATCGGGTTGGCCATCCAGGTGGCCAGATGGACCCCGTTGGTAATCGCGCCGATCGGGACGTCGTCCTGCGGCCGGCCGGGCCAGAGCGAATGCCAGATCTCGCGGGTCACCTGCCCGTGGCGTTTGGAGACGCCGTTGATATGCGAAGCAAGCCGGATGGCCAACACGGTCATCTGAAAGCGCGGTTCGCGGACCGGGTCGTGGATGCCAAGCCCGAAGACGGTTTCTCGATCGACCCCCATCTCTTCCCAGATCGGACCGGTGCACTCGGCCAGGTGGTCGACGTCGAACGCATCATGTCCGGCCGGGACCGGTGTATGGGTCGTGAAGACCGACGCGGCCCGCACCTGGGCCACCGCGTCCTGAAAGGATACGCCAGCCACGCAAAGCTCGCGGATCCGCTCCAGCATCATGAAGGAGGCGTGTCCTTCGTTGGCGTGCCAGGCCCCGGGGTCGATGCCCACCGCCCGGAGTACCCGCACGCCGCCCACGCCGAGCAGCCATTCCTGCCGCAGTCGGAGGTCCGGTCCGCCGGCGTACAGCTTGTTGAGCAGGGTCCGATCTTCGGGGTGGTTCTCTTCCAGGTTGGTGTCGAGCAGGTAGAGCGGAACGCGGCCCACCTTCATGGTCCATGCCTGGATATGAACCGGACGTCCGAAGGTACTGACGACGGCCAGAAACGGCTCACCCTCCTGGCCGCGAACCGGCAGGAGCGGCGTGGTGACCGGGTCGACCAGCTCGTCGCTGTCTTCCTGCCAGCCATCGGCGCGCAGCCGCTGGTCGAAGTACCCCTTCATATACGACAGGCCGATCCCGACGAATGGGACGCCCAGGTCGCTGGCGGTCTTGCAGTGGTCGCCGGCCAGGATACCGAGGCCGCCACTGTAGATCGGGACCGAGCTGTGCAGCCCGAATTCTGCACAGAAGTAGGCAACCGGCCGGTCGCTCAACCCGGGGTACTTCCGATTGAACCAGGTCCGTTCACGGGTCTGGTCGTTGGCAAGCCAGCCCATGACCCGGTCATACCGGACCAGAAACTCGTTGTCGCGGGCCAGGGCCTGCAACCGGGCCGACGAAACCTCGCGCAGCATGGCAATCGGGTTATAGCGCGTCTCCCGCCAGAGCGGCGGATCGATGGCGCGCAAAAGCTCCCGCGCTTCGCGGTTCCAACTCCACGAAAGGTTGGTCGCCAGGGCGGCAAGGCCCTCCAACCGGGGCGGGAGAGCGGTGATCTTCTGTCGTAACAGCGACATGCGTCCTCGTCGTGTCGGTCCCGGTCCCCGCTCTCTGCGAAGGCCGTGCCGCGAGGCCGGGACGGGTACGGCTGCTCTGCTAGTGTACCAGTTTTTTGTAACGGATCCGGTGCGGCTGGTCGACCGCCACACCTTTACGCCGCTTGTAATCCGCTGCGTAGTCCTGATAGTTCCCTTCGTACCAGACGACCTCGCTCTCGCCTTCGAAGGCCAGAATGTGGGTCGCGACGCGATCCAGGAACCAGCGGTCGTGACTGATCACCACGGCGCACCCTGCGAAGCGGAGCAGGGCGTCTTCGAGCGCGCGCAGCGTGTCGACGTCCAGGTCGTTGGTCGGTTCGTCGAGCAGCAGCAGATTGCCGCCGCTCTTGAGCAGCTTGGCCAGGTGCAGCCGGTTCCGCTCGCCGCCGGAGAGCACTCCGACCTTTTTCTGCTGGTCGGCGCCCTTAAAATTAAAGCCGGCGCAGTAAGCGCGCGCGTTGACTTGCCGCTTGCCGAAATCCAGGATGTCCTGACCGCCCGAGATCTCCTCGTAAACCGTTTTGTCCGGATCGAGCGCCTCGCGGGACTGGTCGACGTACGACGGCTGCACCGTGCTGCCGACCACCAGCGCGCCGCCATCCGGCTGCTCGTCGCCCATGATCATCCGGAAGAGCGTCGTTTTACCGGCGCCGTTCGGCCCGATCACGCCGACGATGCCGCCGCGCGGCAGCGCGAAGTTGAGATTCTCGAACAGCAGCCGGTCGCCGAACCCTTTGCGCAGATCCTTGGCAACCACCACTTCGTCGCCCAGGCGCGGCGGGACCGGGATCAGAATCTCGGCGCTGCCTTCCTGCTCCTGCTGACCTTCCGCAAGCAGGGTTTCGTAGGCGTTGATGCGCGCCTTGCCCTTGGCCTGACGTGCCTTGGGCGACATGCTGATCCACTCGAGTTCGCGCTCCAGCGTCCGCTGTCGAGCTGACGCGGCTTTTTCTTCCTGCTCGAGCCGCTTCTTCTTCTGGCTGAGCCAGCTCGAGTAGTTGCCCTCCCAGGGAATCCCGGCGCCGCGATCGAGTTCGAGGATCCATCCGGCCACGTTATCGAGGAAGTAGCGATCGTGGGTAATGGCCACGACGGTACCCGGAAACTCCGCCAGGTGACGCTCCAGCCACGCTACCGATTCGGCGTCGAGATGGTTGGTGGGCTCATCGAGCAGCAGCATGTCGGGCTGCTCCAGCAGCACGCGGCAGAGCGCCACTCGGCGCCGCTCGCCGCCCGACAGATTGCCGACATCGGCGTCACCGGGCGGGAGCCGCAGCGCGTCCATGGCAATGTCGAGCTTCCGGTCGAGCTCCCAGGCGCCGAGCGCATCGATGGTGGTCTGCAGGTCGCCCTGCTTCTCGAGCAACGCGTTCATCTCGTCGTCGCTCATCGGCTCGGCGAACTTCATGCTGATTTCTTCGAACTTGGTCAGCAGCGCCCGGATCGGCGCGACGGCGCCTTCCACGTTGCCGCGCACGTCGAGCGTCGGGTCGAGCACCGGTTCCTGCGGGAGGTAGCCGATCCGGACCCCGTCGGCCGGCCGGGCGTCGCCCAGGAAGTCCTGGTCCACACCGGCCATGATTTTGAGCAGGGTCGACTTGCCCGCGCCATTCGAACCCAGCACCCCGATCTTGGCGCCCGGGTAAAACGAGAGGTAGATGCCTTTGAGAATCTCCCGGCTGGGTGGAACGACCTTCCGGAGATCCTGCATCGTGAAGATGTATTGATGTTTAGCCATAAGCCCGGGAACATAGGGCCAGCCGGGGTATCCTGGGTAGGCCGACCGGAGCCGGCCGGCGAGCCGTTATCTTCCTGTGATCCCTTCGACGCGAGAACCGAACCCGTGCTGAGCTTCCTGTTCCTGGCGCTGACTGGAGGCCTGCCGGCCCATGCCGCTCCGGGACCCCGCTGCGCCCCCGATGGCGCCGGACTCAAGCTCCCGAGCGGTTTCTGTGCAGTGCTGGTGGCCGACAGCCTGGGGCCGGTGCGTCACATCATCGTGGCGCCGAATGGGGACGTGATCGCGGCCCATCGCCAACGAGGCGTCCTGTTGCTCCGCGATACCGACGGCGATGGCACCGCCGACGAGCGACATTGGCTCTTCGAGGGCGTCGGCGGCAGCGGGATTGCCCTCGTCCCGGGCGCACTCATCTTTGCCGCCAACGACAGCTTGCTGCGGATTCCCTACCAGGCGGGCGGTACCACCCCGGCAGGTCCGGTCGTGACCATCGCGCGCGACCTGCCAGGCCGAGGCCATGCCGCCAAGGGGGTGGTCGTCGGTCGCGATGGCAGGCTGTTCGTATCGTTCGGGTCACTTTCGAACAGCTGCCAGAAGGCCGGCGAGGACCGCCGCGGCCCGTTTCCCGGGGTCGACCCCTGCCCGGAACTGCCGGTTCGGTCCGGCATCTGGCGCTTCGAACCGGATACGCCTGGACAAGTGCCCACCACGGCCATGCGCTTCGCGACCGGGATGCGAAATCCTATGGCGATGGCTGTCGAGCCGTCGACCGGCACGCTCTACACGGCCATCCACGGGCGGGACAACCTGGCGGAGAACTGGAAGTGGCCGGCGGAACAGGGCCGGGAGAATCCCTCGGAAGAGTTCGGTCCGGTTCCCGAAGGGGCGGATTACGGCTGGCCCTACTGCTTCCAGGATACCTTCACCGGTAACAAGCTCCAGAACCCCGAATATGGCGGTGACGGAACCAAGGCCGGCGACTGCGCTCAGCGGACTCAGGCGGCCATCGGATTTCCGGCACACTGGGCCCCGAACGCGCTGACGTTTTATACCGGAACCTTGTTTCCGGCCGAGTATCGGGGTGGAGCGTTCCTGGCCTTCCACGGATCCTGGAACCGGGCGCCGGCCCCCCAACAGGGGTACCGAGTCGTTTTCATCCCCTTTCAGGACGGCAAGCCGACCGGAAAGTGGAGCGATTTCGTCCTTCCGTCGGGAGCGGAGACCTCGATCCGTCCGACCGGTGTGGCAGAAGGGCCCGATGGCTCGTTGTATGTCAGTGATGACCAGTATGGCAAGATCTGGCGCGTGGTTCGGCAGTAGCCAGATTCTCAGGATACCTGTGCTCGGGAGAGCGACTATGACGGCAAAGCTGGCAACGACGGTATTGATCGGCCTGATGGTAACTGCGGGCGCGCTGGCAGGGCAGGAGGCTCCGGCCGGACCAACCCCGCTGGCCGTCGGCGCTCCGGCACCCGACTTCACGCTCGGCGGTGCCACCAAAGACGGGGTGCTCGGCGAACCGGTGCGCCTCTCGGCGCTCAAGGGGCAGACCGTGGTGCTCGCCTTCTTTCCGCGGGCCCGCACCCGCGGCTGCACCGCCCAGATGGAGGCCTATCGCGAGCAGTATGGCACCCTCTTCAACGGCGGAAAGGGTGTCCGGGTCTTTGCGGTCAGTGTCGATGCGGACACCATGCTCGCCAGCTGGGCACAGGAGCGGGAGTATCCGATCACCTTCCTGAGCGATGTCGGCGGCGCCGTGAGTCGCGAGTACGGCGTGCTGCTCACGCGTGGCGACGCCATGTTCTCGCATCGGACCCTGTATGTGATCGACCGGAACGGGGTGATTGCCGAGGTCATCTCCCCGTTTCGCGAAACCGATCCGACCGCGTACACGGAGTTGGCGGCTGCGGTAACGGCGGCGGCCGAGGCGCGCTGATCGACGTCGATGCCGCGCCATCGCCGCATCGGTTGATGCGTACTAAGCGATGGTGCGATCTCGGGTTGCCCGTGCTCCCGGCGTCCGGTACATTGCCGGGGTCTCGCGTGATGGAGGTGCCCGCGTTCGTTCGTCCGGCCGGAATGATGTGTGAGCGAATGGGAGGCCCGTTCGTCTTGTCTCTCGTTCCGGAGCGATCGTGACCATGACACGCCATCTTCCTTACGCAGCGTACGGCAACGGCCAGGTGCTCGGCCTGGTTGGTCCCGACAGTGCCATCGACTGGCTCTGCTTGCCGCGCTTCGATTCGCCGTCGGTCTTCGGCGCCTTGCTCGATACCGAGCGGGGCGGGACCTTCAAGGTGCTCTCCCGCGGCCGGACGGTGCAGGGCAGCCTCAGCTACATCCGCAATACCAACGTGGTGCGGGGCGAGTTCCGCGATGAGGATGCGGCATGGGAGGTCATCGACTTCGCGCCACGGATTCCCAACGGGTTGGCGCTCGATTGCCCGGTTGAAGTCGTTCGCGTCATCCGCCCGCTGGCCGGGACGCCGCGGCTGTCGCTGGAGCTGGATCCGAAACCGGACTATGGCCGGGCGGAGGTGCGCTGGATTCCGGAGGACCGCGGCACGCTGCTCGAATGGAGCGGTGGTACGCTCGATGTGGCTGCTAACCTGCCGCTGCCGTATTTGACCGGCCGGCAGGAATTTGCGTTGACTCGGCCGGTGTTCGTGTCCATCCGATACGGACGGCGCATGACCCGCCCCACCTGGGCCGACGTGCAGTTCCAGATGGATGTGACCATTGCCGGGTGGCAGCGCTGGGCCAAAACCTGCGGACTCCCGACCTTCGCGGGCGAAGCGGTGCTCCGGTCGGCGCTCTGTCTCAAGCTGCACGCCTACCACGACACCGGCGCGATCATTGCCGCGGCAACGACCAGCATCCCTGAAGAAATGGGAACGGAGCGGACCTGGGACTACCGCTTCTGCTGGATTCGCGATGCCGCCTTCGTAGCGGAAGCCCTTCGGCGACTCGCCTATCTCGACGAGGGCGAACGTCTGCTGGTATTCCTGCGGGACGTGGTGGAGAACGGGCCGCTGCAGCCGCTCTACGGCATCGGCGGCGAGCGTCACTTGCCCGAAGAGTCTCTGCCCCATTGGTCGGGCTATCGCGGTAACGGCCATGTCCGGATCGGGAACGCGGCCAGCCTTCAGGCGCAACACGACCTGATGGGAGAGGTCGTGCTCTGTATGGAGACACTGCTCTCCGATCCGCGGATCGGCCACAGCGACCCCAAGGGGTTTTTCCCTCTGGTCCAGCGCATGGTCGAAGACGCCATCCGTCTGGCGCCCATGGCCGATACCGGGATCTGGGAGTTCCGGACCTCGCTCAAGCACCACACCTTCTCGCGGGCGATGTGCTGGGTTGCCATTCAGCGGGGTGCGCTCCTGGCGGCCCGAATGGGGTACGACGCGATTGCCCAGCGCTGGCAGGCGATTGCCGAGCAGGAGCGGATCGTCGTGCTCGAGCGCGGTTACAACGCCGAGCTGGGGTATTTCACCCAGTCGCTGGACGGCCAGCACCCCGATGCCTCCAATCTGCTGCTGCCCACGCTTGGCGTGATCGATGCGCGCGACCCCCGCTTCGTCTCGACCGTCGATGCGACCGGGCGTCTGCTGACGCGCAAGGGCCTGGTCTACCGCTATAGAAATCCCGACGACTTCGGCTTGCCGTCCAGTACCTTTACGATCTGCTCCTTCTGGTACGCCGAAGCGCTGGCCCTGGTGGGCCGGCTCGAGGAAGCCGTGGAAGTCTTCGAGCGACTGCTCTCGTTTGCCAATCCGGTCGGTCTCTTTTCCGAAGACATCGATCCGGACACCGGCGCGCTGCTCGGAAACTTTCCGCAGGCCTATACGCACGTTGGACTGATTCACGCCGCGATGACGATCGGGGAACTGCTCGAAGCAAGGGACGGTCGAGTTCGTGCCTGGGTCTGAAGTCAATCGGGTCATCATGGTCGCCAACCGGCTGCCGATGACGGCGTCGGTTGGCGAGGGGGGCATTTCCTTCGCAGCGAGCGCCGGCGGCCTGGCGACGGCGCTGGGAGAGGTCCACGAACAGCGGGGCGGGGTCTGGGTCGGCTGGCCCGGGATTACCTCGGATCAGATCGACCAGGCCGGCTGGGATCACGTGGTAGAAACCCTCCATGCCTCGCGCCTGGTTTCGATTCCGCTGTCGCGCGATGAGTCCGAGCGCTTCTATGACGGCTTTTCCAACAGCTTCATCTGGCCCATCCTGCACAGCATTACCGGAAAGACTCCGCTCGATACCGACGACTGGGAAGTCTATCGCGAGGTCAATCAGCGTTTTGCCGATGCCGTGATCGCCAACTACGCACCTGGCGATCTGATCTGGGTTCACGATTTCCATCTGTTCCTGGTGCCGGGGATGATCCGGGCGGTGATTCCCGATGCGCCGATCGGCTTCTTTCTCCATGTGCCGTTCCCGACCGCCGATGTCTTCCGGACGCTGCCCCACCGGACCGAGTTGCTGCGCGGCCTGCTTGGTGCGAGCCTGATCGGCTTCCACACCGCATCCTATCTCCGCTATTTCTCGGCCGCGCTCACCGAACTGCTCGGCCTCCCCACCGATATCGATCGGGTTACGCTGGGAGACCGCACCGTCCGGCTCGGCGTCTTCCCGGTCGGGATCGAGTCGGCGGCGTTCGAAGCGGTCGCACGCGACCCGGCAACCGACGGCCTGATTGCCGAGATCCGGGGTGAGGATACCGGCAAACTGATGGTCGCGGTCGATCGCCTGGATTACACCAAGGGAGTCCAGCGGCGGTTGCTGGGCTTCGAGCGGTTGCTCGTGACGCACCCCGAACTGCACGAACGGGTCCGGCTGATCAACCTGTCGGTGCCGAGTCGGGAAGCGGTGCCCGCCTATCAGGAGCTGCGGCAGGAGGTCGACGGGCTGGTCGGACGGATCAACGGCCGATTCTCGACGCCACGCTGGACCCCGATCCACTACATGTTCCGCGGCGTCGACCGCCACAGCCTGGTGGCGCTCTACCGGGCTACCGACGTCATGCTGGTGACGCCGATCCGCGACGGCATGAACCTGGTGGCCAAAGAGTTCGTCGCCTCCCGCGTCGACGGCGACGGCGTCCTCCTGCTGAGCGAGTTTGCCGGCGCCGCCGCGGACCTGCCGGAAGCCGTGATCGTCAACCCATACGACATCGATCATCTGGCCGGCCGGATGGCCGAAGCGCTCACCATGGGCGAGGCCGACCGCCGGACCCGGATGGCGTCGCTCCGCCATCGCGTGGGGCGCTACGGCAGCAGCTGGTGGTCGACCACCTTCCTGAACGCCCTGCAGAGCGAGTGGAAGGCCAGCATTCGTCGCCCGGTGCGCATGGGCAGCGGCGCCTTGCGGCTCTCGCTCGACCGGCTGCGCACCGCTCGGCGCCGCTTGCTGCTGCTCGACTACGACGGCACCTTGACACCGCTGGCCGAGCGTCCGGAGCTGGCGCTGCCGGATGAAGAACTGCTCGATCTGCTGGCCAGACTCTCACGCGATCGGCGCCACTCGGTGCATATCGTGAGCGGGCGGTCGGCCGGGTTTCTCGAGCGGTGGCTCGGCCACCTGCCGGTCAATCTGCATGCCGAGCACGGCGCAGCGAGTCGGCCGCTCGGTGCGAAAGACTGGATTCGGGCCAGTGTCGGGTTGGGCTGGATGGAACGGGTCCGGGGCGTCTTCGAGGATTTCAGCCGCGTCACCCCGGGCGCCTTTACGGAAACCAAGGAGTTCGGCCTCTGCTGGCATTGGCGCAGCGCCGACCCCGGGTCGGAAAAGGCCGCCAACGAACTGGTGCTGCATCTGGCGCAGGTGCTCCAGCGCACCGGGGCCGATGTGCTGGTTGGCAATCGGATCGTCGAGGTCCGGGCTCAGGGCATCAATAAAGGGCTGATTGCCCGCGCGGTGCTGTCGGAACGCAGCATGGGCACCGGCATCCTTGCCGCCGGCGACGACTCCACCGACGAGGAACTGTTCCGGGTCCTCCCTCCGGAGGCCATTACCATCCGGGTTGGATCAGGCCCTTCCCACGCGGGCATCGCCATTCCCGACGTGCCGGCCTTCCGGCGCGTCCTGGCTGAAATCGTCGGGTGGGGGGCGGGGAACTAAGCGGTTCAGCCCGTCGCGCCGGCCACGGCCCGCTCGACCGCTTCGAGCGTCGGCTCGATCTCGTGGGTCACGGCCTGACCCTTCTGCAGCAGAATCTCGGGATCTTTGAGGAGGTGTCCGGTCAGGATGGCGACGACGTCATCGGTCCGCCCGATGATGCCTTCGCTCACCAGGCGGCGTACTCCGGCAACCGAGGCGGCGCTGGCCGGCTCACACCCGACGCCGGCGCGATCGATGACACGCTTGGCGGCCAGGATTTCTTCGTCGGACACCGTGGTCACCACGCCGTTGGTGGCCCGGATCGCTGCGATGGCACGGTCGTGCGACGCCGGGTTGCCGATCCGAATGGCCGTCGCGACCGTTTCCGCCTCGACCCGGTACCGGGTCGCAAATCCCTCCCGGTAGCTCCGCGCAAATGGTGCGGCCCCTTCGGCCTGAATCGACGCAATCCTCGGCATCCGGTCGATCAGTCCCGCCGCCTTGGCCTGCACCAGCGCCGCGCCGAAAGCTGCGGTGTTGCCCAGGTTCCCGGCCGGCAGCACGATCCAGTCCGGAGCGCGCCAGCCGCGATCTTCGAGCAGTTCGAACACGATGGTCCGCTGCCCGGCAAGCCGCAACGGATTGATGCTGTTGGCGAGGTACACGCCGAGCCGTTCGCTGGCCTGGTCGACCAGCGCAAGGCAGGCATCGAAATCGCCGCGCACAGCCAGGATGGTGGCGCCGTATGCCACGCTCTGGGCCAGCTTGCCCATGGCGGTCTTGCCCGCCGGAATCAGTACGATCCCCGCCATGCCCGCCTGCGCAGCATACGCCGCAAGGGACGCGGAGGTGTTGCCGGTCGAGGCGCAGGCCACGGCGCGCATGCCGAGCCGCTTGGCTTGAGACACGGCCACCGTCATGCCCCGGTCCTTGAAGGATCCGGTCGGATTCATTCCCTCGAGCTTGAGCGCCAGGCGCGCCGCGCCGGCCCAGTCGCCTACGGCATCCCGGACGATCTGCGGCGTATTACCCTCGGGAAACGACACGATGTCCTGGTCGCGGGCCTCGGGCAGGATCAGGTCGCGAAAGCGCCAGACCCCGGAGCGCGCCAGGCGAGTATTGCAGGCTCCGCGATCGGCGAGGCGGCGGGCCAGCTCGGCCGGGTCGTCGTCCTGGACCAGGGCCAGAAGGCCACGGCAGGCCCGGCACCGGGTGACCGGTTCGTCGAGAGTAAAGGTACTTGCGCAGCTATCGCAGCGCAGCCACGATGTCATCGAAGGATCCTTGCGCCTCGTCGATCGGGCGCGGTGACGCGGAGGGAGGTGTCGAACCCGGCGCGTCGGTAGGCGCGAGTCACGGCGCGGCCCACCCGCTGGGCCGTCGCCAGGTCGGCGGTAATTGCGAACAGCGTGGGGCCACTGCCGGAAATGGAACATCCCACGGCGCCGGCGCGGAGTGCCGCCTGCTTGGCTTCCGCGAAGCCGGGCAAGAGCGGCGCCCGAGCCGGCTCGGCGATCCGATCGTCGATGGCGCGTCCGAAGAGTGCCAGGTCGTTTTGGCAGGCGCCCGCGACCATCGCGGCGACCTGGGCTGCCTGATGGAGTGCGGTGGCTCGTGGCAGTGTCTTGGGCAGGGCAGTGCGTCCCCGCTTGGTCGCCATTTCGTAGCTTGGCTTGGCCAGCACGATCCGCATCCCGCTCGGCACCGGCAAACGGCAGATGTCGATCGGATCGAGCGAACGGATCAGCACCAGGCCGCCGACCAGGGACGGGGCGATGTTGTCGAGGTGGCGGCCGGCAACGGCGGCCTCCGCCTCGAGTGCCGCGGCGAGCAGTTCCTCCGTACCAAGCGGGTTGCCCATAAGGGCGTTGGCCGCCACGGCGCCTGCCACGGCGGAGGCGGCACTGCCGCCCTGACCGCCGGAGAGGGGAAGCCCCTTTTTCAGGGAGAGGGCCAGCCCGATACGCCCGCGTCGGCCGGCCAATCGGAGGGCGGCGGCGGCGGCCAGCGCCGTGGCATGCCGCTCGGGGTCGGCCGGGAGGGCCGGGTGACCCGGATCGCGCAGTTCGATCCGCCGGGTGGTGAGCCGCTCGGCATGGACCGTATCGCCTGCACCTCGCACCGCGAGACCAAGAATATCGAGGCCGGGACCGACATTGCCGATCGACCCCGGTACGTAGACACGAACCGTCGTCATGAACCGTCGAAAAATCAGTGGGCCTGAGCTTAGTGGCCCGACTCGGGAAAGTCCACTTGTCGCCACTTCGATTGGTTGGGTAGATTCGGCCCGCTCCGAGCGGTTGGACTCGCGACGAGTGCAGTCGCTCGTCTCCCGGGGGGATCCCACCACAGTGAGGGCCGATGCGGATTGCAGTAATGCGGGAAACCGAGCCGCGTGAGCGCCGGGTGGCGCTGGTGCCGCAGACGGTCGCGCGCCTGGTACAGCAGCAGCACGAGGTAACCATCGAGCGCGGCGCGGGCCTTTCCGCCGCGATCGACGACGAGCAGTATCGCGCTGCGGGGGCGAATCTTGTTGAACAGGCCGCCGATGCGCTCCGCGATGCCGACGTCGTGCTCAAGGTGCAGCCTCCCACCGCCGACCAGATCCCATGGTTTCGGCGGGACGCCGTCCTGATCTCCCTGATGCAACCGCACCAGCAATCCAGCCTGCTTGCAGCACTCGCGGCGGGCGGCATCACCGCGCTCGCCCTGGAACTGGTGCCCCGGACCACTAAGGCGCAGTCGATGGATGTCCTGTCGTCGCAGGCCACCGTTGCGGGGTATCGGGCCGTTTTGGCCGGGACCATGCACCTGGGCCGGTTTCTTCCGATGCTGACTACGGCGGCGGGCACCATTACGCCAGCCAAGGTGTTCGTGATCGGGGCCGGGGTGGCCGGCCTGCAGGCCATTGCGACGGCGCGACGGCTCGGCGCGGTGGTGACGGCCTTCGACGTGCGGCCCGCCGTCAAAGAGCAGATTGAAAGTCTCGGCGCACGCTTCGTGGAAGCCGGCGCCTCGGCGGAAGGGACGGGTGGGTACGCCAAGGAACTGTCGGACGATCAGCAGGCCCGGGTGCTCGAGGCCATTGCCGGTCATGTCAAGGACATCGACCTGATCATTACCACCGCCGCGATTCCCGGGAGGGCCGCGCCCATCCTGATTACCACGGCAATGCTGGCGACCATGCGCCCTGGATCGGTCGTGGTCGACGTCGCGGCCGAAACCGGCGGCAACTGCGAAGCCACCGTTGCCGGTGAGGAACGCGTCGTTCATGGGGTGACCGTACTCGGTCCGCTCAATCTGGCGAGTGGCCTCCCCTACCATGCCAGCTTCATGCTCAGCAAGAACTTTCAGTCGCTCCTCGATCATGGGGTGTCGGAGGGACAGTTCCGCGTCAGCACCGACGATCCGATCCTGGGGCCGATGTGCGTGACCCACGCCGGCGCGGTGCGGTTCGGCGTGGCGTAGACAGTGCCGTCCACTTTCCGGAGACATCGATGAATCTCGACCTCACGGTCATCATGCAGGTGTACGTCTTCGTACTCGCGGGATTCGTGGGTTACCAGGTCGTCTCCAGGGTACCCTCACTGCTCCACACCCCGCTGATGTCGGCAGCCAACGCCATGACCGGGATCTCGCTGGTCGGTTCCATCGTGGTGGCCGGCATGGACCGCGGCATGCTCAGCAGCGTACTGGGCGCCATCGCGGTGGGCTGCGCAGCAATCAACGTCGTGGGCGGCTTCCTGATCACCGATCGGATGCTCAAGATGTTCAAGAGCCCGGATAAGAAATCGTGAGCGGGGCTGCCGCAGACGCCGGTTTTCTCGCGCCGGCCGTGCGCGAGGGCCTGATCCAAGCCTTCTATCTGACTTCATCGGTGCTCTTCATCCTCGGCTTGCGCGGATTGAGCAGCCCGACCACGGCGCGGCGGGGCATGCACCAGGCCTCGATTGCCATGCTGCTGGCGGTGGTGGGGACGCTGCTGCATCACGATATCGTCCGATTCGACTTCATCGTGGCCGGGTTGATCGCGGGCTCGCTGGTCGGTGTCGTCATCGGGTTGCCGCTGGGCATCAACATCCCGATGACGGCAATGCCGCAGTTCGTCGCCATCTCGCACATGTTTGGCGCTATTGCCGCGACCATCGTCGGGTTGACCGAGTACCTGGCGCTCGATGCCCGTCCCTCGGGGCCTGTCATGGTGGCCTTGAGCTTCGAAGTGATCCTGGGCGCGCTGACGGTTACCGGCAGCTTCATGGCCTTCGGCAAGTTGCAGGAAATCATTACCGGGAAACCGCTCACCTACCCGGGACAGAACTTCATCAATCTGTCGCTCTTTGCCGTCACCATCGGGTTGTTGATCTATCAGCTGATCGTTCCAGGGCAGCCGCACCTCTTCCTGCTGATGCTGGGCATTGCCGCGGTGCTGGGTGTCCTGATGGTGCTCCCGATCGGCGGGGCGGACATGCCGGTCGTCATCTCGCTGCTCAACGCCTATGCCGGGCTTTCGGCGTCGGCCATGGGCTTTGCGCTGGGCAACAACCTGCTGATCGTGGTCGGGGCGCTGGACGGGGCGTCGGGCTTCCTGTTGTCGATCCTGATGTGCAAGGCCATGAATCGTTCCTTTGCCAATGTCCTCTTCGGAGCCTTCGGGGGAGCCTCCACGGCAGTCAAGAAGACGGCCGAGGGGCTCTCCATGCGGCAGGTGAGCGTCGAGGACGCCGCGATTCAGCTGGGCTACGCCAAGCTGGTCATTGTAGTGCCTGGATACGGTCTGGCGGTGGCGCAGGCCCAGCATCTGATCCGGGAGCTGGCTGAGCTGATCGAAAAGCGGGGCGGCGAGGTCAAGTATGCCATCCATCCCGTTGCCGGCCGGATGCCGGGGCATCTCAACGTGCTGATGGCCGAGGCTAACATCGCGTACGAGAAGCTATACGACATGGAGGATATCAACGGGGAGTTTGTCCGGACCGATGTCTGCCTGGTGGTCGGAGCCAACGACGTGGTCAATCCGGCCGCTCGAAATGACTCCTCCAGTCCGATCTACGGAATGCCGATCCTCAATGCCGATGAGGCGCGGTCGGTCATCGTGCTCAAACGAGGTACCGGGACCGGTTTTGCGGGGATCGAAAACGAACTCTTCTTTAGTCCCAAGACCTCGATGCTCTTCGGCGACGCCAAGTCATCGCTCCAAAAGCTCATCACAGAACTCAAAGCAGTCTGAGAATCATCTGAGTCGGGAGACGTTCGGTGCGGGTTGGCCGGGGGTAAACGTCTCCTGACATGAACAGCGCGGGCGATGGGCGGGGTGGTTCGACATACTCCGTTTCTCGTGGCGGTGTTTGCTAGGGTTCAGCGGGGGTTGGGTGTTGCAACCCTTTGTCCCAGGCCGGTTTAGGGACATTCCCCGCTTTATTGATGCTAAGTTGTTGATTTTTTTGGGGTTAGATTGTATATTGGCGTCGCCGACGACGGGAAACTATTCGGGGTTTCAACGGGTCGGTGGAACTTTCAATGAGTGGAGGACAAGTGACTCTTCCTCGTGCGAAGCGCAGGGCGGCAAGGCCGGCCCAGATCGCCCGTGCGGTGGACGAGGGCCGTGAGAGCCTCGACCTGTATCTGGATGAGATTTCCCGAGTTCCGCTGCTGAGTCGAGACGAGGAAATGGACCTCGCTCGCAAAGCGTTCCGGGGTAATATCGCGGCACAGGAGAAGCTGGCTCGTCATAACGTGCGGTTCGTTGTCTCGGTGGCCAAGAAGTTCCAGAATCGCGGGGTGCCGCTGGTCGATCTGATCGGCGAGGGCAATCTGGGGCTCATGACGGCGGCTCGGAAGTTCGATCCGGATCGCGGCGTCAAGTTCATCTCGTACGCCGTGTGGTGGATTCGTCAGGCCGTTCAGGCGGCAATTGCCCGTCATGGTCGGCCCGTTCGGGTACCGCTCAACCGGACAGCGGACTTGTCGCGACTTGGTCGGACGACGACGCTCCTCAAGGAGCGGATGGGGCGGATGCCCACCACCGAGGAACTGGCTCGGGCCACTGGCCTGACGCCGGAAGCGGTGCGGAGCTTGAGCGCGCTCAACTCCGAGGCCGTTCGCCTTGACCACCCGACGCGTGACGGAGACGGCAACGAGCGGATGGAGCGGTTCGCAGCCACCGATCAGGAGGGCACGGATAGCTCGACCCTGGCCAACAGCCAGACCAACGACATCGAAGCGGCGCTGGCTACTTTGCCGCCGCGTGATGCCAAGGTGCTGCGGCTCTATTTCGGGCTCGAGGACGGCAACAGCCGGACCCTTGAAGAGATCGGTCGGATGATGGGTGTCACCCGTGAGCGGATTCGTCAGCTCCGGGACCGGGCGCTTCAGCGCCTGCGTGAAGGCGAGACGGGTGATCGTCTCAAAGACCTCGTCGCCTGATCTGACTCACGGAACAGATCTACTGCAATGAAAAACGCGGGGGAGGCCCAAGCCTCCCCCGCGTTTCGTTTACGGCAACCCACGTTACTTGGCCAGGAACATCCGCAGCACGCGCGGCAGAATCCCGCCATGCCGGTAGTACTCGAGTTCGACATTCGAGTTGAGCCGCACCACGGCCTCGAACGTCTTGACCTTTCCGTCTTCGGTGGTAGCCGTGACCCGGACCCGTCCACCCGGGGTGAGCCCGCTCACGATACCGGTAATGTCGAAGGTTTCCCGGCCGGTAAGACCGAGTGACTCCCGGCTCTCGCCGGGGACGTAGGCAAGCGGCAGCACCCCCATCCCGACCAGGTTGCTCCGGTGGATCCGTTCGTAGCTTTCGGCAATGACCGCCTTGACGCCGAGCAGCGTGGTGCCTTTGGCGGCCCAGTCGCGGCTCGAGCCGGTGCCGTACTCCTTGCCGGCCAGCACGACCAGCGGAGTGCCCCGCTCGATGTAGCGCATGGCCGCATCGTAGATCGAGACGACCTCGCCGGTGCCGAAATCGACGGTCCAATTGCCCTCACGACCGGGAACCAGCGCATTCTTGATGCGCACGTTGCCGAAGGTGCCGCGCATCATGATCTCATGGTTGCCGCGGCGCGCCCCGAAGGTGTTCCAATCCTTGGGGTCGACACCGCGTTCCAGCAGGAAGCGCCCGGCGGGGCCGTTCTTCGGGATGGAGCCGGCGGGCGAGATGTGGTCGGTGGTGACCGAGTCGCCCAGCGCAGCGAGCGCCCGGGCTCCGACGACGTCCTGATACGTCCCTGGTACCGGGGCCAGGTCCTGGAAGAACGGCGGGTTCTGCACGTAGGTGGAGTCGGCGTCCCAGGCAAAGCGACTGCCGCCGGGAACCGCCAGGTTCTGCCATTCGACATCGCCCTCGAAGACCGATCCGTAGCTCTTCTCGAAGATCTGCGGATTGAGTGCCTCCGACATGACCTGACGGACTTCCTCGGCGCTGGGCCAGATGTCGGCCAGGTAAACGGCCTGCCCGTCCTTGTCGGTGCCCAGCGGTTCAGTGGCCAGGTCGAGGTCGACCCGACCGACCAGGGCGTAGGCAACCACCAGCACGGGAGAGGCGAGGTAGTTGGCGCGAACCAGCGGATGGATCCGGGCTTCGAAGTTCCGGTTGCCCGAGAGCACCGCTGCGCAGACCAGGTTGTGCTTGGCGATGGTGTCTTCGATCGAACTCGGCAGTGGTCCGCTGTTGCCGATACAAGTCGTGCATCCGTAGCCGACCGTGTTGAAGCCGAGCTGATCGAGATAGGAGGTGAGTTTGGCGTTGTCGAGATAGTCGGTTACCACTCGCGAGCCCGGGGCCATGCTGCTCTTGACCCACGGCCTGGTGGTCAGGCCGCGCTCGACCGCCTTCTTGGCAAGCAGGCCGGCCCCGATCATCACCGACGGATTCGAGGTGTTGGTGCAGCTGGTGATCGCCGCAATGACGATGGAGCCATCCCGCAGCTTGAAGCTGTGGCCATCCAGATCGCAGTCGATCTCGGGCGGCGCTTCGAGTGTTGCCAGCGCGCCCCCTTCACCTTCCCAGCGCGCCGAGTTGGTGGCGGCGGCCTCTTTCCGATCCGTGGTTACCGCGGCCGGCATCAGATTCGGCAGATTGACGGCAAAGTTGCGACGGACGTCGGTCAGCTTGACCAGATCCTGCGGCCGCCGTGGGCCCGCCACACTCGGCACAATGGTCGAGAGGTCGAGGGTCAGGGTGGAGGTGAAAAGCGGGTCGGGCGTTTCACTGGTGCGGAAGAACCCGTTCTCCTTGCAGTACCGCTCCGAGGCCGCGATGACCTCGGCCGGCCGGCCGGTGCGGCGCAGATACCCGATCGTCTCGTCATCGACCGGGAAGAAGCCCATGGTGGCCCCGTACTCGGGCGCCATGTTGGCGATGGTGGCGCGATCGGCGAGCCCTAAGCTGGAGAGACCGGGGCCGTAGAACTCGACGAATTTGTCGACCACGCCCTGGCTACGCAGGATGTTGGTTACATTGAGGACGAGGTCCGTCGCGGTGGTGCCGATCGGAAGGTCGCCTACCAGCTTCATGCCGATGACGTCCGGAATCAGCATGAAATAGGGCTGGCCGAGCATGACTGCTTCGGCCTCGATGCCGCCCACACCCCAACCCATTACGCCCAGACCGTTGATCATCGTGGTGTGGGAATCGGTGCCGACCAGGCTGTCCGGATACGCCGTCAGGGAGCCGTACTGCTCCCGGACCTGCACCAGCGGGGCGAGGTACTCGAGGTTGACCTGGTGGACGATTCCGGTGCCCGGCGGGACCACCCGGAAGTTCTCGAAAGCCTGCTGGGCGAACTTGAGGAGTTGATAGCGCTCTTTGTTGCGTTCAAATTCCAGCGCCACGTTCTGACGGAATGCCAGGGCCGTTCCGTAGTGGTCGACCTGGACCGAGTGGTCGATCACCAGGTCGCAGGGCACCACCGGATTGATCCGGTTGGGATCGCCGCCCATCGTTGCCATCGCATCGCGCATTGCGGCCAGATCGACGACACAGGGAACGCCGGTGAAATCCTGGAGGACCACTCGCGCCGGCATGAAGGGTATTTCTTTGCCTGCTGCCGGTTGTCCGGTCCACCTCCCAATCTCGAGGACATGATCTTCCGTGACGATGCCCCGGCCTGCATGGCGCAAGGCGTTCTCGAGCAGGATGCGGATCGAGAAGGGGATGCGGTCGAGGTCGATCAGTCCCTGACGTGCAAGCTCACCCAGCCGGAAGATGGTCGCCTGGCGACCGTCGCCGAGATCGAGGGTGGAGCGGGTGCCGAAAGGATTGGGAAGCGGAGCTGTCATCGTAGAAACCCGTCAAATTTCGTCGGATATATGAGTGCCGGTGAGCGGGTAAAATAACGGTTCGGGGGAAGGAAAGCCGAATTGCGAGGCCAGGCACCAATCTCAATAACCCGGCGTGATGATGCCATCCTGTTCGATTGGGATCATCAGGGCACGCGGAGCATGGTCGAATCGCGCTGGTTGCGGCTGGCCTGCCCGTGCGCGGAGTGCGTCGAAGAGATGAGCAATCGTCCCCTGTTGGATCCGACGACGATTCCAGACGACATACGGCCGGTTCACCTGGCGCTCGTAGGCACCTATGGTTTACGGGTGCATTGGAGCGACGGGCATTCGACCGGCATCTTCACATTCGCGTGGTTGCGGGCCAACTCCTCACCGATAGTGCCGACACCATGATCATAGGTCACCGCTGGTGGATCGTGATTTGGTATGGGATTCTCCTCACCGGTTGTGTGGGCATGGGTGCCGCGCTGTACTGGGGGCGCCGGACGGCCTGGCAGAACCTCGATGAGATCTTGCGCGCCTCCGGAACGATCCTCGTCTCGATCGGGATGCTGCTGGTGCTCTATGACCTGGACGGCCCGGGAGCGCAGGCGCTCCTGGCGGTGGCACTGGCGGTGTTCGTGGCCGCCTTTGTCGTCGGCCGTCGCGGCACCTTTCAGGTCCGTCGCCAGAAAGCCCCCGATATAGGAACCCCCGATATAGGAACCAGCGAATGAAGTGTACGGCGGCGCTGGTTGCCGTGCTGTGCGCGTTCAAAGCGGCTGGCGGGGCAGGACAGGAGGTGACCGGGGCATCGACGGGCGGGGCCGCCGCGCTGGCACAGGCGGAACGGATGCTGGGCCATACCAAACGGGTGCTGATGATCGCTGCGCACCCGGACGACGAGGACACCGAGCTGCTTACCTACCTGGTTCGCCGGGAGGGGGCCGTCACCGGTTATCTCTCGCTGACCCGGGGTGAAGGTGGGCAGAACCTGATCGGGCCCGAGCTGGGCGAGTCGCTGGGCCTGATTCGCACCGAGGAACTGCTGGCTGCGCGGCGCCTCGACGGGGCCCAGCAGTTTTTTACCCGGGCGTTCGACTACGGCTTCTCGAAATCGATTGATGAGGCGTTGCGCTTCTGGCCGGCCGATTCGCTCCTCAAAGACGCCGTCCGCATCATCCGCCGCTTCCGGCCCCAGCTCATCGTCTCGGTCTTTTCTGGCACCCCGCGCGACGGCCACGGCCACCATCAGGCTGCTGGATGGGTCGCCGCCCAAGCCTTTCAGGCAGCCGGTGACCCGGCGCGTTTTCCGGAGCTGGCGCGCGACGAAGGTCTTCCCCCCTGGCAACCGCTCAAACTCTATCGCTCGGCCTGGTTCGATACCACCGGCGTGAACCTGGTGCTCGACGGTGGACAGCTCGATCGGGAAATCGGGCAATCGTATCGGCAGGTTGCGATGCGGAGCCGGAGCCTGCACCGATCGCAGGACATGGGCGTGCTGCAGAACCTCGGGCCGAGCCCGATCCGGCTTGCGTTGCTGGCGGATCGGACCGGTGCCGGCGCCCCGCTCTTTGCCGGAATCGACACCACCGCACCGGCGCCGGGTACGCCCGAGGCCCGTGAGCTCGATCGTTTCGGTGCCGAGGCGGTTGCCGGGCGGGCCGGGGTCGTGGTGGATGCGACCACCGATCGTTCGGGTCTGGTTGCCGGGCAGAGCTTCCCGGTGACACTCTCGATCTGGAATGCCGGATCTGCCTCAGTTTTCGGGCGGTTCCAACTCGCTTTGCCCGAAGGGTGGGTCGGCCCGGCTCCGTGTCTGACGACGGAGCATCGCGTGGCGCCAGGGCAGTTGGTGCAGTGCGCCATCCAGGTGACCGTACCGGAGGAGGCGCCGGCCACGTCGCCCTACTTCCTCAGGCGGCCGCGTGGGCCTGGCCTCTATCACTGGGATGGGCCTCCCGGGCGGTGGGGGGATCCTTTCGATCCTGCGCTGCTCACCGGTGGATTCGAACTCCGGCTGTCGGGGCAGACCGTCCGGCTCGAGCGCGAGGTCACGACCAGAGTCCGGGACCGGACGCTTGGTGAGCTGCGCCTGCCGCTCGTGGTGGTGCCGAGACTGGATCTGCGTGTGGCGCCGGAGGTCAAGGTCCTGCCGTTGCCTGGCGGGACTCCCCACGAGGTCGTCGTGACGCTGCGGCACGGAGGATCCGATTCGACGGCCGGCCACGTCGGGTTGGATCTTCCGACCGGTTGGACGGCAGGCCCGCCGGTTCCGTTTCGGATGACTCGGCCGGACCAGCGCGAGGCGGTGACGTTCTCGGTGGTTGCACCGCGAAATCAGGGGCCGGGGGACGTCTCCCTTACCGCGTGGGCCACCGATCAGTTTGGTCGGCGCTATCAGGCGGGCCGGGTCGTGGTCGCCTATCCCCACATCAGTGAGCGTGCCTATCTGGTGCCCAGTGTCGTAACCGTTCGAGCCGCGGCGATACGGTTGCCGGTCCATGCGCAGCGGATCGGCTATGTCCGCGGGGCGGCCGATCGGGTGCCCGAGGCGCTTGCCGCGGTGGGGCTCCAGGTCGAACTGCTCGACGCGACGGCGCTCGAGCGCGGCGATCTCGGTCGCTTCCATACCATCGTGGTCGGAAGCCGGGCGTACGAGATGGTGCCTGCGCTGGTCGAGTCCAACGGTCGGCTGCTCGAGTATGTCCGGCGGGGAGGGCGACTGGTGGTGCAGTATCAGCAGCATGCCTATTTCGGCGGCGGGATGGCGCCCTATCCGCTCTCGGTGGCTCGGCAGCACGATCGCGTCACCGACGAGACCGCCCCGGTGCGCCTGCTCGTCCCCGAGGACCCCGTCTTTACCTCGCCCAATCGCATCGAGGCTGCCGATTGGGACGGCTGGGTGCAGGAGCGGGGCCTGTACTTTGCCCACACCTGGGGCGACGCATGGCAGCCCTTGCTCGAGATGAGCGATCCGGCGAGCCCGGCCCTTCGCGGCGGCCTGCTTCGGGCCCGCTACGGAGAGGGCACCTACTGGTACACGGGCATCGCGTTTTTTCGCCAGATCGTGGCGGGGGTACCGGGGGCGTTACGCCTTTTTCTCAACCTGATGGAGACCGGGCGTGAGCCGTCGCATCCGTAGCCTGGCGCTTGCCGCGTTGCTGCTCCTGGGTGCCGGGTGCAGCGATGGCCGAATCCCGGTGCTGCTCTACTCGCCGCACGGGCGGGAGCAACTCGATCTGCTGGAACGGGCCTTCGAGGCGAAACATCCCGAGATCGACATTCGTTGGCTCGATATGGGGAGCCAGGAAATACTCGATCGGATCCGGTCGGAGCGGGCCAATCCCCAGGCCGATGTCTGGTTCGGCGGGCCGAGCAGCATCTTCGATCGGGCGGTTGGGGAGCAACTGCTCTCGCCGTATCGGCCTGCCTGGGCCGCTGCAGTCGGACCCAACGGGGTCGGCCCCGACGACTTGTACTGGCCGGCCTATCGGACGCCGGCGGTGATTGCCTTCAATTCGGAAGCCGTCACCCGTGACCAGGCGCCGAAAGACTGGGACGAAGTGCTGGCGCCGGCGTGGCGGGACAAGGTGCTGATTCGCGATCCGATGGCGAGCGGAACGATGCGCGCCATCTGGGGGCTCGTCCTTGTGCGCAGCATCCAGGCCACCGGTGATACCGCGGCCGGCATGGCCTGGCTCAGGCGTCTGGATGGTCAGACCAAGGCGTACGCGCTCAACCCTGCCATCCTGATGGAGCGCCTGGCACGGCAGGAGGGGGTGATTACCCTCTGGGATCTGCCGGACGTGCTGATGGACCGCGCGGCCGGGGTGCCGATCGAATACGTCTTTCCACGGAGCGGTACCGTGGTGATCGATGACCCGATTGCGCTGGTGAAGGGAAGTCGGCAGCCGGAAGCGGCCAAACGGTTCATCGATTTCGTCGGCTCGGTCGAGGGGCAGTTGCTTGCTGCGCATCACGTGTTCCGACTCCCGGCCCGATCGGACCTGCCGGCCGATTCGGTGCCGCCGTGGGTGGCTGAGGTCGAAGCGTCGATGATAACCGCGCCGATGGACTGGCCGCTCCTGGTGCGCGAGGGAGCCGGCTGGATGCGATACTGGGATCAGTACGTTCGAGGAACGGGAAGCCGATGAACCAACCTGATTTTCTGATCCTCGATACGCTGAGCAAGCGGTTCGACGGAGGGGCCGGCGTCCGCGATGTCTCCTTATCGCTGGCGCGGGGCGAGATCGTTGCGCTGCTGGGGCCGAGCGGATCCGGCAAGACGACGACGTTGCGATTGCTGGCCGGTTTCGAGCAGCCGGACAGCGGCAGGATTACGGTAGACGGTGCGGATGTCACCACGCTGGCGCCGGTGGCCCGCCGGTTCGGCATGGTGTTTCAGCACTATGCCCTCTTTCCCCATTTGACCGTCGGGGAGAACGTCGCCTTTGGCCTGGAAGGCCAGAAGCTCGACGCGGCCGCACGCGCGGACCGGGTCGAGCGGGTGCTTGGCGCCGTCGACCTGAGCGGGTTCGGTTCCCGCGGCATTGCCTCGCTGTCGGGCGGGCAGCAGCAGCGCGTCGCAGTGGCCAGGGCGCTTGCTCCGGAGCCGCGGGTTCTGCTGCTCGATGAGCCGCTCTCCAATCTCGATCCCTCGCTGCGCGAGCGAACCCGGCGGGAGCTGCGGGAGCTGATCCAGCGGATCGGGATCACCACCGTGCTGGTGACCCACGAACAGGAAGAAGCCTTCGACCTGGCCGATCGGATCGCCGTGCTCAACGCCGGTCGGCTCGACCAGCTGGGCACGCCGGAACACCTCTATCGGATGCCGGCCACCCCGTTCGTGGCAAGCTTCATCGGCCGGGCCACTCTGGCCGATGGAGAGCTGGCGGTCGCCGGCGAGCGCGGCACGCTCACGGTTGCCGGGCAGAGTGCGTCGGTGCCGGCGGCGTCGGCCGTGGCGGGCCCTGTCCGGGTCGCCTTCCGTCCCGAAGCGCTCCGATTGGTTCCGGCCGGTGCGGGGGGCTGGTCCGGTCGAGTCGTCGCACGACGCTACCTGGGCAATACCGCACTGTTTCGGGTCGGGCTCGACGGGCCGGGCCTGGAACTCGAGGTCGAAGCGGCGCCGGAGCAGGCCGCGGTTGGTGACGAGGTCGGGCTGGAACTGACCGGCAAGGGGCTGCACCTCTACGCCAAAGCGGCGCACGGATGAACCGTGCCGGCCTCGAAACGACGGGCGTTGCAGTTGCCGTCCTGTTGGCATGGCTGGTCCTGCTGCCGCTCGCTTTCGTGGCGATCGAAGCCGTCTCCGGTCCGGACGGCACCACCTTCGAAGCCGTCTCCCGTTTCCTGGCCAGTCGCGTCGAGTGGCGCGTCCTGGCCAACTCGATGGGGCTCGCGGTGGCGTCGGTGGTCGGCTCGGCGCTCCTGGGGGTGCCGCTTGCCGTGCTGGTGACCCGGGTCGCGTTTCCGGGCCGTCGATTGGTGGGCACGCTGCTGTCGTTGCCCGCGGTGCTGCCGCCGCTGGTCGGTGTGCTCGCCTTCCTGTTCCTGTATGGCGAGAGCGGCTTCATCTCGCATCTGGTCCAGTGGCTGCTCCGGCTCGAGGCGCCGCCGTGGCGCCTCGAGGGAGGCCCCGCGGTGTTGCTGGTGCACGTCTCGACCATGTATGTGTACTTCTATCTCTTCGTGCGGGCGGGGCTGGCCGGGATCGACGGGTCGGTCTACGAAGCCGCGGCATCGCTCGGAGCGGGGCCGTGGCGGACTTTCCTGCGCGTCACGCTGCCGCTGCTCCGGACGCACCTGGCGGGGGCGTCGTTGCTGGTGCTGATGACGTCGCTTGCCTCGTTCAGCGCGCCGTACCTCTTCGGGGGACGGTTCCGGGTCATGACCACCCAGATCATGTCCACCAAGCTGAACGGCGACGATCGCCTTGCCATGGTCGAGACCCTGTCGCTGACGCTGCTCGCGCTGGCCGGGCTCTGGCTGGTGCGTCGTGCCGACCAGGCGCCGGCAGGCCGAGGTGGCAGCAAGGGAACCCCGCCGCGGCCCCGACCGTTGGCCGGCGCACTGGGACGTATCGCGCTGCCCGTGGTGGCCTGGGGTTCGGCGCTGCTCTTGATCCTGCCGCATCTGGCGCTGCTGCTGGTTTCCTTCGTGCCGCGCGGCACCTGGACTTCGCAACCGTTCCCGCCGGTGCTGGCGCCCGGGAACTACCTCACGCTGATACGTGACCCGGTCCGGCTCGGCCCGATCCTCAACAGCACCTGGATGGCGGTCGTCGCAACGGTCGGCGCCGTGGTGCTGGCTCTCTTGGTGGGCTGGCTCACCGTGCGGGCACGGGTCCGCACTGCTCGATTCCTCGAGACCGTTCTGGCACTGCCGTGGGCGGTGCCCGGGACCGTCTTTGCGATTGCGCTGGCCACGGCGTTCAGCGTCAATGCGCCCTGGTCCGGTCGGTTCCTGCTGGTCGGAACCTCGATCATCCTGCCGCTTGCGTACCTGGTGAGAAACCTGCCCGTCAGCGGTCGGGCCCTGTTGGCCGGCTACCGGCAACTGGATCCCAGCCTCGATGAAGTGGCGGCCACACTGGGCGCCGGCGCGTGGCGTACGGCCCGACGGGTTTCCCTGCCGTTGCTCAAGCCGGCCATCTTTGCCGCCGCCACCCTGGGCTTCGTCACTGCCTTCGGCGATTTCGTGACCTCGATCCTGTTATACACCTACGACACCCGTCCGATCTCGCTCGAAATCCTGTCGAGCCTGCGTCAGTCGGATGTCGGAGTGGCCGCGGCGTACGGTGTGTTGCTGATGCTGGTGAGCGCGGCGGTGTTTTACGCCGCGGGAGAAGGGAATCAGGCCGGGTGAGCGAGCCCTCCAATCGATGGCGCGTCGGGCCGTTTCGCGATCCCGAATTCAAAAAGGTGTCCGTGCTGATTGCGACCGCCATGATCGACATGGTGGGGTTCGCGATCATCTTTCCGCTGTTGCCGTTCTACGCCATCGAACTCGACGCCTCGCCGTTTGCCATCGGCTGGATCATGGCGTCGTTTTCGGTTGCCCAGCTTGCATCTGCGCCGCTCTGGGGCCGGATCTCCGACCGTCACGGCCGCCGCCCCGCGGTGCTGGCCGGGCTGGCGGCGTCCGGCATTGCCTATCTGGTGTTCGGATACGCCGCCAGTTTCTGGGTTCTGCTGCTGTCCCGGCTGGTGCAGGGGGCGGGAGGAGGCACCACGGCCGTCCTGCACGCCTACGTGGGCGACGCGATCCGGCCGGAGCGCCGGGCCCAGGCGCTCGGCTGGATATCCGCAGCGACCGGGCTCGGCGTGTCGGTCGGTCCGCTGATCGGTTCCTGGGCGGTCAAATATGGTACGGAGGTACCGGGCCTGGTGGCGGCCGGCCTCTGCCTGGTCAACTTCATCTTCACCTGGAAGTGGCTGCCCGAGTCGCGGGCTCCCGACGCCACCCGCCCGCGCCGGTCGATCCGCGCGGCGTTTGCGACCGTGGTCCGGCAGCCGAGGGAAACCGTCTCGCGCCTGATCTGGATCTACGGCGCGGCGATGCTCGGCTTCTCGGCCATGACCTCGGTATTCGCGCTCTACCTCCACGATCGGTTTGCCATTACGGCCGATAAGATCGGGCCGTTCTTCACCTATCTCGGGCTGCTCAATTTCGGCATGCGGGCCATCGTGCTGGGCCCCGCGGTTCGTCGCCTGGGCGAAACGGGAGCCATCCGGCTCGGCACCATGACGCTGGTGGTCGGGCTGGTGGCCTACCCGCTGGCGCCGTCCCTCATGATCCTGCCCTTGGTGATGATCCTGATGCCGATCGGTACGGCGCTCCTGTTCCCATCGACGACGGCGCTGATGACCAAGTATTCGGACCCCGCCTCACTGGGGACCACCATGGGGGTAGCCCAGGCGTTTGCGGGGACCTCGCGGGTCGTGGCGCCTCTCGCGGCCACCTTCCTGTTCCAGCGCTTCGGATCTGGAACCCCGTTCTATGTCGCGGCGGTGATCGTGGCCGGGGTCGGTCTGCTGGCCTTTCAGCTCCCGGAACAGCGGCCCGCTCCACCCCCTGGACAAAGTGGCTAACTTTCGCCCATGAACGTGACCTCTCCGGACGCCATTCGTGATGCCTCCTGGGCTGACCTCGAGCCGGCCTTCGATGCCCTGCTCGAGCGCCCGATCGACCGTGACAGTGTTGAATCCTGGCTGGCCGAATGGTCGCGCCTGGAGGAGATCGTAACCGAGGCTGTCTCGAGCGCGATGATCGCCTACACCTGCGATACGGCTGACGAGGCCAAGGAGGCGGCTCACCGACGCTTTGTCGTGGAGATCGCGCCCAAGGTCGAGGAAAAGAGCGTCAAGCTGGCCGAGAAATTTGCTCGACTGGGCTATGACCGGCCCGGGATCGAGCAAATGGCCGCACGCTTCCGCCGCGCCATCGAGATTTTTCGGGTGGCCAACGTGCCGCTCATTGCCGAACTCGAGGAAGCGGCGACGGGCTATCAGCGCATTACCGGCGGAATGCTGGCCGATTGGGAGGGCGAACGAAAGCCGATTCCGCAGCTGACGCCGTTCCTGCAGTCCGCAGATCGCGCCGTGCGGGAACGGGCATTCCGGGCCATCGTCACCCCCTACCGGGCGGCACGAGACCAGCTGGCCGAACTGTTCGATCGGCAGCTGCGCTTGCGGCAGCAGGTGGCCCGCAATGCAGGGTTCGACGATTTCCAACAGTATTCCTTTGCAGCCAAGTGCCGCTTCGACTACGGGCCGGACGACTGCCGTCGCTTTCATGCCGCGGTCGAAGCGGTGGCCGTCCCGGCCGTTGCCAGGATCTATCAGGAACGGCGTCGGCGGCTCGGTGTGCCGGCGCTCAGGCCATGGGATCTGATGGCGCCGATCTATCGGGATCAGCCGCTGCGGCCCTTTGCCGACGTTACCGAGCTGACCGGGAAGACGGCCCATCTGTTCGAGCGGCTCGACGATGATCTGGCGGCCCAGTTCCGTGTCATGGCCGACGAGCAGCTCCTCGATTTGGAAAGCCGGAAGAACAAGGCGCCCGGCGGCTACTGCGACACGCTCCATTTCCGCGGGCGCCCGTTCGTCTTCATGAATGCCTCCGGTGTCATGGAAGACGTGCAGACGCTGCTGCATGAATCGGGACATGCCTTCCACGCCTTCTCTGCGCATCGACAGCCGCTGATCTGGCAACGCCACCCGACGGCCGAGTCTGCGGAGCTTGCATCGATGTCGATGGAACTGCTGGCAGCGCCGCTGCTGGATGCGCCCGGCGCCTTCCTCTCCGAACGCGATGCCGCCGTGGCCCGGCTCGAGCATCTCGAAGATGTGCTCGTGACGTTGTGTCACGTGGCGGCCGTGGATGCCTTCCAGGCCTGGATCTATTCCGATCCGCGGGGGGCCGATGCCCTGGCCCGCGACGCCCAGTGGCTCGAGATCAGATCGCGCTTCGAGCCGATCGTCGACTGGAGCGGGCTTGGCGCCGAGCGAGTGGCCCGGTGGTATCGTCAGCTTCACATTTTTCTGTATCCGTTCTACTACAT
Organism: uncultured Gemmatimonas sp.; assembly: GCA_964619465.1. GTDB lineage: Bacteria > Gemmatimonadota > Gemmatimonadetes > Gemmatimonadales > GWC2-71-9 > SHZU01. Next base: position 189,660 of record CAZUES010000003.1, read on the forward strand.
CGAGTATGGCATCGCCCAGCTGGGCGCGATTCAGGTCTGGCAAAACCACCAGCGCGATCCGGCGGCGGCGCTCGAGGCGTATCGCCGCTTCCTCGCGCTCGGCGCGACGGCCTCGCTGCCGCAGTTGTATCACGAAGCGGGGGCCAAGCTGGTCTTCGATCGGGAGCCGATGGAGGCGCTGGTCGGGGCAATCGAGTCCGAAATCGAGCGGCAGCGGGCGGTCATCGGATAGATGGTCGGGTTCGGCTCACGACGCCTGGCTGGCGGGCGATCGGGGCCGGGGGCGGGCCGAATGGTTGCCCTCCAGCCCCGGCCAGGGCAGATTTAAGGGTCTAGGCTGGATTTGAGTTCACCGACGAAAAGGATCGGGCATCACGGATGGCGAAGGAAGAAGGCATTGAGATGGAAGGGGTGGTGCAGGAAGTCCTCCCCGACCGCAACTACCGTGTGCTGCTCGAGAATGGCCACACGATCCTCGCATACGCCGCCGGGAAAATGAGCAAATTCAAGATCCGGGTTCTCGAGGGCGACCGAGTCAGCGTGGTGCTTTCGCCGTATGACCTGACCCGCGGGCGTGTCATCTATCGCCACAAGTAGGGATCGCACCGCCTCTGTGCCTGGTGCCGGTCACAAGAAAAAGGGGCCACTCCGAATGGAAGTGGCCCCTTCTCGTGTTCAGGAGACCGGCGTCTTTAACTGGCCTTGGTCACGTTTTCCGCAGCGGGGCCTTTCGCCCCGGACACCAAATCGAACTCCACTCGCTCGCCCTCAGCGAGACTGCGGAATCCATCCGCCTTGATCGCCGAGTGGTGGACGAAGCAATCTTTTTCGCCGTTTTCCGGGGTGATGAAGCCGAACCCCTTTGCGTCGTTGAACCACTTGACGGTGCCGGTGATGCGTGCCATTACGCCAAACTCCCTCATTTGATGATTCCTGCAGCCGGCGCGACACGAGTTCGTCCGGCCATTCCACGAAGCGCGAGCCCATCTCGCGCCGGGAAACTTTACGCAGACCGCGCTGCAACCTGTTGCATTGGCGCCGGCGGCCGACGTTGAACGACGATTGTCTCAGGTAGGGTTGAAGACGGCTTCAACTGAAAGCCGGTGTCAATGTTGCCCTCGGCCAACGAGGGTGTCAAGACTTCGGGCGATACGGTTCGTAGAGCCTGGCCAGCCCTTTCTGCCACCAGAACTTCGACCGCGCTCGCTGATCGCGGCGCGCGGCCCGGTTCAGGGCATGGAGAAACTCCGCCGCCGACTGGTAGCGGGCGTTCTTGTCGGCCTGGATTGCCAGTCGCAGCACACCGGCCAGACCCGACCCGACATCCGGCTGCTCGGTTTCGAGATCGGGCAGCCGGTTCATGGTTTGCTTGGCCAGCACCACCTCCGGGCGGTTGCCCGAGAAGGGTGGGTAGCCGAGCAGGGCGTAGTATCCCACGGCGGCGAGACTGTACAGATCGGAGCGGTGGTCGATCTGATCGCCGAGCAGCTGCTCGGGGCTGGCAAACTGCGGTGTGCCGCTCCGGCTCGAGGCGCCGCCGAACCGGCCCTGGCCCAGCAGCGCGACGGCCAGGCCGAAGTCCGTGATGTGCAGCCGGCCAGTGCGATCAATCAGCAGATTCTCGGGCTTGATGTCGCGATGTACCAGGCCGCTGGCATGGGCGTGGGCGAGAGCGCCCAGCGCTTCCCGGAGCAGAGCCACGACCCGCTCCGAGTCGAGCGGGCCTTCCCGCTCTGCCAGCTGCGCCAGGTTGGGCCCGTCGATCAGCTCCATGGTATACCAGAGCAGCCCCGAACGGCCCCCGATCTCGTAGATGTTGACGATGTTCGGGTGGTTGACCCGGGCCGCCAGCTGCGCTTCCTGGCGAAACCGTTCGAGGCCGGCCGGATCCTGCGTCAGCGTCGGATGCAGCAGTTTAAGGGCGACGACCCGCTCGAGGTGCAGATCGCGGACCCGGTAGACTCGGCCGAAGCCGCCCGAGCCGATCTCTCCCAGCAATTCGTAGTCGTCGCCGAAGGCGCGTCGAATCCGCTTTTCCCACTCGCGCGGCGCTTCGCTGACCGACTGTGGCGTCGCATCCAGAGTCGACGCGGTCGTATAGGCGCCGGCCTCGGAGGCAAAGTCCTCCAGCATCTCGGAGACGCTCAGGAAGCGGGCGCTCGGCTGCGGCTGCATGGCGCGGATCAGGATTCGGTCGAGCAGTTGCGGACTGGCGTGCCGAATCCGTGACGGCGGTTCGATCCTGGTGGGATCCTCGTCGGGCTCCACCCCGGTCAGCGCATAGTAGATCACTGCGCCAGCTGCGTATACGTCGGCCATGACATCGCCCATCGAACCGTCGCGCACTTCGGGGGCCATGAAATGGGGCGACGAGGGGTACTCCGTCGCCGGAATGAAGGGCAGTACGTAGCTGCAGAAGCGCACGTCGGTGATGGTGCCGCGCCCGGTGGCGCTGACCAGCACCGAACTCGGTACCACGCGCCGGAGGATGATGCCGTTGGCGTGCGCATGCTCCATGCCGCGCAAGAGGTCGCGGGCCAGGACGTGCACCTGCGGGATCGGCCGGGGACCGCGGGTCACCGCAATCTGGAGCGATTCGGCCTCGATCCAGTTCCCGATCCGGAACGCCATGTCGTCGACCACACCGACGTCGTAGGCGTGACGGATGGCCGGGTGGTCGAGCTGGCCCAGCGCTTCCGCTTCCCGGAGAAACCAGACTCGCAGCTGATCGTTGCCGGAGAAGTTGACCCGGATGCTGACTCGGCGGTTGAGCAGGGTATCGCGTCCGACGAACAGGACCCGCTCGAGCGATGCCGCGACCAATCGCTCCAACCGATAGCGCGACCCCAGGCGCCGCTCGGTTGCTGCGAAGAGGGAGGCCGGTTCGAGGCTGATCACCCGTCGCTGGTGGTGACGACGGCGTGGCCGCCCTGTTTCTTGGCTTGGTACAGCGCGGCGTCGGCTGCGGCCATCACGGCGGCCGGTGTCAGTCCGTCACGCGGCGCCTCGGCAATGCCGATCGAGAGCGAGCCGATGCCGAACTCGGGATACTCGGTCACCATGTCGCCGAAGGCGGTGATGACGCGGTCGACGAAACCCTGCGCTTCGGCCGGGTTGGTCATCGGGAGGATGACCAGGAATTCGTCGCCGCCCAGTCGCCCGACGACGTCCAGGGTGCGAATGTGCCGGCGGAGCAGCTGACTGATCAGGACCAGGTACCGATCGCCGGCTGCATGCCCCAGCGTATCGTTGATGACCTTGAAGCGATCCAGGTCGACCATCGCGATGGTGGTTCGGATCTGATGGCGGACGCTGCGGGAGATCTCGGCCTCGAGCCGCTCGGACAAGGCCCGGCGATTGAAGAGACCGGTCAACTGGTCGGTGGTCGCCGCGCTCTGGAGCCGCTCGACCAGTTCGGCGTTCTTGAGCGCAATGGCGCCGGCAAACGCCAGCGTGGCGGCGAGATCCCGCTCGGCCTTGCCGTACGCCTGACCGTTGAGGCGAGGGCCCAGGAGCAGCACCGCAACTCGCTCACCGCCGGCGTCCAGGGGGATCAGCATCTCGGTTCCTGCGGGGACCAGCGCGGCCAGGCCGACCTCGCGCGGGTCGGCTATGCCGGACCCGAGCGGTACCGCCGCTTCGAGTTCTTCCCGCCCGATACTCTCGGGCACCCGATCCCGGTCCAACGATCGGATCGACATCGGCACGAAGGCCGCGCCGCTTGGTCGGTAGAGGCAGGCCCACCAGGCAAAGAACACCTCCGCCATGAAGTCGAGAACCAGCGTTTCACTTTCGCCGGTCGAATGGGCCGAGGACAGGAGCCGCGCGACTTGGCGGAGGGCACGGAGCTGGAAGACCGCGTCGTCGAGGGCCAGCTGGCGGTCGACCAGGACGCTGCGAAGGTCGAGCACCACCGACAACCCGAATCCGACCTGGTAGGCCAGCGGCCGGAGTCGGTCGATCAGACCGGTTTCCGTGGAAATCGCGATGGTGGTATCGCCCGCAGCATAATGCGCCACCTGGACTCGCTCCGAGTCCGAGGCTTCCGGGCCAAACCATCGGGTTTCGCCTGCCGTCGTGACCGAAAGCCAGATCCGGTCGGATTCGAGGCGTTCGGCGAGGATCCGGCGACACCGGTCCAGCAGCTCCCCATCGGTTCTGGCCTGGCGGCAGGCAATCGAGAAGGCGCTCGGAAGCTCGGAAATCGCGGAAATCGATCCGTCCATGGCTCGAATAATAGGGGCGCGTGCGCGGCGATGAAATACGGCGCAAATGAATGCCGGACTTAACCTTCCGGCCGGATTGCCGATACTGGACGTATTCTGGCTCGGCAGGCTTTGTGCCAAGGAGTGTGGGATGTTCGTTGTGAAACTACTGGCCACGGGAGCCGCCGCTTTCGGCGGTGCCGTACTCGTTGGCGTGATTGCAATGTCGGGGCGGGAACTCCGCCGAGCCGGCGACGACATGGTCGTGATGCGGCGGTCGGTCGACAGCGTGCGGGCGGCGCTGGCGGGTACCATGTCGGCGCGGGGGTTCGTTGCCGGTCGGCCTGGTACGGTGACCCCGGCAACGCCGGATGCCATGACGCCCTCGCTCGACGCTGCAGCCTTCGTCGACCCGCTGGCCAGTGTGGTCGGGTTCGTCCATCTGGGCAGGGACGTCTTCGTCGGGCCATTGGCCTCTATCCGTGGCGACGCGACCGGCCAGCCGATTGCGATCGGCGAGGGGAGCAATGTCCAGGACGGTGCCGTAGTGCAGGCGCTCGAGACCCTGGACGGTGGAAAGCCGATTCCGGGCCGGATCTTTAAGGTCGGCAACCGGGAATATTCCGTCTACATCGGTAAGCATGTCTCTCTCGCTCCGCAGGCGCTGGTACACGGCCCTGCCCAGCTGGATGACAACGTCTACGTCGGCATGCAGGCCATGGTGTTCCAGTCGCGGATCAGCGCCGGCGTGGTGATCGAGCCGGGCGCGCGGGTAATCGGGGTAACGATCCCCCCCAACCGGTACGTCCCCGCCGGGCAGACGGTTGCCGAGCAAAGTGCGGCCGACCGGCTGCCTGCCATTACGGACAGCTACCGGTTCAAGGGAATGGGTGAGGCTGCGGTACGGATCAATACGGGGCTGGCGCGCGGGTATCTCAAGGCGCTGCGGGAGGCGGAAGCCGTCCGGACCAATCCGCGGACGGCCGAAGGGGTGGTTGCAGCACACGACGCCACGTCCAAGCCGGCGTCGCACTGAGGATCATCCGGACCTGAGGCGGCGACGGAGGTCGTCGGCCGAGAGGCGGAACGCCTCCAGCATGGCAGGTCGACTCCAGGTCTGGTGACGCTCCAGGGTGTCGCCCAGAATGCCCAGCCACCAGACCGTCTCGGCCGAATTAGGCCCGCCGATGTTGTCCTGGCCGATGGTTTCGATGTACTCGATGCCCAGCCGCCGGATCGAGACCAGCGCCGCGCCGATCCGGTGCAGTTCTTCCGCCACACAGATATCCACCGTCAGCGGTGTGGCCTCGGCGATCTGAGCCAGGTACTCGAAACGGCAGGTTTTCCAGGTTCGCTCCCGTCCCAGCAGATCGAAGCGGGGTTCCGTCGCGGCCGCCACGATGGCAGCCACCGGCGTTCCGAACTTGGCATCGATGTCCCGCTTCAGCGACGGCAGCCTGGCTTCGGGAACGGCGTCGGCCAGATGCTTGAGGATGCCGGCTACGATGGTGGACTCGTCCGCTCCGTAGCGAGCGAGAATGACCGCCACGCTCGACGCCCGAATCAGACATGACTGCCCGTCGTAGCGGGAAACCCGCTCGGGATGGTGCTTGGCGGCAAAAGCGAGCGCGTGATGGATTCGATCGGAATACACGTGGTTATCTGAGCCCGGTCAGCTTGTGAGTCTGCAAGGACAATCGCCACTCGGGGTGCGCCAGACAATAGGCAATGGCCGCATGGGTATTGGCCTCCCGGTCCGGACCGTCCATCGGCTGCAAAAAGAAGTGGCGGAACGCGAGGCTTGCGAACCGTTCCGGTGGCGCGAGGTCCTGCGGGAAGACGAGCTTGAGTTCGTCGCCACTGGTCAGGGCCAGGGTGCTGGCCGCCTTGGGGCTGACGCAGATCCAATCGATGCCTGGCGGTGCGGGCTGCGTACCATTGGTTTCGATGGCGATCTCGATGCCCAGCGCGTGAACCGCATCGATCAGGGCCGCGTCCAGTTGCAGCAGCGGTTCGCCACCGGTGAACACGACGTACGGCCGGGCCGCCTGCCCACCGCCGGGCGGCCAATGGCCGGCAATGGCCGCGGCCAGCGCCGAGGCGGAAGCGAACCGCCCGCCACCCGGGCCGTCGATGCCGACGAAGTCGGTGTCACAGAACTGGCATACGGCGGTGGCACGATCCTGTTCGCGTCCGGTCCACAGGTTGCACCCCGCGAAACGGCAGAACACGGCGGCTCGACCGGTCTGGGCGCCTTCGCCCTGCAGCGTGAAATAGATCTCTTTGACAGCGTAGGACACGATTTCAGCTCGCCAGGTAGGGAGCCGGGTCGGTCATGCCCAGCTCGGCAAAACCACGGAGCCGGATGCTGCAGGCATCGCATCGTCCGCAGGAGAGCCCCTCGTCGGTCAGCTGATAGCAGCTGCGGGTCAACCCGAAGTCGACGCCCAGATCGAGGCCGCGCTGAATGATTTGCACCTTGGAGAGCCAGATCAGCGGGGTGTGGATGGTGACGCGTTTGCCGTCGTTAGCCGCCTTGGTGGCCAGGTTGGCCATGGTCTGGAACGCGGCGATGTACTCGGGCCGGCAGTCCGGGTAGCCGCTGTAGTCGACCGCATTGACCCCGATCACGATGTCACGCGCGTCCAGTACTTCGGCCCAGGCGAGTGCGTAGGAAAGGAAGATGGTGTTACGGGCCGGTACGTAGGTGATCGGGATTTCCGCCGCCATGGTCTCCGCCGAGCGGTCGACCGGCACCGGGATATCGGCTGTCAGTGCCGAGCCGCCGAAGGCGCGGAGGTCGATATCGACGATGACGTGGCGCGCGACGCCGGTATGCGCAGCAACCGCTTCGGCCGCGCGGATCTCCGCCACATGGCGTTGACCGTACCGGAAGCTGAGTGCGTAGGGATTGAGACCGAGCGCCTTGGCGGTGGCCAGGGCGCTGGCGGAGTCGAGTCCGCCGCTCAGCAGGACAACGGCAGCTGCGCTCATATCTAGTGTCGGCCCAGGAGATGCCGGAGCGCCGGCTCGAGCTGCGTATGCCGGAACTCGAAGCCGCTGGCACGCAGCCGTTCGGGCACCATCCGTGTGCTCGCCAGGATTCCGGCATCGGCCAGTTCGCCGAAGACGAGTCGGAGGGCGACACGCGGCACCGGAATGATGGTCGGTCGGCGCAGCACCCGGCCCAGCGTTTTGGTAAAGCTCCGATTGGTTACCGGCTCGGGCGAGCCGAAATTGAAGGCGCCATCGAGCTGGTTGAAGAGCAGGTGTCCGAGGCCGGCGATACAGTCGTCGATCGAGATCCAGCTCATCCACTGGGATCCGTTCCCAAGCGGGCCACCGACTCCCAGACGGAACGGTGGGAGCATCCGCGCGAGCAGGCCGCCGGCGGGGGAGAGGATCAGGCCGAATCGTGACGTGGCAACCCGGACGCCCGCGCGGGACGCAGGGGCCGTTGCGGCTTCCCACTCACGTGCCACATCCGGAAGAAAACCGTGGCCCGGGGGGGCGCCGTCATCGAGGATCTCATCACCCCGGTCGCCGTAGATCCCCATGGCCGAGGCCGAGACCAGAACTTTGGGGCCGTTGCTGGCGTTTGCGATGGCCTGGGCAATGGTGCCGGTGCCGGCGACCCGGCTGTCGCGAATCTTCCGTTTGCGGGCCTCAGTCCACCGGCCGCTCACGATGGCCTCGCCGGCGAGGTGGACGACGGCGTCTACGCCGTCGAGAGCGGTCGGGTCGAGGCTGAGGGCCGGATTCCAGGAGATCTCTCCGGCGCGCGCGGGGCGGCGCACCACGGGTACAACGCGGTGGCCCCCGGTGGTGAGCAGCGCGCTGAGCGCGGTGCCGACCAGGCCGGATGCGCCGGTGATGGCAACCGTATGGCGGGGAACGATGTCATGTGCCGGCGAGAGGATCTCGGTCACTCGGTCGACCTTCATGCCGAAAGATAGCGCCGCCTCTCGCCAGGGCGGCGCGACTCCCCTAAATTGTTCCGCCGTCGCACTGCTCGTGCTTGCAGGAGGTTTCGATCAGCACTTCGTCGTGGTCCGTCAAGGACGCAGAGAAGCTCTACAACATGATGGGCTGGGGGCAGGGATTCTTCCGGATCAATACGGAAGGCCATGTCACCGTCCACCCGGACCCGAGCAATGGTGTTTCGCTCGACCTCTACCGGCTTGCGCTCGATCTCAATGCGCAGGGCGTCCCGCTCCCCCTCCTGATCCGGTTCTCGGACATTCTGCAGTCCCGAATCGAGCTGCTGGCCAAGGAGTTCGGTCGGGCCATCGACGAGTTCGGGTACCAGGGGAAGTACACCACGGTCTACCCCATCAAAGTCAATCAGCAGCGCCATGTCATCGAGGAAATCCTCGAGGCAGGCGCGCCGTTCGGTCTGGGGCTCGAGTGCGGCAGCAAGCCGGAGCTGCAAGCCGTGCTCGGCACCACCGATCGGACCGATCACCTGATCGTTTGTAACGGGTACAAGGACGAGGAGTTCCTTCGCTTTGCACTGATGGCCCAGAAGCTGGGCCACACCGTCTTCACCGTGCTGGAGCAGTCGTCCGAACTCGATCTCGTCCTTCGGGTAGCCGAAGAACTGGGCGTCGAACCGATCATCGGGCTGCGGATCAAGCTGGCGACCGAGGGCGCGGGGCGTTGGGCCAAGAGCGGCGGTGAGAAGTCGAAGTTCGGCCTGAGTGCCCCGCAGCTCTTGCGGTTGCTCGAGAAACTCGACCGCATGGGGCGGAAGAACATTCTCAAGCTGCTGCACTTCCACCTGGGCAGCCAGATCACGGACATCCGTTACATCAAAGCGGCGCTCGAAGAGATCGGGCGGTTCTACGTGGAAATTCGGGAACTCGGTTTCGACCTGACCCATGTCGATGTCGGCGGCGGTCTCGGCGTCGACTACGAGGGCTCCAAGACCACCCGGCCTGCCAGCATGAATTACACGACGCGGGAATACGCCAACGACATCGTGTACGGATTGGGTACCATCTGCCGGGAGCAGGGCATTCCGATGCCCAACCTGATTTCGGAATCGGGTCGGGCCCTGACGGCGCATCATTCGCTGCTGCTGGTCAATGTCACGGATGTCGAGGCGCAGACCGACCCCAAGGTTCCGCCGCTCCGTCCCGACGATCACCGGGTGCTGGTGGAGTTGCACGAGAACCTCGAGTCGCTGTCGCTCGATCGAGTCGAGGAGGCATTCCACGACGCTATCGCGGCCAAGGAACGGGTCCAGGAACTCTTTGCCAGCGATGCCATCACGCTGCGTGAACTCGCCAACATCGAGGAACTGTACCTCTGCACCATGAACGCGATCGCCAAGCTGATCGCGCGAGAAGATCGTTCCGCTTACACCGAGATCCTCAATCACATCGAGTCGGCGCTGGTCGATCGCTACTTCTGCAACTTCTCGCTCTTCCAGTCGTTGCCGGACCACTGGGCCATCGATCAGCTCTTCCCGATCATGCCGATCCACCGGCTCGACGAGCAGCCGATTCGGCGCGGGACGATTCAGGACATTACCTGCGACTCCGACGGCGTGATCGACCGGTTTGCCGGCGGTCGGAAGGGCAAGCCGAGCCTCGAGCTGCATCCGCATCGGCCGGGGGAGCCGTACATCCTGGGCATCTTCCTGGCCGGCGCCTATCAGGAAATCCTGGGCGATCTGCACAACCTGTTCGGTGACACCAACGCGGTTCATGTCCGCGCCACCGCGTCCGGTTACGAGATTACCGATCTGGTGCATGGCGACACCGTCACCGAGGTGCTCAACTACGTCCAGTTCAAGGCCTCGGACCTCCTCGCCAACTTCCGGCGCAAGGTGGCGCGGGCCGATGGACTGAGCCGCAACGAGGCCAACGCTTTCATTGCCGACTACGTCGCCGGGTTGGAAGGGTATACCTATCTGGAAGGCGATATTCCCGTCGGCGAGCCGGTCGATCGCGACGACGTGACCGGCAGCTAGGCGCCGGGTTTCTTGCTGAAAGAGACGAGGGCGGGCCCCGATCGGGCCCGCCCTCGTCTCTTTCAGCAGTAGTCGATCTGCGCGCTACTTGCGGTCCGTGAGCGGCACGAAGTTGCGGGCGTCGTAACCGGTGTAGATCTGGCGCGGCCGGGCGATCTTCTGGTCCTTGTCGACCAGCATCTCTTCCCACTGCGCCAGCCATCCGGGCAGCCGACCCACCGCAAAGAGGACCGTGAAGTAGTCGACCGGGTACCCCATGGCCTGGTAGATCAGGCCCGAGTAGAAATCGACGTTCGGGTACAGCTTGCGCTTGATGAAGTACTCGTCCTCGAGCGCGATGCGCTCCAGTTCGAGTGCAATCTCGAGCTTGGGGTTCATGCCGGTTTCGGCAAAGACCTCGTATGCGGTCTTCTTGATCAGCGTCGCGCGCGGATCGTACGACTTGTA
>CAZUES010000004.1:0-152396 GCA_964619465.1 uncultured Gemmatimonas sp.
GCCCGCCTGCACGACTACCACTTACAAAGTTTATTGAGACAAGCCGCCTAACGACTTTGGGTTTCAGCGGCAGCCGCTCTGGGAGCTGAGCGGCCGCGCCATCCGCCCACTAACATGGGGGCGCGGCCGCGACTCCGGAAGCGGAGCCCCGCCCGGCTGCCCGCTGCAAACCCCTGTTAGACGGTTCCGGTCAGGGATGGCGAAATGCAGCTGACTCCTGACGAATGAAGCGAATGCGTGCGTTCCGCCAGTCATCTTCCCCGGTGCAGTACTGGTCATCCAGTTCGCGGAAGGGCTGCTCCAGATAGGTTTCCATAAACGCTTCAATCGTTCCCGCCTCCGCAGCCGCCTCCAATGCAGGAGCATGTTGATCTAAAAGTTCGATTGCTGTTTCGACGAGACGACCAGCTGCCGGAGCTCCAATGAGGTTAAAGGCCTCGACTGCACCGGGGGCAAGTTGACCGGACGAGTTGAAGAAGAACTGGTTGAAGCCTCCGTTCAGGACTTCCGCATCCACGACAAACGCGATATACCAGGCTTGAAGCGCTACCGGCAGCACCGAGATTGATTCGAGTTCGTCGTCGGAATCGGATTTATAATCAATCACGTAATTTATGAGCGTTGACTCAATGACGTCGTCAGACACGCTCGCCAAGGTTGCGGGCGTGAGGCACTCGAGCTTCGGCGGAGGAACGAACTCGAACGGCATCCCGTAGCACCTCAGGTTTGTTTGAGGAACCGTCTAACTAGTGTATGGACCTGCAAGGGCCGCCGCAGATCACCATGACAAGGTATCGCCCACCGTATAATCCGGAAAGACGGCTGTCAGCCCTCCCCCAGCAGATCGGCCGGGCTGCGGACGCCCAAACCACCGCGGTTCAATACATGGGTATAGATCATCGTCGTCGACACATCCTGATGGCCGAGCAGTTCCTGCACCGTCCGGATGTCAGAACCACTCTCCAGTAGATGCGTGGCAAAGCTGTGCCGCAAGCTGTGGCAGGTTACCCGCTTCGAGAGCCCGATCCGCCGGGCTGCCGCCGAGACGGCCCGCTGCACCACGGTGGGATCCATATGATGCCGGTAAGGCACCCCGTTGGGATCCCGCTCGCGCGCCAACCGGCTCGCCGGAAAGACCCACTGCCAGGCCCAGGCGCTCGCAGCGGAAACGAATTTTCGCTCGAGCGCACCTGGCAACGCGACTCGTCCGCCACCCAGGCGCAGGTCGTGCTGATGGACCTCCCGCACCGCCTCCAGGTGCTCTGTCAACTGCGGACGAATGGTCGACGACAGCACCGTCACCCGATCCTTGGCCCCCTTGCCGCGACGTAACCGGATTTCCAGGCGCTCCAGGTCGAGATCCTTGACCCGCAAGGTGAGCGCCTCCATCAGACGGAGCCCGCTCCCGTACAGCACCCACGCCACCAGCGAGGCCGGCCCGTCGATCGCGCGCAGCACCGCCGCGACTTCGCGACGGGTCAGGACCACCGGCAACCGGACCGGCCGCCGACCGACCGGCGGGATCACCGGCAGGTCGATCTCGAGTACCTCACGATAGAGAAAGAGCAACGCCGCACGGGCCTGGGCAACCGATGATCCCGCCAGCCGACCCGGCCCCGCCAGGTTCATCAGAAACGCCTGCACCTCGGCGATGCCAAGATCCCGGGGGTGCCGATTGCCGGAGAATCGGACGTAGCGCCGAATCCAAGCGACGTAGGCAGCCTCGGTTCGGGGTGAGCTTTGCCGCAATCGTAGATTATTGCGGACAGCTTGCAGTAGTTTGGGCTTAGGCGGCAGCGGCATAGGTTGGCCGGTGTGAGAACCCATCCAGCATAGCACGACCCGAGCACTGCCACATCACCGAAATTACGCGATATCGAAGTACATGAAAGAGACCACCAGCACCAACCGTACTGTACATCAGATGACGACGATCAAACAACATCAGAGAGGACCCAGGCAAGCGCCAGAGACGAGACCAGACCAGCGACGGGCGACGGGGCGACGACGCCGACGGCAATCGTCCTTGACCTGGCTGCTGCGGGTTCACGGTTGTCTGATCGAGAGCCGACGGCGCTCGTTCTCCTGATTGACCGCCCCACCGACCGCCCAAATCGAGCCACCCTCCCTGCCCCCAGTCCGATCCGGCCCGCAGCCATGCCAACCAGCGGTCGTCAGTCACGATCCACGACGCAGTGCGCAACCAGCACAAAGCCGGGCCGCACAGTCAGTCCACAGACCACCGGCACACCCGCTAGAGCCGTCCCCGGCACTGACCTTCACACCTACCTACAGCACCCGACCCAAGAATCCTGACCAGGGCCTGCCCCGCCCCAACCCCCGCAATCCGCTATTTTGCCGAATCCCCTCGCCCCGAGGTACCCACGATGCCAGCCAATCGACACGGTCTCGCCTCCCACGCCGCTATCGGCCTGGTCGCCCTCGCCGCTGGCGTCGGGGTGACTTGGATGGTGACCAGCAAGAAGGCCCCACCCCAACTCGACCACGTCACCACCCACGGAGAATGGGTCTGGGCCCAAAAGCCAACCGGCGACTCCGTCCGAGCCTATGTGGCCTACCCGGAACGGAAGGACCCGGCCCCAGCCATGATCGTGATCCACGAGATCTTCGGCCTGACGGACTGGGAACCAACCGTGGGCGACCGCCTGGCCGCCAAAGGGTACATCGCCATCGTTCCCGATATGCTGTCGTCCCGATTCGGCATCTCCCCGGCCGACGGCGACTCGGGACGCAAGCTGATGGCGCAGCTGACGCCGGACGGCATCACCGCCGACCTGGACGCCGCGTTCAACTACGTGAACTTGCTGCCCAGCGTAAAGAAAGATCACATCGGCGCCATCGGCTTCTGCTGGGGCGGCGGCCAGACCTTCCGCTACGCAACGAACAATCCCAAGCTCAAAGCCGGCGTGGTCTGCTACGGCCCCGCCCCCGACACCCTCGCCATGCCCCAGATCCAAGCCGCCATACTCGGCGTCTACGGCGAGAATGATCACCGCATCAACAGCATGCTGCCGACCGTGCAACGGGTCATGCAACAGCTCAGCAAGCCATTCGACGCGGACAGCTACCCGGGCACCGGCCACGGCTTCCTGAAGCCGGGACGCCGCGGCTTCGATACCGACCAGCCCGACAAAGCCTGGGCCCGGATCGAGACGTTCCTGAAGACCAACTTGGATCGCTGATGCCCACCATACGGCACCGCCTCACGATCCGGTCACTCAGCACCCTGACCCTGGCGCTCGGCGCCGTGGCGAGTCTGGCTGCGCAGGATCCGCTCGCCGCCCGGCACGATCGCGAGCGGACCACGCACGATGCGCGACACTACGAGATCCACGTCAGACTGGCGGACTCGGGCAGCGTGTTCAGCGCAACCGTGACAACCCACTGGCGACTGACCGACCGGTCGCCGATCAGGATAAATCTCGATTCGGCCTACCGGATCACGACCCTGACGGTCGACGGACAGCCGGCCCGCTACCACCGCGCCGAGCCGGACCTGCTGCTGATCGATCTGCCAGCCACGCAGCGCGACTCGGCCACTACCCGGATCGAGTACTCCGGCGCGCCACCGAAGTTCCTCCGCCCGGGACGCAACCAGGGCCAGGACGACGGACTGGTGCAGCGCGGACACGGCCCCGACCGGAAGATCTTCGCCGACAACTGGCCCGACCGGGCTCGGCGCTGGCTCGCTGCGCAGGACCACCCCAGCGACAAGGCGACCGTCGCCTGGACCATCGAAGCCCCGACCGGCCTGACCGTGGTGGCCAACGGCACCCTGCAGGGCACCGAACCGGCCGGCGCCGGCCTCACCCGCTGGCGCTTCGCAATCGACCAGCCGATTCCCGTCTATACCATGGTGCTCGGCGCTGCCCGGCTGGCCAGGACGCCGCTGCCGTCAGCTGCGTGCGCAACCCGCTGTATCCAGGTGTCGATCTATACCTATCCCGAGGATTCAGCCTTCGCCGCCACGGGGCCGTTTCGACAGGCCTCGGAGATGATCGACTTCTTCAGCCAGATCTTCGGACCATATCCGTACGACGAACTCCGACACGTGCAGAGCTCGACCATCTTCGGCGGCATGGAAAACTCGACGGTCATTTTCTACGACGAGGGCGGCTATCGCACCCGGCGGCTGGGCGACGGCACCGTCGCCCATGAAACAGCCCACCAGTGGTTCGGCAACTCGGCCACCGAGGCCGACTGGCACCACCTCTGGCTGTCAGAAGGATTCGCGACCTATTCCGCCGCGCTCTGGGCCGGACATACCCGGGGCGACTCTGCGCTGCGCAATACCATGGCCAACAACCGCGAGGCCGTGCTCCGCTCCGCAGCCAGCGATCGCCCCATCATCGACCCCGAAGCAACCGATCTGCTCGGCCTGCTCAATACCAATAATTACCCCAAGGGCGCCTGGGTGCTCCACACGCTGCGCGGCCTGGTGGACGACTCCACTTTTTTCCGCGGCGTTCGGCGTTACTACCGCGAGCACACCCACGGCACCGCGCTATCGTCGGATTTCGCCCGAATCATGTCAGAGGAATCCGGCCAGGATCTGACCTGGTACTTCAACCAGGCCCTGACACAACCGGGGTTTCCGGTCTTCACCGTGACAACGACACTGGCCGACGGGACACTCGCCATCACGCTGGCCCAAACCCAGAAGCCAGGCTGGGGCATCTTCCGCATTCCCAATCTCACGGTGCTGCTGAACGGGCCCGAAGGCCGGCGACTCGAGACCAGCATTACCGGACAGACCACCACGATTCGCACCAACTGGACCGGCTCGACTCCACCAGCCGTTACCCTCGACCCCGACGGCCGCTGGCTGCTGGATACCGGAGCACCATGACTCGACTGGCTCTCGTCGTTGCCCTCGCAGCAACCGGATGCATCTCCCCCATCAGCAGCCGGATCGAAGTCGGCGATGAACCGTTCGCGCTGGTGGTCGGCGAAGGCAAGGACGGCTCGACCGACCTCTTTGCCGTCCCCGCAGCCGGCGGCACCTTCCGGCAGCTGACGTTCACACGCCTCCCCGAAGGACTGCCGCGCGTCGCCCCGGCAGGCAACCTGGTGACATTCACCCGACTACGGGATTCCCTGACCAATGAAGTCGTCGTGATGCACCTCCGCCTCGGCACCGAGCAACGCAGCAGCCTGGGTAGCGACGCCGGAACCATCGAAGCGCTCGGTTGGTCATCCGGCAGCGATACGGTCGTCGCGCGCACCGATCGCGGCGTCTGGTGGGCCGTAACCGGCACGTCCCGACTGGTGTTCCAGCAGGCCCCGATCGGAGATGCCGCCCGGCTCGATTCGCTGACCTATGAATGGGTGGGCGACGACCGATTCGGCGCCATCCTCCCCTGCCGGAAGGGCGACCAACCGCTCCAATCGTGCGTCATCACCGCACACGGCGACTCGACCCCGCTCGGCACGGACATCATCTCACCGATTCGCTGGGGCAGCGATGCAATGGCCTACTTCCGCGGCAACAACTTCGAGATACGGCCACTGGCGGGCGGTCATGCACAAATGCCGACCTGGGTTGCCGCACCAGGTAACCCCCGGCAGCCGACTCATCACCCCGGCGCCTCCGGAGAATGAGCGCCAGTCGACACCAGGTTTCGATGACGATTCGCGTTGCCGGTCCGGCGCTCGAACTGCATTACGACGACTTCGCCATCCCGCTCACACACTACCACTTCGATGTCTTTACACTCGGCAGGATTCCCGGCCGCGTCACCCCGGTCAGTGGAGCGATCCGATTTCGGACCAATACCGCCGGCGCGATCGAAACCGTCGAGATCCCCTTCGAGAGCCAGCTACCCCACCAGGTGTTTACCCGCCAATGACCCTGCCCGGCCGGTAGGCCGGTAACCCGACACCCGGCCCCCGACCCCGTTATTTTAGGGGGTTGGGACTCACTCAAATTCGGGGTTTGTTCGGATGAAAATGCTCGTGCTAGGCGCCGGCCTTCAGGGGTGCGCGTGTGCCCATAATCTGCTCCAGGATCCCGCCGTAGAGCGGGTTACCCTCGCCGATCTGAAGACTGATCGCCTCCCAAAATTTCTGGCACCGCTCGTCGGTGATCGCCTCCGTACCGTAACGTTCGACGCCAGCGACCTCTCGGCCGCCACGAAGCTGATGGCGGAGCACGACGCCGTGATGTGCGCCCTGCCCTACTACTTCAATGAGCCGATGACCCGGGCCGCCATCGACGCCGGGACCCACTTCTCCGATCTCGGCGGCAACACCGACATCGTCTTTCAGCAGAAGAAGCTCGACAGCGCAGCGTCCGCCAAAAAGCTGTCGGTCATCCCCGACTGCGGCCTGGCTCCCGGCATGGTCAACATCCTGGCCGCCGAGGCCATTCGACGACTCGATCAGACCCAGTCGGTCAAGATTTACGTCGGCGGGTTACCGCAGAAACCCGAACCGCCGCTCAACTATCAGATCGTCTATTCGCTGGAAGGTGCGCTCGACTACTACACCACACCGTCGTGGGTGCTGCGCAACGGCAAGCCGGCGCAAGTCGATGCGCTAAGCGAACTGGAGCCGCAGGAGTTTGCCGAGCCGGTCGGTACGCTCGAAGCATTCCACACCGGCGGCGGCATCAGCACCATGCCCTTTGCCTTCGAAGGCAAGATCGAGACGATGGAGTACAAGACGCTCCGCTATCCCGGTCACGTCGCGCTGATGCGGCCGATGCGTGAACTCGGCCTGATTTCGAACGATCCCATTACGGTCAAGGGCGTCTCGGTGAGTCCGCGCGACGTCTTCATCGCCGCCGTCCAGCCCAAGCTGTTCAAGCCGGAAGGGCGCGATCTGGTGGCGCTTCGCGTTGTCGCCAACGGACTTCGGGACGGCAAGGAACGCGCGGTGATCTTCGAGCTGCTCGACTACTACGACGAGCAGCTGGGGGTGAGTGCCATGATGCGCGCTACGGGCTACTCCCTCGCAACCACCGGGTTGCTCCAGGCCAAGGGAGAGGTCACCAATCTGGGTGTCAAGACACCCGACGAAGCGACGCCGTTCGAGCCCTACGTCAAACGGCTGGCCGAGTTCGGTGTGATTATCAGGGAGTGCTGAACGAGAGGGCGAGTTCTGAGCGCAGCCACCGGGGTGCGCTCAGAACGTCCAGCCGGTTCCCATCGAGAAATTGAAGCCGTTCGCCCCGCCCGCGAAGTTCGCGGTCAGGATGGCCGAGCGGAGCACGCGGACCGCAACTCCGCCGCCGCCGCCGAACTGGTTGGTTCGGTCGAAGGTGAGCGCCCTGGCGTCGCGCGACTGCGCCCAGTCGGCAAACCCAAGCAGCGTAACGGCGCCGAAGTCGCCGGCGTTGAGGAGATCGTGCCTGAGCTCGAGGCTCGCGAGCGTGAAGCGCGATCCCGCCAGCGCACCGAGCGGAAAGCTGCGATGTCCTTCCGCGCCGGCGGTGGCGAGCTCGCGCTCCCAGCCGGGAATCGTGAATCGCGCACTGAGCGGCGCCTCATCGTCGAGCGCGCGGTAGAGCACGCGCCCGGCCACGACGGTCCCCTCGCGCGGTGACACATATCCGCGCAGGTGCGTGTAGAACAAACCGTAAGACTGGGTCTCCCCGGCCACTCCGAAGGTGCCGCGCGACCCCCCGGTTCCGAGCCCCCCGCCGACCTCCAGCAGCACGCCGTTGCCCGGCGTGAACTCGCGATCGCGGGTATCGAGGACCAGCGCCGGACGGACGATCAGATTGCTCCGCTCGAATGCGGCGCCGAAATCGGTGCGGAAGCGCGAAGGGGGCTCCATGGCAAGGTCCCCCATGCTGCTGAAGGGGGTGAGCTCGGTGTGATCAAACGAGACTCCCAGCGCAAACCGGAGCGGTCCCGCGATCCGGCGAGTCACTTCGCCCTGCGCCAGGTAACGGACCCGGCGAATCCGGAATTCATCACTGTTCGGATCGGCGGCGGCCTGGGTCCGCTCGTAATCGCCGCCCAGACCGTAGTAACCGAGCTTGGCATGGCGTTCGGCGGCCAGGTAGCCGCGGAACCGCCAGCCATCGACCACGGCCGGTCCGCGGAACTCGACCCGTCCGAACCGGCTGTCCGAGGTGCCGATGCCCGCTTCGATCGAAAATGCGCCACGAAAGGTGACCGGGTTGATCACGTCCCGATCGTCGCTCTGCGAGATGAAGTAGGGGGCGTTCTGGGTCCGCTGCCACCGGGCCACCAGCATCACGCCGTCGGCAGGATTCCCGATCACGTAGGGGAAATAGCTGCTGCGATAGGGATCCTGGGCAACCAGAGGCGTCGCCAGCAGGCCCATGAACCCGGCCACCACGAATCCGCACCAAGCAGACCGCGCCCGGCTCCGATCGACTCCGTCATGACGAACCAGTAAATCGGTCACTCCGAACTCCTGTCCAGCCCAATAGTGCCGTGTGGCAGCCCTGCTGCCCGCCCGATTGCCGGCAAGGAATAGGACGTGCCGGACGCCATCTGTCAACTTACGCAGGCGTCGCGATCCGATACACCTGCCGCCTTCCGCTCGACACGCCGAACACGTAGCTTCGGGCAACTTTCCCCCGCACAGACTGCTCAGATGACATTCGGACGCAACTTCCTCCCCGGCCCGACCGGGGTGCACCCGGACCTGCTGGCCGCGATGACGGCCCCGATGTTCGCGCACTATACCCCCGTGATGCGCCCGTTCCTCGAAGAGGTGCAGCCGGCGCTCCGCCAGATGTTCGGTACCGAGCGACCCGTCTTTACGGTGACCTGCTCCGGCAGCGGGCTGCTCGAATCGGCGGTCCGGAACGGCGTGCGCGAACGGGTCCTGGTGATCGACAGCGGCTTCTTCGGCGGCTACTTCGCCACCATTGCCGAGCGATGCGGCAAAGAGGTGATCCGGATCCATGTGCCACTCGGCCAGACGCTCGAAGCCGAGCAACTGGAAGCGCTGCTCGACGGGCCTGAGGTCGATGCCGTGGCGCTGGTCCACTCCGAGTCGAGCGCCGGCAGCCTGGCATCGCTCGAAACCCTGGCCCCCGTGGTCCGCCGCCGCCCTGATACCATGCTGCTGGTCGATGCCATCAGTTCCGCCGCCGCCACACCGATCGAGATGGATCGGCTGGGCATCGACTATGTCATAGCCGGCTCACAGAAAGCCATGGCCCTCCCGCCGGGGCTGGCCTTCGGTGCCGCCAGCGAGCGCCTCGAGGCCCGCGCCCGGACGCTGCCCAACGTCGGCCATTACTTCAGCGTGCCGCGCTGGGTCCGCATGGCCGCCGACTACGATCTGTTCGAAACGCCCGCCCTCTCGCTCCACTTTGCGCTCCACCGGCAGATCCAGCGCATCACCGAGAGCGGCGGATGGCCCGCTCGCTGGGCCCGGCACCAGGCGCTTGCGGGACACTTTGCCGCCTGGGCAGCGCAGCAACCAGGTGTCGAACTGCTGGCGCGCCCGAGCCGGCGGTCGCCGGCGGTATCGGTGATCCGACTCACCGCCGGGCAGAATCCCGAGCAAATTGCCGGCGCACTCGCCGCACAGGGGTTCCTGGTGGGCAGATCCATCGACCCCGCCCACGGCCCGCTGCTCCGCATCGGCCATATGGGAGACATCGAACTGCACCATCTCGACGAGCTTCTCACTGCGCTGACACCCTTGCTCTCGTCCAGCTAAGCCGGCGATCATTGGGCTTCACCCTCTCGGGAGTGACGACATGATCAATCTGCCGCGATGGCTTCTCGCTACGGGCCTGGCAACCACCCTTGCCACCTCGGCGCATGCGCAAGCCCGGATGGAGTTTACGCCGTTCGTCGGCGCCTTCGTTCCCACCTCGAACCTGGCCTCGTTTCCGATCAGCGGATCGATAACGGCTCGCGGTAAGTTGACCACCGCACCCGCCTTCGGGGCTCGTTTTTCGGTCATCGGCCAAAGCGGGCTCGGCGCCGAAGCATCCTATTTCTATGCGAGCAGCAAACTGGAGCTTTCGACCGGACCGTTGAGCCAGTCAATCGGCGGCCATGTCGAAGGCGGCGCGCTCAAGCTGGTCTTTCAGCCACGCCAGACCGGATCAGTGGGCTTCGCGCTGTCGGGCGGCGCCGTCGGCGTGAAACACGCGGGCGATGTCTTCGACGTCCTGAGCGATCAGTTCGACATCGGTGGCGTACTCGGCGCCGGCCTCCGGATTCCCCTGAGTCCCAGCATGATGGTGCGCATCGACGGCGAAGGCTTCCTCTACAGCTGGAGCGCGGGCGAGCCGTTCAATTCCGCTTCGCAAACCACGCTGCTGTTCTCGGCCGGCCTCGCAATCCGGCTGTGATGCGACGGATTGCCAACTACTTCCTCCGCGGGCTCCTGATCACGGCGCCCGCGGCGCTGACGCTGTACGTCTGCTGGGCAATAATCAGCTGGGCCGACTCCCTCCTCGGCATCCCGATTCCGGGCGCCGGGCTGATTGCGGCGCTTGCTGCGATTACTGTAATAGGCGCGCTGGCGTCGAACTTCCTGGCCCGATCGCTGGTTTCCACCGCCGACGGGATCCTGGCACGTCTCCCACTCGTCCGGCTCCTCTACACCAGCATCAAGGATCTGCTCAACGCGTTCGTCGGTGAACATCGGCGCTTCAATCGCCCGGTGCGGGCCCGGATCGGCGAAGGCAGCGCCGAGGTGTATGTCCTCGGATTCATCACGGCGGACTCGATGACGCATTTCGGTCTCGAAGATCATGTCGCCGTGTACGCTCCGTTTTCCTACAGCGTCGCTGGGCATGTGCTGATTCTCCCGGCCGATCGCGTCATTCCATTGGCGGTCGATGCAGCCGACACCATGGCGTTTCTCGTCTCCGGCGGAGTGACGCGAACTGCTGCGGATCGGCAATCGACCACGCCGAAGTAGCCGCGCCATACCGACGACCCGTGGCGTGGCTGGAACCGACACCACGGGGAGCGGAGATGACCACCACACAGGCAATTCGACTGAGCGCACTGGTTGCGCTTGGCGCGCTGATCGGCTGCGATTCGGACAGCAACGGCCCCAGCCAACCGAGCGATCCGGCGGAAGCGGCGGCGCTGAATCGGCATGTCGCAACCCATACGGGCGAAGCCGCCGCACAGGATATCGAGATGATGGGCGCCCCGGGCGGACAGCTCGGTCTCGGCCTGTCAGCCGGAGGAGTGGGAACCGTCTATCGTCCGTTCCGCTGCAGTTCCGGAGAGATCGACCTTCGTAACATCAGCCTGAGCTGGTCGTGCGTCTTCAAGGACGCCGACGGTAACACGCAGACCCGATACGACGACCAGACGACCGAATCGGTCGAAACGCAGTTCAGCTTTTCCGCATCGATCGAACGCGCCAACTGGAGCGCATCGGTCGAGCGGCAACGAGAGATCCGGGTTTCCGGACTGGCGGGCAGCGAAACGTCGTGGACCTGGAATGGTTCCGGCTCCGGGTCGTCGTCTCGCGAACGCCACCGCGGTGAAACGACCCGCGAATACTCGACACAGGGCTCTTTCTCGATCGACGATGTCGTGGTTCCGGCCGTCCGCAGCGAGAGCAACTGGCCGACGTCGGGCACCATCACGGCCGAGATCACCACGACCATCGTGGGTGGACCGAATGACGGTGAGCGTTATCAACGCGAGGTCACCGTGACCTTCAACGGTACCAACCTGGTGCCGATCAACGTCAACGGCACCGAGTACACCTTCAACCTGACGACCCGTCGGATCGTCGAGGAATAGTCCCACGACGGCGACGCCTGACCGCATCCCCGCAAGGCACTACCTTGCAGGGATGCGCGATCCGTTTTCTCTGCCGTTCGACAACTGGTTTGCCCGGCTGCATCCGGCCTTCTACGAGGTGGTCGACCCCACCCCGCTCAACCATCCCTATCTCGTCGCCTTCAATCCAGACGCCGCTCGACTGATCGAGCTGGAGCCGAGCGCAGTCGACCATCCCGACGCCGCGGCTTATCTGTCGGGCGCCAAACGGATGCCGGGCGCCGAGCCGCTGGCGATGATCTATGCCGGACACCAGTTCGGCGTCTGGGTGGCGCAATTGGGCGACGGTCGCGCCATCCTGCTCGGGCAGGTCACCAACCACCACGGCGAACACTGGGACGTCCAGCTCAAGGGCTCCGGCATGACCCGGTTCTCGCGCATGGGCGACGGCCGCGCCGTGTTGCGCTCGAGCATCCGCGAATACCTGGCTTCCGAAGCAATGCACGGACTCGGCATCCCGACCACCCGCGCCCTGGCAATCGTCGGTAGCGACGACCCGGTCTATCGCGAGACACCCGAAACCGCCGCGACGCTGATCCGCCTGGCGCCAAGCCACATCCGGTTCGGCAGCTTCCAGATCTTCGCGGCCCGCGGGCAACCCGAACGAAGCCGCGAGCTGGCCGACCACGTGTTTGAACGCCACGAGCCCGATCTGGTGGGCCGCCCCGATCGCTACGAACGATGGCTGGAACGGGTGGTGGATCGAACCGCGCAGCTGATGGCGGAGTGGATGGCCGTCGGCTTTGCCCACGGCGTGATGAATACCGACAATATGTCGGTGCTCGGCCTGACGATCGATTATGGCCCCTATGGGTTCATGGAGACATACGAACCCGGGTTCATCTGCAATCACAGCGACCACGAAGGTCGCTACGCATTCGATCGCCAGCCGGCCATCGGGCTCTGGAACCTGGCCCGTTTTGCCGAGTCGCTGCTGGAGCTGGTGTCGTACGAGGCCGCCAATGAAGCGCTCAGTCGCTACCCGACGGCGTTCGATCAGCGTTACGGTGAGTTGATGCGTAGCAAGCTGGGTCTGACGACGGCCGCTGCCGATGATACGGCACTGATCGGGGAGCTGCTGTCACTGATGGCCGCCAATCAGGTCGACTACACCAACTGGTTCCGAAGGCTCGGCGCCATCCCGTCGGACGCCGTCGCCGCGCCGGAATCGCTGCGCAGCATGGTACACGACCTGGCCCGCCTCGACGCCTGGACTGCCAGCTATGCCGCTCGGCTCCAGAGCGAGGGACGCCCCGATGTGGAGCGAGCTGCCGACATGGCCAGGGTCAACCCCAAGTACGTGCTGCGAAACTATCTGGCGCAGGGAGCAATCGACGCGGCGCTACGAAAGGATTACAGCGAAATCGAGTCGCTGCGGAAGGTGCTCGCCGCGCCGTTCGACGAGCACCCCGATCAGGCCCGCTATGCCGAGCCGGCGCCCCCCTGGGCGCGCGACCTGGTGGTGAGCTGCTCGTCCTAACGGGCGGCGAAGGTATCGCACTGGTCTACCCGACCGGACCGGAAGCCGCGGGTGAACCACTGCATCCGCTGCTCGGAAGTGCCGTGCGTGAAGGCATCCGGATTGACGTAGCCCTGCCCGGCTTTCTGAATCCGGTCGTCGCCCACGGCCGCAGCGGCGCCCAGCCCTTCCTCGATGTCGCCCTCATCGAGCAGACCCATCCGATTGGTGGCATGGCCCCAGACGCCGGCCAGACAATCGGCCTGCAGTTCCATCCGAACCTGGACCTGATTGGCTGATCCGGGATTCGACTGCTGCATCTGACGGACCCGATTTTCGATCCCCAGCAACGTCTGGACGTGGTGACCGATCTCGTGGGCCAGCACGTAGGCCTGGGCGAAGTCGCCCGGCGCACTGAAACGGCGGTCCAAGTCGTCGAAAAACCCGAGGTCGATGTAGACGCGGTGGTCACCCGGACAATAAAACGGCCCAACCGCTGACTGCGCGGCGCCGCAGGCCGACTGGACCGCATCACGGAACAGCACCAGCCGGGCGCGACTGTACTGGGCACCCATTTCCGCAAAGGTGCGCTCCCAGAAATTCTGGGTACTGTCGAGTACAAAGGAAACGAACTGGACCTGCCGCTCCTCCTCCGGGGACGACGCCACCGGCCCCGCCTCGACCCCGGCAACCGGCCCGGCGCCAGCTCCCCCCACCAGGCTGAAGAAGTCCTGTTTGAACACCAGACTGAGCACTAGGAGCAGCAGCAGACCGCCGACCCCGAGTCCGCGACCCCCACCCAGCCGCATCCCACCACCAGCACCGCGACGATCCTCGATGTCGGTACTGGTCCTGCCCGGCTTCCATTTCATGGCGCTGTCTCCTGCCGATGTTGCAGATGTGGATCCCAACTGAAAGGTAGCGCGTCGCGCCAGGGTGGCGAGATCGCCGCCCCCGCTTGGCCGGCAGCCGGGACTCCGCCTAGCTTTCTCGACTGTGTCTACGCATTCTGGCGCCCACCTGGTCGTGCGAGCCCTCGAGATCGAGGGCATCCGCCTGGCGTTCGGGAATCCTACCCCGAACGATATCGCCCTGTTCGATAGCCTGGCCGGTTCCGATCGGATCAGGCCGGTACTGGTAGCCCAGGAAGCGCACGCCGCCCGGATGGCCATCGGCGCCTGGCACGCCGGGCGCACCCTGTCGTGTATCACACTGCCCGGCGATGCCGGCATCACGAGCGCCATCCCGGGCCTGGCCGAGGCGGGAACGTCGGGCGTCCCCATGGTGGCACTGGCGATCGGGGCAACCGACGACGCCATGGCGCGTCTTGCGCCGTTTTGTCGAGGCTCACAATGCCCCGACACCGGCACCTCACTCTACCACGCCATCCGCAACGCTGCCCAGGCTGCCCGGCAAACAGGCGGCCCCGTCGCACTCGGCCTGTCGACCACCCTGCTGGAGAAGATTAATCCGGACAGCGACGTCGAATCTGCCGGTCCGGCTCCCGCACCGGTCATCCCGCCCGCAGCCGTGGCGCCGGCCGGCTCCGCCGCCCCGCGACGAACCGGACCCGAGTCGCTCCTCGACCGGCTGGCAGCCCGCCTGGGGCCGGCGGCGCGCTTCGTCGCGGACGGGAGCGGCGGCGCGCGCCTCCAGCCACAGCTCGCGCTGGCTGCGGATCAGTGGCTCGGACACCCCGGAACGGGACGCGCGGGCAGCGCCATACCCATCGCCATCGGCGCCAAGCTGGCGCGCCCCGACCTGCCCATCGTGGCGCTGGCCGACGAGGATGGCTTCCTGGCAAGCGGAACCGAACTGCTGACCGCCCTCACGGCCGGCGCGGCGGTCATCGTCGTGGTTATGCGCACCAGGCAGCGCCACGGCAGCGACGGGCTACCCCGATACGACGCGGGCAGCCTGGCCGATGCGGTTGGTGTGGAATGGATTCGACTCGACCGGGACGGAGCCGTCGGCGATGCATTGGACTACCTGGCGTTCGTGACGGGACAGGGCCGCCCGATGGTGCTCGAGATGGTCGACGACGCTCCGGCGCCCGACTCCCCTGGATCGGAGGCCGCCCCGGTATCCTTCCGCGAACGCATAGCCCGTCTACTGGGCAGCATCGGCCGCCGGATCAGGTCTTGAAGCCGCTCACGGCATCGGTGAGTCGTTCACCGGCGCCAGCAAGTTGCGTAGCTGATGCAGTGATTTCTTCGGTGGCGGCGTTGAGTTCCTGAGCCGCCGCGGCCATTTCCTGCGCCGAGGCCGCGTGCGATTCGACGCCGGCGGCCAACTCGCGGCTGCGGCCGGCAATGGCTTCGATCAGCACCCGAACCTCATTAGCCGCCCGCGAGACGCCCCGGGTCCAGTCATCGATCCCTTCCGCCTCCTGCGCAACACTCTTGAGGCCTTCGACGGCCGACATCGCCGCCTCGCGTGCCTGAAGGCCGCCTCGACCCAGGCGGTGCATCCGGTCCCGCGCGGCGTCGACCCGGGCCAGGATGAGGCGAACCGTTTCGCTGGTCGCACCCGCCGTCTGCGCCGCCTGAGAGGCCAGCTTGCGCACCTCATCGGCGACGACCGAGAACCCCTCGCCCTGCTCCCCGGCCCGCGCCGCCTCGATCGAGGCGTTGAGCGAGACCACCCTGGTCTGCTTGGCAATGGCCCGCGACTGTTCCAGCAGCCGCTGAATCTCCGCCGCCGCCTCCACCAGCGCATCCGCCTCTTCGGTTCCCTTGGTGACCTCGACCGAGAAGCCCTCGAGCGCCGCGGCACTCTGGCCCAGCCGATCCTGATGGGTCCGGGCCAGCGCCGCCAGCTCCGAGTTCCGTTCCGCGGTCCGGTGGGCAGCTCCGGCCACCTCCTGAGCAATCGACAGGATCCGGCCGGCGTCGTCCGCCACGCTCCGGATCAGAGCCGCCTGTGCGATGGCCCGGTCGGTCAGATCAGAGGTCGTGGTCGCCACGCTTTCCGTCGTCCCCATGACCTGGTGCACGGCCTGGGAAATTTCGTCGGACAGCTGCGCCGACTCCCGGGCCGAGCCCCGGACCGCGTCGGCCAGACGCCGGAGTTCGTGAACCATGAGCCGGAGCGAATCCGTCAGCGGCCCGCCCCCAACCGCCAGGATCTGGCCTTCAGTGACCCGGAGGTCGCCCTTGGAAACCCGAAGCGCCACTTTCTCGGTGGCCGACAGCGGGTCGATCAGGACCCGCCGGAACCACTGGTCGGCCAGCCAGACCGCCACCATAGCCGAAACCAGAAAAACGAGCAGGGCGGCCCAGGTCGGCCAGCCGCCGCCGATTTCGAGCAGCAGCCAGACCACGGCCGCCAGCACGGCAACCACGCCGAGCCCGGCCAGACGAATCCGGCGCGACAAAGGATGAAGCGAAGCCATAGTGTAAGGTACGCCGGCCTCCCACCCGGCTCCATCCTGCTCGGGCCGATCCGGGGTGGCGGACGTCCTTCCACCAGCCGGGTGACCCGTCTTTAATTCTGCCATGACCTACACACCCGAAACGATCGAGCCCAAATGGCAGCGCCTCTGGGCCGAGCGCCGGACCAACGAACCGGACCTGGACCGGGCGGAACGCCCGTTTTTCAATCTGATGATGTTCCCCTACCCCTCCGCCGAGGGGCTCCATGTCGGGAACTTCTATGCCTTTACCGGCAGTGACGTCTTCGGCCGGTTCATGCGGCTCCGCGGCCACGACGTCTTCGAGCCGATCGGGTTCGACGCCTTCGGGATCCACAGCGAAAATTACGCCCTCAAGGTGGGAACCCATCCGGGCGTCCTGATCCCCAACAACATCAGGAACTTCACCCGGCAGCTGACGGCTCTGGGCGGGATGTTCGACTGGTCGCATTCGCTCTCGACCACGGATCCGGACTACTACCGCTGGACCCAGTGGATCTTTCTGCAACTGTTCCATGCCGGAAAGGCCTACAAGAAGGCGGGAGCGGTCAACTGGTGCCCCAACTGCAAGACCGTGCTCGCCAACGAGCAGGTCGAAGGTGGCTTCTGCGAACGCTGCGGTACGGCCGTCGAGCAGCGCTTCCTGGAACAGTGGTTCTTCCGGATCACCGATTACGTCGAGCGGCTGCTGGGCAACCTGGACGACCCGACCAAGATGGACTGGTCGGCCACCACCACCACGGCCCAGCGGAACTGGATCGGGCGGAGCACCGGAGCGGAGATCAATTTCGCCTCCGAAGCGGGTACGCTGACGGTCTTCACCACCCGCCCGGATACCCTCTTCGGCGCCACCTTCATGGTCCTGGCCCCGGAGCATCCACTGGTCGAGCAACTGACCACGGAGGCGGAACGCGCCACGGTCGAGGCGTATCGCAAGGCGGCGGCGGCCAAAGACGTAGTCAGCCGCAAGGTGGGCGACAAAGAGAAGACCGGCGCCTTTACGGGCAGCTACGCAACCAATCCGGTCAACGGCCAGCCCATTCCGATCTGGATTGCCGACTACGTGCTGATGGAGTACGGCACCGGCGCCATCATGGCGGTGCCGGGGCACGACCAGCGCGACTTCGAGTTCGCAGAGAAGTTCGGGCTGTCGATCGTCCGGGTCATTGCCCGTGAGGGAGAGGACGCGGATTCCCCGCTCGAGGAGGCGCTGACCGAGACCGATGGGACGCGACTGGTCAACTCCGGCAGCTTCGACGGCCAGACCATCGCTGACGGCGGGGCCGCCATCGTAGCCTGGCTGGAAGAGCGTCAGGCGGGCAAGGGCGTGGTGAACTTCCGGCTGCACGACTGGTGCATCTCGCGGCAGCGGTACTGGGGTCCACCGATTCCGATCATCTACTGCGACGACTGCGGCCCGGTCCCGGTCCCGGAGAAAGATCTGCCCGTCCTGCTGCCCGAACTCGAGGATTTCCGGCCGGACGACTCGGGCGTCTCGCCGCTGGCTCGGCACAAGGAGTGGTACCACACGCCCTGTCCCAAGTGCGGCAAGCAGGGGCGCCGGGAAACGGACGTGTCCGACGTCTTCCTCGATTCGGCCTGGTACTACCTGCGCTACCTCTCGACCGACGTGGCCGACAAGCCGTTTCATCCCGAGCGCGTCAAGCGCTGGGCCCCCGTCGCGACCTACATCGGCGGCAACGAGCACGCGCTGCTGCACCTGCTCTACTCGCGCTTCATCACCATGGTGCTGCACGACCAGGGACTGCTGCCCTTCGAAGAACCGTTCCGGCGCTTCCGGGCCCACGGGCTCATCATCAAGGACGGCGCCAAGATGTCGAAGTCGAAGGGGAATGTGGTTAACCCCGACGAATACATCGCCAAATGGGGCGTCGACACGCTGCGGCTCTTCCTGATGTTCCTGGGCCCCTTCGAAGAAGGGGGCGACTTCCGCGATGCCGGCCTGGCGGGACCGCGCCGATTCCTCGAGCGGCTCTGGGATCTGGTCGGCCTGGCCGAGGGCAAGACGCTGGCCGGGGTCGAACTGCATCACGACGTGGTGATCAAGTGGCATGCGACCAAGAAGAAGGTCACTAACGACCTCGAATCACTCGGCTACAACACCGCCATCGCGGCGCTGATGGAACTGCTCAATACGCTGCGGGAAACGAACTGCTCCGAACGGCAGATCATCAAAGACATGGTGATCATGGTGGCCCCGTTTGCTCCGCACTTTGCCGAAGAGTGCTGGAGCCGGCTGGGCTATGAGACCTCGGTCTTCGACGCCGCCTGGCCGACCTGGGAAGAAGCGCTCACGGTCGATTCCGTCGTGGCGATTGCAGTTCAGATCAACGGCAAAACGCGGTCGACCATCCGGGCCGGGCGCGGAGCGTCACAGGAGGTGGTCTTGCAGCGGGTCAAAAATGACGATACCCTCCAGAAGTACCTGGAGGGTAAAGAGGTGAAGAAGGTGATCTACGTTCCGGACCGCCTCATCAACGTCGTCGTGACATGATCAGCGCTATGACCATCATCCGCGAAGCTCGGCTGCGCCCGGAGTACGCCCATCTCTACCCCGAACTCGAGGCGGGCGCCTGGCTGCCCGCCTCCGAGGTGGGCGCCACCATCCTGATGACGCAGCTCCGCGCCGTCGCCCCCATGCGGCTCGGCGATCGGCTCCTCCCGGATCACCACTTCGATTTCCGAGGTGGGCAGATCCGCGGAGGCACCACCGACCTCCGGACTCGCGACGGCGAAACCGGTTATTCCCTCGAGCACTGACCACGTGAACCATGGCAACCATACCGGGGCGCCGCGATGGGGCGGCCCCCGATGATCACGCTGCGTCCGGCCCGGGCCGACGATGAACCGTTTCTCCTCGGCCTCACCCATCGGCTGGCGTCGTTCCCATTGCCCGGCTGGCGCACGGCCCGCGAAATCGACGTCGGCGATCATCCCGCCATCCGCTCCGCACTCGGCGCACCGGATCCCGGCACCCTGCTGCTCATAGCCGAGTTCGACGAGGCGCCGCGAGGCTACATCTTCGTTACCACCCGGGTCGACTTCTTCACCAATGAGCCCCACGGACACATCGAAGTACTGGCGGTCGAAGCGGACGCAGCGGGCCGCGGCATCGGCAAGGAACTGGTCCGCGCGGCCGAAGGCTGGGCACGGGAGCGCGGCTATCGAGCGATGACGCTCAATGTCTTTGCCGGCAACGAGGCCGCGCGCGCCGTCTATGACCGGCTCGGATACCTGCCGGAGATGGTGCGATACCGCAAAGAAATCCCAGGCGATCCCTAGCGCCGCCAGCAAGCGGGGCATGTGGAACAGGAAAACGAAGCGGCCGGCCCGTCGATGACGGACCGGCCGCTTTCAGGACGAACGCCGATCGTCAGATCTTGGTGACGTTCTCGGCCGCCGGGCCCTTGGCGCCCTGGACGATGTCGAACTCCACCCGCTCGCCTTCGGCCAGCGAACGGAAGCCCTGAGACTGAATGGCAGAATGATGCACGAAGCAATCCTTCTGGCCGTTCTCGGGGGTGATGAAGCCAAAGCCCTTCGCGTCATTGAACCACTTCACGGTGCCGGTCGTACGCATTTCCCTAACCCTCTTTGTTGTTGTAATCGGATGCGGACAAGCCGTACGAACCGACTACGCGTTGTTCGTGAGCAATGCCTCACGATGCAGCTACTGCTTGGATTGACTCGTTCCGAACGGAAACTTCCAGCTTACCTTACGGTGCGCCCAGCACAACAAGGGGCTCAGCCTATCGGCCGCGCCCCTGCATCATGTTCGGCTTGGTATTGGCACACATGCGGAAATGGTCGTACCGTGTCGCAACGGTACACAGTAACACCTAGGTGAGCAAAAATCAATAGCTTAGGTGTGATGACACCCATGCTTACCGCGGTCGGAACCGAGGAAACTACCCAGCCGATCAGTCCCGGCTCGGAGCCGGGTTCCGCTCGATCCAGGCTGCGAAGGTGTCGAGGAACCGGGTCAGGAAGGTGCGGGTCGAGTCCTTGGTCAGCCCCCCCGACTCGTCCAACAGATCGGCCACCCCACCCAGATAGATCTCGGGCTGGGCCAGGGTCGACACATTGAGGTGCGCAAGGACCTGCCGGAGGTGATGGTGCGCGCCGAACCCGCCCACTGCGCCGGGAGACACGCTGACCACCGCCCCGGGTTTCCCATCCCAGACACTTTGCTTGGAAGGGCGGGACCCGACGTCGAGCGCATTCTTGAGGCCCCCGGGTATGGAGCGATTGTATTCGGGCGTGACGAACAGGAGTGCGTCCAGCGGCCTGACCCTGGCACGAAAGGCGGTCCACGCAGCTGGCGTATCATCTCCCTCGAGATCGGGATTGTAGAGCGGCAACTGGCCGATCTCGATCAGCTCGAGCGCCAGACTGCTCGGCGCCAGCTCCATCAGGACGCGAGCAACCTTGAGGGTGTGCGCACCGCTCCGCAAGCTGCCGACGAAGACGCCAACCGACCGTGTCATTGCCTGGCCGGCCCGACCACCGTCTGCACCGGGCGTTCGGTAACCACCAGGGTGGACTGCGAGGTCAACCGCTCGGCGCCACCGACGACGACTCGGTCGCCCGCGCTGATTCCACTCAGGATTTCCACCGACCCGGGCGTCCGGACACCGAGTGACACGTCGCGCTGCTCGGGCTTCTCTCCGTTGACGACCCAGATGACCGTGCCCCGCGGCAGTGCCAGAATGGCCTCCTCGGGAACCACGACCGCGTTGTCGCGCCGAGTCGTTTCGAGCCGAACCTCGATGAACATGCCGGCCGCCAACTCCCGCCGTGGATTGGGCACCACCGCCTTGACGGTGATGGTCCGAGCCGGCAACTCGACCTGCGGATCGACGAAATCGACCCGGCCGGTAAAGGAACGACCCTGCAAGGCGGCAACATGGAAGGTGACCGTCTGCCCGACCTTGAGCCGTTCGGCATACCGCTCGGGAATCTGGAACGCGGCTCGCTGAGGAGAAATCGTCTGCAGCGTGATAAGGCGAGTGTTCTGCGTGACATAGTCACCGACGCTGACGAAGCGAGCACCCGCAACGCCCGCCCACGGTGCCCGCACCACGGTCCGGTCGAGCCGGACTTTGAGCAGTTCGAGCGCGGCCCGGGCACTCCGCGCACCGGCCTCGGCGCGCTCGACATCGGCCTGCGCAGCGGCCTTCTCGTTCAACAGCTGATTGGTACGGGTCAGCGCCTGCTCCGCCAGATCCCGATTGGCCTCGGCTTGGGCTACCTGCGCCTTGAGTTCGGCGTCGTCGACCTTGAACAGTGGGGCTCCCGCCGCCACCGTCCCCCCTTCATGCACGAAGATCTCGATCAGACGACCGTCCACGTCGGGACGCAGCTCGATCGACTGCAGCGCCTCGATCTGACCCGTCGCCGTGATGGCGTCGATGACCGTTTCGGTCCGCGCCGGAACGACTTCGACCGGCACCGGACGCCCCGCGCTTCCGCTCGACGCTGCAGGTGCCGCGTCCTTACAGCCCGCCGCACCCAGCGCCACAGGCAGAAGCAACCAATATGCTTTCACACTATTCCCCGATCTCGGTAAAACGACGGCCGATCAAGACTTCGAGCCCCGCCTGCGCCAGACGAGTCGCATAGCGCGACTGCACCCACTCAGCCTGCGCTTCGGTCAGCTGACTCTGCGCATCGAGCAGATCCAGAATGGTACTGGCCCCGGCACGGTACCGCGCCTGCTGCACCCGGTAATTTTCCTCGGCCACCCGGACCCCCTGCTCCGCATAGCGGCTGGCCGCCCGGGCCGTGCGGTGCGCTTCATATGCCTCGGTCACATCCGCCTCGGCCGCCCGCTCGAGATCCTCGCGCACGGCCCGGGCAATGTCATGCGCAGCCTGCGCCCGACGGACATTGGTTTCCCGATTCAGGTTATCCCAGATCGGCAACGAGACCTGCAGGGCAACCGAGGCCCGATCGATGCCCGTCGGCGGGAAGGCATCACCGAACTTGGTATAGGAGCCCACCAGATTGGCCTGCGGCAGATACGACGCCTTCCGGGCGCGAACCAGCGCCTCGGTCGTCCGCTCATTCCCGCGCGCAATCCGATACTCCGGTCCCTGCTCGAGCGCCATCGCAAGTGCCGCGGGGACCGTGATCGGCAACTCCGCAGGCAGCGAGGAGTCGATCGCCACCGCATCCACCGCGCCCCGCTGCCCGATGCGTCGTCCCAGCTGCAGCCGGGCCACCGCCAGGTTCGCTTCTTCGCGCAGCAGGGACACCTGCGCCCGGTTGACCTCGAGCAGGATCTGCAGCGAATCGGTCTGGACCACGGCGCCGCTGACGACCCGGGCCCGGGCAATGATCAGCTGCTCCTGCGCGCGCGAAAGACGCTGCCGGGCGACATCCAGCAGTTCACGCCCGCTCAATACGGCGTAATAGTCTCGCTCGGTGCCGAACGCGGTGAGAAAGAGCTGGTGCTGCTCCCCGGCGCGCGCGACGTCGAGTTCCGCACCAAGCCGGCGATAGTCCGCCGTCTTCCGGCCGCCGGTAAAGAGTTCATACCGCGCCTCGACCCGCGCATTGACGGTGGTCTTGGCCGGCCGGCCGATGCCTATGTTGAACTGCTCCACCGAAAACGTGGTCAGATCCGTGCCGGCCGACAGGGACGGCGAAATGAAGGCGGAGAACGCGGCCTTCCGGGCCCACTCCGCCGTGGTGAGCTGACCGACGGCCGCCACATAGTTCGGATCGAGGCGGGTGGCACGACGGATCGCCTCTGCCAGCGTCACGCTGGGCAGCGAATCGGCCGAGACTGCTGCAAGGCCGAGCAGTACTGCAGCGATCATCGAGCCTCCGCGGACACCGCCGGAGCCGGCTCGGTCGCCGGCTTGCGCGAGCGCGCCAGCGCCTGATCGAGCAGCGAATACACCACCGGCACGAGATAGAGCGTCAGCACCATCGAGAACATCACGCCGCCGACGATGGCATACCCCAGCGGACGGCGACTCGCCGCACCGGCGCCCAGACCGAGCGCAATCGGAACCGCACCGGCCGCCGCGGCAACCGAGGTCATCAGAATGGGACGAAGGCGGATCCGGGCCGATTCGAGCAGCGCGGCACCGGTGGCAAGCCCGCGCTCTCGCAGCTGATTGGTGTACTCCACCAGAAGAATCGAGTTCTTGGTCACGAGACCGATCAGCAGAATCATCCCGATCTGACTGTACAGATTGATCGTGGAGCCTGCGACGTAAAGGGTGAAGATGGCGCCGGTCACCGCGGGCGGCACCGCCAGCAATACCGTAAAGGGATGGACCAGCGACTCGAACTGCGCAGCCAGCACCATGAAGACGATGACCAGCGACAGGATGAAGACGAAGTACAGAGCGCTGCCACTCTCCTCGAGTTCGCGCGACTCACCCGAGAGCGCAACCGACGAACCGGTCGGGAGCACCTCGGCGGCAAGCAGCCGCAAGGAGTCGAGCGCCTCGCCCAGCGTGAAGTTGGGGGCCAGACTCGCCGTCATGGTCGCCGCCCGCACCCGATTGAAATGGTTGAGCTGGCGGGGGCCGACGTTTTCGGTAACTCGCGCGACCTGGTCGAGCTTGATCAGCCGCCCTTCGCGGCCGCGCACCGTCAGGTCGGACATCGCCGCAGGCGTGGCACGCGCCTCCGGATCGAGCTGAATCATGACGTCATACAGCTTGTTGTTCATGGTGAACGTGCTGATCCGCTGCCCACCGAGCAGCGCCTGCATCGTGTTGGCCACGTCGCGAACCGGCACGCCGAGATCTTCCATCCGGTCCCGTTCGTACGATACGGTGAGCTCCGGCTTATTGACCCGAAGGTCGGTATCGACGTTGAGCAGCCCGTTGATCTGCCGCGCACGCGTGATCAGCGTGTCCATCGCCACCACGAGGGAATCGAAATCAGGATGGCGAACCACGAACTGCACCGGCTGCCCCCAACCGCCGAACGCCGGCGGATTGCTGGCAAAGGCAAGCACGCCGGGAACGCCCGCGAGCTTGGGCTGCAGTTCCTGAATCACATCCTGCACGCTCCGCTTCCGATCCGACCAATCGGTAAAGCGGACGAAGACCATACCGGCGTTGACCCGTCCACCACCGCCGCCACCGAATGCCACCATGCTGTTCATGGTCGACACTTCGGGAACCGCGCCGACGATCTGTTCGACCTGTCGCTGATACTCGTCGGTGTAGTGAATCGACGACCCCTCCGGCGCGACGACATTGACGGTCATCATGCCGCGATCTTCGGGCGGCACGAACTCGGTCTTGAGCGTCCCGAACACGAACCACGCCAGCACCAGGATCGTTCCCACCCCGCCAAGCACGATGCTTCGGCGACCCAGCGCGAACTCCAGCGTCCGCTGGTAGCCGGACGCCAGGCTGTTGAAGCCGCGCTCGAACGCCTGGAACAGCACCCCATGGTTGTGTTTGACGCGCAGGATCTTGGCGCAGAGCATCGGCGTCAGCGTCAGCGCGATGAATCCGGAAAACGCGACCGCCACGGCTACCGTGATACCGAACTCGTTGAAGAGCCGCCCCGTTGCCCCTTCCAGGAAGGCAAGCGGCGTGAAAACCGCGATCAACGACGCCGTCGTCGCGATGACGGCAAAAGCGATTTCACGAGTACCCTTCATGGCCGCCACATCCGGCGGTTCGCCAAGTTCCTCCTGGCGCCGATACGCATTCTCGAGCACGATGATCGCGTCATCAACCACGATCCCGATGGCCAGGATCATCGCCAGCAAGGTCAGATTGTTGATCGAGAAATCCAGGAAGTACATCACCGCGAAGGTTCCGACGATGGATGTCGGGATCGCGAGGCCCGGAATGATCGTCGCCCGCAAGTTGCGCAGGAAAACGAAGATGATCAGGATGACGAGCCCGCCCGTGATCAGCAGCGTTTCCTCGGCCTCGAGGATCGACCGCTTGACGTAGA
Source organism: uncultured Gemmatimonas sp. (assembly GCA_964619465.1). Lineage (GTDB taxonomy): Bacteria > Gemmatimonadota > Gemmatimonadetes > Gemmatimonadales > GWC2-71-9 > SHZU01. Next base: position 25,607 of record CAZUES010000004.1, read on the forward strand.
TCGAATTGTCGTACCCGATGGTCAGCGTGATGCCGGGCGGCAACTGGGCTTCGATTTCCGGCACCATGGCGCGGACGCCGTCGGAGAGCTCGACCAGATTCGACTTCGATTGCCGAACGATCGCCACGCCCACCGCCGGTTGACCGTTGAAGCGGAAGCGGCTCCGATCGTCCTCGGGGCCCAGTTCGATCCGGGCCACGTCGCCGAGCTTGACCAGCTGCCCGTTCATATTGGCGACGACGAGGTTGCTGAACTCCAGCGGCGTCTTGAGTTCACCCATCGACCGGACACTGAACTCGCGCTGCTGCGATTCGATCCGGCCCGCCGGGATTTCGACATTACGGCTCTGGATGGCAGCCATCACATCGGCCGTCGACAACCCGCGCGCCGCCAGCTCGGAAGCTTTGAGCCAGATCCGCATGGCATAGCGCCGCTCGCCCCGGATGTCGATACGACCAACCCCAGGTACCGTCTGCAGCGGGGTCTTGACGTACCGGTCGGCGATATCGGTCAGCTGAAGCAGGTTGTAGTTCTCACCCTGCAGGGTGATGAACATGATCGGACGGGAATCGGCATCCTGCTTCGAAACGACCGGTTCGAGAATCTCTTCCGGAAGCCGACCGCGCACCCGGGAAACCAGATCGCGGACGTCCTGGGCAGCCAATTCGATATCGCGACCGAGATTGAACTCGAGCGTGATGTTGCTCTGCTGCTCGGAACTCACACTCGTCATGGTCCGGAGCCCTTCGGCCGAGGAGAGCTGCTCCTCGAGCACGTCGGTGACGGCGGATTCCATGACCCGGGGATTCGCCCCGCGGAGCGTGACATTGACCGAGACGATGGGCGCGTCGACGTCCGGATACTCCCGAACACTGAGCTTCTGATACCCGATGACGCCAAACAGCACGAGCGCCAAGCTCATCATGGTCGCAAGGACCGGGCGCTTGATGGAAAGATCGGAGAGAACCATCAGTTGTATCCGCAAACCGAAGAGATGAAAAGCGAATCCCGGAACCCAGGCTCCGCCCTGCAGACCAGACTACTTAATACGTGCGCCCGGCACCCAACGTTGAGCCAAGGGTTAAGTTTCGGACGATTTTCAACCCAGGACGGAACATGGCGGTCAAGCTCAGCTCCCGACAACTCGCCACCTTGGCCGTTCTCGAAGCGTTCCCACCGAAATTCGACCAGATCCACCGCCTGATCGAGGAACTCGCCTCGCTCCGGATGGACGAATCACAGACCAGGCGATTGGCCCGGATGCTCGATGAAATGAAGGCGGCGGCACAGGGGGTGGGCGAATCCGGGGTGGCCGACTCACTCGGCGTGATGGCGACACTGGCCCGCCGCTCCGGAGCGGTCCAGATGCGGGTTCGGGGCCTGCGCGAGGGGTTCATGGCCCTCAAGACGAACCTCGAGGGCGCCCTCAAAGCCGCCCGCACACCCGAAACCCCGGTCGACGAAGCCGAGGAACTGCCGTCTTAGGACTTTTCCTTGACCAGTTTGTCGATGATGGGACCTGCCATCAACGCCGCCATGGCATGAACGAGCACGCCAATCAGCAGGGTGACGAAGGTCAGCGCGAAGAGGATTCCGGCGGCGCCCAGAAAGGCGAATACGCGTCCGATGGGTTCCAGCATAGTCAGGTCCAATTGCGGGACAGATCTCTAATCTACAACGTAAGCCGCATGGTAGCAAACAGTTAGCCAGGGACCGGGCGGCGCCCTAGGCCGCCTTGATCTCGGTCCAGATCCGATCCCAGAGTTCGACCCCCCGGCCCAGATCCCGTTGATACTCGAGCCGCTCCAGTTCGGCAGACGACGGATAGGGCGACGCCGAACGGGTCAGGCTCTGCGCGGCCTGGTTCGGCGTGCCGTAGCCGGTGGCATCCGCGATGGCGGCCGCCACTTCCGGCCGCAGCACATAGTCGAGAAAGGCGTGCGCGGCCCGCGGATGGGGCGCGCTGCGGAGCAGGACCAGCGCATCGGCGAAGATCATACTGCCCTCTTTCGGTACCACGAAGCCGATCTCCGGCTGCTCGGCCATGGCTTGCGCAGCGTCCCCGCTCCAGAGCTGCGCCAGCCAGACGTCGCCGGCAATCAGCTGGCTTTTGACCGGCGCCGAGGCGTAGGCGCGGAGGTTGGGTTTCGCGGTGAGCGCATCCTGCTTGGCCTGGGCCAGCTCGCCCGGATCGACCGAGTTGATCGAACGCCCGCGATAGCGGAGGAAGCCGCCGATCACGTCACGGGCATCGTCGAGCATCGTCATCTTGCCACGGTAGGTGGCGTCGTGAAAGACCCCCCAGCTGTCCGGCGCCGACGGGAGCCGATCTTTGCGATAGGCGATGCCGGTCGTTCCCCAACCCCAGGGAACGGAGTGGACGCCGCCCGGATCCCAGGCCGGATCGGCGAAGGCCGGCGCCAGGTTGCCCATATTGCTCAAGTACCGACGATTGAGCGGCGCAATCAGATCGCGGTCGAGCAGGAGCGGAAAGAGATAACTGGAGGGCAAGGCCAGGTCGTAGCCGGTAGCTCCGGCCAGCAGCTTGGCCGCCAGCTCCTCATTGCTTTCGTAGGTATCGAGCGTGACATCGACACCGTGCTCGGCCTCGAAACGGGCTATCGTGTCGGGGGCAAGATAGTCCGACCAGAGATAGAGGTGGAGCTGACGCTCGATTGCTCCGAGATCCCCGGAAAAATCGCGCAGCTGTGTCTTACCGCAGGCGCCGAGGAACGAGGCAGCCACCGACGACCCGACGGCAGCTGCGGTCGCGCTGCGGAGAAAATCGCGGCGGGAAGGCTCACGCTCAGATCGATCGAAGGATGTCACGCGATTCGCTCAGCAGGCGGTCGATATCGCCAGGCCGGTTGTGGAGATGCGGGGCCACCCGGATCCCGGGTCCGCGGTGGGCCACGATCACGCCCCGTGACACCAGGGTCCGAGTCAGCGCCGCGTCACGGTCGCGATCGCCGGTGGTGAGGCAGACCAGGGTCGACCGACTTTCGGGCGCCAGGTTGGACAGGCACTGCAGGCCGGTATCCGGCAGCCCGGCAAGCAGGCGATCGAGCAGCCCTTTGACATGGCGCTCGACGGTGGGCACCCCGACTTCGAGCAGCAACTCGACCGACTGGTCGAGGGCCACCAGCGAGGGGTCGGCCTGCCCGCCTACCTGGAAGCGGGACGCATCCGGCTTCCAGTCAATGGTGGGGCGACCGTACACGGACGTTGCCATGCTCATCCACCCGGCCCGGTCGGGTCGGATGGTGGCGAGCCGTTCGGGCGCTACGTAGAGTACCGCGGCGCCGGGCATCCCCATCAGCCACTTGTAGCCGCCGGCCACCAGCACGTCGACCCCCGATGCCGCGAGATCGATCGGTGTCGCCCCGACGCTCTGGATAGCGTCGACCACGGACAGCGCTCCGGCAGCTCGGCAGGCCGATCCCAGCTGCGCCAGGTCGATCCGATGCCCCGTCTGCCAATGCACGTGGCTCACCAGCACGGCGCGGGTTCGTCCGTCGATCAGGCTGAGCAACTGCTCGAGATCCAGGTGCGTGTCGACCGGGGCCTGGCGGACTTCCACTCCGCGGCGCGCCAAGTCGAGGGCCGCGTAGATGACCCCCGGGTAGTCGTTGGAAGGACAGACCACGTTGTCACCGGGCTGCCAGTCGAGTCCGTTGACGGCGGAGACGATCCCGTCACTCGTGGTCGGAACGAAGGTCAGCGACTCGACCGGCGCACCGAGCAGGCGGCCCAGCTTTGCCCGGAGCGGGTTGGCGTCGTAATCCTGCGCGCCGGCCTGGTAGAGCCGATGAACCTCCTGCCGGTTGGTCAGGTAGGTCGAAACGGCGGCGGCCGACCGGCGCGGCAGCGGCGATGAGGCGGCGTGATTGAGATAGGCAGCCCCCCTGATCCCGGGAAACTCCGCCGGAACGAGGCCACCATCCTGCCCTTCTCTCATTTTCGGATCCAGCATGGTGCTCCAGACGCCAAGGCCAACCCCAGTCTGCGCCATTCTGTTGACAAAGGTACGACGAGGAATCGTCACGAGCGGTCTCCTGCCACCACCGGGTCTGCCGCCGAGCGTGCCCGGAAGCGCTCGGCAAGATAGAGCAAGCCGGCCGTAACCACCACGATGATGGTACTGATGGCATTGATGGTCGGCTCGATGTTACGCCGAGCCATGCCGTAGATCACCACGGGGAGGGTGGATGATCCGGCACCGGACACAAACGATGTGATGATATAGTCGTCGAACGACAGAGTAAACGCGAGCAGCGCCCCGGCAACGATTCCCGGCATCAGCGCCGGAAGGGTGACCCGTCTGAACGTAGACCACTCGTCGGCGCCCAGCATCATGGCCGCCTCTTCGAGATGGCGGTCCATGCCCCGGAGCCGGGCCCCAACCACCACGGCAACGAACGAGATACAGAAGGTGATGTGGGCGACGGCAATGGTACCGACGCCGAGCGGGACGCCGGCGGAGACGAACAACCCGAGCAGGGCAATGCCCATAATGATCTCGGGCGTGACGAGAGGGAGATAGAGCAGGCTTTCCGTGACGCGACGGCCCCGCCACCGGTGCCGCGCCAGCGCCATGGCAAGCAGCGTACCAAGCACGGTCGAAACGGCCGTCGCGACCAGCGCAATCATGACGCTGCGGCCGAGGCCGGAGAGGACGTCACTCCGCCCGAGCAGTTCTCGATACCAGGTCAGCGTAAAGCCGGTCCAGCTCGCCGCGAACTTGGAATCGTTGAACGAGAAAAGGATCAGCGCGGCAACCGGAGCGTGCAGAAAAACGAATCCAAGCAGCGCCAGGGCCGAAACCCACCGCGGGATACGGCGCCTCATTCGGCCACTCGCGGAGCGGCATCTCGCCGCCTCAGATAGAGGACGACCACGAGCAGGACCAGCAGCATGACCACCAGCGCAGCCGCCGAGCCGAAGGGCCAGTTCCGCGCGGCGGCAAACTGGTTCTGGATCAGGTTGCCGATCATGGCATGCTTGGCGCCACCCAGGAGGTCCGAAGGAACGAACGACCCCAACGCCGGAATGAAGGTCAGCAGACAGCCCGCCATGACGCCCGGCATCGACAGCGGCAGCACGACATGGAAGAACCTGGCCGTCGGACTCGCGCCCAGAATCTCGGCGGCCTCGAGCAGCGAGTCGTCGAGTTTCTCCAGCGAGGCGTAGATGGGCAGCACCATCAACGGCAGGAAACCGTACACCAGGCCCGCCAGCACGGCGCCGGGAGTATAGAGCAGGGTCAGGGGCGTTTCGATCACGCCGAGTGCCAGCAGTGTGCCGTTGATCAGCCCGGTGTCACGCAGCAGGAAGATCATCGCGAACATCCGAACCAGGAAACTGGTCCAGAAAGGCAGAATGACGAGAAACAACAGCAGCCGGCGCCATCGGGTCGCACGGGCAATCACAAAGGCAATCGGATACCCGACGAGCAGCGACACGACGGTACAGGCCAATGCCCACCAGACGGTCCGCCCCACGATGCCGAGGTAGAGCGGGTCGATGAAGCGGCGATAGTGCTCCAGGGTAAGGCCGGGTTCGACGCCGCCGTAGAGGCCACGTTCCATCAGACTGAAGCCGACGACCAGGGCCAAGGGTACCGCGAAGAACAACGCCAGCCAGAGCAGGCCGGGTGTCGCCAGCAACGGGCCGACCCGTTCAGGTCGACGAGCGAGGCGGCCGAACAGCGTCACGACGCCGGCTCCAGCACCTGGCAGTCTTCCGGTCGCCAGGCCACCGCGACCCGATCTCCCCGCTGCCAGGGAATCGGATTGCCGAGCTGGCCCTCGTTGCGCAGCGCGACCCGGACTCGGCGTTCCCCGTCGAGCGACACCAGCACATGGATGGTCTCGCCCAGATAGATCACCTCGACGATGGTGCCGATCAGGCGATTTTCATCGGACGGCACCGACTCCGGGGCAAAGAGATCCATCCACTCCGGGCGCACGGCAATGTCGATCGGATCGCCGGGCAGCGCGGCTGCCGGTACCGGAACCACGAACCCGCCTTCGGGTCCATCGACCTCGGCGCGACCACCCGTCAGGCGCCGCACCGTGCCGCTGATGAAGTTCGACTCCCCGATGAAGGAGGCCACGAAGGCGGTGCGCGGGTTCTCGTAGATCTCCGCCGGGGTGCCCAGCTGGGCCACCCGGGCGTGATCCATCACCGCGATCCGATCCGACATGGTCAAGGCCTCTTCCTGATCGTGGGTCACGTAGACGAAGGTGATGCCCAGCGAGCGATTGAGAGCCTTGAGTTCGAGCTGCATCTCCTTGCGCAGCTTGAGGTCGAGCGCGCCGAGCGGCTCGTCGAGCAGCAGAATCCGCGGTTCGAGGACCAGGGCCCGGGCCAGCGCCACCCGCTGGCGTTGCCCGCCGGAGAGTTCGGCCGTCCGGCGACGCCGGTATCGCGCCGGGTCGAGCCGGACCAGCTCGAGCGCCCGTCCGACCCGTTCCGCGATGACCGCTGGAGGCACTTTCTGCTGGGTCAGCCCGAAGCCGACGTTGCGCTCGACATCGAGGTGGGGAAAGAGCGCGTAGGTCTGAAACACCATGCCGATGCCGCGCTGATAGGGACGAAGATCAGCGACCGAGCGGCCGAAGATTCGGATATCGCCTCCGGCGGCGTCGGGCGTTTCGAGCCCGGCAATGAGCCGGAGCGTCGTGGTCTTGCCGCAGCCCGAGGGGCCGAGCAACGAAAAGAATTCGCCCTCGTCGATCCGCAGATCCACCCCGTCGACAGCCGAGACTGCGCCATAGCTCTTGCGGACCTGGAGGAGTTCGACCGCTGGCGGACGTGAGGAGTCGGAATTGGGAACGGCGGTCATCGGCAGCGGAACTCAGGCGGAAGGAATCGAGCGGGGTATCCATTCCCGTGCCCGAAGTGTACGTTCCCGAAGACCAGCCGCAAGCGTCAGCGCCATGTATTTCCCGTCACCTGAAGCCCTGCTCACCGTGGGTCACATTGCCGGCGCGGTGGTGGTAACGGGGCATGTCCTGCTCACCAAGAAAGAGGTGCGCGCGGCCATCGGGTGGACCGGTCTGGCCTGGCTGGCGCCGATCGTCGGGCCGATCATCTATCTCTTCTTCGGCATCAATCGGATCCGCCGCGCAGCGGGCCGGATTCGCGAGGCCCGCGATCTCCACACCGCCGAACGGCGGGCCATGGTGTTGTCGCCCAGCGGCATGGCAGTCCCGACACCGCTTCGTGCCCCGGTTCCGGCCGCCTGGCAGCCGCTGGCGACCCTGACCGGCAATCTCGCCCCCGAACCGCTGGTTGCCGGCAATGGCATTGCGACGCTCGAGGACGGCGATCAGGCCTATCCCGCCATGCTGGCCGCGATCGACCAGGCCGAGAGCACCATCGGACTGGCCACCTACATCTTCGACCGCGGCAAGGTCGGCAGCCAGTTCGTCGATGCCCTGGCCCGAGCCCATCAGCGGGGGGTCGAGGTCCGGGTGTTGATCGACGGCGTCGGCGCCAGGTACAGCCGGCCGTCGATCGTCCGGGATCTCCGGCGCCGGGGTGTCCGGGTAGCTCTATTCCTTCGCCCTCTCGTGCCGCTGCCGAACCCGTACTTCAATCTGCGCAGCCATCGCAAGATCCTGACGGTCGACGGCCGCATCGGATTTACCGGGGGCATGAACATTCGCGATGCCTGCGTGCTAGCGGTCCCATCGAAGCTGCCGACCCGGGATCTGCACTTCCGCCTCACCGGGCCGATCGTCCGCCAGCTGCAGGAGACGTTCACCTTCGACTGGCGGTTCATCACCCGTGAGCGCCTGGACGGGGCCGGCTGGTTTCCGCCGCTGGAGGAACGGGGCACCATCCTGGCACGGAGCCTTGCCACCGGTCCGGACGAGACCAGTGATACCCTGCTGCTGACCTTGCTTGGCGCACTGGCGCATGCCCGTCAGACCATCCGGATCGTGACGCCCTACTTCCTGCCCGACACCGCCATTCTCGATGCGCTGCAGGTCGCCGCGCTCCGCGGAGTCGATGTCGAGATCCTGCTCCCGGAGCAGAGCAATCTCCGGCTGGTCCAATGGGCGCAGGGGGCCCAGTTGCTGCGGGTCTTGGAAGGCGGCTGCCGCGTCCTCCTGGCACCCGCGCCGTTCGACCATTCGAAGCTGATGGTAGTCGACGGCGGCTGGACCCTGATCGGATCCGCCAACTGGGATCCGCGGTCGCTTCGTCTCAATTTCGAGCAGGTGGTCGAGTGCTACTGCGAGCGCTTTGCCGCCGACGCCGAGCGGATCATCACCACCAAGCGCGCGGGCGCTCGGCACCTGACGGCCGCGGAACTACAACGGCGTCCGCTCCCGATCCGACTGCGCGACGGCGTTGCCTGGCTGGCGCAGCCGTATCTCTAGACTTGCCTAACGCGCCGAGCCATCCGTCCAGAGCCTGGACACCAGGCGCATCAGCCAGGTGCCGCTCACCAGGAGTATGACCAGCCAAAACAGCGCCGGACCGGTGCGACCGTAGAGCCAGCTCCCGGTCCCGAACAGCGCGGCATACACTGCGCAACAACCGAGCACCCAGCCGAGCAGGGCCTGGGGAAGACTGTCGCTGGCAGCGGGCACGCCGGAGCGTGCCCGGATTCGGGCCCAGCCGGGACCGCCAGGTCGCGTGGTGCGATAGAATCGTTCGAGGGTGGCGTCGTCCACCGGTCGGGTCAGGTACGTCGTCAGGACCCAAACCAGGGTCGTTATCAGGACGGTGGTGATCAGACCGATGTGGGGTGCGACCCCATATCCCATCTTGGCGGCAACGAAGAACGCCAGGGACACCACGAACGAGCTGACCATCGCGGCGATCTCGCTCCAGGCATTGATCCGCCACCAGAACCAGCGCAGCAGGTAGAGCAGGCCGGTGCCGGCGCCGATCGACATCAGCAGCTCGAAGGTGGCCTTGGCCGAATCGAGCACCAGAGTAAAGAGGGCGGCCACCACCATGAGCAGCGCCGTAGTCAGCCGGCCGATCGCGACGTAGTGGCGCTCCGAGCGCCCCGGTCGCAGAAAACGTCGGTAAAAATCGTGGACCAGGTACGAGGTGCCCCAGTTGAGCTGGGTCGTCAGCGTCGAGACATACGCAGCCAGCAGACTCGCCACCATCAGACCCAGCACACCGACCGGCAGGAATCGCAACATGGCCGGATACGCCATATCATGGCCGAGCAGCTTCGGATCGACATGCGGGAAAACGCGCGCGATATCGTCGAGAGTCGGATAGACCAGAATCGACGCCAGCGCAACCAGGATCCACGGCCACGACCGGACCGCATAGTGCGCCAGGTTGAAGAACAAGGTGCCCGCCAGGGCGTCGCGCTCGCTGCGCGAGGCCAGGATGCGCTGGGCCACGTAGCTGCCGCCGCCCGGTTCCGACCCGGGATACCAGACCGACCACCACTGCACCGTGAGTGGAATGACCAGTACGGTCAGGGTGAGGCCCCAGTCACCGAAGTCGGGCAGGAAATTGAGCGTCTTCGGATCGAGCCTGGTGACCAGCCCGGCCAGCCCACCGACCTCGGGCTGCTGGAGCGCGTAGTACGCGGCGGCCACCGCCCCGACCATGGCGATCCCGAACTGGATCACGTCGGTGACCATGACGCCCCAGAGACCGGCCGTCGCGGCAAACAGAATATTGATGACGGCACAGACGAGCAGGGTTTGACCGATGGGCCATCCGAGCAGGACGTTGGCGATCTTGACGGCCGCCAGATTGACCGAGGCCATGATGACGCAGTTGAAGAACAGGCCCAGGTAGACGGCGCGAAAGCCGCGCACGACGACGGCCGCTTTGCCCGCATACCGCAACTCGTAAAACTCGAGATCGGTCAGCATGCCGGACCGGCGCCAGAGCTTGGCGTAGAAGAACACGGTCAGCATGCCGGTGAGCAGGAAGGCCCACCAGACCCAGTTTGCCGAGACTCCGTTCTCCCGGACCAGGTTGGTGACCAGGTTCGGAGTGTCGGTACTGAAGGTGGTGGCCACCATCGACACGCCGATGAGCCACCAGGGCGCCGCACGCCCGGACGCGAAGAACTCGGTGGTGTTGGACCCGCCGCGCCGCGCCAACAGCAGGGCGGGCAGAAAGGCGATCGCGATCGAGATCGCGACGATGATCCAGTCGAGCGTCACGAGTTGCATGGGCCACAGCTCCGATCCGAGATAACGGCCGAACCTGTCCGATTCCGGCGTGCCGCCGGAAGGGGTTTACAGCTAAATTGCATGGTATGAATCAGGCGACCCGGGATCTCGCCGGCCGCTTCGAGCTGGAGCTCGCCGACGCCGTATCGACGCCGGTTGCCCTGCGCGTGCTCGACACGCCGGTCGGGCCTCTCGTCGCGGCCGCGGTGGACCAGGGCCTCGTCCTGCTCGAATTTGGCAACGAGCAGCGGATCGACCGGCAATTGAGCCTGATTACCCGCGATTTCGGACCGGCTCGGCTCGACGATCATCCCATCATTGCCGCGACCGAGCGCGCCCTGGCCGAGTACTTCGCGGGCACCCGGCAGCAGTTCGACATCCCGCTCGAAACCCGGGGCACTCCCTTTCAGGAGCGGGTCTGGGCGGCGCTGATGACGATCCCGTACGGCACCAGGACCGCCTACGCCGACATTGCCGACCGGCTCGAGCTCCGCAACGGCCAGCGCGCCGTCGGCCTGGCCAACGGGCAGAATCGGATTTCGATCATCATTCCGTGTCACCGGGTCATCGAACGTGCCGGCGGACTGCGCGGCTACGGGGGCGGCCTCGATCGCAAGCGGTTCCTGCTCGAACTCGAGGCCCGCCATTCAGACCCGCTGGCTGACACCCCACTCGGAAGGCAGGCGGGCGTCTGACCTGACGACCCGCCCGGCTCCAACTACTCGGCGGCCAGAGCTCGATCGAACACGTCGAGCGCAAAGTCGACGTCGGCGGACGTGATGCACATCGGCGGTTTGATCCGGAGCACGTTGCCGGCCAGACCCCCCTTGCCGACCAGCAGGCCATGCTCCTTGGCCGACTCCATCACATCGAGCGTTTCCTGCGGAGCCGGCTCCCGGGTACCGCGATCGCGAACCAGTTCCACGCCGACCATCAGTCCCTTGCCGCGCACGTCGCCCACCAGGCGACGGCTGGATGCCAGCCGTTCGAGGCCGGCCCTGAGCCGGGCGCCCTGAACCCGCACGTTCTCCTGCAAGCCCTCCTCGTCGATCACCTCCAGCACGCCGAGTGCGGCAGCTGCGGAAACCGGGTTCCCGGCAAAGGTGTTGAGATGAGTCCGCTGCGTCAGCGCCTGCGCCACCTCGGCGCGGGTGGTCACAGCCGCAATGGTCTGTCCGTTACCGAGGCCCTTGGCCATGGTGACCATGTCAGGCACGACGCCGAAGTTCTGGAAGCCCCAGTAGTGCTCACCGGTGCGACCGAAGCCGGTCTGCACCTCGTCAGCTACACAGAGGCCGCCATGCTCACGCACCGCGGCATAGGCTTCCTTGAAGTAGTTCGACGCCGCGGAGGTGACGCCGCCGACGCCCATGATCGGTTCGCAGATAAAGGCGGCAATCTGCCCGGGCGTGGAGAACCGGATCAGATCGCGCAACTCGCGCACCGAGAGGCTCGCGATTTCCTCGGGGGTCCCGCTGAAAAGACTGCGATACGGATCCGGATTGACCGTGTGGTGAACGCCGAAACCCTGCGGCACCGGATGCTTCCAGGTGTGGTGCGAGGTCAGCGCCGCGCTCGACGGCGAGCCACCGTGATAGGCATTGCGCACCGCAACGACGTCATAGTTGCCGGTGAAGAGGCGCGACATCGAGACGGCAAGATCGTTGGCTTCGCTGCCGGTATTGACGAAGTAAGTGACATCGAGCCCCGGCGGCATCTTGGACGCCAGCTTCTTGGCCAGCTGGGGCAGATTCGGATGCAGGTAGATGGTCGTCGTATGCTGGAGCCGATCGACCTGATCCTTGATGCGCGACGTGATCTTGGGGTGGCAGTGGCCGCAGGAGACGGTCACGATTCCGGCAAAGAAATCGAGATATCGCTTGCCCGTCTCGTCCCAGACATACTGCAGGTGCCCCTCGACAATCATCAGGGGCTCACGATACAGATTGAGCAGCGACGGATGCAGGTACTGCTTCCGCATCGCCAGCACCTCGGCGCGCGACGGGCCGTCATACGGCTGCGGCCGATGCGAGGTGGGCGGGAGGGTCAACGGGGCAATGGCAGTCATATTGGTCTCAGCTCATCCAGTTGGTTCCGGCTTCACGATGCCACTTGATGGTCGTCTTCCGACTCTTGGTCCAGAACTCGATCGAGCCGTGCCCGGTGATGTCGCCGACACCGAACTTCGACTCGTTCCAGCCGCCGAACGAAAACGGCTCGCGCGGCACCGGCACGCCGACGTTGACGCCGATCATCCCGGCCTGCGCCTTCGAGGCGACGTACTTGGCCACGGCGCCGCTCTCGGTATAAATCGAGGCCGCGTTACCGTACGGCGAGGCATTCTCGACCTCGAGCGCCTGATCGACGTTTTGGGCGCGCACGATCGCGAGCACCGGACCGAAGACCTCTTCCTGTGCAATCCGCATCTCCGGCGTGACCCGGTCGAGCACGGTCGGCCCGACATAGAAGCCCCCCTCTTTGCCGGGCACCGAGACACCGCGCCCATCGAGCAGAACCTGCGCACCGGCCGCTTCGGCTTCCGTGATGTACGCTTCGATGCGCCGCTTGGCTTCGGCGGAGATGACCGGCCCCAGCGTCTTGCCCGGCACCAGGGTCTTTGCCACTTCGACCATCCGGGCCACCACCGGATCGGTGTCCGCCACGGCCACCATGACCGAGGCCGCCATACAACGCTGCCCGGCGCACCCGGCCATCGAGGCAACGATGTTGTTGGCCGCCATTTCCCGATCCGCATCGGGCATCACGATCAGATGGTTCTTGGCGCCACCCAGCGCCAGCACCCGCTTGAGATTGGCCGAACCACGACGGTAGACGGCCTTGGCCACGGCCGTGCTGCCGACGAAGCTGATCGCCTCGATGTCGGGATGGTCACAGATGGCCTCGACCACCTCCCGCCCACCCTGCACCACGTTGAGCACACCCGCCGGCAACCCGGCCTCGGCCAGCAGTTCCGCGGCCCGGATGGCGGAAAGCGGCACCACCTCGGACGGCTTGAGGATCATGGTGTTGCCCAGTGCCAGTGCGTTAGGCACCGTCCAGTGAGGCACCATACTCGGGAAGTTGAACGGCGCAATCGAGGCCACCACGCCGAGCGGCCAGCGGTCGATCCGGCAATCGACGCCCCGGCTGACCTCGAGAATTTCACCCGAAGCAAGCTGCGGCAGCGAACAGGCAAACTCGACGCATTCGATGGCCCGCTCGACCTCGGCCTTCGCCTCGCCGAAGACCTTACCGTTTTCTTCGACGATCAGCCAGGCGAGCGACTCGATATCCCGCTCGAGCAGCGTCCTGTATCGGAAAAGGACCTGGACCCGGTCCTTGATCGGGATCGCCGACCATTTCCGGAACGCCAGCTTGGCGGTTTGTACCGCGTGATCCAATTCCGCGGCCGTCGACAACGAGACCTTGGAAATGACGGATCCGACGCTCGGATCGTAGACGTCGAGCAATGCCGCGGCCGCATCCGTCGCAGCCCCGCCGATATAGTTGGTTATGACTGGGTATTTCATTTGCGCAGGAGTGAGGAGATCTGTAATGTGCCTACCCTGAGCCAAGAACGCCACCGACTACCGACCTGGAGCACCCATGAGTGAACCCTGGAACCTGGCCTCGTCGACCTGGGACGACGTCCGAGCGAGTCGCTACGAGGTCGCGGTGCTTCCATGGGGGGCCACCGAGGCGCACAACCACCACCTCCCCTACGCGACCGATACCATCCAGTGCGATGTGATAGGCCTGGAAGCGGCCCGGAAGGCCTGGGCTCGAGGAGGGCGGGCGGTCGTCCTGCCCACCATTCCGTTTGGGGTCCAGACCGGGCAGCGCGAGATCCCGCTCTGCATCAACCTGAATCCGAGCACCCAGGCAATCATCCTGGCCGACATCGTCCAGAGCCTTGAACCGCACGGGATTCGAAAACTGGTCATCCTGAACGGGCACGGCGGCAACGACTTCAAACAGATGATCCGGGAACTCGCGCCACGCACCTCGATCCTGCTCTGCCAGGTCAACTGGTATACGGTGACCGATCCAGGCCCGTTCTTCGACGAGCCCGGTGACCACGCCGGCGAACTCGAGACAAGTGTGATGCTTCACATCTCGCCCTCACTCGTCGCCCCCCTCGAATCAGCCGGCCCGGGGGCCGCGCGACCGTTCGGGATCCGAGCGTTCCGGGAACGATGGGCCTGGACCCCGCGGCATTGGGTCCACGTCACCGACGATACCGGCGTCGGCAACCCTCGCGCGGCCACGGCCGAGAAGGGGGCACGGTTCTTCGAGGCGGTGAGTGACCGCCTGGCGGGGCTGCTGGTCGACCTGACGGAACTACCAAGCCCGGATCGGCTCTACGAGCGCTAGCCCGCGCGAAGCATCGGGCTGACAAGAGCACCCTCAAACTGGCCGATGCGTATGGGCAGAGCAGACATGACAAGCTTTGGCGCCGTCCGGTCCGCAGCGCCTTGTCAGGCCGCGTCACGGGTCGAAACGACGGGGCTTTTCCGCTCGCGAACGCCTACAATCAGAAGCCACAGACAACTGCCGATCTCTCCAAGCCCCGAGGGCAATGAAACGAACGCGACAATGCTTGTCTCCGCATAGCCCGGGAACAGCGCCTTTCCGAAAAAGTTGATCAAATAACCGAGACATCCCAGCATCAGCAGGATACCCAGGACCTTGGGAATGAAACCTGACTTGAACACGAGGTATCCGAACGGAAGTAACCAGAGGCCCCAGAAAATCTCGGAGACGAGAATTCCATTTCCATAGGCATCGAGCGACAGCATGACCTGCGCATACAACTGCTCCGCAGTAAACGCCTGCAAGTAGTTGGCCTCGCTCAAGAGCGACAGGATGTCGAGCTTGTTGAGCAAATTGACGAAGGAGATAGGAACGCTGACCACGGCGAATACCACCATAAGCACCGCGACGCTTTTACCGACCCGACTAAGGAGCTTGTACAGCGCGAAAGGCAGCAACAGGAAGGCCGTGTAGCAGACCAAGCCCGCCATAATGCCGAGTCGGAAAAGCTGCTTCGAGGCCACGATGGTGCTCACCGTTGCCGAAGCATCGCCTTGCACGGTGATCTGCGAAGGGACATAGATGAGATTGAAGAAGCCCGTCACAACTACGATCAGGTAGAGCAGCCCTGCGATTCTCGCGGTCTTCTTGTTCTCGCCCATACTCTCGATCGTAGTCATGTCCTTGTTCCTTCGAGTGGCATGGGACGACGCCGTTCGAGATCGTCGATGGTGTCCCACTCATCATCTTCAGCTAGTCAACATGGATGACACCTTCGCTTACCAGGACACTTGCTCCGCCAACCCGAGTGCCTACGACGATGCCGTTTCGTTTTTCTGCGTGAACCTCCAATACGCTCGGACGTCCCATCTCCACACCTTGGGCAATGCGCCAGGAAGCGACACCATCAGCAGCATCACCGTAGTAGCGAAGCAATCCGGCCAGCGCACAGTTCGCACTGCCGGTAGCGGGATCCTCCGGCACCCCGTCGAATGGGGAAAACATTCGTGCCCGGAGATCGAATTCGTCCGCACTTCGGACATATAAATGGACATCAGGAATAACACCTTGGGCGACGAGCGCGTCAAAGCCCTGCGCGCTAACCCGGGCCCGCGCCAACGCCGCCCGATCCTTTAGTTCCGCCATCAGAAACGGAAGGCCCACCGAGGCCACCTGCGGGAGATGGGTCGTGGTGGCTACATCATCCGCAGCAAGCGAAACAGCTGAAGCCAAGCGCTCTGGAGAAACGGTTTTGCCAAGCGACAGGCGTTCAGGCGCGGACAGCTCGCACCAGAGGGTTCCGTTCCGCTGGCAGATCGTGATCGGAACCAGCCCGGCTTTCTCTTCGAACGTCACGGTGATGGGCGCGTCGATCGGACCGAACGTCCCTAAGGTGGCTAAGACGAACGCGGTACCGATATTCGGATGTCCGGCGAATGGCACCTCAGCGGCAGGTGTAAAGATTCGGACCTGGCGGGCATGTCCTCGCTCGGACGGAAACACGAACGAGGTCTCAGAGAAATTGAACTCTCTGGCGACCTGTTGCATCTGCTTGTCCGACAACCCGTTTGCCTCGGGCAGCACGGCTAGTTGATTGCCACCGAAGCGTGTGTCGGTAAAGACGTCGCAGATGAAGTAGCGATATCCCATTCGATGGCCCGCTCGATTCGTGTGGAGAAGCTTCCAGCTGAAACGTGCTTCGTCCTCGCCGTTACATCAATGCCTGCTCGAACATTCGCGTCACGTCGTCTGGTGAGACCGCGTTCGGATGGAGCGCCCGCTCCTGCAGCAATCCTCGGCCCAGAATGTTGAGCAGTCTCAGGAACTGAAGTTCAGACATGGGCAACTGATCCCCGGTGGCTTCGTTCACTTCTCGAAATCGTGTTGCCAGCGCCGCAAGCTCGGCTTCGAAGGCCTGCTGCCTGGTCCGGTCCCAGCGATTGTTGCGCGCAGCGTAGATCACGTATTCCAGATCGAGCAGCGTCACCTGGCGGCTGATCCTGGTCGATGCAACCCGCCGTGCGAACCTCCGAAGGCGCTTTCGGAGCGGCACACCGGGCTCGAGCAGGGGATCGAAAAAAGCCTTTGGCGTCGAGTTGGCTGCGGCCACGGCCTCGACCAGTGCGCCTTTGCTCGGAAAGTTGGCGTAGACCGCGCCTTTGGTGAGGCCCAATTCTGCCGCGACGGCATCGAGCGAGGTCGCTTCGATACCCGATCGGAGAAACAGACGCGCCGCCGTGTCGAGGATCGCTTCGCGGGTTTCCCGGGAACGATCCGCTCGGCTCAGGCTACGAGGTGCTGATTTCACTGGCGACATCGAGATGACCTCGTGAGTTGACATACCGATAGTATGTAATGTACTCTCGGTATCCGACGCCGGGCAACCGCGCGCCGAGCCACCTTCGCTCCCGGGAGTCCCCCATGCGCGCCCTCTGCCGTTTGTCTCTCGCGTTACTGGCCGGGCCTTCGTTCGCCCCGCTCGCCTTGGCCCAGGCAAACCAGCCGGCGCCCGACTATTCGGCCCCTCCCGGCGCACCGTACCGCGCCGAACAGGTAGTGATCCGGACCCCGATGGGCCACACCCTGGCAGGCACGCTCACCATTCCGATCGGTGCCAGCAGGACCAATCCGGTCCCGGCCATCGTCACGATCAGCGGGACCGGACCGCAGGATCGCGATGAGTACCTGGGCTTCGGAGACTACCGCCCATTCCGCGAGTTTGCCGACTCATTGGGACGACGCGGCATCGCTGTTCTCCGAATGGACGATCGCGGCGTCGGCGCTTCGGGAGGAACCTTCGAGGGCGCAACACCGATCGACTTCGTGAAGGACATCCGCGCCGGGCTGGCCTACCTTCGCACCCGCGCGGAGATCGATGCGAACCGGCTGGGACTGCTGGGCCACAGCGAAGGCGCGATCGACGCCCCGTTGGTGGCCATCGAAGAACCGTCGCTCAAGGCGCTGGTCCTGCTGGCCGGGCAGGCGCGCAAGCTCGAAGGCGCGGCGAAGTTCCAGCTCGAAAACATGGTCCGTCGCGACACGACGCTGTCGCCCGATGAGCGGGAACGGCAGCTGGCGGGCGTGCCGGCCCTGATGGACTCGATTGCCGCCGCCGATCCCTACATGAAGTTCATGTTCGAGTACGAACCCGTACTCGATGCCCGCAAAGTCAGTAAGCCCGCCATCCTGATTCTGACGGGCGAGACCGATCGCCAGGCGGACGCGACCCAGGTCGATGAGTGGGCCGCAGCGTTCAGGAGCGCTGGCAACAAGGATGTGACCGGAACGATCCTGCCGGGTCTCAATCATCTCTTCGTTCCCGACCCGGACGGCTTTCCCGGAGGATACTCCACCCTTCCGGCTCCGATCCGCGTCCATCCGCCGGTGATCGGTATGGTCGTCGACTGGTTGATCGAGAGGCTCCGCTAGGGCGCCTGGTGCGACTACCTTCCAGAGTATCGAGCGGGGTGCTGAACCATCGCTCACCTGTCGGGTATCTACGGAGCGCATCTCGAAGTATGAGCATCTACGATTTCACGGTCACCACCATCGACGGGCGCGAGCAATCCATGGCGGAGTTCGCCGGGAAAGTGCTGCTGATCGTCAACGTGGCGAGCAAATGCGGCTATACCAAGCAGTACGCGGGCCTCGAGGCGCTCTATCGGAAGCACCGCGACGACGGCCTCGTCATCCTCGGCTTTCCCTGCGACCAGTTCGGCCACCAGGAGCCGGGCACCGAAGCGGAGATCGCCGAGTTCTGCCAACTCAACTACGACGTCACCTTCCCGATGTTTGCCAAGATCGAGGTCAACGGGAAGGATGCCCACCCGCTGTATAAGTATCTCAAGGCGGCCAGGAAGGGCGTGCTGGGCTCGGAGCGGATCAAGTGGAACTTCACCAAGTTCCTGGTCGGGCGTGACGGCACCGTGGCGGAACGGTACGCCTCGAGCGATACGCCGGAAGCCATCGAGCCGGACCTGTTTCTTGCCCTGCCCGATCCGTGACCTGCACACCTTCGTCTCCCTGACGTACTCGAGCGGACTGCTGCGCAACCTCGCTCCCCTTGTGCGCAGCGCCAGGGAGCGGCCTGCCGTGGTTCCAGGCCCCGACTGCTCCGTACTGGACACCCCGGCTGGAGGCGATATCATCAGGCAGCGGTAGATACCACCATCCGGGAGGGTCCATGAGCTGCGCACGCGTCCGGGTTCGATGTCTCCCGTGGATTTTGCTGGTTGCCGCAGGGTGCAGCCAATCGGAAGCCGGGCTCGAAACAGCCTTGCGTGCGGAGCGAACCACCGCAGAGGGCGTCGAGCAGGTCCGAACCCTGAGCGGCAGCGTCTGGCAAGGAAGCGCCGAGCTGGTGGAGGAACTCGCCTTCGGTGTGGTGGAGGGCAATCAAGTATTCATGTTCGGCCGGATCAGCCAGATCGCGCCGGACGGACGGGGTGGAGCGTACGTCTTTGATATGCAGGTACCGGTGCTCCGCCATTTCGACTCCACCGGATGGCACACCAGGACGATCGGCCGGGCAGGCTCCGGTCCCGGCGAGTACCTGAACGATGCCATGGGCCTGGCCGTCCTGCGCGACGGCAGGATCGTCCTGCTCGACCCGCGCAATGCTCGATTCAATGTGTACTCGTCAGACGGCACACTCCTCGATCACTGGCCGCGGCCGAGCGGCCTGTTTACCAACCGCGCGATGTATGTCGACACGGCGGATCACATCTACACGCGGGTTGCTGCCGGGCTGATGCAACCTGGAGAGCCGATGCCGCCCATTGGCCTGATGCGCCTCTCTCCCAGGGGCGAGATCCTGGACACGATTCTGGCTCCATCATTCCCCGAAGAGCCGACCGGGATGGCCGGATTGATGGCGCCCACCAAGATCTGGGACTTTCACCGCGACGGGTATCCCATCGTCGGCGTGAGTGACCGCTACATCATCGAACTGCGAAAGCCCGAGGGGACGGTTCGGATCGAGAAGACTGGCGAGCGCATTGCCGTGCGTCCTGAAGAAAAGACCGAGCATGAAGCGTTAGCTGCGCAGTTCGCGAACCGTCCGGGTGTCCGCAGCCTGCCGATGCAACCTTTACCCAATGTGAAGCCATTCTTTCGGGCTATCTACGCAGGAGAGGATGGCACCATCTGGGTCCGGCTGCATCGCGAGGCCATCCGGCGGGATCCGCCGCCCGGGGGAGCCACCGAACCCAATGCGCCACCCCAGCGGCTCTGGATCGAACCGACCGTCTTCGATGTTTTCGAGTCCGACGGTACCTACCTCGGCGAGGTCCGGGTGCCCCAGGGCACGACCCTATACACCTATTCCCGCGACCGGGTCTGGGCCACTCGGGAGGGCGAACAGGGCGAGATCCTGGTCACGCGACTGCGGCTGGTCGAGCCCTCGCGATAGGCAGGCACGGCAACCGACCAGCACGCCGGTGTTCGATATCCGCTCAGAAAGGGCCTAGTCGGGAACCCGGCCGAACTCGACCAGATTGGTCCGGCCGTTCGAAGCCACGAGCGCCGTAGCACGGCCGGCTCGCGGCATCACGAACCTCACCGTCGTCCCCTCGGCGCGGTAGCCGTGCTCGAAGACCGGCTCGAGCTTGATCGGCGCAATACTCCGCTGCAGCAACCAGAGGTCGGCGCCGCGCAGTTCGATCCACCAGGTCCGGTCCAGTTCGCCGCTCCGAAACGCTCCGACATACCGGGTCAGGCGGGCCGGATCCGGGACGGGGTCGACTCTGCGGACGTACCGGGCGCCACCCTCCACCATGATGAGCGCCACCAACTCACCACTCGGCCCGCGCTCGACCCGCACCTCACGGCTCCCGACCAGAAGCCGATCCGGACCTGCTGCCAAGACCGGGCCCGACGCACCGCCCAGCATGGTCAGCACCCCGTTCGTTCGGGTGACCCGAATCAGCCCGTCGTTGTTCGAATCGACGTACGATCCGATCAGCGCCGCCGCCACATCCGGAGCAAGCGCAGTTCCTTGCGGCACCACGGGCACCGGCCCCAGTCCACCGATGACACGATCGGCGACTTCGCGGGCCAGCCGATCGGGATTGGCGTTGGCCCCATTGCACAGCACGGCAATCCCGACCCGGTCGTTTGGGAACTGGAGCAGCTGGGAACGGTAGCCTCCGGTCGACCCGCTGTGGTGCAGCAGATCGACACCGCGATAACGGTCGACCGTAATGCCCCATGCGTAGCTGACCGTATCACCGGATGCCAGCACCGCACGCTCGCGCATCCGTTCGACGACCGAGCGGTTGCCCACGACGGGATTCCAGTAGTTGCCGGTCCAGCGAGCCAGATCCTCGACCGTCGTCATCACGGCAGTCGACCCGGTAATGGCGTGGTTGGACTGGTTCAGGCGCCAGGCGCCATCGGTCGTCGGGCTGTAGCTCAAGGCGCGCCCTTTGACGACCGCGAATGGATTGCCGCGAATGGAGCTTCGCGTCATGCCGAGCGGTCCGAAGATCCGCTCCGCGGCAAAGCGCTCCCACGGCATCCCGCTCACGCGAGATACGATGGTAGCCAGCAGCATGTATCCGGTATTGCTGTAGAGGTAGGCGGTCCCCGGCGCGAAGTTCAGTCGCTGTTGCCCGGCAAGCAGCGCCAGCACGCGGGATTCATCGAACTGGTCGCCGGCGCGCCACCCCGTCATGGACAGCATCGATGCATAGTCACGGATGCCGCTGGTATGATGCGCCAGATGCCTGATCGTGATCGGGCCGCCCAGATCGGGCAGCTCCGGTACGTAGCGGCGCACGTCGTCGTCCAGTCGGAGCTTTCCTTCGTCGGCCAGCAGCTGGATGGCGTAGGTGACGAACTGCTTCGACGTCGATGCGATATTGAAGATGGTGACCGGACCGATCAGGGCACCCGACTCGAGATCCGCCAGGCCGTACCCGCGTGCCAGCTCGACTCGGCCGTCTCTGGAAACGCCGATGGCGCAGCCGGGACCGGTGGTCCGTTTCTGATCGGCAAAGATCGAATCGACGGCCGCGGCATACGACGGCAGCGATTGCGCCGAGGCCGGCCCGACCGGGGCAGCGACGAGAGCGAGCGCAATCAGGGCGCGACGGATCGAGATTTCCCGCATGGTCACCCTCTGAGAACGGGACGGGTCAGACAGGTAGCACCGCCCTCTGCCTTGAGCGACAGCTCCGCACCTTGATAGGTCGCGACCCGGCATCCCGCTTCCTCGAGCCGAGCCCGGGTGATCGGGTTGCCCTCCAGCATGACGCATTCGCGCGGAGCAAGCGCGAGGACATTGGTTGCCATGGTCTGGAACTCGGACTCCGGCACGTCGATGAGCCGGACACCCCGGTCTTCCAGCAGCTGCATGAACGGAACCGAGATCAGGGCCGGATAGCCGACCGCCAGATCGGCATCGATCATACTGATCAGCGACATCAGATGGAGGCAGGCTTCCGGACCCGTGTAGTACGGCAACTCGACCGGGACGACCTGGACCGCCGAGCCCAGGGCTTCCTGGATCTGTCTGGCACCCTCCCGATTGGTCCGGAACCCTATCCCGACGGCCAGGGTGCGTTCGTCGACCCATAACAGGTCGCCACCCTCCGCCCGCGCGGTGCCATGGAGGCGGGCCAGGATCGGCACCCCGGCCTGGGCCAGTACCGCGCCTAACGCCTCCTCTTCACCGCGCCGGAGTGCCTTCCCCATCCGGAGCAGAATCGCGCCGGTGTCGGTCACCAATGCCGGGTCGTGACAGAAGATGGCATCGGCATGATCCGAGAGCGGCTCGTCGTGATAAATGATCTCGCTGCCGCGGGAAGCCAGGATCGACACGAGGCCGGCGTGCTCCTGCAAGGCGGCATCGAGATCGGGGCGGCCGGTGTAATGCCAGACCGTCGGATCGGCCGACCCGAACGCCGCATCCGGGCGCCGAACCACGACGCGACGAAGGTGCCCCCACATGGTCTGACCACCATAGGTCTTCATCGCCGGCCGCCCGAAGCAGAGTGGACTCCAAAGCTAATCGACCGGTTGGGCTGGCTTCGACCCGTCGATATGTTCCTCCCCCATGTCATTGCCCCTTGCTGGCCTCACCGTTCTCGACTTCAGCCACGCCCTGGCCGGTCCCTACTGCACCATGCTGATGGCCCGCTACGGCGCCACCGTCATCAAGATCGAAGACACCGACACCGGCGACATGGGACGCAGCTGGGGACCGCCCTTCCTCGGCGGCGAGGCATCGTACTTCCTCGGCCTCAACAGCGGAAAACGCGGCATCGCGATCGACCTCAAGGACGCCACGGGCGTGGCGCTCTGCAAACGGCTGATCGAACGTGCCGACATCCTGATCGAGAACTTCCGTCCCGGTACCATGGATCGCCTTGGCCTGGGTTATGCCGCTACCCGCGAACTCAACCCGCGGCTGATCTACTGCTCGATCTCGGGTTATGGCCAGACCGGCCCTCGCCGCGACGATCCCGCCATGGATCTGATTCTGCAGGCAGCAAGCGGCCTGATCAGCGTAACCGGCACAACGGAAGGAGAAACCGTCCGCTGCGGACACTCGGTTGCCGACATCTCGGCAGGCATGTTCGCGCTGGTCGGAACCATGTTCGCGCTGCGGACCAGAGAATCCTCCGGCACCGGCCAGTACGTCGATGTCTCGATGCTCGACGGGATGATCTCGGCCATGGCATCCAACTACGCCAATTTTTTCGGCTCGAAGACGACGCCGCGTCCCTGGGGCACGGGATTCGGCACCATCGTTCCCTACGCCTGTTACCGCACGGGCGATCGCGAGATCGCACTGGCCGTCGCGAGCGAAAAACTATGGCGCGCGTTCTGCCTGGGAGTGGATCAGCCTGAGTGGGTCGACCATGAGCGGTTCCGCACCAACACCCTGCGTATCGCGCATCGCGACGAACTGGAACCGCTGATCGCTGCGGTACTCCAAACCAGAAGCGCGGCCGAGTGGGTCGAGATCTTTCGGAAGACTGGTGTGCCAGCCACGCTGGTCAATACGCTCGACGACGTTGCCAACGACCCGCAGTCCGCAATGCGGGAGATGTTTCCGGTCGTGGACCATCCGACGGCGGGGCCGATCAGGGTCACCGGCGCACCGCTCAAGCTGAGCGACACCGAGACGATTCCGCTCGAGCCTGCCCCATTTCACGGCCAGGACACCGCCGAAGTGCTGACCGAGCTGCTCGGCCTCGAGCCCGGCGACCTCGAGGCGCTGATGCGGCAGGGAACCATCCGCCAGGGCGCGCCGCTCAGACCCCTTTGACCAGATAGCTCCGGAGCGCCTGCACGGCGCGATCGACTTCGGCCGGGCTGTTGTAGAAATGGGGAGAGAAACGAATCCCCGGCCGGTCCGTACCACCCCGAGTTGCCACCACGATGCGGTCCTGCTGATATAGAGCGGTTGCGAGGCGCGCCGGGTCGAGCGTGCCCGGGCGCAACGCTACGACAGCTGCGCTTCGGGCCGGATCCCGACTGGTCCAAAGTTCCACGCCGGGCAGCTCGGCGAGCTGCTGCCGAAGCCGGTCGGCCAGGCTCAGGGCGCGCCGCTCGATAGCCGCCATGCCGATCTGCCGATGGAACGCGATGGGACGATCGAGCGTCGCCAGCGCCGCTTCGTCCCGCTGCCCCATCGCCTCGAGCGTCCGGGAAATGCCGACCTTGCCCCCATAGAGACTGACCACCGAAGGCGCGATCCGATCCTGTACGGCACGACTCACATACAGGATACCGGTCTCTTTCGGACCGCAAAGCCATTTGTGGATCGAGGCACTGTAGAAATCGGGCCGGATCCGGCTCAAGTCGAGATCCAGAAGACCGACCGTCTGCGCACCGTCGATCATGGTGAGCACGTTCCGCTCGCGCGCCAGGCGGCAGAGCGCTTCCGCGGGAAAGCGATCACCAACCGTGTTGGTCACATGGGTGAACGCCAGCACGCGGGTCCGCGACGTCAGCGCACGTGTGACAGCGTCCAGATAATATTCGTCGCCGGGATGGGGGCTCTGTACCGGAACAGTTATCACGGTAAAACCGAAGCGCGCCGCCTTGACCCGCCACGCCGCTTCGTTACTGGGATGGTTGTCGCTCAGGACGACCACTTCATCACCGCGGCCCAGGCTGAGACCGCTCGACACCAGATTGTTGCTCTCGCTGGTGTTCCGGGTCATCAGGATTTCATCCGCACCGACCGACAGGAAATCCGCAATGGCCTGACGGGACGTCTCGCGCCGCTCCGCGAGCTTAGCACGCACGGCCGGCGAGGGGTCGGCGTCGAGCTGGTGCGACGCCTCGATCAGCGCTTGGGCACCTTGCGTCGACACCGGGCACAGATTGGCCGCGTTCATGAATGCGAGATCGGCCGGCAGCACCATCCGGCGCCGAACTTCGGCCCAGTAGGCCTCATCCGGAAGGGACGGCGCCGCGGGCAGCGGATACTGTGCCGCGAGGAAGTCTCGCTCGCTGCGGAAGGCGCTGCCCAGCCACGGCACACCGGCCACGGCAGCCAATCGAGTAAATGTTCTGCGGGACAGCGTCATTGTTCACGCTCCTCGAGCGATCGTTGATCCGGCGACACCGGGGTCAGCGCGCGAAATTTCGACCAACCAGCTCCGCATCCAGACGATTCAAGGCCGCTTCGAAACGGACCAGCATCTCGGCCAGTTCATCCGACGTCGTTACGAATGGCGGGGCCAGGCAGACCAGGTCGCCGTTGGTACCGTCGGCCTGCCCGGCATTGGGCCACACGACGAGCCCCTCCTCCAACGCCAGCTCCGCCAACCGCTCGGCCACCCGTTCTGCGCGCGGGAAGGGACGTTTGCTGGCCCGATCGGCCACCAGCTCGACCCCGGCGAGCAGACCGCGGCCCCGCACGTCGCCCACCAGACGATGGACACGGAACCGCTCCAGCAGCGCATGGAGTTCCGCGCCCCGTTCCCGGCACCGGGCCAGGAGATCGTGTCGCCGGATATACTCCACCACGGCGAGGCCAGCCGCGCACATCATCGGGGTGTGCGTAAACGTCTGCGCATGCAGCACCGCACCGGATCGGTGCGCGATCGGGTCGAGCACCCGCTCCGACGTTGCGACCCCAGCAAGCGGAGCATAACCGCCGCCGATCCCCTTCCCCATCACCATCAGATCCGGCACGACGCCGTACTGCTCCACCGCCGACCAGGTTCCCGTCCGTCCGGCGCCCACCAGCACCTCGTCGGCGATCCACAAGATCCGATGCCGGTCGCAGATGTCCCGAATGGTGGCCCAGTACTCGGTACGGGGAACCGATGCACCGGTTGAAGATCCGCCTACCGTTTCGCCGATGAAAGCGGCGATGGTATCCGCTCCTTCGCGGCGGATGATATCCTCCAGCATCCGCCCGGTACAGCGGGGACAATCGGGAGCTCCGCCACACAGGCAGCGATAGGGATAGGGCGCGGGCATCTGAACCACCGGCACCAGCCACTCCGAAAACATGGCCCGGTAGCTTGCCCGCGCCGAGACGGAGAGAGCGAGCAGGGTGTTGCCGTGATACGCCGGGTTCAGGGCAATCACTTTATGCTTAGTGCTCACACCGGACTCGACCCAGTGCTGGCGGGCCAGCTTGAGCGCGGCTTCGACCGCATCCGAGCCGCTGGACAAAAAGAACAACTTGTCCAGGTCGCCGGGCAGCAGGCCGGCCAGCTCCGCAGCAAGCCGTTCCGCGGGCTCGTTCGTGAACATCATCCCGCTGACGTATGCCACCTGGCGAATTTGATCCGTCACGGCCTCCACCACTTCGGATACGCCGTGTCCCAGATTGGCGACGTACGCCCCGCCGGAACCGTCGAGATAGTCTTTCCCGGTCTCGTCATACAGCCGCGCACCCTGGCCCCGCACGATCTTCGGAAAGGTGCGGTCGAAACGCCGATACAAGAGCGCCGTTTCAGGGTAGCGGTATGTCATGAGAATGGTCTAGCTTAACCTCCATTCCGCGGATCGGACAGCGGTCCACCAGGAGCGGGGTTCCCATGCGGAAGCGCTCACCGCGAGGATCCATGCAACGGATCAAACCTCCCATCGCAAGGTTCCTGCTCGGCGCACTGGTCCTGACCGGCGTCGGGTGCCGGCCCGTTCGGCCGGCCGATCTGGTCCTCCGGAGCGTAGCCGTCTATACCATGTCTACCCCGGACACTGCCGAGGCGGTCGCCATCCGGGCAGGGCGGATCGTGTATGTCGGCAACAACGCGGGGGCCGATCGACTGATCGGCGACTCGACCGAGGTGCTCGACCTGGCCGGCCGCATGGTCATGCCCAGCTTCCGGGACACTCACGTCCACCCGCAGTCAGAGGTCGCGCTGGACGAGTGGCAGCGAGGCAGCCCGGTACCACGCCAGCTGGCGCAGCGCACCGAGGCCGAGTTGCGAGAGGGCATTCGGCGAGCCCTGGCCATCGCCAACGGCTTCGGCATTACCGCCGTTCACGATGCGTCGGTTGGTCCGGAGGCGCTGGCCGTGTACGCAGCTCTCGACCGGGACGGCGAACTGACGGCCCGGGTCGTGGCGGCGCAGCCGGTCGATCCGAACAATGGCCTCGACCAGATCGACTCGCTCGTGGCTCGGCGCAAGCGGTTTGCGGGAACCCGCTACTTCCAGCCGGATGCCGCCAAACTCTACGCGGACGGTGTCATCGAAGCCGGAACGGCCGCACTGCTCGAGCCATACACCGGCTCCGACAGCAGAGGCGACGCGAACTTCCGGCAAGGACAGCTCGATTCGCTGGTCACGGCGCTCGATCGAGCCGGGATTCAGATTCACATCCATGCCATCGGCGATCGGGCCGTCCGCTCGAGCCTCGACGCCATCGAACGGGCCCGAGGTTCGCGCCAAGCGCTGAGGAAACCACCCATCCTGGCCCACATCCAGCTGATCGACAGCGCGGATATTCCCCGCTTCGCCTCACTCGGCGTGGTTGCCGGCTTTCAGCCGCTTTGGGCCCACGCCGACGAGTACACCACCCGGCTGACCGAGCCGGTGCTGGGTCCGGACCGGTCACGCCGGCTCTATCCGATCGGATCGGTTGCCGGAACCGGGGCCTTGATTGCCGCCGGAAGCGACTGGAGCGTGTCGTCACTCAATCCACTGGATGCCATCCAAACCGCGTTGACCCGCCTCCCCCTCGAGGCTGGCGCCGACTCTGCGTGGCTTCCGACCGAGCGGGTCGACCTCACTACCGTACTGCGGGCCTACACCATCAATGGGGCCCGCGCCGCCGGAGACGAGAAGCGTACCGGATCGCTCGAGATCGGCAAGGCGGCGGACCTGATCGTGGTCGACCGGAACCTCTATCGCATTCCGGCCGGCCAGATTCATCAGGCGAGGGTTCTGCTTACCTTGCTGGATGGACAATCAGTCTACCGCGACCGTGCCCTTCGATAACGCTTACCGTCAGCCCGAGCGCCGGCCTATGACCATGCATCGACGGGATATCCTTGTGGCGGCAGGGGCGGTTGTTCTGACCGGCCTGACTCCACGAAATGCGCTATCCGCTCCGGGAGGCACCATGTACGGCTTGATCGGCAAGATGAGTGCGGTTCCCGGGCAGCGAGACGCCCTCGCGGCCATCCTGCTCGAAGGCATGGACCGGATGCCCGGCTGCCTGAGCTATGTGATCGCGACCGACCCATCGGACGCTGATGCCCTCTGGATCACCGAGGTTTGGGACAGCCAGGAGAGTCACCAGGCCTCGCTGACCCTGCCGACCGTCAAGGAAGCCATCGGCAAGGGACGTCCGCTGATTGCCGGGTTCAGCAATCGGGTCGAGACTGTCCCCATCGGCGGGCACGGCCTCCGATAACTGACCGACTATTGACCCCGCCGCCGCAAAGTCGTAACGTGAGAGGTCGGAGA
Organism: uncultured Gemmatimonas sp.; assembly: GCA_964619465.1. Classification (GTDB taxonomy): domain Bacteria; phylum Gemmatimonadota; class Gemmatimonadetes; order Gemmatimonadales; family GWC2-71-9; genus SHZU01. The sequence continues at coordinate 54,201 of CAZUES010000004.1, forward strand.
CGCACCCGCTCCGGAGGTAGGGTGTGAAACACCTAATCCGTTCGATCGGCCTGGCAAGCGCAGTCTGCGCTGGAGGGATCCTCCTCGCGGCCCCTGCGCTGGCCCAGGAACGTGGCGTGATCAAAGGCGTAGTAGTCAACTACGACTCCCAACCTCTCGATCAAGCCAACGTCGAAATTTTTGGCGCCAAGCTGACCCGGATGACCAACTCGGCCGGCGAGTTCCGCTTCGACGGACTCCGCGCCGGTTCCTACTGGTTTCGGGTCCGCCGAATCGGACATGCCCCCATCACGTTCTCCATTTCCCTGCCCGAAGACGGCGAGCGGGATCTCCGGGTGGAGCTGATGACCATCGGGTACGAGTTGCCGGAGATCTCCGTCTCGGGCGGCATGACCGAGCGGCGGTTTGAGGACTTCCGCTGGCGACGACGGGCCGGCTGGGGACGCTTCTATACCTCGGATGAGATCGCCCGGATGCGCGCCGTGGAACTGGTCGATGTGGTCCAGCGGGGCCTGCCGATGCACTCACGGCGCGACCTCGAGCAGGCGGGTGGGCTCAGCCACGATCTCTCCTTTGCGTACATGGGCTTCCCGGGCGTCGCGGCGGCAGGGTCGGGCTATCTGTACCGGCGGGCCTCGCCGGCGTTCGTGGGGCCCTCGACCAGTTGCCCCCCGGGACTGTCGATCAACGGCGCCACTCCGATGCCAGGAATGCCGCTCCGGAGCATTCGCCTGGACGACGTCGAAGCCGTCGAGATCTATCGGTCTCGCTGGGTGCCTGACCAGATGCGTACCCCGCAGACGACCTGCGGCCTGGTCGTCGTCTGGTTGCGATAACGATCTGAATCACGCCCCCGGCACCGCCGTATCGCGGCCGCCGGGGGCATGGTATTTTTGAAGGATGAGATCCGCCGTACCACCGCACCGTTGAGGTCCGACCCGATGGATGACCATAACTTCAGCACACCGTTGACTCGACGCACCGCAGTAGCCCACCTGGCCGCGGGACTGGCTGTGTTGAGCGGATGGGCCCGCGTTGCCCAGGGGCAAAGCCAGGCCAAGACCCCGATCGTCACCTACAAAGACGCCAACTGCGGCTGTTGCGGTGTCTGGGTCGACCACATCAAAGCCAACGGCTTCGAGGCGTCCGTCACCGACGCCCCGGACATGCAGGCTATCAAGGCCCGCTACAAGGTCCCCGGCAATCTCGCGAGCTGCCATACCTCGGTGGTCGGCGGATATGTCGTCGAAGGGCACGTTCCCGCATCCGACATTCAACGGTTGCTCAAGGAAAAGCCCCAGGGCATCGTCGGTCTGACCATCCCGGGCATGCCGGCCAGCGCCCCGGGGATGGACGGTAAGCCGTTCCAGCCGTACGACGTGCTGAGCTTCACGGCCGACGGCAAGACCGCCGTATACTCGGCGCACACCAAGGCGTCGTAGCTGCAACTACTCCGACCGCCGTCGTCCTTTGACGGTGGTCGGCGTGTGGTCGTCCCCATCAACGATTGCCCGGGCCCGCTCGAAGATGGCGTGCCACATTGGACGGGTCAGTCGACCGGTATTGGTGTTCTGCCGACTCGGGTGATATGAGGCCAGCAACCGCTGGCCGGAGGGCAGGACCGTCTCCACGGCGTGGCCGAAGCGGGGCCGTTCGCGCGCCGGAAAATGCTCCCACCAGCCCGCCGCTTTGAGATAGGTATCGTGTGCGATGCCGCCCAAGGTCACGACTACCGACACCTCCCGCAGCAGCGCGATTTCCCGAACCAGGTAGTCACGACAGTTGACCAGTTCCTCCGGAAGCGGTTTGTTGTCGGGCGGGGCGCACCGGGCGGAAGCGGAGATCCACGATCGGATCAGTTCCAGCCCATCGTCACGCCCGCTCGAGGTCGGCTGATTGGCGAAACCAAAGCGGTGAAGCGCCTCGTATAGCCAATCGCCGCTCGAGTCGCCCGTGAACATCCGGCCGGTTCGATTGGCACCGTGCGCGGCGGGAGCCAGCCCCACGATCAGGAGCTGCGCGCGCGGATCGCCAAACCCGGGCACCGGCTTGCCCCAGTATTCCTGGTGCCGGAACCTGGCCACTTTGGTTTGGGCAACCTGAGCGCAGTACTCGCGGAGCCGGAGGCAGCGGTTGCACCGCACGATCGCACGATTGAGCTTATCGAGGTCGGAAGCGGACATGACTGAGATAGGGCGTTCGGGGCAGTCGGGTCAAGCGGACCTGACCCGCGCTACGACCTGCAAGCAGGAGGTGATATGAAGCAGATACTTGCCATGCTGATCCCAATCCTTGCTCTGACGATTCCGATCGTGGCCATCGCGACCAACGCCTGGCTCAAGATGGCCAAACTCAAGGCCGATGCCGCGCGTGATGGACTGGGTCCCGGCGCGGACCACCGCATGGCTGCGCTCGAAGACGAGGTGGCACAGCTTCGCAGCGAGCTGATGGAAGCGCAAGAGCGGATCGACTTTACCGAACGCCTGCTGGCCAGGCAGAGCGATGAAGCTGCGCAGCTCAACCGCCCCGCCAGCTGAATCGGGCCGCTCGGGATAGCCCGAGCCCCGAGTTCGACAACGCCTCAGACCGGCGCGGCATCGCGAATGCCGCGATCGACATCGACCCGCGAGAGGAGAATCGCACCCACCACGAAGAAGACCAGCACCAGCGCCACCCCCGCTCGCCGCGAACCGAACCCGTCGGCCACGAAGCCGAAGCCCACACCGAGTATGCTGCCGAACCGCGCGAACATGCCCCAGAATCCGAACATCTGGGCCGAACGCTCCTTGGGCGACAACAGCCCGACGACCGTGCGGCTCGACGCCTGGGTTGCGCCGATGCCGGCGCCGGCAAACAAACCCAGCCCATAAAACAGTTGCTTGGGATCGACGCCAAGCGCACCGCTCAGCGTTTCCAGGAAAAGGATGCCCAGCACCCCGACGATCCACCAGAACAAAGTCAGCATCACCGTTCGCTTGGGACCGAGCACACCCTCGAGCATGCCGAAACCAACCGCGCCGGCTACGGCCGAGAGTTGGAGAAAGAGAAAGAGCAGGACAAACTCTCCGCCACTCAGTCCGATTTCCTCACGGGCGTAGATGCCGACGAACTTGACGATCGCATCGAGCCCGGCCATGTAGACCATGAAAGCAATCAGAAAACGAAAGAGGATCCGATACTGGCGTGCGACGGCAAAGGTGCTGCGCAGCTCCTCGAAGCCGGCACGAACGAGTTGGGCGGTCGAGGCGTGTTCGAATCCGGGCGCGGGCCTGGAACGGTTGCGGACCAGGAGAAAGGTGGGCAGCGCGGCCACGACGAAGAAAATGCCGATGGCCACCATGGCCAGCTGATTCTGCCTGACGTATCCGGCGAGGTCGACGGCCGGATCGGCGGTAATGACGACCTGTGACGCCAGCACCACGCTGGCGAGGCCGCCCAGATAGCCGACTCCCCAACCCAGACCGGAGATCTTCCCCATGTTGTCGCGGGTGGCGAGCTCCGGCAGGAAGCTGGCGCAGAAGGCCTCGCTCAGCATGAAACCGGTGTTGCCGATGACGACCAGGCCGATGGCCAACCAGACGTCTCCCGGCTGGGCCAGGTAGAGCGCCGCCGTGCCCAGTGCGCAGATGAGACAGCTGGCGGCGAGCCAGGCTTTCTTGCGGCCGCTCTTATCGATGATCGCACCGGTGAGCGGCGACAGCAGAATCGCCGAGACCATCGACAGCAGAATGGCAATCGACCAATACGAGTCACGAGCGGTCGACTCGGCCGGAACGATATAGGAAACGAAGAAGGCGCTGTAGACCGCCGTGATGACAACCGTCGTGTAGGACGAGTTGGCAAAATCGAACATGGCCCAACCGAAGATCTCGCGTCTGGCAACCGGCGGATGGTCGGCCGGCACGTCGGACGGGGCCTCGTGCAGCGGGACGGTCATGAGTCGTTCCGAAGAGCGGATGCGGGAATCTCGGCGGAGGAAGGCGGACTGGCAATGCAGGCGCGGCCTTGACCGCCGCCGACCCGCGCATCAGCTTCGAGCACCATGTCGACCAAACCGCTTCGTATCCTGCTCGCAGGCGATCACGTCTCCGGCCTCCGCGATGCCATACTGGCTCATCGTCCCGACCTGCCGCTCACCATGAAGTCTATTGCCGACATCGGGGCGGACGACCTGGACCGCTCGGATGTCTACGTCGGATTCCGACGGCCGGCGGCCGGGTGGGGCCAGATCCGCTGGATTCACAGTATCGGAGCGGGCGTCGACGGCCTGCTGCGCGGCGAGCCGCTCCCCGCAGGCGTGCTGCTCACGAAGAGCAGCGAGGACTTCGGTCCGGCCATCGGCGAGTGGTGCCTGACCCGGGCGCTCTCGGTCAATCAGCATCTCGACGCCCTGCGGCAGGATCAAGCGGCCGGACGCTGGGGCGGCGACGACCGGACCCCCGTCCTGCTGCGCAACCAGCGCGTCGTGATTCTGGGAACCGGCCAGGTCGGACGAGGCATCGCGCAGAGCTTTGGCGCGCTGGGGTGTGAGGTGGTGGGCTTGTCGCGGACCGGCGCGCCAGCCGATGGGTTCGACAGCGTCGAGCCTGCCGAGTCGTTCGGGAAGGTCATCACCGGCACCCACTGGCTGATCCTGGCCGCGCCGCACACGGCCCTGACCCATCGATTTCTCGATCGCGACCGGATGATGGTCTGCGCCGGCGCGTACCTGATGAACGTCGGGCGCGGGGCGTTGATCGACGAAGCGGCCTTACCCGAAGCGCTCGATCGCGGCTGGATCAGCGGAGCGGCCCTCGATGTGTTCGAGCAGGAACCGCTGCCATTCGATTCGCCGCTCTGGCGCCATCCCCGGGTTACCATCTCACCCCATGTCAGCGGACCAAGCACGGTCGAGGGCACCGTCGCCGGCTTTCTCGAATCCCTCGCCGCCGTCGAAGCCGGGGCACGACCCCGCCTGGCCATCGACCCGACCCGCGGCTATTGACCCTCCGGAAAACGAGCGGCGCCGAGCGGAAGACAACTCCGCTCGGCGCCGATCATGATCCGATGGGATCGTGCGTCAGGCGCTAGAACGTACCCACGCGCGAGCTGAACACGACCTGCCCTGCCGCTCCGCATGCAGTCGCCAGCTCGGCACCAGCGCCCGAGACCGACCAGGTACCGGACGATCCAGAAGCCGGAGCCCAGGCGTTGTTCCAACCTGCCAGGCCGGAGAAGTCCGGCATCGTCAGATCGACCGCGGTGCCGCCCAGGTACGTGGCTGACGCGCTGATCGTCACGGCCTGCCCACCCGACGTAGCCGCATAGAGCGCGGTGGTCGAGGAGACGGCACCCGTCGGCAGGGTGTACTGGAACTGGAGCCGCCGGTACGGCCCGGCAACATTCCCCGGCGTCAGCGCGGCAATCGTGCCAGGCAGCGTCACGCTAGTATTGGCCAGCGCTTGGCTCGTTGCCGTCACACCACGGGACGTGCCCGCACTGCCGGTCATATTGTTGGCCATGACGGTATAGCGATGGAAGTCCGTCGGCCGCTGCCGGGCGGCCGGGATACCGTACACGGTAAACGACGCCGACGCCGCCGACCCGAACGCCGACAGCACGTGCGGGACACACGACGCGCCGGTCGAATACGAGGTGGTGTACATGACGCTCTCACCGCCCAGGAGACCGTTGCTGATCGTAAAGGTCGCCGTGGCCGGTGCGAACGCTTCACCCGAGGCGAAGTCGAGCGTCGCACCAACCGAGCCGTTATTGGCAATCCCGGCCGTGTTGATGTCACGCCGGATAATGATCCGGTCGCCGGCGCCCCCGCCGAGCAAGCCGGTCTTGTACCCGATCAGGTCGAAGGTGCCGTTGGCCACGCCCTGAATCGGCACCGAGGCGGCGCCGAAGGTACCGGTTCCCATACCGCCACCGATCGAGAGGAAAGCCATGTCCGTAAAGCCGAGTCCGGCAACGGTCGCCGTGACGGTCTTGCCGGCATCGTCTCCCGTCCCGCACAGCACGGCACCGTTCATCGACAGAAACTCAGCCTGGCTGAAGTACATGACGCCGACACCGGAACCTCCATCCTCTCCGCGGACGAGCGCGAGCCCACCGCGCGCCTCCGTGATGTCGAAGCTGTAGACCGTACCGGTCGGCGTGACCCGCGCCCACGGCCCGGTCCCGTTCTGCGCAGCAACCCAGAGCGGGCGTTCGTCAAGCGCGCAGGATCCGACATCGAGGCTGACATTGCCGCTCGACCCCGAAGCCGGCGCGACTTGCACACCGACGTTGAGCGTTTTGTTCGGCAACCCGGTCGAGGCGCCGGTGACGGTAATCTGCTGCGCACCGGTCGTCGCCCCGGAGGCGGCCTGGATGGTAAGCGTCGAGGTATTGCCCGCGGTGCTGGCGGGGTTGAACGTCGCCGTGACGCCGGTGGGCAGGGCGCCGACCGACAGCGCCACCGGCGCCGTCAGGCCGCCGACGCGGTCGATGTTGACGGTCACGTTGACCGACGCGCCACCCGCCTGAACATTGACGGATCCCGCCGGGGACAGTGATAACGAATAGTCAGGGGCTGGACCCGTCTCCGTCACCGTCAGCGTCAGCGTTGCCGTTTGCGGATCGAAGCCCTCGGCCTCGCTCCGGACGACGAGGTCGTGGTTCCCGGGAGTGACTGCGCCACCGACCTGGACCGACAGCGTCGAGGTCGTGCCGGTCACGGCTGCCGGGGTGAACGACGCCGTGATGCCCGCAGGCGCGTTACCCTGCAGGGACAAGTTGACGGTACCGGTGAAGTTCGTCCTGGTCAGGTTGACCGTGACCTCACCGCTGGCGCCCTGCCCAACGGAAAGGGTCTGCGCGGAGAGCCCGAGTTCGTAGGAGGGCTCCGGCGGCGCTGCATTGATAGTCAGCTGAACCACAGTAGTTGCGGCCGAAACTCCGGCACCGGTTGCCCGGATCGTCAGCGGGTAGGTACCGGCAGCTGCGGTCCCGGCACCAATGGTCAGAATCGACGAGGTCGCCGTCACGGACGCCGGCGCAAAGTTGGCGGTGAGCCCGGCCGGCGCACCCTCGACGGTCAGTTGGACCGCCTGCTCGTAGTTGGTCCGCGTCAGCGAAATGGCCACCGTGTTGGAGGCGCCCTGTTCCAGCGTCAACGTGGTCGGACTCGCGGCGACGGTGATGCTGGATGGAATGGCCGTGACGGTCAGTGTCACCGGCACGGTCACGGCAGTCACGCCTGAGCCGGAGGCGCGCACCGTCAAGTTGTAAGTCCCTGCAGCCACAGTATTTGCAACGGTGACCGTGACCGTGCCGGTGGTGGTGCCACCGCTGGTCGCCACGTTGGAAGCGGCCGCGGTCACTCCCGTCGGCGCACCTGTGGTTTCGATCGAAACTGTCCCGGTAAAGCCCCCGCTCCGGGTAATAGTTGCCGTCAGATTGTCCGAACCGCCCTGCACTGCAGTGAGTGTGGTCTTGCTCAGCGAGAGTGCGATACCCGGGGTACCCGGTCCTGAGCCGCCATCACCATCATCAGAGCCGCACGCCCCGAGGCTGAGTGCGACCAGAGCCGCGCCGAGCCACCGTGTCAACCTGCGCATGAATTGTCCTCGCGAATGGTAGTAACTGGTTGTTGCCGTAATGAGTGCCAACTATTGCAGCAAGAATGGTTCCAAACCCCTTCGGACCGGGGTTCCGCGGCTATCGAGTGCGTCCGCCGGTTGGCCGATCGATCGGACTCTGCCTATCGTTCTCCCTTCCGGTTCCTCGGAAAGGGCGCTGGTCCTCGACCCGCCAGGTGGGCTTTCGCGCCGGATACAGAGGTGGCGATCCGCGGGCGGGGCCATCCCTCGGCGGTCGGTGAGTCAGCCCAGGCGGTTACGGATCGAATGGTGAGTATCGACGACGTCTCGCTCGTGGCGCAGTGCCGAGCCGTGCTTTCGAGCGGGTCGGCCAGCTTTTCACGGGCTGCCCAGCTGCTCGACCCGACCACCCGCGAGGGGTGCTACCTGCTCTACACCTGGGGGCGCCACTGCGATGACGTGATCGACGGCCAGACCCTGGGACACGGCCAGCGTGCCATTGACCCCGAGGTCCTGGCTGCCCGGCTGGCCGAGTTACGGACCGGGACGGAGCGGGCCCTCGCCGGGGATGCTACGGACCTCCCCTTCCGCGCGCTGGCGTTGCTGGTGCGCCGCCACCGGATCCCTCCGGAGCTGCCGCACGTCCTGCTGGACGGCATGGCAATGGATGTTGCCGGACGCCGTTACCGGACTCTGGATGAACTGGCCGACTACTGCTATTGCGTAGCTGGTGTGGTTGCGATCATGACGGGCCGGATCATGGGCCTCGAGGACGCCGCGCTGCTCCGTCGTCTGGGGCGACTGGGCGAGGCGGTCCAGCTCACCAACATCGCACGTGATGTGGTCGATGACGCGGCAGCCGGTAGGGTCTACCTCCCGGCGGAGTGGTTGCAAGCGGTTGGAGTTCCCGAATCGGAGGTCGCACAGCCCGAGCACCGCATCGCGCTGGCCAGCATCGCAACCCGGCTGCTCGATGCGGCCGAGGAGCGGTATCGGGAGGCCGACGCGGTCGTGGCGCGCCTGCCGCTTCGGTCGGCCGCTGCCCTGGCGGTGGGGCGGACACTGTACGCAGAAATCGGCGCCGTGATTCGACGGCGGGGACCACGGGCTTGGGATAGCCGTGCGACCGTGACGACCTTCCGTCGCGGAACTCTCACGGCCTCCTGTCTGGTACGGACGATCGTCGGACGGATCCGTCCGACATCTTGAGCAGCAAGCAACCCCTTTAGTAGCTGCGCGGCGAGAAGATCCGGATCAACGCACCACCCAGTCGACCGGCGGGAGATCGACGCGGGCGGGTAAGCCGACCGTGTCGCCCTGCTGGATGAAGCGGGCCAGCGCCGCGGTGAACTCGGGCGAATGCCGCATCGCTTCCCGAAGCGCTCCGTGTGAGCCTCGACCCACCGTCACGAAGCTGTGCCGCTTGAAACGGGGTGCCAGTTCGAGCGCGTTCTCGATCGGCGTCGAGGTGTCCCAGTCTCCCTGGACGATGACCGTCGGAATCTCCGTATCGAAACCGCGGCGGAACTCTTCGCCCAGGTCGGTCGACCAGACCGGGCACCCCTGGCGATAGAAGCGGTTGATTTCGCCTAACAGCAGGGCGGCGGAATCGGCCTCGATCATGGCGAGACGCTCGGGGCTGATCCCGGACCCGCAGTCCAGCATCATGAAGCTTGCGGTCGTCGTACCGTCGCCGCGCCGGACTAGTGACGCCGCCGCCTGATCGAAACGCCCGGCCGACAGCGCCGCGATGTCCGCGGGCCACGAGGCCAGGCCGGTTCGCGAGCTGGCGGGACCAGTGTACCCGTAGGACAGCGAGCGAAGCCGGCGCGCATCGAACCGAACGGAATCCCGCCCGCCGGTCCTCGGGTTCTGCACCGTGACGAACGTCGGCCGGGTTTCGGCGCGCTCGATAGCCGCGCGGAACGCCGGCAGGAGACCTTCCCGCGGCACCGAGCGGGCCAGCGCGGGCGCCCGAGCCGCCTCATCCGCTACCCGTGCAAATGCGTTGAGCACGCCGCTCGGCATGTCATAGGTATGATCCGACCCTTCCATGCCGCTCAGCACCGCACGCTCGACGATGTCCGGGTAGTAGCGCATCACCGCCATGGCCCAGTGCGACCCGAAGCTGGTTCCCTGCAATACGATCTTGGGATACCCCAGGGCGCGGCGCACGTCGTCGACATCCGCCGCCGCCTCGACGACGCTGAACCCGGCCAGCGCGAGTCCCTTGCCTTCCCAGTATGCCTTGCAGCGTTCCATCGCGGCGCGAACCCTGGCCGCCTCTTCGGCCTCCACGATTTCCGCACTAAGCGGCAACGGCTCGGTGCGCTCGCAGAGGGTGTTCGGCGGGGACGATCCGATCCCGCGCTGACCGATCATCAGGTAATCACCCATCTCGGTCCAGACCCGGATCTCATTGTCGGCATAGCCGGGATTGGCCAGCAGCGCCGCGAAGCCCAAATATCCGGGACCGCCGGGCAACCGAAAGACCGGAGGTCCTGCCACCGAGGAGGTCGAGCGGAACCGATAGAACTCGATGCCGACCGTGGCGCCGGAGGGACGCGAGCGCTCGAGCGGTACGAACAGCATGCCGCGTTCGCCGTCCAGCATGGTGCCGTCCTGGAGCAGCACCCGTTCGGGGTGGAGCACCAGCGTCCCCGCCTTGGGCATCTGCAGGGCAGAGTCGCTACCCGCCTGGTTCGAAGCTGCTGATCCGCATCCAACGCCGACTGCCATCGGAATCAGCAACGAAAGGGTGCGAGAGATCCATCGCCTGCGATTAGCACGCATGACTGACTCCTGAAGAAGTCGAACGGCGTTGATCTATTTCGAAGCTATCGCAGCGCGATCGACGGCCTGGTTACCTTGGGCTCCTCGACACGTCCAGCCGGCGGAACGACCGCGCGCAGGCGATCCCGCGGCGGCATCAGGCGTTCCGTGCTATACCGATCGAGTTCGAAAATGAAGGGACTGTCGCGCAACGTTACCAGCGGCTCGCCCCGCTGTCCCGACCGCATCACGAGCGACGCAAGCGTATCGCCGCGCGCATCGAGTGCCACGAGTCCCCGCCGATCGGTGCCGTACCCCGTACTGTCGCGCGAGAACCCTACGGCGTACTGCCGGCCAAGCCCAACCAATAGCTCCGCAACAGCCTCCGGATTGGTCGGCAGGCCGTCGACGGTCCAGTGGGGCCGGCCTCGACGCAGGGTGAAGGTCTCTCCTCCGTAGCGGAGCACCACCGTTTCGACGGCGGCGGTATCGACCGTCAGAACCGTCAGGTCGCGCCAGTAGACCAGGGGCTGCCGCATAGCGGCGAAGAACCCGCCCTTGACCAGATAGACCTCATCGCCATCCGGAACCCGCACATAGCCGCTCTCCTGTTGCGGTCCCGGACGGCCCACGAACAGCCGGCTCCGGCTACCATCGGCGTGCACGACCGTGAGCGCGTAGGTGCTGTCATCCGCCACGCCCAGCCGGCGGTGATTGGCGGGATTCCGGGCTGCGACTTCGAGTGCCACCGCTCCGGTCAGATCGACCCACAGACGGTCGATCACGACGGTGTCCGCCGGCAAGCCGTTGACCTGCCACCCTGCGTCCGTCTTCTGCAGATCGTAGGTCTCGGTCGGGCGGGCAACCTGAAACCGCGCCACATCACGGCCGTCGAGACGCGCCAGCAGGCTCGCCAGCGTGCCGGCATCGCCACCACGCGATGTCCCGCCGGTCCACTGGCGCACCCCGAACATCACCAGCGCAACCGCCAGGACGATCAGGACAATACGCAGCGAGCGCTCACTCATACGGCCGGAACATCCTCATCGTCATGGGCGGCCCACCCCGCGACGACGCCAAAGGACCCGGATCAGGCCGAAGATACCGACCAGCACCGGAACGCCGATCAGATTGGCCCACTTGAAGAAGTCTCGCTCGAACGACGTCGCGAAGACGAGAGGCGGCGGCGTCCGGTCCTTCGACCGGATCCGAATCAGCCGCTCGTCCTGGAGCAGCCAGTCGATCGCGTTGGTGGCAAAGATCAGGTTCTGGACGTTGGCGCGAACGAAGCGGTCTTCCAGGAAATCCGCGTCGCCGACAACCACCAGGCGGCCGGAAGTGCCGGCCTCCGGGATGGCGACCGCCATATTCTGCCGAGCAAGCGATGACGTGTCGGGATAGAACGGATAGTCCGGAGAGACAGGCGAGGACTCCGACAGGTGACGACCGGCCGCGTCCGTAGTCGCCCAGAGCACCTGCAGTGCCGTGGTGTCGGCCAGATCGAGCGCACCGGGCCATCCGAGCGTGAGCGAGGAAAGCCCGGCGGTCACCGGGTGCGGCGCCGCCCGCAGCACGTGCGGCCAGGGGGGGAACGGCGCCGAGTAGGGCCGGCCGTCGCGCTCGCCGCGTGACACGACCTCATTCGACTTGAGGTCGAAGACGATTCCGGACGCAAGCCTGACGCCGCGGCGCGCCAGGAGCGATTCGAAACCGGTGGTGATCGATCTAGCTACCTGCGCAATACCGACATCCGTCCGATCCAGCAGGAACAACACCGGACCGCCGGCATCGAGATACTCGCCTACCCGGTCGACCGCGGCCTGAGGAACGGTCTGGCGCGGACCCGCCACGACGAGGACGTCGATCGAATCGCGGCTGAGGGGCGGCATCGCGACGCTGTCGCCAAAGACGGTGCCGACCTGGTAGCGATTCTCGAGGATGTCGCGCCAGATATTGTAGCTGTAGGGCGTCCGCATCTCGGACCCGCTCAGAAATGCAATCGACGGCCGCTTACCCGACGTCAGCGACGCAATGCTCGCGATCAGCCGATACTCGAGGTCGTCGGTCTGCTGCAACACCGGGAAGGTCTGTTTCTCTTCGGCATACTGAATCACGATGCCAAGCCAGCCGCGCCGCACCTGGTACTCGTCGCCCCGGAGGCTGCTGAACTGGAGCGGACGCAGACCGTACGAAACGGCTTCCTTTTCCGCTTCCGGATCCGTATCGGGCCGGAACTCCTCCGTCCGGACCCTGCCGCCACTGGCCGAGCGGAAGTCGCCAAGCAGGTCGCGAACATCCCGTACGGTACGCTGCACATCGGGCGGCAGGGCGCGGGAGGCAAACAGTTTGATGGTGACCTGATCGTCCAGAGATTTGAGCAGATCCCGCGTGGCATCAGAGAGCGAATACACCCCCTGCGACGTCAGGTCGATCCGCTGCCGCAGACCGCTGCCGGCAGCATTGACCGCCACCACGGCCAGCACGATAGCCGCCATCCCAATCTGCAGGCGACGGTACCCGCTGCGCACTCGGCTCAGGCGGCGGCGAACCAGGGTGACGTATGCAAAGGTACCGAACAGCAGCGTCGTCGAGGCGAAGTAGAGCAGGTCTCGGATGTCGAGCACGCCACGAGCCACGGGCTCGAAGTGCGCCAGGATCGACAGGTTGCTGGCCCAGGCCGCGGCCCAATCCGGCAGCGCCGTCAGCAGCAGCGGCTCGCCAAGGAAGACCAGGCTCCAACTCACGGCCAGGCCCAGGATGAATGCGGTGACCTGATTCCGCGTGGCGCTCGAAGCCCAGATCCCGATAGCCGTCATCTGCGCAGCAAGCAGAACGGCGCCGATATATTGGGCGGCCATGATACCGGGATCGGCTTCGGAAAGCAGCAGCACGCCGATGGCCGTAGGTAGCGTACCGACCAGAGTGGTCAGGACGAACAACAGATTGCCCAGGAACTTGCCCAGCAGCAGCTCGAGTTCGGACAGCGGCTGCGAAGTCAGCCAGTCGAGGGTTCCGCTGCGGCGCTCCTCCGCAAACGAACGCATCGTCATGGCGGGGATGAAAATCGCGAACAGCCACGGCAACAGCAGGAACACGGTCCGCAGCGACGCCGCACCGGTTCCGTAGAGAGTCCGGAACGCGACGAAGAGGGCCAGCAGCAGAAAAGCAATCAGCAGGATATAGGCGGTCGGATGGTCGAAGTAGCCCTTGACCTCCCGCCGGGCAACGCGCCAGATCTGTTTCATCGAGCCTCGCCCTCCGGCCCACCAAGCGGGCCGTCGTTCTCGGAGGTGAGGGTCTGGAACAACTGCTCGACCGTGGCTCGCTCGCGGTACAGCTCCCAGAGCACCCAACCGCGCTCGACCGCCATTCGCGACAGAATTGGCCGCAGGTCATCCGCCTGGTCGGTCGTCAGCCGAATCCGGACTCGACCCTCGATCGATTCGGCCGTGTGTCCGATAATTCCCGGTATCAGGCCCACTACCTCGGCAGGATCGGCGCCTTCTAACTCCATCACGTAGCTGGTCCGCCCCCACCCGGCGGCGAGCAGCTCGGCTACGCCTCCGTCGGCTACCAGGCGACCCCGATGAATCACCAGGAGCCGGCTGCAGGTGACTTCGACCTCCTGCAGTACATGCGTACTGAGCAGGACGGTGCGATCGCGCCCCACGTCGCCGATCAGCTTACGGATTTCGACGCGCTGATTGGGGTCGAGTCCTTCGGTAGGTTCGTCGAGCACCAGCACATCGGGCCGATGCAGCACAGCCGCCGCCAGACCGACCCGCTGGCGATATCCCTTGGACAACTCGCCGATGGGCCGATGATAGACGTCCTGAATCCCGGTCTGGTCGACCGCGTCACCGATCGCCGACCGCGACGCGGTGCTGCCCAGGTCGCGCAGGGATGCAGCGTAGCCCAGAAACTCATGCACCAGCATATCGACGTAGAGCGGATTCGATTCCGGCAGGAAGCCGATGCGGCGCTTGGCTTCGATCAGATTTTCGCCGATCGAACGTCCATCGAAGCTGACGGCACCAGCGTCGGGCTGCAGCATGCCGGTGAGCATCCGCATCATGGTCGTCTTGCCGGCGCCGTTGGCGCCCAGGAAGCCGACAACCTCGCCGCGGTCGATCCGGAAGGTGACATCGTCGACGGCGTGAATGGCGCCGAAGTGTTTGTGAACGGACTGGACAGCAATCATGGTATGAGCCGAACCGGGACGGCGAGGTCGAGTAGAGGCAAAGTCGTTCTCGCAGGCGGAGTCTGTTATTGCGAATCGTCGAACGGGCGACAGTAGGCCGGGAATCTACCCCGACAGAACCCGATCAGCGACGGGCGGGCGGGCATTTCAGGCCCGTCGCGACGGCGCAAACGGTCCATTAAGTTGCCTTGGTGACCAGTGACTTGGCGATCCAGGGTTATTCGGTCGTCCCGAGCGGGTTGACGGCCGGGATCGTAGCTGAGTTGCGTGCCCAGGTCGATCCGATCCTGGCTCGCCACGCCGAGCGTGGGGGCGTGCGCGACCTCTTTCAGCATATACCATCCCTGGTACCCCTGGCCGTTGGCCCCCTCCGACAACTCGTTGCTCCCACACTCGGCGACTCAGCCGTGGCCGTTCGCGCCCTGCTGTTCGACAAGACGCCGGTGGCCAACTGGAAGGTCACCTGGCACCAGGACGTCACCATTTCCGTGTCCGAGTACGCCGAGTGCTATGGCTGGGGCCCCTGGTCACGCAAGGCGGGGGCCTGGCATGTGCGTCCCCCGGCCGCAGTTCTGGAGCGGATGCTGACCCTTCGGCTCCATCTCGACGCCTGCGGCCCGGAGAACGGCCCGGTCCGGGTCATCCCGGGGTCACACCTGGTCGGCCGGTACTCGGACCCCGAGCTGGAACGGGTGGCCCGGAGCGCGGAACCGGTCGATTGCCTCGTCACCGAGGGGGGCGTCCTGCTAATGCACCCCCTGATCCTGCATGCATCGGCACCCGCTGCCGCCCCGAGCCATCGCCGGGTCATCCATATCGAATACGCCTCCGCCGACCCGCTGCCGGACGGCTTCAGCTGGGCCGAGGCCGTCGCCTGACGGACGGGTGCGACCCTTTTCGCACCACAGGCATCTTTACTTTCTTGGCCTCGAAGGCCGAGGACGGATGGTATCTTGTGGTCTCGCCGTCTCGGATCCACTGAGAACCGGAGCCCGGTCACCATGGCCAACTTCAAGCGACGCCGCCCCAAGAATCGCCGAGCCGGCTGCCTGCTCTGCAAACCCTGGAAAATGAACGGCTTTGCCCGAACCCGGAGAGACGGCGAGCGGTTCGGAAGCCACCGTGCCCGGTCCGGCGCCGAGGCAGCGATCCGGGAATTCCGGAGCCGCGGCACCGTCGGCTGAGCCGGGCAGCCCTGCCCCTTCAGGATCTATCCCCATATCGAGGTGCGCGATGTCTCACGCCCTGACGTCTCTGGGCCTCGTGGTCGCAACGGCCCTCTTGCCGGCCATCTCTCAGGCGCAGGGCGCTTCCCAACCCGCACGACGGCCGCTTCAACTCGAAGATTTCTACCGGATCCGCACCATCGGATCGCCGGCGATCTCGCCTGACGGCCGTTGGGTTCTGTACACGGTATCGACTCCCGTCGAGGAAACCAACGGCAGCACCGTCGAGACCTGGATCGTCTCGACCGACGGCTCGACGCCTGCCGCGTCGGTCCGGCATCAGGGCCGTGCGGTTACGATGCCGCGCTGGAGCGACGAGGGTCGCGTCCGTTACACCGATCGAGACGCCGTCTGGACGATCGACCCCTCCCGACCGAGCGTTGCCCCTGTCGCAAGCCAGGCAGACGACCGGCTTGGCCTCAGGAGTCCGGACGGGCGCTGGCTGGCCCGCACCCGGTCGATCCCGACCCCACCGCGTCCCGAACCGGAGATGACCGAGTTCGAGCGGCGGCATGAAGGACGTTTCAAGGGCACGGCATTCGACTGGTACCCGTTCCGGCAGGATGGGCGGCCGTTCCCGATTCCCGATCGCGCCGCGCAGCCGACGGTCGAGGTTGTCATCGCGCCAACCGATGGCGCTGGCGCCGAGCGGCAGCTGACTCAGCTCGGTCTCGAGGCCGGCAACCTGCGCTGGACCGCCGACAGCCGCGCAATCCTGTTCACCGCCAATGCCAGTCGCAGTGACGAATTGGCGTACGGAGTATCCGACATCTTCCGGGTCGACCTGGACGGCAACTCGACTCGGCTCACCGACGACGGACACAACTACTCCGGCGTCGAAGGTTCCCCGGACGGACGCTGGTATTCCTACGTCCGCTCGCTGGGCACCGACCTGATCATCCACCAGAAGCTCGACCACGGCGGAGCGCAGGACCTCTTCGTGCAGGCAACGTCCGGCGGGCCGGCGATCAACCTGACCGAGCGCTGGGATCTGGATGCGGGCGCCGCCCGATGGTCGCCCGGCAGCCGGTATCTGTACTTTACGGCCGGGATCGGGGGCGCGGTCCATCTCTTCCGGGTCGCCGCCGCTGGTGGCGCGGTCGAGCAGATCACAACCGGCGCCCGGCGGATCAGTGGTGTCACCTTCGATCGCGGCTTCCGGAAAATTTCCTACGCAGCCAGTGAACTCGACCGGCCGGCCGATCTCTACGTTGCCGACATCGACGGGCGCAACGAGCGGCGGCTGACCGACGTCAACCGCGACTTGGTCGCGGAGGTCGTGCTCACCGAGCGGCCATCCGAACGGATCACGTGGAAGAGCTATGACGGAACCGAGATCGAGGGATTCCTGCTCTTTCCCAGAGGCTACGATCCGAGCCGCGGTCCATATCCTCTGATAATCGTCAATCACGGCGGCCCGCATGCCGCGTCAGGATACGCCTTCGACTTCAAGCAGGCGTACTTCGCGGCCAACGGCTACCTGGTATTCCTGCCCAACTTCCGAAGTTCGACCGGGTACGGTGACGCCTTCAAGTGGGCGACCTGGGGCGGCTGGGGCAACAAGGATGGGGAAGACGTGGTGTCCGGAATCGACCACCTGGTTGCCAGGTACGCAGCCGATCCGGCGCGGGTCGGATCCACCGGGCATTCCTATGGCGGCATTCTGACCAACTGGCTGATCACCAAGTACCCTGAGCGGTTCCGGGCCGCCGTATCCGGAGCCGGCGAATCGAACTGGACCAGCAACTTTGCTCTGTCGGACATTTCGCGGACCAAGGAGACCGAGTTCTTCGGGCCACCCTGGGATCCGCGGGCCCGGGCCATCATGATTGCCCAGTCACCGGTGCTCAACGCGGGCGGGGTCAAGGCAGCGACGCTCTTCATCCACGGCGCCGTCGACTACCGGGTTCCGCTGGAGGGGGCGATCCAGCTGTACACGGCGCTCAAGAAGCAGCGAGTGCCGACCAAGCTGATCATCTATGAGGGGCAAGCTCACGGTATCACAGGGCCCTGGAACAACATCCACCGGATCATGCACGAACTGCGGTGGTGGGACACCTACCTGGCGCCTCCGTTGTCCGGAGCAACCGGAACCCGCTGATCAGTGTTCGGCCGGGGCGGCGCAGCTAGCACCGCCCCGGGCCAAGCTCATTGCCTGGCTACCGCCCGGTGCCAGCCGAATCCGTAGTAGAATACCAGCCCCAGCACGAGCAACCCGATCCCGATCAAGGTATCGATGGGTTGCTCGATCGTGGTATTGATGATGAGAAAGGCGGCAAACCCCGTAAAGACCAGCGGGGTGAACGGATAGCCCCAGCTGCGATAGGGCCGGGGCAGGTTGGGCTCACGTCGCCGGAGTACCATCACCCCCACCGCCGAAAGTCCATAGAACAGGAACGACGCGAAGACGACGTAGGTCGCGAGCTGATCATAGGTTCCGGACAGGGCCAGCAGCGACGCCCAGACACCTTGCGCCAGAATCGACGTGGTCGGCACCGCGTACCGCGGGCTGACTCGGCTGGCCCAGGAGAAGAACTGTCCGTCGCGCGCCATGGCAAAGGGAATTCGCGCCGCGGTAAAGACGATGCCGTTGTTGGAGCCCAAGGTCGACACCAGCACGGTGAAGGTCACCACCACGGCTCCGGCGGTCCCGAGTACCGCGGTGGCGGCATCGGTAGCAACCCGCGGTGACTGCCCCACGCCCTGGTGGCCCAGTACGTAGGTAAACGCCAGCGCGACGACAACGTAGAGGAGGGCGACCAGCGCGGTCGAGATGATGATCGACCGCGGCATGTCGCGCGCGGGGTTCCGCATCTCGCTTCCGACGTAGGTGATCTCGATCCATCCGTCATAGGCGAAAAGCGCAGCAACCAGCGCTAGACCGAACGGTCCGATCAGGGTGGTCCACGACTCCGTCGGCAGGAACGGCTGCAGGTTGTCTGCCGAGCCACCGGGCAGCAGAAAGCAGAGGGCCGCCAGGCCGACGATGGCGACGATCTTGAGCACGGTGAGCACGTTCTGCAGCACCACGCCCAGGCGGAGGCCGAAGCAGTTCATGATCGACAGGCCCATGATCGAGACGATGGCCGCCACCTTGACCCCGACCGACCCCATCGGAATCAGGTGCGACAGATAAGTCGCGAACCCGACGGCAATCGCTGCGATGGAGCCGGGGTTGATGATGACGGAGCTGGCCCAGCCGTAGAGATAGCCCCAGACCGGACCGTAGATCCGCTTGAGATAGACGAACTGCCCGCCGGCTTTGGGCATGGCGGCCCCAAGTTCCGCGATGCACAGCGCGCCAAACACCGAAATCACGCCGCCGACGATCCACACCAGCAAAGCTGGCGCAACGGATCGGAAGCTTAGGGCCACCACCGCCGGCATGAGGAAGATGGCCGACGCCACCATGGTGCCGACATTGATCGTGATCGAATCAAACAGCGTGAGCTCGGGCTTGAGCCCGTCGTCCGTCTGTGGAGCGGCGGCCATGGCGTCCCCTGCACTACCAGGAAGGGTGATCGGCGCGGAACGTCAGCCCGCAGGCTTTGCGTCGCGCCAGCGACGGTACGCATGTTTGAGCAACTGCTGAAAATGATAGACCCCGGACTCCATTTCGACCGAGAAACGCCCCCGGTCGTAGGCCCGGGACCGGAGACCCAGCTGAACTCGATCGCAGATCTCACGATCTTCGGCCTGAACCATATCGCTGTAGGCAAGGTCCGCTTCGATCCGAGCTTCACGCTCCGGCGTATCGGGGTCGTCGTAGTAATACCAGAAGCGCACGATGCAGCGATCGGGCCCATCGGGCAGCACCAGATTGGCCTGCAGGCGATCGCCCACCAGGTTGAGCATGAAATTGGGATAGACCCAGTAGTAGAACGCTTCGCCGCCCTGGTTGCCGGTATAAACGTTGTCCTCGATCAGGGGACTGTGCTGCAGCGAATACCAGGGCGCCAGCTCCGTGGTGTACGCCAGGTAGTCGAGCACCTTGTTCAGCTCGGGATGGACGTGCGGAACATGGTACCCCTCGAGATAGTTGTCGACGTAGACCTTCCAGTTGGCGTCGACCCGATAGTCGGCCTGGCGGACCAGACGCTTGGTCGACAACAGGTTGGGATGGATCCGTTCGGCAATCCCCGCGACCACCGTAGACAGCGGCGGCGTCTGCTCCGGCTCCAGACAGACGAAGATCATCCCTTCCCAGCTTTCGACCCGGATCGGGACCAGACCGTAGTCTCGCTTGTCGAACAGCTCGGTCCGATCGAACTGGGGTACCCCGCGCAAGGTGCCGTCGAGCCGATAGGTCCAGCCATGGTACTTACAGGTCAGCGCCTTGACGCAGCCGCGCTGGTCCAGCGCGAGCGGCCCGCCCCGATGGCGACAGACATTATAGAAGGCGCGCAGCGTCCCGTCGCGATCCCGCACCACGATGATCGGGTTGTCGGCTACCGTGGCCGTGAGATAGTCGCCCGGGCCGGGGACCATCGTGACGTGCCCTACGTTCTGCCAGGTACGCGCAAAGATGGCATCGCGGTCGACCTCGTGAAAGCGGGGATCGACGTACCAAGCGGAGGGCACCGTCTGGGACCGCTCCACGGGCACCACCTCGAGATCCGAATCCGGCAGGGTGGTACGGACGTCCGAATAGCGGTGGGGTGACATCGCTCAAAGATGGAACCCATTCCGAATCAGGGGAAGCGCCCGACGCGATCGACATTGCCGCCGACTGGCGGCACGGCTCTCGGATCGGTTAATTCACAGCCATCTTCCCCAACTCGATCGAGTCCCGAATGGGTGTTCCCACTCGCTCTCCGCTGCGCCGCTGGCTCAGGCGCATCTTCAAGACGCTTGCCGTAGTGATCCTCCTGGCACTGGTTGCCGGAGTCATCTATGAAGCGATCGGACGTCGGCGTGCCGTTCGCCTCTACCCGCCGCCGGGCCGATTGGTCGACATCGGGAGCCGACATATTCACCTCGACTGCCGAGGCCAGGGCACGCCCGTCGTGGTCTTCGAAGCGGGGCTCGACACCTACGGATCGTTGAGCTGGTGGCCGGTCCACGACTCGATCGCAGCAACCACCCGCGCCTGCGCCTATGATCGGGCGGGAGTGATGTGGAGCGAGCCGTCTCCCGACGGGCGCAACGGTACCACGGTTGCTCAGGATCTTCAGGCGACCTTGGCCGCCGCCAACGAACCCGGCCCGTTCGTTCTGGTAGGCCATTCCCTGGGGGGCCCATACGCCATGACGTACACCAAACTGTTCCCCGACGAAGTGGCCGGCATCGTCTTCGTCGATGCCTCCCACCCGGATCAGCTCCGACGTTTTTCGGAGATCCCCGGCTACAGTGCCGAGCCGCCGGTGGGCCTGATGCGAGCCGTCGGGGCCCTGGGCCCGACGGGCCTGCCGCGCCTGATATCGGCTCTGACCCGCAATCCGGCCGTGCCGGAAAACATCAGCGGGGCTATGACGGCATACTTCGCGTCCTCCCTCAATCCGGCCGTCGACGAAGCCATCGCACTCGGTGCGACGCTCGACGAAGCCGGTACCTTCCGCACCCTCGGCAGCCGACCCATTGTGGTCTTGACCGCGATGCGACCATTCAGCGATGCGGAGCTCGCGTCGACAAAGATGACCGCGGAACAGGGAGTTCAGTTTCGCGAGATCTGGCGGTCCCTGCAGGTCGAGCAGGCCGGTTGGTCGACCAACAGCCGGCACGAGTTGTTCACCGATGCGAGCCACTACGTCCAGACCGATCGCCCCGACGCGGTGATCCGGGCCGTGCGCGACGTGGTCGAGTTCATTCGGACCGGCTCCCCGTTGGTATCCGTGGCCCCCGACAGCGCCGGCAGCCACGAACACCATTGAGCAACCTGGCAAGTCCTGACCGTGACGACACATCGTAATTGTATTTGTAGCAATGACTTGAAATACAGACTGACCGGACGGTTAGTATGACATTCGATCGATCAGTCGACTGACACCCCGAGCTGAGGGACGGCAGGCGGAACCAATGACAGCCGACCGGAGATCGACTATTCTTTTGCACCTCTTTGCCACCGTGGGCGTTCCGATGGCGGTGCCTCGGGTACCGTAGGGCGTCTCTCGATGTGACGGGTTGCGTCCCCGGGCATCGAGCGAATCTCGACGCGGGTGTCTCCCATGACGACTGTGACCCCCCGAGCCAATCCGCAGGGGCCTGTTTCGGCCTTTGCCCGGCGACACTTCAAGCACTTCAACGCGGCCGTCTTAGTGGATGCGGCCGACGCCTACCGCAGCCACATCGACGCGGGCGGCAAGATGATGATTACCCTGGCCGGCGCGATGAGCACGGCCGAGTTGGGTAAGTCACTGGCCAACATGATCAGAGCCGGGCTGGTGGACGCGATCTCGTGTACCGGCGCCAACCTCGAAGAAGATCTCTTCAACCTGGTGGCGCACGACTTTTACGAGCGGCTCCCCAACTGGCGCGACCTGACTCCCGCCGACGAACAGCAGTTGCTGGACCGGCACCTCAACCGGGTGACCGATACCTGCATTCCGGAAATGGAAGCGATGCGCCGTCTCGAGACGGCCGTCCTGGAAGAATGGGTCGCCGCCGACCGCGCAGGGGAGCGGTACTTCCCGCACGAGTTCATGTACCGGGTGATTCGAAGCGGGCGACTGGAACAGTATCACCAGATCGACCCCAAAGATTCCTGGCTGATCGCCGCGGCCGAACGGAATCTCCCGATGGTGGTGCCCGGATGGGAGGACTCGACGCTGGGCAACATGTACGCCGGCCACTGTATCACCGGTGACGTGAAGAACGTCCACACGGTGCGCACCGGCATCGAGTACATGACCAGCCTGGCCGAGTGGTACACCACGGCCTCGGCCGACGCTTCGATCGGCTTCTTCCAAATCGGAGGTGGCATTGCCGGCGATTTCCCGATTTGTGTGGTGCCGATGCTCCATCAGGATCTGCAGCGCACCAACGTTCCGGTCTGGGGCTACTTCTGTCAGATCTCGGAGGCGACCACCAGTTACGGCGGTTACTCCGGGGCGCCCCCGAATGAGAAGATCACCTGGGGCAAGCTGGCGGTCGACACCCCGAAATTCATCGTCGAGAGCGACGCCACCATCGTGGCGCCACTCATGTTTGCCCTGATACTCGGCGAGTAGATCCCTGGGGGCAGCGGACGTCGTGCCCGCTGCCCTCGCCCTTTGGACCAAGGCGGCACGGGCCATGCACTCCGACCAACCCGGCTGCGACGGCCATTCAGGGCATCGCCGGCGCCTAACACCAACCCGCGGATACTGACCCAGGGACCGTGTCATCCACCGACGACGTTACCCGACTGCTTCGCCGCCTCTCGGCCGGCGACGAACTTGCCGCGGAAGAGCTGATCCCGCTCATCTACGCCGAGTTACACGACATCGCCGAGCGGCAGATGCGGAACGAGCGGGGGGACCATACCCTCCAGCCGACCGCGCTGGTCAATGAAGCATTTCTGCGCCTGGCGGGGAATCACGACGCCGACTGGCAGAATCGGCAGCATTTCCTGAGCCTGGCCGCGCAAGCCATGCGCAGGATCCTGGTCGATCACGCGCGCCGCCGGAATGCGCAGAAACGGGGCGGCCGCCAGGACAAGCTCGAACTCCATGATGCGCTCCAGGTGGCAAGCAACGACCACAATTCGGTCGACCTGGAGCAACTGGATGAAAGCCTCAAGCAGCTGGCTGCGCTCGATCCGCGCCAAGCCAAGGTGGTCGAGCTGCGATTCTTCGGAGGCATGTCCGTCGAGGAGACGGCCCAGATCCTCGACATTTCGACCGCCACGGTCAAGCGGGATTGGGCCTTTGCCCGCGCCTGGCTCAAACGGGCCCTGAGCCAGGCACCGTGATCCCTCCGCCAGACGTTCGACGCGTCTCGAACATCTCAACGTCCGGCGCCCCGATCCATGCTGAGCAAAGATCGGTTTCAACGAATCCGCGATCTTTTTGAGCAGGCGCTCGACCAACCGGCCGACACCCGGGCCCAGTTTCTCGCCGCCCAAACCCAGGGCGACACCTCTTTGGCCAGCGAGGTCGCGAGCCTGCTCAAGCGGGCGGACGATCTCGACGACTCCTTCCTCGAACCGCTGACCGGCCACCGAATAGCCCGGATCTTCGAGGAACTGGCAGGGTCGACCCCGACACCGCCCCACCCGCCGACCGGCAATCCCCCAGAGTCATGAGCCGGTCCTGATCGGACCTACGCGTTTCTCAGGAACAACGGTTGCTACACCCAGCAAGCCGCGCACCTGCAGAAACGGGGACCGATGGAACCGATCGCGCGCGGAACGCCGACCAAGGCAAACGCCGCCAAAGTCGAGGGAGCGGTAGCCACGGAGACCGGACCGGTCCGCTCCACCAATCAGGACGCCATCGTCCTGTGGGCGCCCGAAGACCCCGAACGTCGCGAGCAGGACGGCGTGCTCCTCGTCGTGGCCGATGGCATGGGAGGCCACGCCGGCGGAGAAGTTGCCAGCCGGCTGGCGGTCGAAACGGTGGCCTGCAGTTACGCCACGGACAACACCGACCCCGGAGCCGCCCTGGTCCGCGCCGTCCGCCTGGCCAACCGCGCCATCTACGAAGCCGCCATCCGTGAGCCCCGGTACCTCGGCATGGGCACCACCTGCACCGCGCTGCTGCTCCGACAGGGCTATGCCTATTGCGCCCACGTGGGCGACAGTCGGCTCTACCTGATCCGCGACGGCGCAGCCCTCCGCCTGACCGAAGACCACAGCGCCGTGTTCGACCTGGTCAAACGGGGCATGATCAGCCAGGAGACAGCCCGACATCACCCGGACCGGCACCTGCTGGTCCGAGCCCTGGGAATCCGCGCCGACGTCCAGGTCGACACCTGGCCAGCCCCCCTCTACGTCCGGCTCGGCGATCGATTTCTGATCTCGTCGGACGGGCTCCACGACGCCGTCTCCGATGAAGAGATTGCCTGGACCGCCCGCGAAAAATCACCGGTCGACCTCTGCCGCGATCTGATCGCCACCGCCCTCGAACAGGGCGGACGCGACAACATCTCGGTCGGCATCATCCAGATCGGCCCGCCAGTGCCATCAACACAAAACCCCAACTGACCGACCGGTCAGTTGGGGAATGCAAATGCTTACACATTAAACAATTAGAACATCAAGTCGTCAGTTACTTCTCTCCGCTTCGTAAACAATTTCCCCGGCGATTACGGTCATCAGATTTCTGGCCGCGAGGATTTCCTTTTCAGGAACGGTCATGATATCGCGATCCAGGATGGTCAGATCGGCCCATTTACCCGGCGTGATCGAGCCGCGCTTGTCCTCCTCGAAAGCGGCGAAGGCCGCGTAGGTGGTGAACATCTTGAGCGCCTCCTCGCGACTGACCTTCTGCTCGGGGTGCCAGACCGAATCCGGGCCGGCATTGCCCCGGATATCGCGCCGTACCACCGCCGCATAGAACTCGATCAGCGGTTCCCCGCGCTCGACCGGGGCGTCGGACCCGCCCGCTACCGGAAGGCCAAGTTCGAGGAAGGTCTTCCAGGCATAGGCGCCGGCCAATCGGCTCCCCCCAAGTCGGGCGGGAACGAAGTAGAGATCCCCGATCGCATGTGAGGGCTGCATCGACGGAATCACCCCCAGCTCCTTGAACCGGGGGATGTCCGCCGGATCGACGATCTGGGCATGCTCGATCCGGAACCGCGGTGTCGCGACCGATCGGTCGGCGTCCGGGACCGCCGAGAATGCCCGCGCGTAGGCATCGAGCACCAGACGATTGCCGCCATCCCCGATCGCGTGGGTTTCCACCTGGATGCCGCGACGAAGGGCCTGTTCGAGCATGCCCCGGAAGGCAGCGGTATCGGTAGTCAGCAGCCCCCGCGTGGCACGGTCGTCACTATAGGGCTCGAGCAGCAGTGCCCCGCGCGACCCCAGGGCGCCGTCCACCGCAGCCTTGATGGTTCGTACCGTCAGCCTGCCCCCGAACTGGTCGACGCTGGCCCCTGCGGCCAGCAGCGAGTCCGCATCGCGCCCCGGGCCGCGGATGGCCACATAGTTCCGTAGCTTGACCTGCCCGTTTTGGTACAGCTGCCGCATCCTGCCCAGCTCGGCCCATGAGACACCGGCGTCGTGCACCTGCGTCCACCCCAGCTCGACACTGCGCCGAGCCCCGATCGTGATAGCGGAGTCGAGCGCCGATGGATCGTCTGCCGGCACCACCCGATAGACCAGGCGCTGCGCTGCGTCGATCAGCATCCCGGTCGGTTCACCACGGGCGTCCTTGTTGATGGCGCCGCCGGTCGGGGCCGGGGTACTGCGGGTGACGCCGGCCAGTTCCAGCGCCTTGCTGTTGGCCACGGCCGCATGCCCATCGGCTCGGCTCAGGATGACCGGATGATCGGGCGCGATGCGATCGAGATCCTGCCGGCTCGGGAAGGCGGCGGGGGTCCAGAACGTTTCGATCCAGCCTCGTCCGGTAACCCATTCACCGGCGGGGGTGCGGTCCACCCGCTCTTTCACCTTGGTCAGGAACGCTTCCTTGGTGTCGGTCCCCTCGAGATTGAGGGTCATCTCCCGTTCGCCAACACCGCTCAGGTGATAGTGCGCATCGGCCCAGCCCGGAAAGACGGCTGCGCCAGCCAGATCGACCACCCGAGTCGCTGACCCCTGATAGGCTCTGATATCGTCGGCGCTCCCCACCGCCAGGATCCGATCGCCTTTGATGGCAATCGCTTCGGCGTGCGGCATCGCGGTATCCAGCGTGTAGACCACGCCGTTGGTGAGCACCAGATCGGCCGACTCGGTGGTCCGACAGCCGGCCAGAAGGGCAATGAGCAGCAAACGACGCATGGCGTGATTTCCGAACAGGGGGACTGAGAATGCTGCCAGGTGAGTCACGAAAATCTGGCCCGGCACGCTGAGATCGCAAGGTCTCTGTTCAGACGGGGACGGAGGCGGTACGATTGAAGGATGTGGCAACGTTCGACTGTCCGGCAAGCGCGATGGCTCGCCGCGGTTGCCCTGATGGGGTGCGGCGGCGACCGAGTCATGGCACCGCCGCCCGACGAGTTGTTCAGCGAAACGGCTACCGAAGCGCCGCCTCCCTTGCCGGCCACCGTCGTCAACGTCCCGCTGCTGGTCGACCTCGAAACCGCGATCGAGCTGCTGGAAGAGGCGTTACCGACCAGGTTCGGCAACATCGATCGCAGGCAACAGATTCCGGGCAACCGCCGGGCTCACTTTGCCTTCGCGGTGCGGCGCGACCCGTTCAGGGTCAGCGTGAGCGGCGACACCTTCAATATCGCCACGACGATCCACTACCAGGGACGGGGCTGGTACAAGCCGCCGATTGCCCCGGAGATCGGCGGCTCCTGCGGCATCGAGGGGCAACGCCCCCGCGCCCGGCTGACCATTTCCATCCGCCCCGAAATCGATCGCGATTGGAAGCTCGTGGCGCGACCGCGCCTCAGCTATCTCGGCCCGGCCACGCGCACCGAGCGGGACCAGTGTGAAGTCACCTTCCTCAAGCTGGATGTCACGGGACGCGTCCTCGACGCCGCCCGCAGCGCGGTACGTGCCCAGCTACCAAAAGTCTCGGCCAAGCTTGCTACGCTGGACGTTCGCAGCGAGATCGAGAAGGTCTGGAACGAGATCCAGAAGCCGATTCGCCTGACTGACAGCGTCTGGCTGCTGCTTCAGCCCGAGGCGGTCCGTCTGAGCCAGCTGGCGGGAACCCGTCGGATCGTAGGCGGTACGGTCGGCATCAGCGCCTATCCGAAGATCGAGACCGGCCCCCAACCGCCGGTCGCCCTCAAGCCGCTCCCATCATTGGGCCCGGCCGACTCGAGCACCGGGCTCAACCTGCTGGTGCAGGCGCGGTTCGAGTACTCCCTGATCGGCAAATCGCTGACCGAGGAGCTGGCCGGAACCACCATCAACACCCCGGGCGGCACGGTTCGCCTCCAGGAACTGGCCGCGTTCGGGATCGGGAATGGGCGCCTGGCGCTCGGCGTCAGGTTCGGAGGCACCACCTCCGGACTGATCTACTTCGTCGGCACGCCCAAGTACGATCAGGGAACGGGACGGGTGTCGGTGCCCGACCTCGACTACGATGCCTCGACTACGCCGCTCCTGGTCAAAGGGCTGGCCTGGCTCAAAGCCGATGAGATTCGCGACTACCTTCGGAGCAAAGCCACCTTTCCCTCGGCTGATGCCATGGGCAAACTGGCCGACCTGGCCGAAAAGGGGATGAATCGGGAGCTGACGCAAGGCATCTTCCTGAACACCACGCTCTCCTCGACCGACGTAATCCGCATCCTGCCGCGGCGGGATGCGTTGTATCTTCAAGGCCACGCAACCGGTCAGGCGGCACTCCACATTACCGATCGGTTTTTCGCAAAGTTCGACGAGCCTGCCGACTCCACACCCTTAACCGCCCCACCCAGAGCCCCATGATCGAAATCGTTCGCCGCTTCGCCCTGCCCAGCGCACTGGCCCTGGTCGCTACCGCACCCCTGTCCGCCCAATCCGACGATGCCCGTGCCGCGGTCGTGGTGGTGGAGAAGATGTTCGATGCGCTGGCTCGCGGCGATACCGCCGGCATGCGCGCGACCTTCGTCGCCGAGGGCCGCGTGGTACAGACCGGCACCCGCGAAGGGAAGCCGTTCTACCGGGTCAACAGTATCGATGATTTTCTCCGGTCGATCGGGTCGGCGACCGGGCGGAAGCTCGAAGAGACGATTTTCGACGTGGAGTCGCGCGTCGAGGACAATCTCGCGGTGGTCTGGTCGCGCTACGACTTCTTCGTCGACGGCGCCAAATCACACTGCGGCGTTGACAGCTATCAGCTGGTTCGAGTCGACACCGAATGGAAGCTGCTCCACATCGTCGATACGCAGCAACGGCCCTGCCCCACGCCGTAACTCCGCTTGCCGCTACCGGGCGTGCCACCTGCCGACGAGGTCATGGGGATTGGACCAATGACCGGCCTGCTAGAACGTGCGGCTCACGATCGTAACAGGAGAAGGGTAGCTCATCGGGCCGATCGGCGTCTCGATCGTCGGCACGGCCCGCAGGCTCACCTTGGCGGGATCGGCCTGCTGCCCGGCAACCGCGAGCGCGATATTGGCGAGCGTCTGCGCGGGACCGTCGAAGAAGTCGAGCAGGTTGAGCCGCATCCGCATCGGGATGGTGCCCGGCTGACCCGGCGACAGTACGACTGTGGTATCGATCACGCCGGAGATGGTCTCCCGGTCGTCGAGATGCAGCGACCACGCCAGCCGGATCATCCGCGCCGTCACGGTGTTTTCGGCCGGATTGACGGCCCGCACGTTGATAAGGAACTCGAAGGGCAGCTCACGGCGCGTCAGAGCGAGCGCGATCCGGCCGGCATCGAGAGTGGACAGGGCGGTATAGTCCCGCACGCGAGCAAGCTCGACCCCGGCAAGCCGGCCGTCCTGCACATTGGCGATTGAGAAGTCCACATTGCGAAGCGCCGCGAGCTGCTGCAGCGCAGCGCATCCGGCAATCACCAGCACCGCGACCGACAGTATAACGATCCGTCTCATGAGGGCCCTCCCGGGCTCGGGCTGCTGCAACCTGATCGACGCGGCGCGGATTCGCAAATCGACGGCGACGGTGCGACGGGCCGGAGGGCCGGGACGCGAACACCTGCGCAACGCCGGGTACTCCGTTAGGATTCCCTGTCTCCCTCTTCTCTGTCTTCCTCTTCCAGAGCCGAACACACCGCACGTGATCCAGGGTATCCTCGACCTCGCCGGCCGGAACGGCGGCTTCCTTCGCCGCCGCGAAACCGGCTATCAGCCCGACCCGCGCGACATCTCCGTTTCGTCCCAGCTCATCCGGCAGTTCGGTCTTCGTCCCGGCGACGAGATCGCCGGCAACGCGAGCGGCGGCAACCGGCCGACGCTGACCGCCGTCACGTCGATCAACGGCCAGTCGCCCGAGCAGGCCGCGGAGCGGGCGGCGTGGGACCGCTTGACGGCGGTTCACCCGAACGAGCTGCTCCGGCTCGAGTGTCCGCTGCTCCGGCGTGGCCAGCCCGACATGACCACCCGGGTCATCGACTTGCTCGCGCCGCTGGGCAAGGGCCAGCGCGCGCTCATCGTCGCCCCGGCCAAGGCCGGCAAGACTATGGTGCTGCAGGCCATCGCGGAGGGCGTCAGCGTCAACCATCCGGCGGCGACGCTCTTCATTCTGCTGGTCGACGAGCGTCCCGAAGAAGTGTTCGAGATGGAGAGCGCCGGCGTCGGCGAGGTCATCGCCTCGACCTTCGACCACCCGCCGGCTCGGCACGTGGCCTGCGCCGAGCTGCTGCTGGAGCGGGCGCGCCGGCGGGTGGAGCTGGGGGAGGATGTGGTGCTGATCGTCGATTCGCTGACCCGCCTGGCCCGCGCCTACAACGCGGTGGTCAAAGGCAGCGGCCGCACCCTCTCGGGCGGCGTCGGCGCCGAGTCGCTGGAGCGGCCCAAGCGCTTTCTGGGCAGCGCGCGCAAGGTCGACCCCCGTCGCGGCGGGGGCTCGCTCACTATCATTGCCACCGCGCTGATCGACACGGGCAGCCGGATGGACCAGCTGATCTTCGAGGAGTTCAAAGGCACCGGCAACAGCGAGCTGGTCCTCAATCGCGACCTGGCCGATCGTCGGGTCTATCCGGCTATCGACGTAATCGGGAGCGGCACCCGCCGGGAGGAGTTGCTACTCAGTGAGGACGCGCTCGCGGCCTCGAAAGCGCTGCGGCGGCAACTGGACGGGTTGAGTCCGATTGCCGCCGCCGAAACGACGTTAGGCCTGATGCGTCGTCACCCCGACAACGCCTCGCTCATCGCGAGTTTGGTGCGCTGACCGAGGCGCCGCTGGTCGCCGGTTCCTCGAGTGTCTCGAGGAGCTGACGCCAGGTGAACCAGTCCTTGCCGCGAATCCACTTCTCGAACCACTGAAACTCGGACACCGCCTTGACCAGCTGATTGCGCGGGGCGGTGATCCCGTGGGTGTCGCCCGGATAGACGAAATACTCGACCGGCACGCCGAGCTGGCGAAGCGCCATGTGAAGCTCGTCCGACTGGGCCCGCGGTACCCGCGGATCCCCGTCGACCACATGGATCATGGTCGGCGTCTTGGCGTTCTTGATGTAGCGCAGCGGCGAGACGACCCAGTAGGCATCGAAGTTGTCGTAGGGCAGATCGCCGCCCATGTACCACTGGCGGTTCCGCTGGACGTCGCTCTGGGCATACATCGAGATCCAGTTCATGGTGCCGGCGCCGCTCGAGATGGCCTTGAACCGGTTGGTCTGCGTCATGATCCAGTTCGAGTAGTGCCCTCCTGCGCTCCAGCCCATGGCACCCAGGCTGTCGGGATGCACCATGCCCTGGGCGATCAGGTGATCCACTCCCGCCATGATGTCTTCGTACCCGCGCCGGAAGTAGCGCCCGACCCCCGCCGTCTCCCTCCGATGCTGCTCGCCGTAGTTGGTCGAGCCGCGGTAGTTGGGCAGCAGCACGGCGTAGCCGGCGCCGGCGTAGACCTGCGAGCCGTACCCGGTATTGAAGCGCAGCAGGTCCGCGCCCGCGGGGCCGCCGTGGATCTGGACGATGAGCGGATAGCGGCGTCCTTCCTGATAGCCGACCGGCTTGACCAGCACGCCGCCGATCATCTTGCCGTCACGCGACTTCCAGGTAATCTCCTCGGCGTTGCCCAGCGCCAGCGATTCGAGGTCAGGATTCACATCGGTGAGCCGGACCCAGGCGTTCCGGTTGGCCAACTCCGCCTCCGACTTGGCCAGATAGAGCGAGGGCGCCGTCACCGGGTCGCTGTAATTGATGACGATCAGACCTGAGGCCTGGTCGCGCGAGGCCATCACCGTCGCAGCACCGCTGGTAATCCGGGAGACACGGCCCGATTCGACGTCGACGGCAAAGGTCTGGAAGGTGGCTTTGTCTCCCGTCGTGAAGTAGATCGACCGCCCGTCCTGTGCCCACCAGCCGACCGACAACGGTCCGTCGAATTCCGCCCCCAGCTTGCGCAGCGTGCCACCCCGCTCGGCCGTGCCGCGGAGGTAGAGTTTGGAGTCCCGCGAATAGTCGAAATCGTTGGGTGCGGAGAAAGCGATCCACCGGCTGTCGGGCGAGAAGGTGATGTTCGACTCACCCGACTCGGCGTTCTCGGTGATCCGCTCGACGCCGCCGGTCGCGACTTCGACCAGGTAGAGATCATCGTAGGTGCCGGTCTCGGTGACGGTCCGGCGGTACCGGTCGTCCGGCGAGCCGCGGACGCCGGCCCACTTCCCGTCGGGAGAGATCGAGACGCCGGAGACGCTGAAATTCCGGCCGCCGGTCAGACGGCGTTCCTGACTGTTC
This sequence comes from uncultured Gemmatimonas sp., assembly GCA_964619465.1. Classification (GTDB taxonomy): domain Bacteria; phylum Gemmatimonadota; class Gemmatimonadetes; order Gemmatimonadales; family GWC2-71-9; genus SHZU01. The sequence continues at coordinate 86,354 of CAZUES010000004.1, forward strand.
TCGAGGTCGAAAACCCAGAGGTGCCGGATCGCCACGTCCTCGTTCCGAATCCGTACGTCGAAGCGCTTCTCCATGCGCGCCTTGTTGTCGGCATCGACCGTATCGGGGGCGACGAAAAAGACCTGCCGGCTGTCGTCCGCCACCTGCCACCAGCCGACTGGCGTGGTACGCTTGGTCAGCTGAACCGGTTTGACCTCACCGGCGGTCGCAACGGCCGCCACATCGAGCGACCAGAGTTGCCGCTCGTCTGCCTTGCCCGCCGCATAGACGAGACGCTTACCGTCTTTGGTGAGGGCGAACTGGCCGACCCCGTCCTTGGCATCGGTAATCCGGCGCGCTTCGCCACCGTCGGCGCGCATCGCATAAAGCTGGGCCGGAGCCGCGGCGCCCACGCCGTCGCGATTCGAACTGAACACGAAAAACGAGCCGTCGCGCGACCATTGCGGGTTGGTTTCGTTCTTGTCGCGGGTAAAGGTCAACTGGCGGGCGGACGACGACCCGCTGGCCGTCGCGACGATCCAGATGTCGGTAAACCGGCGTGCTTCCTTCCAATCCGGAGCCGACAAAGTGTAGAGCATCCAGCGACCGTCGGGAGACAGCGCGGCGTCGCCGACCTGATTCATCCGCTGCATGTCCATGAACGTCATCGGCCGCTTGGCCTGACCGGTCAGCGTCCCGGTACCCAGGACCATTCCAACTACTCCGAGCGCCAGCGCGGCGCGAGACCTGAACTCAGACACGACATCGACTCCGACCGAAAGGGAATGACCTGGGAACGACGAAAAAAATCGCGGCGCGCCATCGATCAGCGCACCGCGCCGAAACGTTTGGTACGCAGGTTGAAATAGAGCAACCGAAACGGCTCGAACGCGGCATTGCCGATGACACCGACCACATCGGGCGGAATCACGTCCGGCGGACCGCGTGATACATGATACACCATGACCGGACCCAACGAGACTGCGCCGAACCGGACCGGTGCCGCGGTCTGGGCGCCGATCAGCACCAGGCTGTCACCGCCCGCCGGAAACGCGATGCGGCGATTGGCAGGCTCGGCTCCGGTTCGACCGGTCATCTGCCGCCAGACCTCGGCCGTCACGATGAGCGGCGCCAGGCTCGACCCGGGATCGTACCACAGCCGTCCCAGGCGATCGCCTTGCCACAGCAGCGGAAAGGCGAGCCGGCCCTGCTCCTCCTCGATGGTTCCCCACTCCATCCGCTCGGTCAGCGCGGCTGGCAGGGTCTGACCGGTCCTCGGCGCGCCCAGTCGCTGGTCGACCTGGTCGACCAGCAACCCGCGGCTGCCGAAGTACAACAAACCGACCGTCCCGAGCTGGTAGGTCCGGTCCGCTCCCGTCGAGTCGTCCCGATTACCGAGACTTCGAATCCGGCCGCGGAAGAGGCGGTCCGCAGCGGACGGATCGGTCGGCAGCGGCTCCAGGGTGCGAAGCGGGATGCCGAACCGCCCCGTGGCCGAGAAACCGGCATCGAGTTCCAACTGCGCCGGACCAAGGCTGTCTCCGGGAGCGTTGCGATTGACCAGGAGCGCCCGATCGCTGGTTTCCACCAGCATGGCCGCCCGGGTCACCACCTGGCGGCCGATGGTCAACTCCGCCCAGCGGAAGCGGTGCCACTCCATGTCGATGGTGGGCGGCACCGGGACCGCCTGCCGACCGCCGCACCCGGTCAGCAGGACAATGGCGAAACCGACGAACCCGCGCATGCCGCTCCTTGTAGCCGCTAGATGACCCGCCGCTTCCATTCACCTCGCTTGAATATCATGGCACCGGCGAGCGCCAATGTCGAGAAGGCCACCGGGATGGCGATGAAAACACCGGTCGGTCCCAAGCCCGCCACCTTGGCAAGGACGAACGCCAGGGGGATCTCCCAGAGCCAGAAGCAGAGAAAGTTGAGCAACGTTGGTGTGCGGGTGTCCCCAGCCCCGTTGAAGGCATTCGACATCACCATGCCGTAGGCGTAGAACGGAAACCCGATACTGATGAGCCGCAGGCCGAGTACGGCATAGCCCGACACTTCGGGATCGGTAGTGAAGATGGCGACGATCGAAGGCGCGGCGAACACGAAGAGCGCGCCGACGGTGCCCAGGAACCACAGGTTGAGCCGGCCCGCGCGCCAGACCGCCTCCTCGGCGCGATCCGGCTTGCCCGCACCAAGCGACTGGCCGACCATGGTGGCGGCAGCGTTACTGACCCCCCACGACGGCAGCAGCGCAAACAGCACCACCCGAATCGCGATGGTATACCCGGCCACTGCTTCGGCGCCGAACGTCGCCACGATGCGAATCAGACCGATCCAGCTCGCCGTGCCGATCAGAATCTGGCCAATTCCGGTGCTGGAAAGCCGGAACAGTCTGGTGATCAGCGCCGGGTCGATGCGCAGATGGCGCCGTTCGATCACGAAACGCCGATCGGCTCCCCGCAACCGGTGCAACTGATAGAGCACGCCGATGCCGCGGCCGACCGTGGTCGCCACTGCGGCCCCTTCGATGCCCATCTCGGGAAAGGGGCCGATCCCGAAGATCAGCAACGGATCGAGGATCAGGTTGCAAAGGTTGGCAATCCAGAGGCAGCGCATCGCCACGGCGGCATCACCGGCGCCACGGAAGATGGCGTTGATCAGGAACAGCAGCAGGATGGCGGCGTTCCCCACGAACATGATGCGGGTAAAGCCGGTACCCTGCGCAGCGACTTCCGGACTGGCGCCCATCAGGCGCAGCAGATCGGCGGCAAAGACACCGCCTACGACGGCAATTGGAATCGAGACCAGGATCCCGATCAAGATGGCCTGCACCGCGGTACGCGAGGCCGCCTCGGGATCCTTCTCCCCGATCCGACGGGCCACCATGGCCGTGGCACCGATGCCGAGCCCCATGCCCAGCGCGTAGATCACGCTGAGCATCGCCTCGGTCAGACCGACGACGGCAACGGCCTCCGCACCAAGCCGGTTGACCCAGAACATATTGACGACCGCGAAGACAGACTCGAGCGCCACTTCGAGTACCATCGGGATCGCGAGCAACAGCAACGCGGGGCGAATGGGCCCCGAGGTAAAGTCTTTGCCTTCCGCGCCGGAGAGGGCTTCACGGACGGTCTGCCACCAGCCGGTTTTCCGGTCCTCGGGCGATGGCGAAAGTTGTGTCACAGTCATTCCAGTTCCGTTCGACGGATTATTGCCGTTCGGAGGGCCTGACAGGTCGGGAGGCGCGGGCTTGGACGAATGAAGGGTCGCAAGAAGTGCGGTCTCGAACGCGAATCAGTCCCTCGTTTTGGGATTCGAGCGCTTCGAGACCGTCCCGATGAACGGGACAAAATCCGGAAGGCGCTCAGTAAACGACGGCTGACATCCGCATCAATCGACTCCTTGCTCGAGACCAGGCCGGGCAGAACCGGCCACAGCCTTTTAACGTAACATCAGGCCTTTTCCGGCTCAAGCGCCGGCGAGGGAGGGACCTTCAAGCCGTCGCGCCACCATCGACCACCATGATATGACCGGTGACGAATGAGGCCTGATCACTGGCGAGGTAGAGCGCCGCCGAGGCCACTTCTTCGGGCTGGCCCAGATGGCGGAGCGGCTGATCGCCGGCCAGTTCCTTGGCCCGGTCGGCGTCGCTCCAGTAGTACTCGCTGAAATCGGTCTGGATCAGACCGGGACAGATGGCATTGACCCGAATCCCCTTGGGCCCGAGTTCGCGAGCCCAGCTGCGGGTCATCATGATCAATCCCGCTTTGGTGAAGCTGTAGAGCATTCCGCCCGGCTGCGGCTGGAGTCCGGAAATGGATGCGATGTTGATGATCGATCCCGATGCACCGCGCGCGATCATGCGCGGCGCCACCAGATTGACCAGGCGGAACGCCGCGAGCACGTTGACCTCGACCATCTTGACCAGCATCTCGTCGGTCAGGGCAAGGATGTCGTCGCTCTGACCGATGTTGGTGGCGCTGTTGTTGACCAGGATATCGATCGGACCGACCTGCGCTTCGGTCTCGTTCACCACCCGTTCGAGATCCTCCTTCTTCCCGACATGGCACTCCATCGGGACCACCCGTCCCGGCAACTGTGCAAGCGCAGCTGCCGTGGCATCCAGATTGGCACGCTTCCGCGAAGCGATGACCACCGAAGCTCCTGCCGCCGCCAGCGCCGCGGTGATGGCGCGGCCGATGCCGCGACCGCCGCCGGTTACCAGCGCGGTGCGGCCGGCCAGAGAAATCGAAACACTCATGAGGGTCGAGACTCCGTTGAAGTGCGAGAATGGCCGTCGCCGGCTTCCGTCGTCCGTTCGAGCCGCGCCAGCAGCAGCGCCGCGACACCATCGGGGTCGACCTGCCGATCGGCCTGATGCCCGGCAAGCGCGCCTCGCAGCTCCGGATCCGTGGGCGTGAGGGCGATGGTCCGCAGTCCTCGGGCGCCGTAGGCAGTACCCAGCCAGCGAATCAGCGCGGCAACCGCATCATCGGACACGGCGACGGTGGCGGGCACGCTCGGCAGCGCGCGCCAGGCGTCCCAGGCGGCGAGACTGACGATGCACCCCTGGCCGCGCCTGATCATATCGGGCACCACCAGTCGCATCAGGCCGAGACAGGTCAGCACGCTGCCGTGGAGCTCGCTCTGCCAGGCGGCATCGGGCAGCTCGAGCCCACCGGACTCGCCGGCGCCGGGATTCCAGCAGACGAGATCGATCGGCCCGACCCGTTGTTCGACGTGGGCAATCAGGGCGGTGGCGTCGCGGGGTTCGCCGAGATCGGAGCGGAAGGCAATCCCGCCGATTTCTGCGGCCAGGGCTTCGACGTTGTCGCCCGCGACATCGGTGGCGACCACGTGCGCTCCCTGACGGGCCAGCCGACGGCAGACCGCCCGCCCCACCAGGGTGGACGCGGCCGTGACCAGGCAGACTCGATGGGCCAGATGCATGCGAACCGGTGCGGTGGAGGTCTTGCCCGAGGAAGATCGGAGCCGGGTCGGGTCGATCGCGGCCGAGGCTGGCGTTAGTTTAGGCAGGTTTCGCGGTTCCTGCCATTCCTTCGATGCGAGCCGTTCTTGGCCTTCTCGACATATACCAGCTTTTCTCGTGACGACTGGGCCGCATTGCGGTTCAACACACCGATGACCCTCGCGGAGTCCGATCTGGCGGAACTCAAGGGCACCAACGAGCATCTCTCGATGGTCGAGGTGGAGGAGGTCTACCTCCCGCTTTCGCGGTTCCTCAACCTGCACGTGGCGGCCTCCCGCGATCTGGCTCGGGTAACGGATGTCTTTCTGGGTCGCACCGCGCGGCGACCGCCCTACATCGTCGGGATTGCCGGCAGCGTTGCGGTGGGTAAGAGCACCACGGCTCGCGTGATGCAGGCCCTGCTCGCCCGCTGGCCCGACCATCCCAAAGTCGACCTGGTGACGACCGACGGGTTCCTCTATTCGAACGCCGCGCTCGAGGAGCGCGGGTTGATGCATCGGAAAGGGTTTCCCGAAAGTTACGACGTCCGGCGGCTGGTCCAGTTTGTCGCCGATGTCAAAGCCGGGGTCCGCAACGCGGCGGCGCCGGTCTACTCCCACCTGGTGTACGACGTGGTGGACGGAGAGGTACAGACCGTCGATCAACCGGACGTCCTGATCCTCGAAGGGCTCAACGTCCTGCAGGGAGGCGATGGCCGAGGCCCCGATCGAGATCGCCCCTTCGTCTCGGATTTCTTCGATTTTTCGATCTACGTCGACGCCGAGGAGGACGATATTCGGCAGTGGTTCCTGGGCCGGTTCCGTCGCTTGAGGGAAACCGCCTTCCGTGACCCCAAATCGTTTTTTCGCCGTTATGCGGAGATGGCGGAGCCGGATGCGATTGCCTATGCCAACCGGGTCTGGGACGAGATCAACGGCGAGAATCTGCGCGAGAACATCGAACCCACTAAGGAGCGGGCGCACCTGATCCTGGAAAAGGGCCTCTCGCACGAGGTCCGCGGGGTCAAGCTGCGGCAGCTCTAACCGATGTCTCCGCCCCATAGCCGAAACCTGGGTGGCGGCGTATCGTATGATGAGCAATTCGAGACTCAAACCTGGAAGGCACTCCATGCGAATCATTCTCTTCACAGCAGCCGCGATCGCGGCAAGCGGTATCGCAGTCCCGGCGCTCGTAGCACAATCAGCCACAGCCGCGGTAACGGCCAGCAACCCGAAGCTGGTCGGCACCTGGGCCGGGAGCTATACCACCGACGGCCCCTCCGGTCCGATGTCGCTCACTATCAGCAAGCCGGCTGATTGGGCGATCAAAGTCGAACTGAGCGGTGATGTCCCGCCAGCCAGCGACCCGACGGATGTAACGGTTGAGGGCGACAAGGTGACCTGGCGGCAGACCTACGGCGAGTTCGATGTGACCTTCGTGGGCACGCTCAGTCAGGACGGCACCCAGCTGCTCGGTACGCTGGACGCGAAGCAGGGCGGCAGCACCGCAGCTGGCGGGAGCTTTGCTCTGACGCGAAAGTAGTTGCTGCGGATCAGCGGGTCGAGAGAACCTCGACCCGCCGCATCACGTCGCCCTCCGCGATCCGGTCGACGACGTCCATCCCCTCGGTCACACGCCCCCAGACCGTGTAGTTGAAATCGAGACGAAGATTGTCGACCAGATTGACGAAGATCTGGGCGTCACCGGTATCCCGCCCGCGGGTCGAGATCCCGAGGGTGCCACGTTCGTGTGACACCGGGCCGACTTCGTCCCGCATATACGGACCATCGCCGACATACTCGTTGGCGCCGGGGCTGCCACCCTGGATCACGAAGTTAGGCACGATCCGGTGGAAGGTGAGGCCGTCGTAGTACCCTTCGCGTGCGCGGCTGACGATGCGAAGCACCGTGGCCGGGGCGAGTTCCGGATACAGCTCAACCTCGAAGCTGGCCGAGCGGCCGGTCGATCCCTCCATGGTGAAGCGGAGCCGGGCGCCGCGCAGCGCGTCGGCCGCCGCAACCGACACAGGGGCGGGTTCGAGCTGATCCGGAGCGGCCGCGACAGGGCGGCCCGACCAGCGCGTCAGGATGGCCGCGGCTCGCTCGGCGATGGCCGGGTCGAAGTCGGTCAGATAGCGGCGCAGGGCTGCACCGTCCACCGGCTGGCCCAGTTCTCCCACCCGTTCGATCAGCGCAATTCGCGGGTCCCGCGAGGTGTCTTTCCGTTCGGCCGAGATGCGTTCGAGCGCGGCAAGCGAGGCCTCGACCGCGGCTCGCGGTGCCGGACTGGCAGCCAGGGCGCGTACCGCCGTCTGCACCAGCTGATAGTCGTGACGGACGAGCTGGGCCCGGTAGATCGAATCCGCCGCGTGTCCCGACACCGCCACCAAACCCGTCACGGCGGCTTCGCGCACGTTATCGTGCTCATCCGCGGCAAGCTCCCGCAGCAACGTCTCGGCGCCGATGCTCGCTCCCGCCCGGGCCGAGTACATCCGAAGCTGCCAGCGCGATGAGCGGGCCAGGGCTCGAGCGGCCTCTCCGGTCCGGGCCGAGTCGAGCGCACCAAGCGAGAGAAGAGCCCGCGCGCCGCGATGCCAGGCCGAGGGTCCTGGGGTGCGATCAGCAGCAATCAGGGAGTCGACCAGCCCGCCCAGCAGGCGCACCGTGGCGGCGCGGTCGGGGCATGAGGGGCCGATTGCCGCGATGGCTTCGAGGGCCACCGGAAGTTCGGCATCGGCGGTGGCGGCCAGGAGTGGCGCGCAGTCGAGGGCACCGCGCTGGCGGGCCCAGGCGCGGACCGCTTCGATCCGCACCATCGGCGTCGGGTCGGCCAGCAGACGCTGCAGGACGCCGCGCTGGTCGTCGGTGCCGGCGCTGTCGGCGGCCCAGATGGCCGCGAGCCGTCGAACGCCGGGATCGGCATCGATGGCCAGCAGCGAGAGCACCGTGGGGTTCCGCGCGCCGGTATGGAGTAACGTCTGCACAGCGGACCGCCGAATCGACGGAGCCACCAGCGGACCGTGATAGGCGGTCAACGCTTCGAGCCGCGCGATCGTCTGCGGCCGGTGCCCTGCCCCCCGACCCGCCAGGCGCGCAAACGATTCGGCCGAGCGGACTACCTCGAGGATGTAGTCGGCGGGGCCGTCCTGCCGCAGCAGGCCGTCCAGCGCATCGGCCACGCGGCTGCGCAGCACGGGGTCGCGAACCGGCAGCCGCGCCAGCGATCGGCCCAGCGCCGCCTGGATGGCCTGGTCCGATGTCAGCGCCAGGCGGTCCAGAAGAATGCCGGCAACGATCGGTGCCGCGGCGCTGTCCTGGCCGAGTTGTCCCAGGGCGCGGATGGCCTCGATCCGCACCGGTGTTCGCTGATCATCGAGGGCAGGTACGACGCGTGCGACCAGCGTACCTCGTTCGAAGCGACCCAGTCCGCGGAGCGCGGCAACGGCAATCTCTTCGAGGGGACTGCGCACTCCATTCAGCAGCGGCTCGAGCTGGGCCTCGGTTCCCCGCCGATCTTCGGCCAGCAGCATCGCCTGCCGAGACGGGCTTTGCGCAGTGAGCGCCGCCGGCAGAATAAGCGCTGCGGCGACCAGGATCGGCAGGGCGCGTTTCATCGGACGCCAACCTGGCCTGCGACGGACGCGACCAGCTTGGCGCTGTCGTAGCCTACGCCGTCGCGGAAAACCCAGCGCACACTGCCGAGCGCGGTCGGATCGGTGACCGGGTTCCGATCCAGCACGACCAGGTCGGCACGTTTTCCGGTTTCGATGGTGCCGTACTGGTCGGCTTCGCGCAGCACGGTGGCGCCGTTGGCGGAGACGATGCGAATGGCCACTTCGGGCGAGAATCCGGCTTCGACCAGCAGCTCGAAGTTGCGGTGGCTGCCGTAGCCGGGGAGCATCCCGTTGCCCCACGGGTCGACGCCGGCCGCCAGCAATCCGCCGGCCGCGACCCAGCGCCGTTCGAACTGCATCATCTTCTGGAAGAGCAGCGGCGGCAAGGAAAAGCCCTGGCCCGAGTTGATCTGCTGAATGGCGGCTTCGACGGAGTCTCGGACCCGGAGCGACAGCGCCGCTCGAGCGGGCGCGTGCAGTTTGGCTCGGCCGGCCACGAACAGCTCGTACACGGCAAGCGTCGATGTCAGGGCCACTTTGTGCGCCAGGAGATCCTGAATGGTCGAATCGACGGCGGCACTCTCGACGTCGACGTTGACCTGATACACCATGTTGTCCGGCGAGCAGCGGTCGGGCTGCCGGTTCGGGACGTAGTCGCTGTTGGTGATGAATCCGTGCTCGAGGTTATCGATGCCAAGCGCCGCGGCCTCGCGAAAACTCACCGAGCAGAGATGGCCGGTCACGCCCATGCCGTTCCGATGCGCTTCCTGGATGGCGGCACCCAGAACTTCGCGCGACACGTTGCCCGAGAACTTGAGCCAGGTCGCTCCTTCGGAGGCCCAGTAGCTGATGACTCGACGGGCTTCCTCCGCCGTTTCGAGCCGCCGGCTGCGGGCGGGGCCGGCGCCGGGCCCGTCGAGGTAGGGACCGCTGATGTGCATCCGCGGACCGGGGGCCCGACCGCGATCGATGTCCCGTTTGGTATTGATCTCGTCGTAGGGCATCTGCCCGCCGGCCGTCCGGATCGTGGTCACTCCGAGACCCAGATAGAGGCGCGGCGCCGAGACGGGCATCTGGGTCAGACCGGCGGAGGAATTGAAGTACTGATGGCCGTGCAGGTCGACCAGACCCGGGATAACGGTTGCACCGGCCAAGTCGTGCGTCTTTGCCCCGGCGGGGATCGACACGTCGCCATCCCGACCGACCGCGGCAATCCGTCCGTCGCGAATTACGATGGTCTGTTGCTCCCGCGCGGGGGTTCCGGTCCCATCGATGACCCGCACGCCGCGCAGGGCAATGACAGGGGCGTCCTCGATGATGAAGTCGCGCACCACAGGCGTAAAGGTCGGACGGGGCTGCGCATGTGCCACGCCGGCGAGCACGATGAGACTGGAAACGATACGGGCAACGAACATCGGAGTCGGGCTTTCGTAGAAGGCTTGCTGACTATGCCGTCTGGACGGCGGCGGCTCGTTCGAGGGCCAGCTCCCGAATCGAGACTTCGCGCATCTCGACTTTGCGGACTTTCCCGGTAACCGTCATCGGGAAGCCATCGGAGAACCGGATATACCGTGGGATCTTGAAGCTGGCAATCTGCCCTTTACAGAAGGCTCGAATCTCATCCGCGGTGACGTCCGCCCCGCTCTTGCGGACGACCCAGGCACAGAGTTCCTCGCCGTACTTCTCATCGGGCACCCCGATGACCTGCACGTCCTGAATCCGCGGGTGGCGGTAGAGAAACTCCTCGATTTCCCGAGGGAAGATATTCTCGCCGCCGCGGATCACCATGTCCTTGATGCGTCCGATAATGTTGACGTAGCCGTCCTCCCGCATCACGGCCAGGTCGCCGGTGTGCATCCAGCCGGCCGCATCGATCGATCCGCTGGTAGCGCTCTCGTCATCCCAGTACCCGAGCATCACCAGGTAGCCTCGGCTGAGCAGTTCCCCGGGGTGTCCGCGCGGCACGCACTGGCCTGTGTCTGGGTCGACCACCTTACACTCGACATGCGGGTGAACCGCTCCGACCGTGCCGGTGCGGCGGTCGAGATCGTCGCTCGGCAGGGTCTGGAACGAGACCGGCGAGGTTTCGGTCATACCGTAGCAGATGGTCACGTCACGCATGTGCATCCGCCCGATCACCTGCTTCATCACCTCCACCGGGCAGGGAGACCCGGCCATGATACCGGTGCGCAGACTGGCCAGATCATAGCGGGCAAACTCGGGATGCTCGAGCGCGGCGATGAACATGGTCGGCACCCCGTAGAGCGAAGTGCATCGCTCACCCTCGACGGCGTCCAGGGTTGCGGCCGGATCGAACGCGGCGGCCGGATAGACGACCGACGCGCCGTGTGTCAGCGCCGCCAGATTCCCCATCACCATGCCGAAACAATGGTAGAGCGGCACGGGAACACAGATGCGATCCTGAGCGGTATAGCCGCAGCCTCGACCGACGAAGTAGCCGTTGTTGAGGATGTTGTGATGTGACAGGGTGGCCCCTTTGGGAAACCCGGTCGTCCCCGAGGTGTACTGGATGTTGACCGGGTCGTCGAAGTCGAGGGAGGCTTCCCGTTCACGAAGCTGGTCCGCAAACCGGTCGGTTCCGAGGGAGAGGAATTCATCCCACCCGCGCATGCCCGGGGCGCCCTCGCCGATGAGCACAACCGAGTCCAAGCCCGGGAGTTCGGGCACGACGGAACGCAGCAACTCCAGGTAGTCGGTCTGGCGAAACGCCCGTGCGGCAACCAGGACGGACACCCCGGACTTGCCGAGCGCATAGTGCAGTTCATGGCGACGGTAGGCGGGGTTCACGTTGACGAGAATCGCGCCAACCTTGGCAGCGGCGTACTGCACTACCAGCCACTCGACGCAGTTCCCCGACCAGATACCGACGCGGTCACCCTTAGCCACGCCCATAGCCATCAATGCCCGGGCGGCCCGATCCGCCACGTCCCGCAGCTCGGCATAGGACAGGCGGACCCCCTGATGGCAGCTCACCAGGGCCAGTGCGTCAGGCGTCTCGGCCGCAACACGGTCGAGTTCCTCACCGATGGTTCGGCCCAGCAGGGGGACGGTCGAAGGGCCGCTGACATACGAACGAAGCGACATACTGACCTCGCATTCGAGGGTTTCCCGGGGAGAATCTAGGACTTTCCCTGGGAAAATCACCCCTTTCCCTATTGTTCTCCTGAGAGGGATTTCTTACATTTTCCCTCGACAGTCAGTCCTGCTCCACCTGTAGTAGACCAATTCTCCAAGGAGAAGTCGATGGCCGCAAAGAAAAAGGCTGCAAAGAAGGCGACCAAAAAGGTTGCCAAGAAGTCGGCCGCCAAGAAGCCGGCAGCCAAGAAGCCCGCCCCGAAGAAAGCCGCTAAGAAGCGGACGCCTTCTGCGGCCTTCATGAAAGCGTTGAACCCGACGCCGGCGCTCGCTGCGGTAGTGGGAGACAAGCCGCTGCCGCGTACCGAAGTCACCAAGCGGCTTTGGGCGTACATCAAGAAGCACAAGCTCCAGGACGCGAAGAACCGCCGCAACATCAACGCGGATGCGAACCTGAAGGCCGTGTTTGGTGGCAAGGCCACGGTCAACATGTTCGAGATGACCAAGCTGGTGAACAAGCACCTGAAGTAAGCTCAGCAGTCCAGTACTGCACGAGAAGAGGCCGGACGTCTCCGGCCTCTTTGCTTTCCCCCCATCGACAGATTCGGCTACCGCAGATCGACGACCCGCCTGGCCTTGCCCGCCGAGCGCGGAATGGCGCCGGGCGGCTCATGACGAATCGTAACCGACACGCCGACGAACGTCTTGATCCGATGCACCAGCTGATGCGCGGCTTGCGTAACCGATTCCGCCGACAGGCTCGCGTCGCGCAGCTCGACGATCACCGTAAGGCTGTCGAGACGGCCTTCGCGCCGCAGCTCGAGCAGGTAGTGGGGCGCATAGACTCCCGCCTCGAGAATCAGGCCTTCGAGCTGAGAGGGGAACAGGTTGACCCCGCGCACGATCAGCATGTCGTCCGAGCGTCCCCCGATGCGGCCGAGCCGGCGCATACTGCGCGCGGTGCCGGGCAAGAGGACCGAGAGATCGCGGGTCCGGTAACGCACTACCGGCATGGCTTCCTTGGTGAGCGAGGTAAAGACCAGCTCGCCCGGGGTTCCGTCGGGAAGAACCGCTCCCGTTTCCGGATCGATGATCTCGGGATAAAAGTGGTCTTCCCAGACGACGAGACCGTCCTTGCTCTCGATGCATTCCGATGCGACCCCCGGCCCCATCACCTCCGACAAGCCGTAGATGTCGAGCGCATCCATGGCGAAGTTCGCTTCGATCTCGCTGCGCATCCCCTCGGTCCACGGCTCCGCGCCGTGAATGCCGACCGCGAGCGACAACTCGGCAGGGTCGATGCCAAGCTTGCGGCACTCGTCGGCGATGACCAGCGCGTAGGATGGCGTACACATCAGGATGTCGGGACGGAGTTCCCGAATCAGCTGGACCTGTTTCTCGGTCTGCCCGCCTGACATCGGCACCACGGTGCAACCGAGCCGTTCGGCTCCGTAATGCGCACCGAGCCCGCCCGTGAAGAGCCCGTAGCCGTAGGCCACGTGTACCAGATCGCCGGCGCGGCCGCCCGCCGCGCGGATCGAACGGGCCACCAGGTCGGCCCAGTGGTCGAGATCCTGCTTGGTGTACCCCACCACGGTTGGCTGGCCGGTGGTCCCGGAGGACGCGTGGAGCCGGGCCACTTGTTCCCGCGGCACGGCAAACAGGCCGTACGGGAAGGTTTCCCGCAAATCGGCTTTGACGGAAAACGGGAACCGGGCCAGGTCGTCCAGCGTGCGACAGGCGGATGGGTGGACCCCCGCGGCCTCACACTTGGCCCGGTAGTGCGGCACCCGATCGTAGCTCCGGTTGAGGGTCCAGCGGAGGCGTTCGAGCTGCAGCGCGGCAAGCTCGTCGCGACTGGCCATCTCGATCGGATCCAGCGCGCCGAGTGGAGCCGCGCCGCGGCGAGACTTGGAACTGCCGGGAGCGGTCATGGTTCGGTCCGAGCCAAGGGTGGGAGCCGATCGAACCAGGGTCGCGCTTGTTCGAGCTGACCGGCCAGCCTGAACAGCGTGCCTTCCTCACCCAGGCGGGCAACGAACTGAATCCCGATCGGCAGCCCGTCCCGATTCCAGGCGAGCGGCACGCTCATGCACGGCTGGCCGGTGGCGTTGAACAGCGGCGTATACGGAATTGCGTCGAAGACTTGACCTGACATCTGTTCGAGCAGGCCGGCTGCCCGGATCAGGCGCCCGGACCCCAATCTGCCCAGCAGTTCGACCAGGGTACGCTCCCAGGCCTTGGGCTGCAGCGCCCCGACCGGAAAGGGCGGCACCGCCATGGTCGGTGTCATCAGCACGTCATACCGCTCGAAGAACCGTCCCACCGTCCGGGTAGTGGTGCCCAGGTGGCGCAATGCGCGCGAGAGCTGCTCGGCGGTCAGAGCGCCGCCGAGCAAGGTCAGCGCCCAGGTTTCCGGCTCGAGATCAGTGCGAGCAGCCCGCCGCCCCAGTGCCACTTCCGCTTCGCGCAGTTCCGCCGCCGTCTCGGCAGCCACCATCGAAAGGAATGCCAGCGAAAAGGCTCGGCCGTCGATTTCCGGCGCATCTTCCACCACCTCGTGGCCGAGATCGGCGAGCAGCAGAGCGGCATCCTCGAGCGCCGCGGCGCAATCGGGATGGACCGACCCGCCCAGGAACGGACGGGTCGTCACGGCAACCCGCAGCTTGCCCGGGGCGCGGGTTGCTTCTTCGAGAAAGGGACGCTCCGGCGCCGTGATCAGATAGGGGGCTCCCGGATCGGCGCCGTGAATGGCATCGAGCACGGCCGCGCTGTCGCGCACCGAGCGGGTCAGGACGTGCTCGACGACCGCGCCGTGCCAGTACTCGCCCGCCTCAGGCCCGGTCGGCACCCGGCCGCGCGACGGCTTGAGACCGAACAGGCCGCAACAGGAAGCGGGAATCCGAATCGAGCCGCCGCCGTCACCGCCACTCGCAATCGGAACGATCCCGGCTGCGACGGCCGCTGCCGACCCGCCGCTCGACCCGCCGCTGGTCCGGGAGAGATCCCAGGGATTCCGGCAGGGGCCGAACAGGACCGGTTCGGTATACGGCGTCAGACCGAACTCCGGCGTGTTCGTCTTGCCGAGCGTCACGAACCCGGCGCGACGGTACCGCAGCATCAGTTCCGAGTCGTCGTCGGGCACGTAGTCGGCCAGGAACCGACTCCCGGCGCGCATCGGCTCGCCCCGGACCGTTTGCCCCAGGTCTTTGACCAGAAACGGTACCCCGGCAAAGGGGCCGTCGCGGGTCGGATCCAGAGCTTCCGCGCGGGCCGACCGATCCATCCGATGGACCACCGCATTGAGCGCCGGATTGAGGGCGTCGAGGCGTGCCAACGCGATCTCGAGCAGCTGTTCCGGCGTCACCTGCCGCGATCGTACCAACTCAGCCAGGCCAAGCCCATCGCACGACAGATATTCGGTCAGATTCATTTCGGTCTGCCGGCTCAGTGCCCAGCCGCCATGCCGTCTTTCCGCGGATCCGAGGCCGCGGCGTATCCCTTCTCGAGACGAATGATGGCTTGCGCACCGCCCGCCGACCCCCGGACGAGATCGACCACATCGTGCCCTCTTCGCTTGAGTTCCGCACGTACCGATTCCGGAACCGGGCTTTCCAGGCCGACGCGTGCGCCCGTAAAGTGCCGGAACCGGGCCTGGTCGACCGCCTCCTGCAGGTCCATCCCGAAGGTGAGCAGATTGAGCAGGACCTGGACATGTCCCTGCGCCTGGATCGCGCCACCCATGACGCCGTAACTCATCCACGGCGTCTCGATTCCGTTCGCACCAACCTTCGTCACGAAGGCGGGAATGATGGTATGGAACGGTCGGATGTTCGGCGCCAGCGTGTTGGGAAATCCCTCCTCGAGCGTGAACCCGCCCCCGCGGTTGTGCAGAATGATGCCGGTACCCGGGACGACCACACCGGAACCGAACTCGGAGTAAATGCTGTTGATGAACGACACCATGTTGCCATCGCGATCCGCGGTGGTGAGATAGATCGTCTCACTCGAGGTCATCGCAGGACCAGGGTCGACCTGCGAAGACGCGCGGGCCGGATCGAGCCGAGCCCGGCGTTGCGCAATGAACTCATCCGACAGGAGATACTCGGCCGGCACCTTCATGGTCTTGGGGTCGCCCACAAACTGCGCCAGGTCGGCATACGCCAGCTTCTTGGCTTCGATCAGATGGTGGAGATAGTCGGCGGAGTTGTGTCCCATGGCCGCCAGATCATACGGTTCGAGAATGCGCAACATCTCGAGCGCGGCAATGCCCTGTCCGTTGGGAGGCAACTCGTAGAGCCGGTGCCCTTTGAACGGCACCGACAGCGGCGTGACCCAATCGTTGGTATGGCGCTTCAGGTCGTCGACCGTGATGAACCCGCCCAGCTCCTGCACCCGCCCAGCGACTTGCGCACCGAGCGAACCGCCGTAAAAGACACCGATCCCCTCCTTGGCGATCAAACGGTAGCTGCGCGCCAGGTCGGGAATGGTCACCCAGTCGCCGGCTTTGGGAGCTACCCCGCCCGGCAGGTAGGCCGCGCGTCCCGCCTCATCGAGGGTGCCGGCCGACTCGGCCCAATCGTCGGCAATCACGGGAGTGACGGGAAAGCCCTGCTCGGCAATCCGAATCGCCGGCTCGAGCGCCTCTGCCAGCGTCAGCGTCCCGTGCTTTGCGAGGAGGTCGTGCCAACCGGCCAGCGCCCCGGGCACGGTCACCAGTTCGGCGCCCGATGTCGGCATCGCCTTGCGGCCACGATCCAGCATCGTCTTGCGGGACGCCAGCGACCCCGAGCGCCCGCTGGCGTTGAGTCCGACGAGGCGTCCCTCCTTGGCCGACCAGTACAGCGCAAACAGGTCGCCGCCCGCGCCGGTCATCATCGGCTCGACCACCGTCAGGACGGCTGCGGCCGTGACCGCTGCGTCGATCGCGTTGCCGCCACGTTCGAGGACCGCGAGCCCCGCTGCCGTCGCCAGCGGTTGGCTGGTGGCCACCGCACCGTTGGGGACGTAAACGGTCGACCGGCCGGCCAGCGACGGCTTGCGCGCCTGGGCCATGGCATCGGTCGAATCGGCGAGCAGCATGACACCTCCCACTGCGAGGGAGCAGAGAACTCGAACGTGACGCATGGGGGAATCTCCTTGAAGTCCGTCCAATCTACATCGCGCCCGGAGGAGCGACTATCGTTCTCCGATGGCCGATGAAACCGCGCTCGAGCTGGATCTGTCTGAGCCGACCCCCGCACTGATCGATGCGATGCGCCGGACGCCGGGCGATATCGTGATCCTGGGCGCCGGCGGAAAGATGGGGCCCACACTAGCGCAGCTGGCAGTTCGGGCCTCGAAGGCCGCGGGCGGCAACCGGCGCATCATTGCGGTAGCGCGGTTCAGCAACCCCGACACACGACTTGCGATCGAAGCCGCGGGCGCTCGATGCATTACGGCCGACCTGCTGGACCCTGAGCGACTGGCCGAGTTGCCGGACGCACCCAACGTCATCTTCATGGCGGGCCAGAAGTTCGGCACCACGGGCGACACCGCGCGCACCTGGGCTATTAACGCCCTGCTCCCCGGGCTGGTCGCGCAGCGCTATCGCGACGCCCGACTGGTGGTCTTCTCGACCGGCAACGTCTACCCGTTCTGGCCGGCCACCAGCGAAGGACCGACCGAAGCCGACCCGGTCGGGCCCATCGGCGAGTACGCCCAATCCGCGCTCGCGCGTGAGCGGATTTTCGAGTATGCTGGCGAGAGGTACGGCACCCGGGTAGCCATCTTGCGGATCAATTACGCCATCGAGCCGCGCTACGGCGTGCTGCGCGATATCGCAGACCGGATCCGGCGGCGCGAGGCGATCGACCTCGCCATGGGTCGCGTCAACCTGATCTGGCAGCGCGACGCCAACGCGATTGCCCTGCGCGCGCTCGAACATGCTGCGTCACCCCCGTTCGTGCTGAACGTCACGGGACGTCCGGCGGTTTCGGTCCGCTCGTTGGCTGAGCACTTCGGCGCCAGGTGGAAAATCGATCCTGTCTTCGAGGGCGCCGAGGAGGCGACGGCGCTGTTGTCGAATGCGACACTGATGGAACGTGTGTTTGGGTCGCCCCCTGTAGACGTCGACACGATGGTTGACCGTGTTGCTGGGTGGGTCGACGCCGGCGGGCGCTCGCTCGGCAAGCCGACGCGTTACGAAGAACGAAAGGGAGCATTTTGATGCGATGGTTATTCAAGAACGGGTGACCGCAGTGCGCACCGCATTACTGGAAGGTGGCGTGATTCCGGCCCATCCCCTTGCGCTGACCCGCACCGGCAAGCTCGACGAACGACGCCAGCTGGCCCTGACGCGATACTACGCCGATGCCGGAGCCGCGGGCGTTGCCGTCGGCGTTCACACCACCCAGTTCGCCATTCGGAAGAGCGGCATCAATCTCTACGGTCCGGTTCTTTCGCTGGCCGCCGATGTGATCCGTCGCCGGAAGCAGAGCGGTCGCTTCACCGGCATTGCCGGCGTGGTGGGGAATACCCGTCAAGCCGTCCACGAAGCTACCGTGGCCCGAACGCTCGGCTACGACGCCGTGCTGCTCAGTCTGGGCGGGCTCGGCGACTGGACCGATACGGCATTGATCCGGCACGCCCGAGTCGTCGGCGAGGTGCTTCCGATTGTCGGGTTCTATCTGCAACCGGCGGTCGGCGGTCGCCAGCTGAGCTATAGATTCTGGCGCCGCTTTGCGGAGCTCGAGGCCGTGGTTGCCATCAAGGTGGCCCCGTTCGATCGGTACGCCACGATCGATGTAGTACGGGCGGTGGCCGAGTCGGGCCGCAGCCGGGAAATCGCGCTGTACACCGGGAACGACGACGCCATCGTCACCGACCTGACGACGCCCTACTGGCTTCGCGACGATCAGGGCCAGTGGACCACGATCCGCATGTCGGGCGGACTGCTGGGTCACTGGGCCTTCTGGACCCGCAAGGCAGTGCAGCTGGTGAAGCGGTGCCGCGAAGCCGGCGACAGCGTACCGACCGACATCCTGGCACTCACTGCGGCAACTACGGATGCCAACGGAGCCATTTTCGACGCAGCCAACGGCTATCGGGGCTGCATTCCGGGAATCCACGAGGTACTGCGCCGACAGGGGCTCCTCGACAACATCCGATGTCTCGACAGCCGGGAGCGTCTGTCACCCGGCCAGAGCCGCGAGATCGATCGGGTGCTCGCGACGTATCCGTTCCTCAACGACGATGCGTTCGTCGCGGAGCATCTCGACCGCTGGCTCGATCACTGACGCTGAAAGCGCCGAGCATTACCCCCTTCGATGGCCTGGCGTACTTCACGGGAAACCTCCAGCAACTCCAGTTTAGCCAGACTCGACTCGGGAATCCTGAGGGGCATCCCGGTGCCGAAGCAGAACCGATCCGCGCCAAGCGTCCGCACCAGGTGCTCGAGATCATCCTGTGGCGGCCCCCAGAGCCAGCAGATATCCCAGAGCACTCGCCCGGCCTCATCCGGGGTCGATCCGTAATGCACCTGTTCGACGCAGTCCCGGTCGGCGTGCGTAACGATGAAACGGACGCGATCGTCTGATCGGAGCAGCCCCCTGATCATCGCCGAGGTGAGGTCTGAACTGCCGTCGTTGGGGTGCCGCTGACGGCCATCCTCCAGTTTCACCGCCAAAATGATCGGCAGATCAAGACGGCCGGCCTCCGTCACCAGCGCCGCCATTTCCGCACCGAGCGGCGAGATTCCATAGAACAGCGGATCGACGCGCACCGCCGGAGCGCCACGATCGCGAGCCTCGACCAGAATTTCCCGCCAGCCGTCGAGACCGGGATGGGCGGCAGGAACCGGCTTGAGGCGACTGTGCGCAGCCGCAATACGAAAAAGCGTTTCGTTGCCCTCGGTCGGATCGCGCCAGAAAACGGCCGGCAGGTTGCCGATCCAGGCCTCGTCGATCGCCACCCGGTCCATTGCCGCAAGCATTTGCTCCGGCGCGCCGCCGTCGAGGCGCCGGAACGGGTAGTGTCCGACAAAGGCGTTGACGTCGATCCTCATGCGTCAGACTCCGAAGCTACCGGACGGAAAGATACCGGCCGCATTGCGCCACCCGACCTGCTCCACCTGATCGGGAGGCAGCAGATGCTGGAGGTATCGAAACTTGGCCCAGCCGGTACACAGAGTCAGGTCCCCCCCCCAGAGCAAGCGGCCCGTCCCGACCGTGCGGACACAGGCCTCGAGCATCCCGCCATCGACGCCACTGCCGGACAGATCGACGAAGATATTGGATACCGAACGCACCGCATGCAAGCTGTGCAGCCAGTCTCCCCCGCCGCCGATATGGGCCAGAATGAAGGCTGCACCGGGATGACGCCGCGCAAGGCGAGCCAGCTCACTGGCATCCGACGCCTCCTGTCCGGGCCAGTCACGACGGCGATTCTGCCAGATGTGGTGCAGGATCGGCAGACCGCGGTGCGCCGCATCAGCTGCGATCGGATCGAGCAGCGGATCGTCGGCCCGCCGGCTGGCCGCGAGCTTGATGCCGATCATCCCGGCAGCCGCGCAGCGGTCGATTTCAGCCAGAGCATGCTCCGAATAGTTCGGATTGAGACAGACATACCCCTTGATTCTGGTCGGATGGGCCCGGGTCAGGTCGAGCAGGAAATCATTGGCCACACCGAGATCGTCCCGCGACGGGAAGTAGGTGGGCGAGGTGTGTCCCCAGCTGCCCAGAACGGATGCAACGTGCCAGGTCACCCCGATGCGATCACCGGCGGCCAGGCGGCTCGCGTTGCGTGCCGGACCGTCGAGCCGCCCCGACTCCCGATGGTAGAAGTGCGCGTGGACATCGATCAGCATGGCTGTCCCTCGTCAACCCGACCGTTCGTCCAGAATCGCCGCAACCGTCGCCAGACCATGATCGATGTCGGCATCGGTGTGCGCCAGCGTGACGAAGTTGTAGGCCGTCCGCTTGAACAGGATGCCTCGGCGTGCCATTTCGATGCTCACCGCCGCTCCGACGGCGGGGTCCCGATAGGCGAGATAACACATCTCCGGAATGCCGTTGACCCCGGCTACCAGACGGGAATGCCGCGCCGCGATGGCCGTAAGCCCGTCATGGAGACGCTGGCCCAACCGGCCGAGGATCGACGGCAGCCCAACTCGGACAGTCTCGTCCAGGGCCGCTCGTGCTGCCGCGAGGGCGACGAACTCGGTCGCCAGGGTCGATGAGATCCAGGTGCGCCCGACCTGATCCATGAGGCGCCGGGCGCCTGCCACCGCGGCGAGTGGGAATCCGTTGCCAAGGGCTTTCCCGTAGACGGCCAGGTCCGGAACGACGCCCCATCGTTCGGCTGCCCCTCCCAGCGCGATCCGAAATCCCGTTTTGATTTCATCGAAGACGAGGACGGCTCCAACCCGAGCCGTTTCGTCGCGAAGGACTCGAAGCCACTCGACCGACGGAGCCCGATCCACGACCGGCTCGACGACCACCGCTGCCAGGGCATCGCCGCCCTCCCGAATGAGATGTCGCGCCGCCTCCGAGTCATCGAAGGGAAGCCGGCGAAAATCACGTTGCACACCTGCCGGAACACCGGCCGCGTCGCTGGTCGTGTCGAGCCACCCATGGTATCCGACACCCAGCACCAGATCGCGGCCGGTGGCAGTCCGCGCCAGGCGAACGGCCGCCGCGACAGCTTCAGCGCCCGTCTTGAGAAAGCGAACCTGCTCCAGCCAGGGAATCAGCTCGACCAGGCGGGCCGCCAACGCCTCTTCTTCACGCGGCGCCAGCGATCCGACCACCCCGCGTGATACCGCATCATGCGCGGCTGCCACCACGGCCGGATGGGCGTAACCGAGCGTCACCGCGCCGAGCGCCGCCAGGAAGTCGAGATACGCCCGGCCATCCTCGGCCACGACCTGCGCGCCCTGACTTCGGAGCATCCGGATCGGCACGTCATCGGGTACATCGGCCCCGTACAGGACGTCGGGTCGCTTGCTCCCCGTCGAGGTGCCGCCCGCAAGCCGCGTCACGCCAGGCTCAACAAACCCCACGACGTATCGGCGCGCCGGTCGCCACGCAGATAGATCCAGCCACCGCCACCGCCCCAGGCAAGCTGCCCCGCGCGTCGAACCCGCTCCTCGCGCATCTCGTTGATGCAGACATCGAACGTCATGGTCGAACGATCCGGAGCCGCACTCAATCCGTCGCAGGGCAGCGCGACGGTTAGCACATACCCGTCATCGGTGCGCATGGAACCACCCGATAGAGCTACCAGCTCCGAAGGCGAACCGGGAATGGCCCGGGCAATGATCCCGCCCGTCTCGGTCGGCCGAATCAGATACGCTCGCGCCTCGCCGCTCGAGGTGCGGTAGTAAACCTGGACCCCCTCGGAATGGATGTCGTCCTGCTCGTTGTCGAGATCGAGCGGCGGCGCATCGGCACCGCGAACCAGAAAGTCCGGCTTCGTCACCACCACCGCAAGATAGAGCTGATTCAGATCGGTGTTGACGTACGCCGTCGCGCTGAACTGCTCGGGATCCTGGTACGGCTCCTCGCTGCGGAAGTAGTGCCCCTCATCGCCCATCTCGAGCGGCGCGCTGGTGTCGAAGCCATCCAGCGTTCCATCGACCGCCGGAGCCGCATCGACCAGGATCACGTACCCCTCGGCGCGAAGCGGCCGTTGCGCCATCAGCGGCTTCGCAGCCGGCGGGACCGACACAGCGCCACCCAAAGTGATCCCGCCGCCCGGGGACTCGATCGTGATCGAACCCGATGCGAGACGCACCGTCGTGGTTCCCGCCGGCTGGGCCACGGCAACCCGATCGACGCCAACTCGCACTTCACTCACGCTGCCGACCAGATCGATCACGGCGGCCAGCCGCGCCGTGGTGCCACGGGTCCGCGCCAGGTAGAACACTCGTTCCGGTTCACCCGGACGACCGGGTGCTGTCGCCCGAACGACCTCACTGCCGACCAGATGAAGCCGGAGCGTTCGACCGCCCTGCACCGCGGAGAGTATCACATCGGTGCCGCCGGGTACGATCAGTCGCTCGGCGCTGCGCACGAACTCGTGCTGCCATTCGATCGGCTCCCAATGTCCCGGCGTCTCCACCGAGACCTCACCGTCGAGATGCCACGGCAACCAGAGATCCCGTTCGACCGTTCCATCGAGGTCGACCAGGTCGAGCACCCACTCGGGGCCCGACACGATCGTGCGCCGCAGCGACCCATACTCGGCGGCGACCCAGCCCCAGTCGCCCTTGTCTTCGAAAGCCAGGCAGCGAGCGTCGCCCGATGTCTGCGAAGCGCCATCCAGCATCGGAGCGTTGTGAGCCAGCGTCGAGCGGTACCAGAACAGATCTCGGCTGACGTAGGATCCGGTCCCGGGATCGGCCAGCCAGTGTACTCCGTCAGAATGGAGCGTGAGATGAAGCCGATCCGGGTGATCGTGCCCTCCCGCGAATCGACCGCACTCGAGCGCCAGGTGGCGGGAACCGTGACGGAGCACCGCGACGCCCTGCTGGCGCAGCAATGCACTTGCCGGCGCATGGGATGTCTGCGCCGACGGCAGCTCAGGCGCCATGCCCCACAGCATCCACCACGACAGGTCGGCGCGTTCCGTTGCAGCGCGACCGGATTCGCCCGCATCGTGCAGATAGGCGTCGTAGGTGAGCGCCGCGCTGCGCGGCAGGCCATAGAGCGTTGCCAGCCAGGAGGGGAGCTCCTCGGGAGCATCCTCACCAAGCAGGGCAAGTCCCATTTCCCAGCACTCGAGATAGGCCGGGTGCGCCAATGACACGCCGAAGCGCGAATCCTTGCGGGCGGGAAAGGTGAAATCGGGCAAGGCCGTGGCAGCGGGCGCCATCAAGACACGGCCAAGCTGACCGCGCAGCCGCGGATCCTCGAGGAGATCGGCGCCGAGCACCTGGGCCCAAAAGAGACCGGTCAGTAACCCCCGTACGGCAAAGAGATGGTAGTTCTCTCCTTCGGCCCACATCCCGTCATCACCGAAGCCGTCGGTCAGGTGGCCCAGCAGGCCGGTGCGTCCGGTGATGGCGGTTTGGGCCAGCTCTTCGTCGCCGAACCAGGCGGCAATGGCCGCCAGCGCGGCGCTGTTCCAGACCTGACGATTGCTGGCTCCCTCGTCGAACTCACCGATCAGCTGGGCCGCTTCGTCGGCAATCGCCCCGACCGCCTCGATCTCCTCGTCGCTGAGCCAGCCCTTTTCGCGGAGGATGAATGCGGCCGCGAGATAGTTGAGCACCCAGATCGACTCGAGGTAGGTCGAGAAGAACAGGTGACTGGGGCCGAGCACGTTGTCGCGGTTGGGAAAGGCGTGGTAGCGCTCGAAGTAGTAGGCCAGCAGCTCCCGAGCGCGATCCGCCGCCTTCTCGTGATCCGTAAAGGCGGCGACCGTTGCCAGATGCGCAGCGCGTTCTGCGGCCCAGAGATGCTGGGCCCGGGCCCAATGGGCGTGATGCCGCTCGCCGGTGGTGACGCGGCCGGACCCGAAGGCCCGGTGCTCATGCGGACGGTAGGGATCGAACTCGAGCTGTTCGCCCGTTTCCGGATGCACGCCGCCGGAAACCGACATCGTCGCCTTGACCTCGGGCAGGGGCGGCAAGCGTTCGATCAGCGGCGCTGCCCGCTCCACCAGCCGCGCCATGAGCGCCGCGAGATCACCGGACTCGGCCAGGGCGCGGCGCGCCTCGAGCGTTTCGATCGTTACCACACCCGTACTCCTTCGGCTGCCCAGCTGACAGGCAAATAAGTAACTCCCTGGACCGACGCGCGGGCGGCTGCAGCAGCCTCTGGATCTTCGAACACAAAGAACATGGTCCCTCCCGCACCGGACCCCGCGGCTTTGCCACCCAGAGCGCCCGCGTTCTTCATGGCTCGCTCCAGCGCAGCCATCGAATCGGTACACATCGCGTCATCCAGTTCCTGCTGTAAAGTCCAGTTGCGATCGACCAGACGAGCCAACTCGCCCAGGTCTCCCTGCTGCAGCACAGGCACCAGCCGGTCGGCCAGGTCGACCATCTCACGCAGGGCGCCCACGATCCGGGCGTCGCCGGCCGCGTAGCGTGACATGACGCGCGCGATGGTCCGACCCGAGAGCCGCGGTTCCCCGGTGTAGCAGAGCAGGATCGACTCGGCCAGCCGGTCGGGAAAGCCGACCGGCAGCACGATCGGCACGGCCTCGACATCGTCGCCCGTAAAGGTCAGGTGATGGAACCCGCCCAGGGCAGCTGCAAACTGATCCTGCTTTCCACCGGGTATGCCCAGCTGCCGCGCTTCCAGGTCCCAAGCGCGGTGCGCCAGCTCGGCACTGGTGGGGATACGGCCCGCCGCGCGTTCCAGCGCCGCCACCAGCGCCACGTCCATCGCTCCGGAACTGCCCAGCCCCGAGCCCGGGGGGGCCTCGGATCGCGTCTCCAATCGGCAGGGACCGGGCCGGTACATCCGAATCGCCGCCTTGAGCAGATCGAGATCGCCGTTCGGTGTCAGGGTCGCCATGTTCGGGATCTCGATCGAGCGGCCGGTTTCCGCCGACTCCAGGCGGAAGCTGTCGCCACCGAGTTCCAGCGTAACCTCGGCGCGCAGCTCGATGGCGGCATTGACCACCGCGCCCCGCTCCTGATCGGTAAACGGGGCCACGTCCGTCCAGCCGCCCGCGAAATCGAGCCGCACCGGCGCCGAGCTTCGAATCGTCATCGAACCCGCCATTGCAGCAGCGTTGCGAGTTCGCCTCGCAGATCCATTCTGACTCCGGTAATCCTTCGGTTCATCCCCTGGACTCCGCGCGCATGATAGAGGAAGGTGGCAGGCACTGAATCGCCGTAGGTCGGCAGCAGGGCGATGCCGTCACCGACGGCGGCCACACCGGAAAGGTCGAGCAGCGATCGAAGGTAGCCCAGTTGCAGATCGCCGGAAATACCCATCATGGCCGCGTCGAAGTCACGCGCCCCTTGGACCCGTTCGAGAAAGGTGGCCAGTTCCAGCTGCCGAATGGTCACCTGTATCTGGATCCGACCCAGCTGCTGCTGGACCAGCTGCTCCAGCGCCGCCTCACCACTACCCACCGTCAGCAGCTCGAACCGGAGCGTGTCGCCCAGCAGCACCCGGGCACGACCCGGGGCGTACATGGCGGGCACCTGGTCCGGATCGAGTTCCGGCGGCAGCGGACCCGCAGCGGGCGTCGCAAATCCGAAGGTGTAGCCGGCGACGATGGCCAGCCGGTCGACCGCCATGGCGATGGCGCGCCGGACCTCGACCCGATCGAAGGGCGCGCGCCGAGTATTGAAAACCAGTGCCTGACTGAAGAGGAGCGGATAGTCCAGCACCGTGAGTTCGGGATTCCGGCGCACGAACTCGGCATGGGCTGGCTGGATCCCGGCAAAGTCCAGCTCCGTCGAGGTGAGCGCGGCCAGCTTGGTCATCGGTTCGTCGACTACGGCCACCACCAGGCGATCGATTCCCGGCCGGCCACCCAGCGCGGGAGGAAACCCGGGATTGGCCTCGAAAACCCAACGCCGGTTGGGTTCGTGACGCACGAACCGGAACGGACCATTGCCGATCGGGCGCCGATTCCAGTCGGCACGGCGCATTTCGGCCGGCAGCGTTCCGGACAGCAGGTGCTCCGGCAGAATCGCCAGGTCGGTCAGGACGTCCGGGATCTGGCTCTGCCGGCGATGGAACTGCAGCGACAGCGTGGTGTCGTCGAGCGCCACGGCGTCAATCAGGTCGCGGAGATCGTTCCTCCGCGGGTACCCGGTGGTCGAGTCCTGCGCCAGCATGAGCGTAAATGCGGCATCGTTCGCAGTCGTGGGCTGCCCGTCGTGCCACTTGAGGTGGGGATAGAGGAACAAGGTCAGCATGGTCCCGCCCGCCGACCACTGCCAGCGGCGCGCCAGATAGGGCTCGACCGCCATGGCGCTGTCGTAGCGGACCAGCGTGGTCAGTAGCGCATACCGCTGCACCTGTCGGGCAAACGGATGGCTGGTGACTACCGCATTCATGCTCTGGAGATCGGCCCCGGACGCCATGATGACCGTCCCCGGACGGCGTGGCTCGGAGGAGCCGCACCCCGAAAGGAGCGCGGCCAGAACGGCAAGCAACAGAACCGGGCGGCTTGGCACGGATTGAATTTAGATTCCTTTATGCCGCGAGGCTTCCAGTTCGGCATGATCCGCGCCCCGCTCGTCGTGCTGGGCGTCGTGACGCTGACATTCGTCCTGCTCAGGGCCGCGCCGGGAGATCCGGTTGCCTACCTGCTCGGCCCCAATGCAACGCCGGCCGAGTTGGCGGCTGTGCGCAGCTCGATGGGGCTGGATCAGCCGGTCGGAGAGCAATACATCCGATGGGTCGGACGCGCCATCCGCGCCGACTTCGGCACCAGCCTCGCCACCGGCCGCCCGGTCGGACAGATGATCCGAGAAGCCTGGCCGGCCACCGCCATCCTGGTCGGCCTCTCCATTCTGCTCAGCTACCTGATCGGGATTGCCGTCGCAGCGCTGCAGGCGACGACGACCCGGCGCGCCGTCGACGGCTTCTGGTCCGGGGTGTCGATCGTCCTGGCCGCGCTGCCGGGTTACTGGCTCGCCTTTGTCCTGATCATGATCTTTACCTACGCCCTGGGCTGGCTGCCTGCCTTCGGCGCCGCCGGGCTCGACGCCGACTTCCTGACCCCGGGTGCACGCCTGGCGGACCGGCTCAACCACCTGGCGCTTCCGCTTGCCACGCTGACGCTGATCGGGATCGGAACCACGGCCCGATACACGCGCGGAACCCTTCGCACCGTCGCCACGGAACCGTACCTGACCCTCGCGCGCGCCAAGGGGGCCGGCTTCTGGCGGGTGCTGTTCCGTCACCACCTGCGCAACGGGCTGATCCCGGTCGTGACGCTGCTCGGCCTTTCCCTGCCGGCCCTGTTTTCGGGCGCCGTGTTCGTCGAGGGCGTCTTTGCCTGGCCCGGCGTCGGGTCGGTCCTGATCCAGGCTGTCCAGGCCCGCGACTATCCGGTGGTGATGGGGGCGACCACCATCAGCGCCATCATGGTCGTGCTGGGCAGCGTCGCCGCGGAAGTCCTGCTGCACCGGGTCGACCCCAGGACACGGCGATGACGACGGGTGCCCGAATCGGAACCGCGATTCTCGCGGTCTTCGTCGCCGGTGCGCTCCTGGCGCCCTGGCTAGCGCCGGTAGGCCCTTCGGACGTATCCGACGTGGTGGCGACCCGATTCCTGGCGCCGTTGACCGTCGACCAGTTCGGCGTCTTCCATCTCTTCGGCACCGACCGTCTGGGCCGAGATGTCTGGAGCCGGCTGGTGCACGGGGCGCGGATATCGCTGCTGGTCGCGGTACTGGCCACGGCGGTATCGCTGGTGGTTGGGATCGTGATGGGCGGGCTTGCTGCGCTGCTGCGCGGCTGGCCAGCCAAGCTCGTCCTGGGCGCGACCGACTTTGCCCTGGCGCTGCCCCGCGTGGTCATTCTGCTGCTGCTGGCGGCCCTGTGGCAGCCCAGTGCCACGCTGGTCGTCCTGGCTCTCGGCTTCACCGGCTGGATGCCGGTTGCCCGCCTTACCTACAGCGAGGCGCTGGTCCAGCTCGGCCGCCCCTATACGGAAAGTGCCCGGGCTCTTGGCGCCAGCCGCGCACGCGTCTTTGCCCGGCACGTGCTGCCTAACGCCGCGTCGCCGCTGCTGGCGGCTGCCACGCTCGGCATCGGCAACGCCATTACCCTCGAAGCCGGGCTTTCCTTCCTGGGACTCGGCGTTCAGCCCCCGGTCAGCTCGTGGGGCACGCTGATCGCTTCGGGGCGGGATACCGTCGTGAATGCGCCGTGGGTGGGACTGGTGCCGGGTGTTGCCCTGGTAACCGTCGTGGTGGCGGCCACGCTGGTCGCCAACTGGCTCGAACTGGACCGCAGCCGAGCCACCACCTAGCGGCCATAGGACCCGGATCAGGGGCGGGGCGCGTCTTCCGGTCGATCGCGAACCCGCACGATATCGACGATCGGCCCCACCATGGCGATCGACGCCATGTCGTCCCGCTGATACCCCTCCGCTTCGACGGCCCTACCATCGACACGAAAGGCGGCCGGCAGATTGGTCGGGTTGTAGTTGGTCCCCTCCACACTGCTGATTACATACAGGCCGCCTTCGAGATCGAGATGGCGGACCGTACCGAGGATCGTGACGGCCTGCCCAGCCCCATCCGGCGGCGGATCGATCACGACCCACTCGTTGACTGGCGGCTTGGCACTGCAGGCGCCGACGAGTACGGCCATCGCCACGGCAGCGGCCGCTGTCCGAATCCGTTGCATCAGAGGCTCGGTCCTTTCTACCTGTTCGTGGGGCTCGAACTATCGCCAGGCCAGGGCGGGTAATCGGCGGGAACGAGGCGCATCTCGACCGGCTCCCCCGGGCTGTGCATCCGGATCCGGAACTCGACATCAGTAAGTTCGATCACATCGGTGGGGTACTCGATGCCCTCTTCGATGATGATGAGACGGCGCCCCTGCAACCGCCACTGCCCGAAAGCGGGCGTCGCATTCGCCGACGTCATCACCAGGGTGCCATCTCCCAGAAACACCCGGACTGACCCAGGCGCAACCTGCTTCGACTCGGCCACCTGCCAGACCCGATTGACGAACGAGGGCGACCCGGCGGCTCGGCCGGTCGCAGTCGATGCAACTGCCGCCGGGTCGGATGCCCCATCCGGCACCGAACCTGCAGAGCAACCGGACACGCCGACCATCGCTACCAGCATGAAACCAGCAAGGGCAAGGCGCATGATCGAACTCCCGTAGGCTCTGTGCAAACCGGCAGCCTAGCCGCCAGCGCCGGCGGCGCTCCTATGGGATATCTCTCGCTCGCCGGCGTTACGCAAGGAGCACGGACTTTCCCGGCGCCCTCGGGCCGGCACGCCGCGCGGCCACGGTACATCCGGTTCGGGCCATCGGCACGCTGAACCCTCGAGTACCACCGCCCGCTGCCGGACCCTCGACCCGGGCCAAGATCGAGTCGGCACTCACTCGACGATAGGCAATCCGCTGCGGAAAATCGTGATCGGGATTCTCGAAGACGAGCAGCGTGTCCGACAGATGAGTCGACGGAAAAGCCGTCTCCCGCTGCCCCGAAGGAATTGCCTCGTACACGAGCCGAGTGCCGTCGACCCGGATCCGGAGGTGCTCGAACGAGCGGGCGACACCACCCACCACGGTCCGACCGCCGCCCACCATCATCCCACCGGACGGCACCATCCAGGTTTCCGTCGAAACCCGGTTGCCGGCCCGCGCCTCCCAGCATCCGGCCAGCCATCCGATCCTGGCCAACGGATCGTCCTGCGCCACGAGCTGCCCAACTGGTGCGCAGGCGGCAACCGCCACTACCGCCGCCCATCGAAGACCGCGTCGTTCTCTCATCAATCCCCCTCGGATCGCAACGTGGGGCACCATGATAGAGCCCGGATCAGCCGGCGTCTTGCATAAACGCGACACGGCGCCGGCTTACCGGTCGCCCTCGCCGCCCATGAAGGATCGGGCCAGATCGGATACGCCGCCGAAGAACTGCTGCGGCGCGGCACCGGCAAAGCGGCGAAACTCGCGGATCAGATGCGCCTGATCGTAGTACCCGCTCGCCGCAGCCACTCGGCCCCAGCTACCGGGTGAGCAGCCCTCCAGCAGCTGAAAGGCCCGTCGGAAGCGCAGCACCCGGCGCAGCGGCGCCGGCGCGAGACCGAGGCTTTGCGCCACCCGCCGTTCGAGCGTCCGGGGGCTCACCACCAGCTCTCGCGCCAACTCCGCAACATTCGGCGCTCGGCTTCGATCGAATGCGCGGACCGCCGCCAGCGCCAGGGGATCCGGCGTTGCACGCCAGGCGCGGCGAAGCACGGCAGACAAAGCAGCCACCCGCGCATCGACGGCCGTTTCGCGCTCCGCCGCGGCCGTCAACGCGGTCGCGAGCGATCGATCACAATCGGCCAATGCCTCGACCCGATCGGTCAACTCGATCAGCGGCGTCCGGAGAAACGACGCGGCGGCCGCGGTCCGAAAGCGAATCCCCACCACATCGACGACACCCGCGGGACGGAGCCAGAGCGGAGCCGTCATCTGCCCGGCAAGCAGGACACGCCCCTGGACCTCGGTCGATCCGTCCGCGGCGCACCGACAGAAGGGATCCGCCAGGTGAAGCACGATCTCGAGACGGCCGTCCGCCACGACCGGCTGCGGAGCGCCGTCCCCTGCCTGGCCGCGCACGAACCAGAAGCAGCGGATCAGGCCATCGAGCGGCGGCGGAGCGGCGTGTTCGGTATACTGCATTCTCGATGCGTAGCAGCTGGCGCGAGGCCAGGCGCTACGCCTCCGGGCCTTTGGCCGACCGGTCGCGCTTGGCCTGCCACTCGGCCGCCAAGTCCGGCTTTCCCCACGCCTGATACAGGTCCACCAGCCGAGCCCGGGCATCGACCACGATCGGCGCGGTTTCACCGCGCAGGTCGACCAGGCGCCGCTCGCTGGCCAGGAGCCGTTCCTCGGCGTCCGCATACCGGCCCACTCGCGTCATATGTTCGCCCAGCATGCTCTCGGTCGACGCGATCAGCCAGTGATTCTCGGGCAGATGCGTTTTCCGGAGCGCCAGACTCTCCCGCAACCACCGCTCGCCAACCGCCAGCGAGTCGAGCCGATCGAGGGCGCGCCCCAGCACGGTCATCGACGCGGCAACCATCGGATGTGCATCGCCGAGCGAGCGGTGTCGAAGCGCCACTACCTCACGAGCCAGGCGCGCCGCATCCGGGTAGCGCCCGGCGCGAAGCAGGAAATCGGCATAGGTGTACAGGGTCCAGGCATACTCGGGATGCTCGGTGCCGAGCAACTGACGCCGCATCTCGATGGTGGCGCGAAAGGTCGAGTCGGCCAGCTCGAACGGCGCGGTGCGCTCCCGCATCGACGCCAGCGGAGAGAGGATGGAGGCCACCAGCGGATGGACCTCACCGTGCGCGCGGCGCGCCGTCTCCACCGCAATCACGAGCAGGCTCTCCGCCCGGGCATCGTAGCCGAGTTCGCCGTGCACGACGCCAAGATTGGCGTACGCGTACGCGTGGACCGAGTCGTTCCCGGGAGCGTAACGCTGATAGAGTTCGAGCGCACGGGCCATCAGTGGCAACGCTTCGTCCGCCTTGCCGAGCCGCATCAGGATCCGGCCTCGACTGTCTGCATAGTTGGCGGCGGCGAGGCCTTCGTCACGGTCGAGCGGATAGAGCGCCAGCGCGACCCGGTGAACCGAGTCGGCCTCTCCGATACGCCCCTGCAATTCCAAGGCGGCTGCGACCTGAACCATCGCCAGCGCCGTCTCACGAGGCTGCGACGGCACGACGCGCTGACGCGCAGCAAGCGCATCACTAAACTGGCGCTCCGCCGCGGTGAACTCGCCCAGGCCGAGGTAGGTGCCGCCGATGATGCCGCGGATTTCCGCCTCGAGTTCGGGGCGCTGCCTCAGCGTATCGGCCCGGACGGCCGCGCTATCGAGCACCGCGCGCATCGTCACGTCGCGACCCAGCGATGCAGGATTCGCGGCCACCAGCATGGTAGTCAGAAATCCTTTCACTTCCGTCACCAGCGCGCGCTCGCGCTCGGCCTCACGCGCCTTGAGTGCGGTCGTAATCAGACCGACCACCAGGAAAAGGACCGCCAGACCAAACGCCGCCGCCTCGGCCCGATGCCGACGCACCAGTTTGCGCAGCCGGTAGCCGAAGCTATCCGGCCGCGCGGTCACCGGAAGGCCATCGAGGTAGTGACCGATGTCTCCCGCCAGCACCTCGACCGAGCCGTAGCGACGTTCGGGCTCCTTGCGAAGTGCCGTCAGCACGATGGCGTCCAGATCCCCTTCGAGCCTGGCCCGAGCGCGGCGTGACGAACGCTCACCAAGCGTCTGGGCCCGCGACTCGACCAGCACGGTGCTCGGCTTCGACGGCGCCGTTTCGGAGACCAGGCGCTCGATTTCGACGGCGCCCTTACCGCGCAGATCGAAGGGCCGGCGTCCGGTCAGCAATTCGAACAGCACCACGCCCAGCGCGTACACGTCCGAGCGGGTTCCCACCGGATGGCCCAGCACCTGCTCCGGCGAGGCATAGTCAGGGGTGTAGGCGCGCGCGTCCGCCACCGTCAAAGTCGGCAGGTCGGAGCTTTCGTCCGCAGCCAACAGCTTGGCAATCCCGAAATCGAGCAGCTTGACCTGGCCCTCGGCCGAAACCAGGATGTTGCCGGGCTTGAGATCGCGGTGCACCACCAGGCTCTGGTGCGCATACTGCACCGCCCGGCAGACCTGCAGGAAGAGCAGCAGCCGCTCGCGCACCGAAAGGCCTCGCTGATCGGCCCAGCGCGTGATCGGCTCGCCCTCGACGTACTCCATCACGATGTACGGCTGGCCGTCGGAGGTGACTCCTCCGTCGAGCAGGCTCGCGATATTGGGATGATTCAGGTTGGCGAGAATCTGTCGCTCGGACCGAAACCGTCGCCGGATGGCGTCGTCATCGGTGTATCGGTGCAGAAACTTGATCGCAACCCGCTTCTGGTACGCCTCATCAGCCCGCGCGGCTTCGTAGACGCTGCCCATACCGCCGACGCCGATTCGCCGCACCACCTGGTAAACGCCCACCCGGGTACCCGACCAGGGATCTACCGCTTCCGTCGCCGCCAGCCGTAACGCATCCGCCACCGGACTGCCGGGATCGAGCCCGGTCCGATCATGCGCCTCGAGCAGCGACTGGACCTCATCCGCCAGCTCGGCATCCCGGGTTCGCAACGTGTCGAGCAAGGCGGCTCGCTGATCGACCGGAAGGTCGACGGCACGTTCAAAGTGATCTTTGATGACCTGCAGACGGGCGGGGGTCAGAGGCGAATCAGATGACATCCCGCAGAGGCCTCGGAGGAAGGATCGGCCATCGAGCCGATGGACGTAGATCGGGCCAAGCCAAGCTATGGCGCTCCCGAAATGTGGTCAAGACAGCGCCACCGGCGCCGCGATCGGAGGCCGAGCGAGCATCCAGACGTTACTCCCGCCCCACGATCAGATCGGCGCTGGACAACCGCTCCGAACCTCGTGGCGGCCAATTCCAGGCCCCGATCGGCGCGCCGATCAGCAGACCGCCGGCCCCGGTCACGATGGCCATCCAGACCGGCGGCCACTCGAACCAGAGCCCCAGGGCAAACCAGGCCGCGCCGAGAAACAGAGCAGTGGCGACCCAGCCGACGAGCGCGCCAGCTCCGCGGCTTCGGGTTCGGGGCCAGCACCAGTGCAGGAACAGCCCGGCCAGAAGACCGCCAACCGTGACCCCGACCGCCGAGACGATCAGCTGCATCATGGCGGATTCGTCGCGCACGCCTCCGCGTGACGTGAACTCGTGACGGAGCCCCGCCGAAAGAAGCAATCCTCCGGTCGCGAGCAACGATCGGAGTATCAGATTGGGCCCCTTCACATGCTCTCCGTCTTCCCTGCGCCGTCCGAGAATCGGCCTCCACCCCTGCTAGTGCTCAACAATCTGCCGTCTCGAACCGTAAGGATTGTATCGCCTTTTCCAGCCGGGCGCTTTATCTGGCGCCCGACCCCAATCGCATTTCCGGTTTCCCGGAGTATCATGACTCGCTTGCCCCTTCGCCTCTGGTCCGTTGCCGTTACTGCAACCTGCTTTGCTTCGTCGCTCGCGGCGCAATCGACGGCGCGAAAGCCCGATCTTCCGCTCTCGGCGGCGCGGACGGCCGCATTCACTACGACACAGGGCTCGTGGATGTCCCTGGACGTGAGCCCGGATGGGCAGACCATCGTCTTCGACCTGCTGGGCGACCTCTACACCCTTCCCATCTCCGGCGGGAAGGCCACCCGCATCACCAGCGGGCTCGGGTTCGATGCCCAGCCCCGGTTCAGTCCCGACGGCAAGCGGATCGCCTTCGTTTCCGATCGGAGCGGGGGCGACAACCTCTGGATCATGTCACTCGACCGCCGCGATACCATCCAGGTCACCAGGGGAAACACCAACACCTACCTCTCTCCCGAGTGGACTCCCGACGGGAAGTACCTCGTCGCGTCTCGCACCAGCGGAGGCCCCGCCGGGCCGCCCAAACTCTGGCTCTTCCATGTCGACGGCGGCACCGGCCTCCCGCTCATCACGGGCCCGCAGCCGCTCAAGACGGTGGGCGCCGCGTTCGGCAATGACGGCCGGTATATCTGGTACGCTTCCCGCACCGGCGACTTCAGCTACAACGTGGTCTTCCCTGCGTACCAACTGGGCGTTTACGACCGGGAAACCGGCCACCAGACCCGGATGAGTTCGCGCTACGGCTCGGCCTTCCGCCCGGCCTTGTCGTCCGACGGGAAATGGCTGGTCTACGGCACCCGGGAGAAGACGGAGACAGGCCTGCGGATCCGCGACCTCGCCACCGGCGAAGAGCGCTGGCTGGCCTATCCGGTTCAGCGCGACGAACAGGAATCGCGCGCCTCGCTCGACGTGCTACCCGGCTACTCGTTCACGCCCGACAACCGCGCCGTGATCGTCTCCTACGGCGGCGAGATCTGGCGCGTGGGTATCGACGGCGGGCCCGCCACCAAGATTCCGTTCAGTGCCGATGTCTCGGTCGACGTAGGCCCCCTGGTCAAGTTCACCAACCGGGTCGACACCACGACGATCTTCCATGCCCGGCAGATTCGCGACATCAAGCCCTCGCCCGACGGGAAGCGGATTGCCTTTACCGCGCTCGACCGGATTTATGTCGCCGACTATCCGTCCGGAACGCCTCAGCGGCTGACCGATCAGGACATCGGCGAGAACGCGCCGGTCTGGGCGCCGGACGGGAGTGCCATCGCCTTTGCGACCTGGTCGGACGCGGCGGGTGGCCATCTGATGCGGGCGCCGGTGGTCCGCGGCGGCAAGGCCAAAGCCGTCCGCCTGAGCGATCTGCCCGGCACCTACGATGAGCTGGTCTGGTCGCCTAACGATCGTATCGTGGCGGTGCAGCGCGCCACCCGCGACCTTCAGGATCTGGGCGCCTCCTCGTTCCTCGGAGCCAGCGGCGCATCGAGCCTGGTCTGGGTTCCGGCAACCGGTGGAACCGTTACGGTCATCGCACCGAGCGCAGGACGGAGACGGCCCCACTTTGCCGGTAACGCCGATCGGATCTACGCCTACAGTACCGCGGACGGCCTGGTCTCGTTCCGCTGGGACGGCACCGACCAGCGCTCGCACCTCAAGGTGACTGCGCCGACCGGCCCGATCGGAAGCACCCCGGATTTCGAAACCTTGCTGCGCATGGCGGGGAATCCAGAGCCCGCCCATCCGCAACTTCACCTGCATCCGGACCCGACCGAAACGGGCGCGCCTGCTCCACCGGCCGGCCTGGTGGTCATGGCCCCAGCCGGCGACCAGGCCTTGGCCTATGTCGGTATGGATCTCTATCTCGTGACGGTCCCGCAGGTGGGCGGAACCATTCCGACCGTGTCCCTGACCTCGCCGGCCAACGCGGCGGTTCCAGTCAAAAAACTCAACGACATCGGGGCGCAGTTCCCGACCTGGAACCACGACGGCACGGCGATCTTCTGGTCGATCGGTAACGCGGCCCTTCGCTATGACCTGGCCCGGGCCCGCGCCGTCGACGACAGTCTCAAGCTCGCAGCCCGCCAAACGCCCACGCCGGCCGATACCGGCGCGAAAGCGGATTCCACCAGGCAGCAGGCGGCGGCCAAGGCCGGCTACCAGCCGGATGAGCATCGCATCCTGGTAGCCATTTCGCGCGACACGCCACGCGGGGTCGCGGTGCTGCGCGGTGGTCGAGCCGTGACCATGAAGGGCAAGGAGATCATCGACAACGCGGACATCGTGGTGCGCGACAACCGGATCGTCGCCATCGGACCGCGCGGTCAGGTCACCATCCCCTCGGGCGCCCGCGAAATCGACGTCACCGGCAAGACGATCATCCCGGGCTTCGTCGACGTCCACTATCACCCGCAGTGGCTGGTGCCCAATGTGCACAGCAATCAGGTCTGGCAGTATCTCGCGACGCTGGCCTACGGCACGACGACGACCCGCGACCCGCAGACCGCCGTTACCGACGTCCTGACCTATCAGGATCGGGT
This sequence comes from uncultured Gemmatimonas sp., assembly GCA_964619465.1. Classification (GTDB taxonomy): domain Bacteria; phylum Gemmatimonadota; class Gemmatimonadetes; order Gemmatimonadales; family GWC2-71-9; genus SHZU01. Next base: position 123,121 of record CAZUES010000004.1, read on the forward strand.
CGAAACCGGGGAGATGATCGGGCCCCGGATTTATCACACAGGGCCAGGCGTGTTCAGCGGCGAACGGATCCGCGACCTGGATCACGCCCGCAATGTGCTGCGCAGATACTCCGATTACTACGGCGCCAAGACCCTCAAGATGTACGGCGCCGGTAACCGGCAGCAGCGGCAGTGGATCATCATGGCCGCCCGGGAACTCGGCATCATGCCGACCACCGAGGGATCGCTCGACATCCGGGTCAACCTGACCCACGCCATCGACGGATACCCCGGCATCGAACACAACCTGCCGGTGGCGCCACTCTTCAAGGACGTGGTGGAGTTGTTCAAGACATCGCAGACCACCAGCACGCCGACGCTGATCGTGACCTACGGCGGCCCCTGGGGCGAGCAATACTTCTACACCAACGAGAATCCGCGGGCAGACCCCAAGCTGCAGCGCTTCACACCTCAGTCCGAACTCGACTACAAGGTGCGCAGGCGCGGAGCCGGAAACGGACCCGGAGCAGGCGGATGGTTCGCGCCCGAGGAGTACGTCATGCATCGGCACGGCGCGTTCATCAAGGATCTGGTGGAAAATGGCGGACGTGCCGGTGTCGGCAGCCACGGCCAGCTGCAGGGACTCGGCGTGCACTGGGAAATCTGGGCCATGCAGAAGGGCGGGCTCAGCAACCATGACATGCTGCGCGTCGCCACCATCTACGGCGCTGAGGCCATCGGAATGGAAATGGACATCGGCACGCTTGAGGCCGGGAAGATGGCCGACATCCTGGTGCTGGATCGCGATCCGATCGACGACATCCGGAACACCAACAGCATCCGGTACGTCATGAAGGACGGACGCCTCTACGACGCGGACACCCTGAACGAGATTTACCCCCGGCAGCGCGCCTTGCCGACCCAGTGGTGGATGAACGGGTCGCAATCTCCGCGTAACACACCGGGACTCCAGTAGATCCGCATCCGGTGCCGGCGACGTCGCATGCGACCAATCGCCGGCATCGGGCCTCATCGAACCGACGGACCCACGATGTCCTCACCTGAACGCAGATACCCGATGATTCCTCGCGCTCGCTTTCTCGCCTTGGGCGCCGCTTTCGTCGCGGCGTCACTCTTCGGATCGGCGCTCGCCGCGCAACGCCATTTTCCGTCCGACTCGGCGATTCGCGCCATCCTCGACGATCAGGTCACCAATAAAGGTACCGTCGGGCTGGTACTCGGTGTGATGGAGGCCGACGGCAGCACCCGCATCTTCAGCGCCGGTCGGTCCGGCAGCGCTGCGGCACTCGACGGGAATACCGTCTTCGAGATCGGGTCGATCACCAAAGTGTTCACCACCGGCCTGCTCGCGGACATGGTCTCCCGAGGTGAGGTGGCCCTGGACGATCCGGTGCAGAAGTATCTGCCGAGCGGTGTCACGGTACCGACCCGCAACGGCAAGCAGATCACGCTGACCAACCTGGCAGCGGTCAACTCTGGCTTGCCGCGCACGCCGACCAATTTCCGGCCTGCCGATCGCTCCAACCCATTTGCCGACTATACCGTGGCACAGCTCTACGAGTTCCTGAACGGCTACACCCTGCCGCGCGACATCGGCGCCGAGTATGAATATTCCAACGTGGGGATGGGCTTGCTTGGCCACGCGCTAGGCTTGCGGCTGGGCAAAAGCTACATCGAGGCCGTCGACGAACGAATCCTGACTCCGCTCGGTATGCAGAGCACGGTCATCGAGCTGACGCCGGCAATCCGCGAGCGGCTCGCTCCGGGACACAACGCGGAAGGCGCCATCGTCCCGAACTGGGACATCCCGACGCTGGCCGGCACCGGCGCCATCCGCTCGACGGTCAACGACATGTTCAAATATCTGGCGGCCAACCTGGACCCGGCATCGAGACCTCTGGGCGCCAGCCTGGCAACCACCCATGCGGCCCGCACCCGGACCAGTTCGCCCGCGATGTCGGTCGGGCTCGGCTGGCACATTCGTAACGCGCCGAGCGGGCCGATCGTCTGGCATAACGGCGGCACCGGCGGCTATCGGGCGTTCATGGGCTTCGATCCGGCCACCAAGGTCGGCGTCGTGCTGCTCACCAACACTGCGGTATCAGCCGATAACATCGGCTTCCACCTGATCAAGCCGGAAGTTCCGCTTACCGCAGGTCGGTAAAAGGGACGCCGGCGCGCTCCATTGCGACGGGCTCCGGACCACCGGAGCCCGTCGTCTTTTTTGGGGCGAGTGTAAGATTCGGAGCCGGTCGGCAACCAATCGATCGACGGGGTCCGCTATCACGGCCCGGCACCGGCGAACGGATCGCCGGATTCACTCTCTCGACAGGTTGGACGATGCCTCGCCTTGCTCCGACACGCTTATCGCTGACCGCGCTGGTCATACTTAGCGCCGGCTCGCTTCAAGCCCAACGCCACTTTCCCTCGGATGACGCCATTCAAGCCATCCTGAACGAGCAGGTCACCGCCAAGAAGACCACGGGCCTCGTCATCGGCCTGCTCGAGGCCGATGGAACCCGGCGGATCTTCACCGCCGGACGATCGGGTAATCCCTCGGAAACGCTGAGCGGGAAGACCGTCTTCGAGATCGGCTCGATCACCAAAGTGCTGACCACCGAGCTGCTGGCCGAGATGGTGAGTCGCGGCGAGGTCGCGCTGAACGATCCGGTGCAGAAGTACCTCCCGGCTGGCGTCACGATGCCTTCGCGGAACGGGCGGCAGATCACGCTCCAGGACCTGGCCACCGTCAACTCGGGCCTCCCCGGTATGCCGAGCAATTTCAAGCCGGCAAACATGGCCAATCCGTACGCCGACTACACCGTCAAGGAGATGTACGAGTTTCTGAGCGGCTACACACTGCCTCGAGATATCGGTGCGCAGTACGAGTACTCGAACCTCGGAATGGGACTACTCGGCCACGTGCTGGGACTGCGGCTCGGGAAGAGCTACTTCGAAGCTGTCGACGAACGGATTCTGCAACCGCTGGGCATGCGCGACACTCGGATCGACCTCAACCCGTCGATGCAGGCACGCCTGGCTCCCGGACACAACCCCGGTGGAACCCCGGTTCCCAACTGGGACATTCCCACCCTGGCCGGCGCCGGTGCGCTCCGGTCGACGGTGGATGATATGCTCCTGTTCCTGGCTGCCAACGTGAACCCCGCGTCGACGCCGTTAGGCAAGGTCTTCGCGGGTACCCATGCCCCGTTGGCTTCGACCGGATCGCCGGCCATGTCGGTGGGTCTGGGCTGGCACCTCCTCAACCGGCCCGGCGGGCCGATCGTCTGGCACAACGGGGGCACCGGCGGCTATCGGGCATTTCTGGGGTTCGATCCCGCCAAGAAGGTCGGCGTGGTCCTGCTCACCAACTCGGCAATCACCGCCGATGACGTCGGCTTCCATCTGATCGACCCGAAGGCCCCGCTGTCTAAACCGCCGGTCGCGCGTACAGCCATTACCGTCGATCCGGCGACTCTGGCACAATATGCGGGAACCTATGAACTGAGTCCGGAGTTCGCCATTGCCGTTACCGTCGAACAGGACGCGCTCTGGCTCGAACCGACCGGCCAGTCCAAATTCAAGGTCGCTGCGTCGGCCGAGGATGAGTTCTTCCTCAATGAGGCGGATCTGGTGATCCGTTTTCAGAAGGACGGCAGTGGGACGGTCACCGGCCTTCGGCTGACGCAGGGAGGCAACGTCTCCCCGGCCAAGAAGGTCAAGTAGCACTTCGGAGCGATCATGGTCGAGCAGGAGCAGGCAAGCGGGCGACGGACTGTGCCACAGCGCATCGTTTCCCTGCTCCCCGCCGCGACTGAGGTCATCACCGTTCTGGGCCTGCGCGACCGCCTGGTCGGCGTCACTCATGAATGCGACTACCCGGTAAGCGTTCTGGACCTGCCCAGGGTCACCAGGACGCTCATTCCTTCGGAAGCTTCCAGCCTGGAAATCGACCAACTGGTGCGCAACCGGCTGGCCAGCAAACAACCGCTCTATTCGCTCGATCTACCGACATTGCAGGCATGCGCTCCCGATTTGATCGTCACCCAGGCCCTCTGCGACGTCTGCGCGGTTGCGGAGGCCGAGGTTCAGGCGGCGGCGTGTCAGCTGCCCGGGCAGCCGCAGGTCATCAACCTCGAGCCTGAAACACTGCGGGAGGTGCTCGATTCGATCCGCATCGTGGCCAAGGCAGCCTCCGTCCCTACGGAGGAAGCGGATGTCGTAGTCGGGGGGCTGGAGGATCGTATCCAGGCGGTGGCGGAGCGGTCTCGGCGCCTGACGCCGGTTAGGATCGGGTTTCTGGAGTGGCTCGACCCGCCCTTCTCATGCGGCCATTGGAGTCCTGAGCTGGTTCGGCTCGCCGGCGGACTGGATGGCTTCAGCCATGAGGGGCAGCGATCCCGCACGCTGACATGGGACGAGATCGTCAGCTGGCAGCCTGAGGTGCTTTTTATCGCCTGCTGCGGATTCGATGTCGAACGGACGCTGCGCGACTTGGCGCAAACGGAGCAGGTGCCCGGGTGGGAAACGATTCCCGCCGTTCGATCCGGTCGAATCTACTTGGTCGACGGATCGCACTACTTCAGTCGGCCTGGGCCGCGCCTGGTCGACAGCCTCGAGATCCTGGCCCACGCGCTGCATCCCGATGCTCATCCGCTGCCGGCGCACCTGCCGGCAGCGGTTCGGGCAGTTCGTACCTCTCGATAGCCGCGCGCTACGGCGCCGGTGCTCGTGTGACCGGTGTTCCGAATCTGTCCCCGAAGAAATCGCCGGCGCGCCAGGTCGGACGGCTCGACGCATTGGCCACGCGCTCGCCCACCCGGAAGGCAACCTCGGCGTACTTAGCGCCCGAGGCGTAGTGCATCGGCTGGTCCAGGTCGTCCTTGGGCGTGTGATAGACTGTGCCGAGCCAATTCATCAGGACGGTGCCCCCGTCGACGGTCGAGTCGCTGCTGCGAGTACCGTTCACGAAGAACAGCGCGGGAACCCCTTTCTTCACAAACGGATACTGGTCACTCCGGATGAAGAAGGCCTGCTCGGGCATCAGTTCAGTTTCGAGTTCCACCCCCGCGAGATCGGCAGCGGCAGCGGCGTCTTCGGCCAGCGTCGAGTGCTCCGCACCGAGCGCGACCACGCTCCGGGTCGGGAACAGCATGTGGTTGCCGTCCATGTTGAGATTGGCCACGATGGAGCCGATCGGCACGGTCGGACGCTCGGCATAGTAGTCGGCGCCCAGCAACCCCTTCTCTTCGGCCGCCGTTGCGACGAACAGGATCGAACGCTTGGGCCGATCCTTCCCTGAGGCAAACGCGCGGGCCACCTCGAGCAGCGCCGCAATACCGGATGCGTTGTCGATGGCGCCGTTGTAGATCGAGTCGCCGTCCATCGGCGTCCCGATTCCGTCATGATCGAGGTGCGCCGTATAGACCACGTACTCCTCGGCCAGAGCCGGATCGGAGCCGGCCAGCTTAGCAATCACGTTGGGTGCCGTCAGGTCGCGGTGAGTGCTCGCCTTGCGGATATGGATCTCACCCGGCAGCGCAATCGATTGTGGTTTTCCCTGGCGCGCGGTCTCGAGCACCGCACTCCAGCTCGTCCTCGATCCGGCGAAAAGCCGCTCCGACGCCGCCGGGCTCAGCACCAGACCGGCAAGCATGCTCGACGACTCGGCCGGCAACGATCCATCCGGAGCCAGCCACACCATCCCGCTCCGATACGAGAGTCGCTCCATGAAGGCCCATGGCGCGGTACGGTCGGCGTCCGGGGTCCAGAGCGTGATCACGCCGAGTGCGCCACGAGCCGCCGCGGCCTTGGTCTTCTCGCCGCCGGAGAAGTGGGCTCGAGGATTGGCAGGCAACGACGACGGCGCACCAAACAGGACGGCAACCACTTTGCCCTTCACATCGACACCGGCGTAGTCGTCATAGTCGAACTCCGGCGCGCTGACGCCATAGCCCACGAAAACAATCGGTCCGCCGAAGGCCGTCACCGTGTCGCGAGGATCGCTCGACGCGACGAAATCCGCCCCCGGAACCAGCGTCATCGGGCGCGGGCCGGTCACTCGAACCGAGGCGCTGCCGGGCACCAGCTGCGTCTCCCGGAAGCGCACCGGCTGGAAGTAGCTGCCATCGGACATCCCGGGAGCGAGACCGTACCGCTTGAACTGTTCGGCTACGTAGGCAGCCGCCTTGTCATAGCCGGAGTGGCCGGTACCCCGTCCTTCGAGCGAATCGTGCGCGAGGACGGTGACATGCTGCCTGATACCGTCGACGGATATGATGGCGGTGCCGGAACGGTCACTCGAACCACAGGCTGACGAGAGCAAAGTCCCCAGAATCAGGGCGGTGACACGACGATCGAACATGAAATGGCCTTGGGATGGATGAACAACGCTACGAACGGCGGCACCCGGCGACAAGTGGCGGGTACCAAATCGCAGTGAACCTCCTAGTTTAGAGGCGCCAACGCACCCGAGCAGGCATGGCGCGGTCCGAGTCGAAGAACCAGACACAGGCAGTTCGACCAATCACTCACAACGATTCGTCCGTTGCCCAGCCGATCCATCAGGAAATTGCCTATGGCAATGCCTGGAACGCGGTTCGTCGCCTTGCCAACCAGCCGGGACTCGTCTTCCTCGACAGCGCCATGGCGCACCAGCACCTTGGCCGCTACAGCTTCGTGGCGGCCGACCCCGTGGCCACGGTATCCAGCCTCGATGACCTGCGCCAACTCCTGGCCCGGTTTCCCTTGGGACACATCGAAGGTCTCCCCCCGTTTCAGGGCGGTGCCGCCGGCTACCTGAGCTACGAAGCGGCGCGCTTCCTCGAACCGCGCTTGGCCGAACGAATCCCGCCATCGCGGGTGCCGCCGATCGAGTTCAGGATCTACGACCGAGTGGTCGCGTTCGATCATCTGCAGCAACGGGCGTTCGCGATCTCGACGGGTTATCCAGAGCGAAGCGAGGCTTCCCGCCAGACCAGGGCAGCCGAACGTCTTGCGGAGTTACTCTACCAGCTGGGCAGCGAGCCCCAACCCCGACCGGGCCACCGTTCGATTCGAGGCTGGCAGTCGAACTTTTCCCGGATCGAGTACGAAGCGGCCATCCGTCGGACCGTCGAGTATATCCTCGATGGCGACATCTTCCAGGCCAATATCACGCAACGGTTCTCCGCCCCGATTCCCGACGGCTTCGACCCGCTCCTGTTCTATCAGCTGCTGCGGAATCGGAATGCGGCCCCCTTTGCCGCCTATCTCGACTTCGGTGAGGTGGTCGTCGCTTCGAGCTCGCCCGAACGCCTGGTGCACTTCGACGGCGTCAGAGCAGAGGCGCGCCCCATCAAAGGAACCCGGCGCCGCGACGCCGACCCCGAGATAGATGCCGCGGAGCAGCAGGCTCTGCTCACGAGCCGAAAAGACCGCGCCGAGAATGTGATGATCGTCGACTTGCTGCGCAACGATCTTTCCCGCGTCTGCAAGCCGGGATCGATCGAGGTTCCGGTGCTGTGCGGACTCGAGTCGTACGCGGCCGTGCATCATCTCACCTCCGTGGTCACCGGCCGCCTGGCATCGGAGCATTCGGCAATCGACCTGATTGCCGCTCTCTTTCCCGGCGGCTCGATCACCGGCGCCCCCAAGCTGCGCGCCATGGAGATCATTGCCGAACTGGAGCGAGCGCCGCGCAACATCTACTGCGGCTCCTTGGGCTATCTGAGCTTTTCGGGCCGGGTGGATCTCAACATCTGCATCCGGACCGCCCTGTTTCACGAGGGCATTGCAACCGTCGAGAGCGGCGGCGGAGTCACCAGACGTTCCGACCCGGCCGCGGAGTATGAAGAGTCGCTGGCCAAGGTCGCGCCGATCCTCGTGACCTTCGAGGAGCCATGATCCTCGTCGTCGACAACTACGACAGCTTCGTCCACAACGTGAGCCGATACCTGCGCGAACTGGGCGAGGCGACCATCACGCTGCGCAACGATGCATTCACCGAGTTGCCGGATGACACGACCGCCATCGTGCTCTCACCCGGTCCGTGCACACCGACCGATGCCGGCATCTCACTCGACCTGGTCCGACGGTTCTCGGGACGTCTTCCCATCCTGGGGATCTGCCTCGGCCATCAATGTATCGGGCAGGCATTCGGCGGGCGAGTGGTTCGGGCGCAGGAACCGTTGCACGGCGAGGCATCGCCGATTCATCATTCCAGCCGCGGCATCCTGCGCGATCTGCCCGATCGTTTTCATGCCGCGCGTTACCACTCGCTGATCGTCGAGCTGCCGGACCAGTCGCCTCTCGACGTCACGGCCCGGTCCGAGCAGGGTGAGATCATGGCGATCCAGCACCGCGAGCACCCGACCTACGGCGTCCAGTTCCATCCCGAGTCCGTCCTGACCGAGCACGGCCACGCCCTGCTACGCAATTTCCTCGAGTGCCGCCGGTGACCGGCCTGCTTGCGCTGCGATGGAACGGTCAACCCGTTTCCGGCGAGTCGATCGACCTGAGCGCCGCCGACAGGGGCCTGACACTGGGCGACGGCCTCTTCGAGACCCTGCCGGTGCTGAACGGAATCCCGGTATGGCTCGACCAGCACCTCGACCGCATGATGGCCGCCGCGAATCGGTTGGATATTCCTACTGACCGGTCCGTCGTCGCCGGAGAGGTCGCGGCGATCGTGCGTGGCCATCGTCACGGTATCCTGCGCATTACCCTGACCCGCGGGGCCGCACCACGGGGACTCGGCAGCCACGTAGCCGGACCGTCGGGATTGCTGCTCAGCCTGACGACCTGGGACGCAAACTTCGTCGGCGCGACCATGACCGCCGTTCTCGCGGCGACACGGCGGAACGAGGGATCACCAGCGTCGCGTATGAAGACGCTCTCCTACGCCGATAACATCCTGGCAGCACGGGAAGCGGCAGCCCAAGGTGCCGATGACGCGCTGATGCTGTCGAACCGAGGCAATCTGGCCGGGTTCAGCGTCGGGAACGTGCTGCTCAGCCTTGGAAACACCCTGGCGACCCCGCCGCTCGACGACGGGGCGCTACCGGGTATCGTCCGATCCAGACTGATCGAGCACTACGGAGTCGTCGAGCGGAGTCTTACCATCGACGACTGGCACCGGTGTGACGGGTGCGCGCTGACCAACAGTCTCCGGCTGGTACGGCCTGTCAGGCGACATGATTCGATCGACGGCGTTCTGGAGGGTCTCTGCAAAGATATCGCGGCAATCACCGGGATCGATCCGCGCCACGCAACGTAGGAACGAGTTCGGACCGCTCTGATCACCCTCCAGAAGGGAGTTGACCGCGAAGCCAGCGCGACACCGGCATCCAACCCGCCGGCTCCATACCAATCGCCATCGTCACGACATGGCGGCCGAACTCGGCCGCCTCCGGGGTCGGCATGGCCCATCCGGCGTGACCCCGGCGGGTCGTCAGATCGTCTCTCGACAGGACACCAACGGCACGAAGCAGCGTAATCAGCACCTCACCGCGATCCGTCAACTCGTACTCGAAAAACCCCGGCAGGTCGAGCCGGAACCCGGAATGCGACTCGTCCGCCGGACACAGGAAGTCGTGCGCCGGCGCGGTCGGGAGCCCGGCCTCGTCCGACCATGAGGTGTCCAATTTCCCCGCACCCCGTCGTTCCACCCCGAACGGCGATCCGGCTATGACCTGGGCGCCCATCTCGAGCGGCAGTCGAAGGCGCAATCGATGGTCGGTTGCCCAGTTATCGAATTCGACTCGAAGACGCAGTGCCGATTCGCCTGCATGGAGCGACAGCACGGTTCGGCCGCGCACCAAGCTTTCCATCACCGGGGCGACTTCCCAGCGGACCTCCAGCGCGGCGACCAGAGGCCCCTCAGCAAGACATCGAACCTCGAGCACTTGCGCCCTGCGCACGGCCAGGCGATCGATGTCCGGCGTATAGAGATCGCCCCGATCCGGCTCCGACTCGACCACGCCGAGCCCGGTGATATGCCGACCACTCCGGAGATCTCGAATCGAGAAGGATCCATCGGCGTCGACGGCGACCTCGATCCGATCGTTCCGGAGCGACCGTGCCTCCACGGATACCACGTCCCCGTTGGCCAAGGGGGCCGACACTCGATCTGCGACAGCTTCGAACAGATTCGGACGCCCACCGGGCAGATCGCCCACGCGGAACGCGATCCATGCCTGGTCGACCAGATCGAGATCCGGGTAGTGCTCCGACGCGTCGATCCGCTCGGTGGCCTCGGCAATGCGCAGAACCTGAACCGGAATCTCCGCGCCTTCCGGGGTCCGCAGGTGGAAGGGCTGATAACCGAGCCCGACGGCAGGAGCGCGGCTACCAGGCGGCCCGACCAGGATGTCGCGCTTGAACCACGTCGTTCTGGCAATCACCACCCCGCTGAACGCTTCAGGTCCCGGATGCCACAGCACCAGGGTCGGTCGAGCGGAGTCCGGTTGGCGGCGCACGGCATTGGGATCGTGATCGGTCAGGCGGTCCAATGCCGCAGCAGTAAGCTCCCCTGCAATCGTTACTACCGCATCGAGCCGGACCGCCTGCTCCCGCGCCACGCCGTCGGCCGCGCAGCCCGCAATCGTGTCATGGAACTGCGACTGTACCAGCAGACGCCACGCCTCATCGAGCAATCCCGGCGACCCCTCTCCGGCAACCGCCGTCAACGGCTCGACCACATCGAGGAGCAGCGACTCGGCCTCTGCGTAGCGGCGCTTCATGCGCATTCGGGTCGAATGCACGCCTTGCAACGACCAGACGTATCCCGCTGAGTTCCTCAACTCGCCGTGCAGGGGCTGCAAGGTTGGCTCAGCTGCTTCGATCGCCTGGAAGAACTCATCGAAGCTACTGAACCGAACCTCTGCATCCGGCTCGATCGCCGCGATCCGCTCCGCCAGGTGGGGCAGGCCGAGCGACGGCGTATGGTGATCCGCGCCGACCAGAACCGCAACGTGCTCACACACCGCCCGAGCTGTGATTCGATCCCGAAGATCCCGCCATCGCGCGGAGAAATCCGCGCCGGCAGTCATGAGATCGATCCCCATCTCGTACCCCTCGGGGGGCAGATGATAGACGAGCACCGACCCGCCGCCCGGTCCGGTCCAGCGATACAGGTCGCGGGAACGGCCGTCGACATGGCCGAGCCCGCGCCACAGCACGGCCCAGGGCAAGTCGAAGCGGGCCGCGAGGTCGGGCAGGCCCGCCGGGTGACCGAACGCATCCGGACTGTAGAGAACCCGCGAATGGCCGCCCAGCGACGCCGACGACGCGATGCCAAGCTCGAGATTCCTGCGCAGCGAATCGCCGCGCGGTATCAGTTCGTCGGCGAGGATATACCAAGGGCCGAGAGCGAGTTGCCCGCGCTCGACTAGTCTCCGGAGCCGACCTCGCCGCTCCGGCACGACTGCCAGGTAATCGTCGGCGATGACCGTCTGGCCATCGAGGTGAAAGCGAAGCGACGGATGGGCTTCGAGCAGATCGAGCACGCGGTCGAGCATCGGCACCAGCCGGGCCAGGAATCCGTGCCGAGTGAGGTACCACTCCCGATCCCAGTGGACGTGCGGGATCAGATGGAAGGTGAGGCTCATTCAGCCAGAATGTCGTGGCTCGACCGGCGCTCGGCCGGCACGGCGCTCGGCTTGCCAAGAACGCGGCGCACGAAATCGTCCCACCAGTCGACCTGCGGCTCGCGATCCCGGTACTCCGCCAGCGCTTCCCAGGTGCGCAGGTGGATCTCAGCCGCTCGGCGCGCAGCCTCTTCGCCGTCGATGCCGTCGTGCTTGAGCCAGCGCCGGCCGATCTGTGCGTGGAGCACTTCGTCGGCCCAGTCGAAGTCGTGGAAGTGTGCCGACAGCTCGTCCTGGGCCTCCACGGCCGTCCGATATTCGAAGCGTTTGCCCGTGTCGCCCGGCATCAGCGACTGTTCGATGGCGAAAAGAAGGATCTGACGCTCGAGCGCGGTCGCGTGGCGGTTGAGCCGCAATCCGAAGCCGACATTGAGAGGGATGGTAGTCCAATCGACTCCCTTGGCTTCGAACGCCACCGTGCCCATCATCGCGTGGCGGGCCTCGTCCCACAGCTGGCGGGCATACTCCAGGTGGAACTCCCAGGGCAGGTCGGTCCGCTCGACCAGCACCGACGCCATCATCTCCGGCACGTCCATCTCCAGCGTTCGCTTGGCGAGCAGGGCCAGGTTGCGCTCGTCGGCCGGCGCTTCGGGGTCGTTGTACACCGCGTGCGGCGGAAAGACGAAGTTGTACTGACCGGAGAACCGGGCGTCGCGCGCCGGCGTCTGGTTGGGTCTGAACGGGCTCGTCGCGCGAGGCGGGGGCAACTCGCGTTCGGGCACCGGATCGCTGCCCGAAACCCATCCCGCCGCTGCCAGATATTCGCGCAGGTGGCGCCCCCATCCGGTCGCCCGCTCGGCATCGCCGGCGGACCGGGCGGTCAGCACGGCAATCGCCTCCTCACCCCAGTGCAGCAGATCTTCCAGTTCGAGCAGCGCCTGCCGGATCAGGCAGCGGGAGGGGTGATCGACCAGCAGGTTGGCCTGCCGCAGATAGGCGCGGTATTCCTCGACCAGCGCCCGGAGCGCAACGTCATAGACACCGGTAAGCAGTTCGATCGTGCCGGAAGAGCGCAGCAACTCGTCGGCAAAGCGATCGAGCACCGGATCCGGCGCGGAATCCAGCGCGGGAACCGGATGCCGCATCTCGCCGACCCGCCGCCGAATCGCATCGACGTGCTGGGCCGTATACCACTGCGCCAGCGCCAAGGCGCACTTGACTTCCCACTCCGGCGTTGCGGCCAGATGCGCAACAGCGGTTCGCATCACGGCCCGCTCCAGCCACTGGAAACGCAGCAGACGCCGGACGGTTTCGTCGACCGAGTATCCGATGCGCGCGGCGTCCCGGTAACTGCCGAGCCCCGCCAGCTCGGGAATGCCGATCGAAGGGGCGAAGGACACCGGGGACCCCCTTCGGCTCAGGTGGTCGGACCGAACTGCTGCGCGATCCACTCCATCCAGCGTTTGCGAACGTCACGCTGATGCACCGGATCGGGCGGGAAATGCCCGCCGGTCGGATAGGCGATGAACTGCACCGGCGTGTTGTTGTCCTTGAGCGCATAGTACAGCTTGTACGATTGCGTCACCGTAACTCGCGGGTCACCGGTGGTCGAGAGGATCAGCGTCGGCGTCCGGATCTGGTGGGCGTAGGCCATCGGTGACTGACGCCAGTAGTTGGCCGCATTGTCGTTGAGCCACGGCGACCCACCCAACCCGAAACCTGACCAGGTGTTCATATCGGCCAGGGTGTACCAGTCGAACCAGTCGGTCACCGCGGCACCGGCAACCGCCGCCTTCCAGACCTGATAGTGCGCCGTCAGCCAGGCCGTCATGTAGCCGCCGTACGACCAGCCCGACACCGCCATCTTGGACTCATCGATCAAGCCGCGCTGCTTGAGGGCCTCGACGCCGGACATGACATCACGCCCCGGCCCTTCGCCCGCATCATTGACGACAGCGCTCTGGAACTTGTCACCCATGTTGTTGCTGCCACGGTAATTCGGACTGAAGACGATCCAGCCCTGCGCAGCCAGCAACTGATTCGGCGCCGACCAGCCCTCGGCCGAGGTGCCCATGGGGCCGCCATGAATGCTGAGCACCAGGGGATACTTGCGACCGGCCGTGTAGCCCGGCGGGTAGGTGAGGACACCGTTCTGCGTGAATCCGTCCGGTCCCTGCCAGGTAATGGTTTCAATCCGGCCGGTCTCGATTCCGGCAAATTCGCGATTGAGATCGGTCAACCGTTTCGGCGCTGCGGTCAGCGAAGCTGCGTAGTAAATCTCGTCCGGGCGATTCGGCTCCCGCCCCACGAATGCGAACGCTCCGGACCGGCTTATCGTCAGCCCGGACGCATCGACGTTGCCCAACTCGAGCTGCTGGATCTTGCCATCGAGTGGCTGAACCCAGACCCGATAACGGGTCAGGTCGGGGCCGGTCCCCACGATAGCGCGACTGTCCGGGGTCCACTGGATGCCGCCAAAGTTGCGATCGAGCGACGCCGTGACGTCACGGGCCTCGCCCCCTTCGAGCGGGGCAACCAATGCGCCGCTGACCCGAAATCCGATCTCAGGTCCACGGCTCGCGCCCCACGCAACCCATTTGCCATCGGGCGAGACGAAACCCGCCACTCCGAACCCCTTGCGGTCCGATACCGTCCGCTCGGCGCCCGACTCGATGTCCCGAATGACCATGGTGCCATTGATGGCTTCGCCCGAATGCGGCTTGGGCCAGACGCCCAGGACGACCCGACGCCCGTCTGGCGTCCACGACACCGAGGCGACGTGGCGCTCACCGGACGTGATCCGCTGGGCCGCGCCCCCATCGACCGGGATGGTCCACAGATGCGTCGATAGTGTGGCCGACTGATCGAGAAAGCTGCTGTTGCCGACTTCGAATGACTTGTTATGGCGCTCTTCGCCGGTCCGTTCGGGCGCCTCGTCGCGGATCAGGAGGGCGAAGGATTGCCCGTCGGGTCGCCAGACGTAGCTGCTGACGCCCTGCTTGACCGAGGTGACTCGGCGCGCCTCGCCCCCGCTCAGCGGTAAGACATAGAGTTGGGTCTGCTTGCCTTCCTCCCGGTCGAGAAAGGCGAGCCGATCACCGCTCGGCGACCATTCTGCCGACCCGATGTTACGCCGGCCCGGGGCCAACTCGCGTGACGTCCCGGTTGCCGCATCGATCAGGATCAGCGACCGCTCGAACCGATTGTCCGTGTAGTTGGTCCGCGTCAGGATGGCGCTCACCTGGCGCCCATCGGGCGCCACTCGCACGCCCGACACGGTTACCTCGCGACCGAGGTCGTTGAGTTCGAACCGCCGCGACTGCGCCTGGGCATCCACGGCCCATGTCAGCAGCAGAATCGTGAGCGCTCCGGTTCCGATGCGCATACTGGTCTTCTCCTCTGGAGGGTCCGTCACCGATAGTCCAATCTACCGCCCCCAGGGCGTCGGCGATTCCGAGGGCGCCGACGACGGGGGCAGACGCCCCATCCGCCTATGCTGTCTTCACGAGACCAACCCGCCACAGCACGAAGGCGTAGTCAGTCGCAATCTCGCGCAGTCGGTCGTAACGGCCCGAAGCGCCGGAGTGACCGGCATCAAGATTGGTGAGCAGGATGACGGGCCGAGGATCGGTATCGAGCGTCCGCAGCCTGGCGACATACTTGGCCGGCTCCCAGTACATCACCTGGCTGTCGTTGAGGGAGCTTCGGACCAGCAGCGCGGGATACGAATCGGGACGCAGATTGGTATACGGACAGTAGCTCCGAATCCAGGCGAATTGCGCTTCGATCTCCGGATTGCCCCACTCCTCGTACTCACCGACCGTGAGCGGCAGCGATGCATCACGCATGGTGCTCAGAACATCGACGAACGGAACCTGCAGGATGGCTGCCCCGGCCAGATCGGGCCGCAGGTTGATCACAGCGCCCATCAGCAATCCTCCCGCGCTGCCCCCTTCGATCACCAGCTGTGCAGGAGTGGTTCGTCCGGACGCGGCGAGGTGGTCGGCGCAAGTGATGAAGTCGGTGAACGAGTGGTGCTTCCGACCCATCTTGCCGGCATCATGCCAGGGTCGGCCCAACTCGCCGCCCCCGCGAACATGCGCCACGGCAAAGGCCACGCCCCGATCGAGCAGACTGAGTCGATTGGAGGTGAAGGAAACCGGATAGGAAATCCCGTAGGCTCCGTAGCCCGTCAGATACGTCGGTGTCGGCACCGCCGGCCCGGCCCGACGAACCAGCGAGATCGGAATCCTGGTTCCATCCGCGGCAACCGCAAAGAGACGCTCGCTCACGTACCGGGTCGGGTCGTAGTCGCCCAGCACCTCCTTGCGCTTGAGCAACACCGACGTATGCGTCGTCATGTCGTACTCATAGACGGACGATGCGGTCACGAACGACTCGTAGCGGTACCGGAACCGGGTCGTCTCCCATTCGAGGTTGGTGGTCGGACTGACGTCGTAGACCTCCTCGGCGAGATCGACGAGACGGCCGACGGACTGGTCGATCGGTCCGACCCGGATCCGCGGCAATCCTTCGCTCCGCTCCCACGCGACCCAGTGACCGGCAAAGCACTCGAACCCTTCGAGCATGACACCCAGATGCGCCGGAATGAACTCGACCCAGTTGGCCTCGTCCGGCGCAGCAATCGGCGCCGAGATGACCCGGAAGGTCGGGGCGGTATCGTTGACCCGGATGAAAAAGCGGTCGCCATGGTGGTCGATGTCGTATTCGCGGTCCTGTTGCCTGGGCGCAATGACCCGCCAGTCGCCGTCGGGCGTAGCGGCCTCGAGGACATGCGCCTCGGTGGTGACGTGGCTGGCGGCATACATCACCAGAAACCGCCGGCTCCGGGTCTGCGTCACGATCACCCGGAAGCGCTCGTCCGTCTCCTCATACACCAGCCGCGCAGGACCGCCGTCGATCCCGCCCGCATACATCTGGTACTCCCGCTTGGTGACCGGATCGTCCACGGTGTAGAAGAACGACCGGCTGTCCGCCGCCCAGGCAAACGAACCGACCCGCGCGATAGGCACGATCCGGGCTTCGCCCGTCGCGAGATCCTTGACGTGCAGGGTGTATTCGCGGAACCCCGTGGTATCGAGCGCATAGGCGAGCAAGCGGGCGTCCGGACTGACTGCGTACACGCCGAGCCCCATGAATGCGTGCCCCTGGGCCAGGGCATTCAGGT
The DNA here is from genome assembly GCA_964619465.1 of uncultured Gemmatimonas sp. Classification (GTDB taxonomy): domain Bacteria; phylum Gemmatimonadota; class Gemmatimonadetes; order Gemmatimonadales; family GWC2-71-9; genus SHZU01. The sequence goes on from CAZUES010000004.1 coordinate 139,876, forward strand.
CGAGCAGGATCTCTTCGGGCGCGTCCATGCTGCCCAGCCGGCGGGCATAGACGGCATACTGCTCCCCCTCGATCGTGCGGGAGTAGTACCAGTACGCTCCGTCGCGATACGGCACGGTCAGATCGGTCTGCTTGATCCGCGCCAGCATCTCGTCGTACAAGGTCGATTCCAACTCGGCCAGGGGCGCCAGCACGGCTTGCCCGTAGGCATTCTCCGCCTCGAGATAGGCGCGAACCTCCGGATCGTCGCGGCGCCGCATCCAGGCGTAATCGTCGTGGAAGGTCTCGCCGTGCATCGAGAAGGTGGTCGGCTCGCGGCGAGCTACCGGGGGAAGTTCGGTCGTCACGCAGGGATCTCCAGCCTGGCGTCGGGCCAGGCTCGCAGGACCAGATCCGGGAGCACCGTCCCGGCCGGGCCGATCAGATGATGAATGCCGGCTCCGGTGCGCTGCCCGTCCCGCGTCGTATTGACGACGGCCACGACCGCACCGGACGCCGCGGCCAGCCAGGGCAGCGATGCCGCCGGCTCGACGACATTCGAGGTGCCGGCCGACAGAAACAGATCGGCCGACTGGGCAGCTGCCTGCGCACGCTGGAGTGCCTGCGCAGGCAGCATCTCCCCGAACCAGACCACATCGGGTCGGAGCGGCCCGCCACACACAGAACAGGAGGGCACCCGATCGGTGTCGGCAAACGCCGTCGCGATCCGGGCGCAATCGAAGCACTTGATCCGGGCAATGTTGCCGTGCAACTCGACCGGATCGCTGCTGCCCGCCCGGGCATGCAGGCCGTCGACGTTCTGCGTGATCAGCGTGAAATGTGGCACCAATCGCTCCAGCGCTGCCAGGGCGTAGTGGCCGGCGTTGGGCTGCGCTCGGGCGACGGCGAGACGGCGCGAGCGGTACCAGCCCCACACCAGGTCCGGATTTCGCCGGAAGCCCTCGGGCGTCGCCAACTCCTCGGGGGAGTAGTCGGCCCACAGCCCGGTCAGCGCATCACGAAAGGTGGGAATGCCGCTCTCCGCGGAAATCCCCGCCCCGGTCAGAACCGCAACGCGCTGCGCACGTCGGAGCGCCTCAACCAGCAAGCCTCGCCTCCAGCTTCGCCTTTACCTCGGGCCACTCGGTGGCCAGGATGCTGTAGTAGACGGTGTCCCGGTAGACCCCGTCCCATCTGTGGCTATGGTGACGAAGCACCCCTTCGCGCACCCCACCGATCCGTTCGATCGCCTGCTGGGACTGGAGGTTTCGCCCGTCGGTCTTGAACTGGACCCGCAACGCCCCCAGATCCTCGAAGGCATGGCGGAGCAGGAGATACTTGGCCTCGGTGTTGATCGGTGTCCGCTGCGCGGCAAGACCCAGCCAGGTCCAGCCGATCTCGAGCGCGCGGTCGCCGTGGCGGATTTCCAGGAAGCGGGTCGAGCCGACCGCCCGATCGCTCCGGACGTCGATGATGGCAAACGGCACCTCGCTCCGGTCCGCAGCGGCCCGCCAGGCCCGATCGATGATGGCAACCATCTCGTCCCGATTGTGCGGTCGAGGCGTGGGCATGTACCGCCAGATGGCGTCATCGGCGCCGGCTTCGAGCAGCTGGCCTGCGTGGTCGTGGTCGAGGGGCTCGAGGCGGACGGATTCGCCATAGAGCACCACGGGCGTCGGATTCATCGGTGGCTCGGTTTCGTCGCGGGTGAGTGGCCGTGCAATCTATCACGGCGGACTCATCGGATGTGCAACAGGGCTTGTCAGCAACGCCCGCTCCGCCGACCCTTCACCCCGATGAGCAGCGACCTTCTTTTTGAGCGGGCGGCGCAGTTCGGGCCGCGGACCGCGGTCGTCGACGCGACCGGTGCCCACAGTTACAACACCCTGGCAGCCCGGACCGACGCCGTCGCCGCGGGACTGATCGAGCGAGGCGTCGGGCCCGGTGACCGAGTCGCCTACCTGGTCGAACCGGGCTTCGATCACGTCGCCGTCCAATGGGGCATCTGGCGGGCGGGCGCCATTGCGGTGCCGCTCGCGACGTCGCACCCCGAACGGGAGCTGGCCCACGTCCTCGACGACGCCACGCCATCGGTCATCGTCGCCGGCGAAGGAGAGTGTTCCGGTCGCCTGGCCGGTCTGGCGCGCGAACGCGGTATCCCGACCGCGACACCCGGCTCGCTTCAGCCGGGCGACACCCCACCGCTCCCCCAGGTTCGGAGCGACGACCCAGCCCTGGTCATCTACACCAGCGGAACAACGGGACGGCCGAAGGGCGTGGTGACCACCCACGGCAACCTCCGGGCGCAAACCACCACGCTGGTGGCCGCCTGGGAATGGCGGGAGACGGATCGGAGCCTCCACGTCCTCCCGCTCCATCACATCCACGGCGTCATCAACGCACTCGCCTCGGCGCTGTGGTGCGGAGCAACCGTCGAGTTCCTTACCCCATTCGACGCGCTCCGGACGTGGGACCGGCTCGGGTCGGGCGAGATCACCTTCTTCACTGCCGTGCCGACCATTTACACCCGCCTGATCGGCGCCTGGGAAGCCAGCGACCCCGCCATCCAACGGCAATGGCGTCGCGGGCTGGATCGGGTGCGCGTGATGTGCTCGGGATCGGCCGCCTTGCCCGTGTCCACCCTCGAGCACTGGGAGGCCATGACGGGCCACCGCCTGCTCGAGCGCTACGGCATGACCGAGATCGGCATGGCGCTTGGCAATCCGCTGCACGGCAACCGCCGCGCGGGAACCGTCGGCGTTCCGTTTCCGGACGTGGCGCTCCGGCTGGTCGATGAGTCGGGCCAGGTCGTTCCGGACGGCGCGGTCGGGGAAATCGAAGTGCAGAGCGCGCAGGTGTTCCGCGAGTACTGGCAGCGACCGGACGAAACCGCCAAGGCGTTCCGCGACGGCTGGTTCGTCACCGGCGACGTGGCCACCCGGGAGGACGGCTACTACCGCCTGCTCGGCCGGCGCAGCGTCGACATCATCAAATCGGCCGGCTACAAACTCTCGGCGCTGGAAATCGAAGAGGCCATTCGCGAACATCCCGACGTGGCCGATTGCGCGGTGGTGGGACTGGATGACGCAGACCTGGGCGAGAAAGTGGCGGCGCTGATCGTCTCACGCCAGTCGGTATCGATCGACCTCGACCCGTTGCGTCTCTGGCTCAAGTCGCGCCTGGCGGCCTACAAAGTTCCCCGGATCATCGCGTTTGCGGACGAGTTGCCGCGCAACGCAATGGGCAAGGTCACCAAATCCGCCGTGCGCGACGCCTTGCGTAGCTAGCTTGAATCAAGCCGCGGCCGGTGGCGTCCTCTCGGCCCGGGCCTGCCGGAACAGTACCGCAATGCCCACCAGGCAGGAAACCGTCATCAGGATGAACGCCACCATCCGGATGGTGCGGGCAATCGCCTGATCGCTGCCCAGCAAGCCGAACTCCGCCAGCAGATAGGTCCAGTCGTGTTCGCCACCGCCCACCAGCGGCAGTTCCTGCGCGCGGGCGTCGGCCACGTAGCGGGCAATGTTCCAGCCGTTCTGGCCCAGCCACCAGAGCGGCACCGTGGCCGCGTGCCAGTCCCGGCGCCAGGCAAAGTGCGCCATGAACGCGATGGGCATGAGGATCTGCAACAACGTTCCCCCGAACGCGGCGAGCCGCTCCCCGCCCCAGCCAAAGACCAGATGGCCTGTCTCGTGGATCGCCAGGTCCACATCGTCGAGCCAGATGTAGCCGTCCGGGGTCCGCATGATCCAGAGCCCGTAGACGAACAGCACGACGGTGATCACGACCCGAAGGGCCTCTTCGTTTCGATTCGACATCAGGGTCTCGAATGGTGACGCCCTCAATCTACCCGGAGCGGGGACGATGCCCTCGCGCAGCCCGACTCTGCCTGCCTACTTTTCCCGACCCATGCGCACGCCATCTCGCCGCCGAACTTTCTGGCGCATACTCGGCTTCTGCTTTCTCTGCTCCGTGGTCGGGTTCGGGTCGATCATCCTGACTCGCCGGCCGTCGAATCGTCGCCCCTGGATTGCCGACCAGGCCCGGGCCCCGGAGGTCGTCTTCTCCGACTCCCTGGTCCGGATCGCCAATCTTCGGAACTTCCGCCCGGTCGGAGTCGACTCCTTCATCCCGGCATACGAAACCCGCACCTACGACCTCAGGCGCCTGACATCCGCGTGGTTCGTGCTCGCTCCGTTCTCGCAGGCGTGGCGCGGGCCGGCGCACGGTTTCGTGAGCTTCGGATTCGACGACTCCACCTATGTGACGATTTCTGTCGAGGCCAGGCGCGAAGTGGGAGAGAAGTACGGCATCCTGGCGGGCCTGGGCCGCAACTTCGAACTCATTTACGTCATCGGCGATGAACGCGACGTGATCGGTCGGCGCGCGGCGTTCGGCAATGTGGACGTCTACCTGTATCCGATCCAAACCACTCCGGAGCGAGCGCGGGCGGTCTTCGTCGACATGCTCCGCCGCGCCGATGCCCTGAGCGCCACGCCGGAGTTCTACCACACGGTGCGCAACAACTGCATGTCGAATCTGGTGGCCAGCGTGAACCGCGTCGTCCCGAACCGGATCCGCGGGGGACTTCGCCTGCTCCTGCCCGGCTACGCCGACGAGATCGCCCGCTCGCTCGGCCTGATCGAAGAGGGCGCGACCATCGAAGAGATCCGCGCCAGGTATCGCATCAATGACGCCGCCACCCGATACCTCGACAGCAGCGATTTCTCCCGTCGAATCCGCTCGTGAACGGACCGATTGCGGAGGCGCACTCGGTCCGCAGCGGCGGCCGAGGCAAGGTGCCCGGTGAGACCGCTTTCGGGCATCAGAACGACGCAGATCGTTAGGGCCATTCGTCCCCCCCTTCCGCAATCCCCGAATCGGGCGCATAATAGGTCCGTCGAACCTCCCCAGACCCAACGGACTTCGGACCTACGCGCCCATGGCGACTCGCCGACTATCGACCAAACCCAAGGCCCCGGCAGCTCGATCCCGCTCGACCGCCAAGGTTCCCGGCATCTCGCGGATCGACCAGGCCAGTACCCGGACCTTCGGCTGGTTCTGTCGTGTAGGGTACCGACCCACGCCGACCGGCACGCGACCCAAATTCACCGCCTTCTTCGGCGATGCCAGCAATGGCGGCAAGAAGAAGGCGTACAACCGTGCGGTGCTCTGGCTCAAAACGGTCGAGCGAACCGGCAAAGCCCCCAAGAAGAAGTGACGCGACCCGGCGCGGCAGTACGCGCATGAGGGCGTGGGTTCGAGGTTCGCTGGTCACCGCGGCGGTTCTTGCCTCCGCGGTGATTCTGCTCGAGCTCCGCTGGCGCTCACTGGCACCGCGCGGACAACCGGCCACGCTGGCGGCCCTGGCCGGCCCGCCGCTCGAAGCCATGGCCGTGCCGCGGCTGCGTACCGTCGCCGCGGCCGGTGATGCGTTCTACGCCATCGAGGATCATTCCCTCTACGAAAGCCGCGATGGCGGCGCGTCGTTTCGCTTCCTGGGCAGCCTGCCCAAACCGGACGGCGGCCTGGTTGCGCAGCTTCGGAACGCGATTGCGCGGCTCCAGATCATCCGTCGGATCCGCCTCAACCGCGGACCGGGCACGGTGGTCCGCCTGTCCAGCGGAACCCTGCTGGTTTTTTACGACCGGGTCTACCGGACGACGGACCAGGGACGCTCATTCGAGGTGCTCGGGCCGTTTCCGGGGGGATTTCCCACCGGCGGCGTCGCCGTCGGGGCCGGTGATACGGTCCTCTATGGCGAATATCGAACCGATCCGAGACCGCATCCGGTCCGGCTCGTCCGCGGGACCGATGACGGGCGCCACTGGGAAGTGATCGAGCAATTTGCCTCGGGGGCAACCTTTCACGTCCACTCGGTCACCTGGGATCCCTATCGGCAGCTCTACTGGATCGCCACCGGCGACCGCGGCGATGAGATCATGCTGCTCGCCGCCGATGCCGGACTCCGCCGGATCGACACCCTGCTCCGGGGTACCCAGGATGCGCGCATCGTCTCGATGATCGTGACCGACAGTGCCCTGTACTGGGGCAGCGACAACGACGAAGCCGCCGCGTCCATCTTTCGCTTCGATCCGGCCAGTCGAGTGCTCACCGAGCTGCAGCAGATCGGCAACCCGAGCTACGCATCGGCCCGCCTGGCCGATGGCACCATGATCATCACGACGACATTCGAACCGGGCTCACGCTTCACGGCGGAATCCGGCGCGGCGATGGGGTATACCAGCCTCTGGGCATCACGCACCGGGCAACTATGGACGGAGATCCTTCGCCTTCCTGCGGATACGGCAGCCGCCCTGGCCGGGAGGCGGGCGCAGATTCAGCTTCCGGCCACGCAGGTACCGCTGCCGCACCTCGTGATGACGCCTTTCTGGACCATCGAGCACGATTTTTCGACTCTGACGGCCACCTTGCCTCCGCTTCCCTGACCCGCCGCCGGGCCCCCGAGCGGGCGCTTTGGCGCGCCCCTCCCTCCAACGCTACTTTTCGCTCTGATCCAGCTGCGGGCAGAGCCATGATTCGGAAAATCGTCTACATCGTCGTCATCCTTCTCGTCGTGACACTCGGCGCAGCCGCGTACGGGTATTCCCAGGGCGCAGTTCTCCCGGGTCTGGGCGCCAAGAACCTCGAACAGGTCATCGAGCGCCCGGCGGCCGGGGACTCGATCGAGTTGGCCAATTTCGCGAAGAACCGATGCCGATTGGCGGGCAGCAGACAGGCCTGCTATGAAGAGGTTTTCCTCGAGATGACGGAGCGCGGCCAGGTGCGCCTGGCCATGGATGCGCTCTCGGTCCTGAGCCGGATCGATCCCTCGACGAATCGCTACGGCCACGACCTGACGCATGTCGTTGGCATCAATGCCTGGACCCCTGGCAAGGATGTCGGCGCCGTCTACGAATCCTGCACCGGTCTCTACCAGTCGGGGTGTTACCACGGAGTAGTTCAGGCCTTTCTCGATGCGCAGGGAACGGACAGCACCACGGTCTACGGTCTCTGCAACGACATGCCGGCAACCACATCCAATCTCTGGCTCCGGTTCCAGTGTGTGCATGGGATCGGCCATGGGCTGATTCAGAACACCGGTCTGCATCTCCCCAAAGCGCTGGCCGGATGCGACTGGCTGGTCAACAGCTGGGACGCCCAGTCCTGCTATGGCGGCGCGTTCATGGAGTTCATCGTCGCCGGCCGAGGCCAGTCGCATCATCCGCACAAGAAGGCGGCGGAGGCCGGAGATCATGGCGATCACGACGCAAAGCCAGCCGATGACTCGACCAGTCATGACATGTCCAGTCACGATATGAGCAGCCACGACCATCACGGCACCATGGCCGCTGCCGCCGATACTTTCGCTATGCGGAACCCGAGCGATCCGCTCTATCCCTGCACCGCGATCGACACCAGGTACCAGCCCTCGTGCTACGGCATGCAGGCCGGGATCATCATTGAAACTACCGGGGCGGACTGGGGCAGGATTGCGGCGGCATGCGACGGGGCTCCGGTAGCCATGCAACCGGCCTGTTATCAGGGAATCGGAACCTACCTGGCGGGGTACACGGTGCTCGACGTGACCAAGTCGCTCGAGAACTGTGCCAAGGGCAATGACAGTCTGCAGGCCTGGTGTTACGTCGGCGCCGTCAAGAACTTCATCGACGTGTCATCCATACCTGCCGACGGCCTTCCGTTCTGCGCCCGACTGACCGATCGACGCTACGCCGTCGCGTGCTACAACGCCATCGGCGAACAGATCAATGTGCTAATCCGGGTTCCCGAGGAACGAGAACCGATCTGTGCCCAGGTACCGTCACCGTACCTCGATGTCTGCCGGTACGGCGCCGGCCTGCCGGCTCCGCGGCCGCCGGAACTGACCCCGTTCCATCCGTCGGCATGAGTACCGACCTGGTTTCGCTGGGGCGGATGATCGACCATCTCGCCTGGGCGGACGAGCGCGTCATCCAGGCGCTCGCGTCTGCCGAGACGGTCCCCCCGACCGCACTATCGCTGCTGGCCCACCTGGTGGCGGCCGAACACATCTGGTACGCACGTCTGGTCGGAATCAAGCCGGTCCATCCGGTCTGGCCGACCCTGAGTGTCGGCGACGCTGCGGCGCTGGGACGGGAAACCGTCGGCAACCTGCGCAGCCTAGTGGCCTCGATGAGCCTCGACGATCTCCATCGAGGCGTCGCCTACACCAACAGCGCAGGAACCGGCTTCACCTCGGCTGCGATCGACATCCTGATTCACGTCTGCCTGCACGGCGCCTATCATCGCGGCCAGATCGCCATAGCGTTGCGGCAGGAGGGTGGAGTCCCGGTCCCCACCGATTACATCGCATTCGTCCGCGGCGCGCCGGCAGCCGTCCGCCAGAGCTGACGCCGCGGGCAGACCGCAAACGACCGCGCCCGCCCCGGCAACTCTGCCGAGACGGGCGCAATCGACGAATCAGGTCGGGCTCAGCGTTTTACTTCGAACTCCTTCTCGCTGGCCGCGACACCGTTCAGGCTGATCGATACCTTGTACTTACCTTCCGGCCAGGCCGATCCGCGGATGATACTGAACTGCGTATTGGCCGGCCCGGTCGGCTGGATCTGCACCGTGGTCGAGTCCACCAGCTGACCGTCGTTGTAGGTCCAGACGGCGCCCAGCGCCGCGGAGGTGGCGGTCCCGGTGGTGGCCACGGACGCATAGATCGTGTCGCGAAGCCCGAATACGTCCGTCGGGGCCACCACACGCATCGAAGCGTCGACGCTCTTACCGAGCTCGAGCCCGGCAAATGCCAGCGGCGGCGGCGCCGGAACCTCGGGCGGCGGGGGAGGCGGCGCCTTCTTGCAGGCCGCCAGCGAAGTCAGGGCAAGGCCCGCGAACAAGACCGTACGGGTCATCATCTTCATCAGGACGCTCCTTCCAGTTCCGGGATGGTCAGCACCTGCCCGGGCTTGATGAGATTCGGGTTGGGACCTACCACCGCCTGGTTGGCATCGAAAATCACCTTCCAGTAGTTGGCATTGCCATAGAATTTTTTCGCGATCTTGGAAAGGCTGTCACCGGCAACCACGGTGTAGGTCCGCGGGGCCGGTTTGGGCGTTTCCTGGATCGGCGCCGTCGAGTCTACCCTGCTCCTAACATCCGAAAAATCCGGCTTCTCGTTCGCCATCGATTCCTCCTCTAGCCGTTCAGAACGAACGTGACCTTCATGATCACGCGGTACTCCACGATTTTCCCGTTCTCGACTTCGACCTTCATCGACTTGACCCACGCGCCCTGCACGTCATCGAGCGTCTTACTGGCGCGCGCAATACCGTTGTTGATGGCATCCTCGAAGCTCTGCTTCGACGTCGCCATGATTTCCACGACTTTGGCTACCGACATGATTCCCCCCTTGGTAGATGGCCTGGACTTGACGTGGGTGACGGCTTTCGAGCCCTGAAGACCCACATCGGGGGCGCCAGACGGCGGGACGAGGCCCTCGTCGACCCCGACGAGACCCCGAAACCCGCCTGCGACACCGCTACTGGATGTCGTCGGTATCCACTTGGCCCGAGATGCGGCGACTCAGATGCGACCAACTCATTCCCAAAGTCAGGACGACGGCCAGGGCCACCAGAACCACATGAGCAATGGCCCGGCTGCTGCCAGCCTGGAGGATCCGCCAGTCGATCAGAGCCCAGACCAGCGCACCGAGAATCGCTGCGACGAGGAGAGCCCCTTTGACCCCGATGGCCCGGCGGGTCACCTGTAACAAAAAGACCCAAAGCCCCGCCAGCAGCAGGCCCACCAGCAGCTTGAGCGGAAGCGCCTCCCGGACTGCGGCCCCCGGACCGTCAATGACCGGCTTGAGCGCCCAATGAAAGAATGAGTACCCTTCGGGATTGAAGGTTCCGTACACCAGGACTAACGCCGCCAGGAATCGGCCCAGGATTCCCGTAGCGGATATGGACTCGGATTGCATGACACTCCGCAGTAATGCGATTGGTTCCCGATAAGGTAGCGCGGCGAGCGAGGCGCGGCCAGCCAAACGGGGCGCGCCGACCGGGGAGGTGGGCCGAGCGGCCGGTGCTCGCGCCGGGGCACGATTCGGCGCTACCTTTGAGGATTACGCCAGTACGACCGCCGGACCTCATGCGATCGTCTCCGTTACCAGCGGCCCGCGACAGCACTCGGTCATGAAGCCCAATTCGAAAAAAGTCGCCCTGACAGCGCCGGTTCGCGCAGCGCTGGCTCGAGCGGGGAAGCCGGCCCGAGCCAAGGGCGCCCAGGCGTACATGAAATCGACCATGCCGTTTCACGGCGTGCCGGTTCCTGAGATGCGCCGCATCGTGCGCGAGATCTTCGACGCCCACCCGATCGGCATGGCGGCAGACTGGCGCCAGGCCATCGCCGACCTCTGGGACCAGGCCACCTATCGGGAAGAGTGGTACGCCGCCATCGAACTCGCGGCCCACCCGCCCTATCAGCGGTTCATCTCGTTAGCCGTGCTGCCGCTCTATCGGCGGATGATTCAGGAAGGCGCCTGGTGGGATGTGGTGGATGGACTGGCCGCGCGGGTGGCCGTGATGCTCGCCACCTATCCGGATCGGCTCAAGCCGACCTTGCGGGCCTGGGCGCGCAACGAGAACATCTGGCTCCGCCGAGTCGCCATCATTGCGCAGATCTCGTTTCGGGAAGCGACCGACAGCCAGCTGCTCTGGGATTCGATCGCCCCATCGCTGGGCTCGTCCGAGTTCTTCCTGCGCAAAGCCATCGGCTGGGCACTTCGTGAGCACGCCAAGGCACGCCCCGAAGAGGTGGCCGACTACCTCGAACGCCACGGCCCCGAGCTGTCGCCGCTCTCTCGGCGCGAAGCGCTGAAGGGACTCGCGCACTTCAAACGTCGTGGTCCGACCCGTCAATCCACGCGGAGAAACAGATGAAACGCCGCCAGTTCATCGGAGCTACCGTCGCCGGCGGACTCTCCGCCTCGATCGTCCCCGGCACCGCCGCCGCAGCTCGCCGAACAACCGGCGACGACTTCGAACTCAACGAGCTGACCGTCGCCGACCTCCAGGAAGGCATGCGGACCGGCCGCTGGACCGCCCGGCGCCTGGTCGAACAATACCTCGCGCGGATCGAAGCCATCGACAAGCGCGGTCCCGCCATCAACTCCGTCATCGAACTCAACCCGGACGCATTGGCCATTGCCGATGGCCTCGATGCGGAGCGACGGTCCGGCAAGGTTCGCGGTCCGCTGCACGGGATTCCGGTCCTGATCAAGGACAACATCGATACGGCCGACAAGATGCAGACGACCGCCGGCGCGCTGGCGCTGGCCGGATCGATTGCGCCACGCGATGCCTTCATCATCGAGCAGCTGCGCAGAGCCGGCGCCGTCCTGCTCGGCAAAACCAACCTGAGCGAGTGGGCCAATTTCCGCTCCCGGCCGTCTTCGAGCGGCTGGAGCGGGCGAGGCGGCCAGACGCGGAATCCCTATGCGCTGAATCGGTCGCCGTGCGGATCGAGTTCCGGGTCCGGGGCCGCCGGCGCTGCCAACCTGGCGTCCATCACCATCGGAACCGAAACCGACGGGTCGATCCTCTGCCCCGCCTCGATCAATGGCTTAGTCGGCATCAAACCGACTGTCGGCCTCTGGAGCCGGTCGGGCATCATTCCGATTTCCCATTCGCAGGACACGGCCGGCCCGATGTGCCGCACCGTAGCGGACGCCGCCGTGCTGCTCGGTGCGCTGACCGGGGTCGATCCGCGCGACTCGGCCACCGAAGCCAGCCGGGGCAAGGCGCAGAGCGACTATCGCCCCGCTCTCGACGCCAACGCGCTCCGCGGCGCCCGCATCGGCGTGGTCCGCCGCCACATCAACGTCGCGGCCAAAGGCAACGCCGTCTTCGAACAGGCGCTTACTGCGCTCAAGGGCGCCGGCGCCGAGTTGGTCGACCCAACCGACTTCGAAGCCCCGGCAGCACTGGGCGCCGCGGAAGGGACCGTGCTCAACTACGAGTTTAAGGCAGGGGTCGAAGCCTACCTGGCGACGCTCGGCGGGCGGGTGCCGCACCGCACTCTGGCGGACATCATCGCCTTCAACAAGGCCAATGCGGCTCGGGAGGGATCCACGTTCGGCCAGGAGACCCTGGAGCGGGCCGCCGCGCTCGGCGACCTGTCCAGCCAGGAGTATCTCGACGCCCTGGCAACCAGTCGGCGGCTCAGCCGGGACGAAGGGATCGACGCCCTGATTGCTCGGCACAAGGTGGCTGCGCTGGTAGCGATCACCACCGGCCCGTCCTGGCCGATCGATCATGTCAGCGGCGATCGGTTCGGAGGCGGCAGCTCGACCTGGGCGGCGGTGGCCGGCTACCCGTCCATTACGGTGCCGATGGGCATGGTCCAAGGGCTCCCGATCGGCATCTCGTTCATGGGGCCCGCCTGGAGCGAAGCCCGCTTGGTCGGGTTGGCCTACGCCTTCGAGCAGGCCACCAAGGCCCGGCGCCCGCCCACCTTTCAGCCGGTCATCTAGCCGACCGGTTGATCGGCTCGAGC
>CAZUES010000004.1:152496-172520 GCA_964619465.1 uncultured Gemmatimonas sp.
GGCGCCCGCCCACCTTTCAGCCGGTCATCTAGCCGACCGGTTGATCGGCTCGAGCCAGCGACCTGGCGCGCCGGCTTCCGCTCCCTTCCGCATCGCGCCAAATTGGGGGTATGACGATCGCGCGGAAGGCCAGGATTTTCTGGCCGGTTTTCCTGCTGTTGTTCCTGGCCGATTGCACGACCAAGGGCCTGGCCGAAACCCACCTGGCCTGGTCGGTCCCCGAGTCCGTCTTCGGCGACTTTTTCCGCCTCACCCTCGGTTACAACCCTGGCGCCGCGTTGGGCATCTCAGTAGGAGAGCACTCGCGGATCTTTTTCAGTCTGACCGCCGCTATCATCGTGGTCGCATTGATGCAGATCTATCGTCGCGCCGAGCCGAAGAGCACCATCGTCGGGCTGTCGGTCGGTCTGCTGATCGGCGGTGCATTGGGCAATCTCTACGACCGGCTGCGATCTTCGCGCGGAGTGGTGGATTTCATCGATATCGGCATCGGCGACGTCCGTTTCTGGACCTTCAACGTCGCGGACATCGGTATTTGCATCGGGGGCGTCTTACTCGCATGGCATCTGTCTACCGTTCCCGAATCCAAAGCGACATGAAGCGAATCATCCTCGCACTCTGCGGCGTTGCCCTGCTGGGATCGTGGTCCGCACTCGCGGCCCAGAGCAATCCCGATCCGGGCAAGCTGTCCAGGCAAGGCATCCTCCGGGGAGCCGCGACGGTCGACTCGGTCTTCGTCGATCGCACCCTTCCCGCCGGTCAGGTCGACGGGGGTGACTGGGCCTCGTACCTGCTCGCACGGCTCGACGCCGGCCCGATCCCCGACGGACTGGGCATCGTCGTGGCGGTCGACACCAGCCATATCGATGTCCGCGGCCGGCTGCAGGATCTGCCGCTCGAGGCGCGCGCCCTGCTCGGCCCCATTGCGGCAATGGTGGACTCGAGCACCATGATCTCGGCCACCGTGCTGATGCAGCGCACCGGCCCGGAAGTGCTCCGCTTCTGGCTCCGCAGCATTACCGTCAACGGGATGGCGCTCCCCGAGTTCATCCTGGGTCAGATGATGACGTCGGTCGGTCGGCAGTACCCCGCCCTGACGCGTACCGGCCGCGATCTCTATATCCAAGTGCCACGGGATGGCGTCGTCAGCCTGGCAACGGGCGCCGTGCATCTCGCCATCGATTCGACGGCGCCGGCGCCGGCACCGGCCCGGTCGCCCTGACGGAAGCGCCCCCCTGCGTACCATGCGGTCGGCGCTCGGCCGACCCCTGCTCCTGGCAGGCGTGGCGGCGACGCTGGCCGGCCCGTTACTGCCGAGATTCGTCGATGTAGAGCAGCTGCGCCGCGTCGGTTTCGTATGGCTGGGCATTGCCATCCTCACCACGCTGGCCGTCCTCGGGGTGCTCTACCGCCGGCTGGGCGTAGCCGCACTGGCGCTTGGCATCGGCATCCTGGCCATCGGCTTTGCGGTCCTGGGCGGCGACTGGTCCGGGCAGCTGGGCACCCGACTGCCCTGTCGCCACAACTGGCGGATCGTCGATGCCTACCTGCCACGGGCGAGCCCGCTCCGCTCCGTCACATTCGACCTGGGATCGGTCCACGTCAAAGTTTGTTATGGAGCTCCGGCAAGTCGCGGCAAGCGGCGGCTGGGCAGCCCGGACGTTCCCTTTGGCCACCTCTGGCGCACCGGCGCCAACGAGCCGACGACCGTCCGGAGCAGCGGCCCGATTGCCATTGCCGGCATTCCGGTAACCGAGGGCAATGTCTCCCTCTATACCGTACCGGGACCGGAAACCTGGGAGGTCGTCGTCAATCGGGCGACCAAACAATGGGGACGCGAGCAGGACTACACCGAGACGGTGGCGCGCCAGGAACTCGGCCGAACCATCGTTCCGGCCGAGACGATCACGCCGCCGTACGACCGGATGACATTTTCGTTCGAAGGCACCCAGGACGACGCCACCTCAGGCATCCTGATTCTGCGCTGGGAAAGCACGGAAGTCCGCATTCCGATCAAGGCGGACACTGACCAGTAAGACCCCCGGGCCCAAAAAAAGGGCCGCAAAATCCAATACCGCCGAGCAAGGTACCAAGCGAGCCGTCAGGCCAAGTCAGAGACAACATCCCACGACCCCTCGACAAGGGCGTGCAGTAATCGTACAACTCCAAGCCGATAAGACGACGCTCACGACACCATATCAATCCTCGCAAATGATTGTCAAAAAACGAAATACGCCACTTAGCACAGCCACTCATCAGCTAGGAGTAGCTCAAGATCATACTGTATGGCTATCGCACTATAAACTTGACATAATACCGACCTGACCAGCGCATGGTCTTCGACGGCCAGAAAACAAGCCCGACTTATGCACCAGAGCGCCGGGCTAGTCGCCAAACGTCCGTCAGGGATCGGCTGCGCCATGCCTCAAGAAAACGCCAACTCGTCACGCGAACCGCGACCGGCAACGGCATCGCGGCGTTCCGGCGTGCGGTCGGGCCGCCCGAAACTGACCAGCCTCCGGGCCCGGGTAATCCTGGGGACCGTGATCGGGGCGTTGCTCCTCGTGGCGGCCGGCGCGCTGGTGGTGAGCCGTGCCGCGGGCGCCATCCGATCCCTCGAGCGGGGCCGCTACATCTCCCTGGCGGCCGACGCCCGCACCCGACTGGAGCAACTGGAGGGTCGCGACCACACCCGACTGATGGAAGTCGCCTTCTCGGACCTGCTCTACGCCATGGCCGAGAAGGGGCCAGTGGCCTCCGATTCATTTATCCGACCCGCGTTTGCCGAGCGTTTCCTGACCCAGTATCGCGATCCGTACCTGGGCATCTACGATCCGAGCGGCAAGCGCATCTTCGCCGCGGGCCGGACGGCTGAGGCCGATCTGGCCCAGGTCGCCGGCAGCAACGTGTTCTTCCGGATGCTCGACAACCGGTCGCCCGAGATCGGCCTGATCCGCCAGGGCAACCGACTCTACTGGATCGGCGGTGCGCCGATCCTCCCCGCGGCCTACACCGATGCCAGTCGTCCGATTCGCGGCTACCTCGTGGTGGTGCGTCCGTTCGACCCGACCGTCCTGACCTCCGGTACGGATCGGACCGGTACGCCGGCCGTCGAGCCGTTGACACCGCCGCGCCCCGCTTTCCAGCCGCGCGTCGACACCGATGGCCGCGACAGCGCCCGGATCCAGTTTGCCCTGACCGACCTCTTTGCGCAGCAGACGACACTGGCCACTGTGACGGCCAGCCGCGCCGAATACATCGCCGCCGAGCGTCGGGTCGCACTGGCGGCCGTCTTCGGCGTGGTCCTGATCCTCCTCGCCGCCGCGGCTGCGTGGGCCGCGATGATGCGGTGGCTGGTCACGCCGGCGGCTACGCTGGCCCGAAGCGTGGGCGGCAGTTCCGGCAGCGCGCCGGGGTCGCTGATTACCGCGCCGTCGAATGCGGCGGAATGGCGTCTGGTGACCGGCGCCGTCAACCGGGTCATCTCGCAGCACCGGGCGGGCCTGGAACGCTTCGATCGGCTGACCCGAGCGGGCCGCGACGGCCTCTGGGAGCGCGACCTGGTCACCGGCGAGTGGACCACCACCGCCAGGTTCCACGAGCTGCTCGGCTATCAGGACGGCGAGATCGTGCAGCCTCTGACGGCGCTGTCCAGCCGGCTGCACCCGGACGATGCCGGGCCAATCCTGGCCTGGCTTACTGCGGAGCGGCCGGCGCCCGACACCTGGGCCAGCGATGCGCGGGCGCGGCGCGGCCATCATGACTGGTTCCCGCTGCGGATCGAAGCCGTCGTCAGCGCCGGCGCCGTCACCGGCCGGCTGATCGACCTGACGGGACAACGCGCTGCCGAGCTGGCTGTTGCCGATGCCGAAGCGCGTGATGAGCAGCGCCGACAAAGTCTGGGACACCTGCTGCGGGGCGTTGCCGCCCAGTTGCCATCGGGTACCGCCACCCTGGCCATCCGTCACCGCCTGGAACTGGTGGGTTCGGGCCTCAACGGTACCCTCAAAGCCACCACGGCACCCTTCGATTTCTACACCTTCCTGCAGGAGACGGCCCAGAGCCTCGGTGCGGAGCTGGCTATCACGCACGGCGTTCCCGACTGGGTCGAAGGCGACCGCAGCCTGCTGCGCACCGCCCTCGATTGCCTGACCACCGACGCCAACGGCGGCCGGCTGTTGCTGCGGGTCGAACTCGAGGACCGACGCACTCCCGATCGCATTCTCTTTACCATCGACTGCCGAGGCACGCCGTTCACCGAGGCGCGGACCGGCGCCATTCGGCGCGCACTCGAGACGGGTGAGCCGGGCCTGCCCGAACCGTTTCTGGAGTGGCGTACCGCTCATCACATTGCCCGAGCGCTGGGCGGCACGACCGGCTTCGAGAGTGACGGTCCCGACTCGCGGCGGCGCTTTGCCGCGCCGCTTACCGCCGCCGCCAATCCGTTCGTCGGCAGCGTGCCCGATACCGATTGGGAAACCACGGCATCGCCCGACGCAACCTTCGGCGTCGACCTGCCCGAACCGGTCGGACCGGCACCCCAGAGCGCAGCAAGCGCACCGATCGAACTGGTAGCCGACGCCACGGTCACGATCAGCCTCGACGACGGGCCGCCGGTTCGCCGCCCTGCACCGGTCGCGACCGACCCGGCCATCGACCCGGCCACGCTGGAACAGATCACCGCGTCACTGACCAGCGGCTCAGGGCTGGGCAGCCAGCTGATCACGCTGTTCCGCACCGAGGCACCGAGTCGAGTCGAGGCCATCGAACAGGCGGCCGGCACCGGCGATTGGGCCGCGCTCCGCGTGCGCGCCAACGACCTCAAGAGCATGTGCGCCCTGATCGGGGCGACTCCGCTGGCCGCGTCCTGCATTGCCCTGGCGGAAACGACCGGCCCCGCGGCCCGTGCTGCGGCGAGCGCGGTTCGGACGGAATGGGAACGAGTCGAAGTGTTACTGGATGGACTGGCCGGCGCCCAGGCTGGCGCCTAACGGAGTGAGTCAATGAGCTTCTACGAGCACGAGACACCATCATCGGACGTCGATCAGAACGACGCGCCGTCGCTTCCCGAGATGAGCGAGTACCTGCTGGCCATGCGGCACGAACTGCGGGCGCCGCTCAATGCCATCATCGGGATGTCGGCGCTGCTGCTCGACGACGACGTCACGCCGCGCCAGTCGCAGTACGTCAAGAGCGTTCACGCGGCCGGTGAAAGCCTGTCGGTCATCCTGAACGACGTCCTGGACCTTGCCAGCGTCGCGGCCAACCGGCTGGCAATCGAGCCGATTCCGTTCGACCTCAAGTCGATGATCGAGGAAACGGCCAGCACGCTGACGCCCAAGGCCAACGAACGTGGCCTGGCCCTACGCGTCGATTGGCGTCCCGAGCTGCCGCGCTATCTGGTGGGCGACCCGGGCCGGACTCGGCAGGTCATCGGTAACCTGGTCGGCTACGCCGTCAACGGCACTACGCACGGTGAGGTCGTGATTCGTGTCACGCCGGACGGCGATCGGAGCGGCATCCCGGCGATTCGTTTCTCAGTCGAAGACACCGGAATCGGGATAGCCCCGGAGCGGTTGGCGCGCATCTTCGACGAGTACGTCCCGCTCGACGCCTCGCCCTATCGTTCGTTCGGGGTAACCGGGCTCGGCCTCCGCCTTTCGGCCGAGCTGGTCCGGCTGATGAACGGGGTGATCCACGCCGAGAGCGAGCCCGGCCGCGGCAACCGCCTCTGGTTCTCGATTCCGATGCCGACGGCGGCGCAGTACGAAACCGGCGCCGAGGCTGAACCGGTGATCACCGGTGGCGGCCGCGCCCTGATCGTCGAGGCGGACTTCTCCAATCGGTCGCGCTTTGCCCAGCAGTTTCAGGACGCCGGCTGGCGGGTCGAGTTCACCGCCGAGATCGAGCAGGTTGGTACGCAGCTGCGCCGGGCCATTGCCGACGGCGACCCGTATCGGACCTGCATCATCTCGCACTACGCGCTCCGGCCGATCCACATGGAACTGGCCCGCGACCTCAAAGCCGACAGCCTGCTTGCTCAGGTAGCCCTCGTGATGGTAACCGCGGTCGGCAGCCCCGGCGACGGACAGAAGCTTTGGAATGCGGGCTTTGCGGCGTATCTCCGCAAGCCGGTGCCGGCCGAGGAGATTCGCGAGTCCCTCGACGCCCTGGCGCGCCTCGGTCCGACCGGCAAAGGCAACTCCCTGATCACCCGCCACTCCCTGGCAGAGATCCGGAACGCGCAATCGTTCGAGGTCGAGGGAATCGACGAGATGCTGGCCAGCCTGACCGCCCCGGCAGAACCAGGGGTAGAGCTCGCCGATGCCATCGCACCAAGCGACGTATCCGCGCAACTCGACCCGAACGAGATCTCGGCAGTGGGCGAGACTTCGGCAGCGACCGAGACAACGGAGTTGCCTGAGACAGCGGTGGAAACGCAGGCAGAGGCGACGGAAACGACGACCGCATCGACCGAGCCAGAGACGGCGACGGTAGAACCGGCTCCTCTGACCGGGTCGCTCGATGCCCTCCTGGCACTCCCGCTCCCCGGGGCGTACGACGAGCAGGCATCAGCCATCGAGGCTGTCGAAGCGGTCGAAGCGGTCGAAGCCGATAACGTCGCTGAGGTCGTCGAAGCGATCGAGACCGTCGAAGCGGTTGAAGTCATCGATGTCATTGAAGCTGTTGAAGCCGTTGACATCGTCGAGGCCGTTGAGGCGATCACGACCGCACCCGACGCCATCGTTGACGCAGAGGTTGCCGAGTCGTTTGAAGCAAGCGCACTCGCTCCGACCACCCATGGCCAAGACACGCAGCCGGAGCCGCTCCTTCTTGCCGCACCCGCGACGGTCTCGGACGAAGCGTCGGCAGTACCCGACCTGATCGGCCCGGCCCTCCCGCCGACCGAGCCAGCCGCCGGAGCCCTCTCGCTCTTCCGGACCGAGCCTGACGTCCTTGCACCACCGGCGATTGCACCGACTCAGGCGGCGGTCCAGCTGCCAGAGGTACCAGCGGATCCCGAGGTTGATACCAACCAGTTCGCGCTCGAGGTGGCACCTCCGCCGGCAGTCGATTCGGTCGCCGCCACGGGACCGAGCTGGTCCGAAGCCACCGAGTTGCCGGCTGGCGAACTCATCGCAGCTTCTGAGCTGGCGGAGACGGTCGGGACGGCCGAGCTGGCCGAGACGTCGGCGACAGCCGAAGCGATCGAGGCCACAGCCGACGAACCGGCTGCCGATGATAGTGCAATCGACCAGCCCTCCACGCAGCTACCGGCATCGTTGATCGATGGGCACCAGGATGCGCTCTGGGAATCCGAGCCTGTCATCCCCGCTCTGGATGGTCTGGTCACCAACGTCGAGGATGCGATCGACGCACCCAGCGCGGTGATCGAGGCGGTCGTCCTGGCTTCGCCCAGCGAATTCGTTGCCGGACCGGCCGAGCCTGTTGCCACCGAATCAGAGCCTCTGATCGATCCGGACGCTGCGGTCGAGCCGACACCGACCGAACAGCTCATTGTCGAATCGACATCCCTGGTCGAGCCGGTGGAGACGATCGAACCGGCCTCGGCCGTGAGCGAGCCGGAAACCGCGCTGACGATCGCCCACGGCGCGAGCGAGGCGATCGAGCTGGAGCAGGTCGCGGTGGAGTCGCCCGACGTATCGACCGCATCAGCCGATACTGAGGATCTCTATGGCGCAACCACGGCGCCGCTCGAAGGTCAGGGCGCAGAGCCGAACTTCGCGCCTGAGCCGGAAATCGACGTGTCGGCATTCGATGTAGTGAGCCCTCAGTTGCTCGATCAGCTTTCGACCGGCGGCGGGTTCTTCACGCAGCACCTGGTGACCACCTTCCTGCGCGCCGGGGCCGAGCAGCGCGAACGGCTGGCCACGGCGGATGCAACGCAGGCAGCAGACGCCCTCGCCAGGCTGGCCCACGCCGCCGAGTGGGTCGGTGCAACCCGGCTCTCGGCGCTGGTAGCCGACGCCGCGACACGCCTCGAGCAAACCGGACGGGTCGGAACGACGGCGCGGATTGCCGCCGCTCTGGCGGAAGTGCGCACCACCCTCGACTTTGCCAGCCCGCAAGGCCTCCCTGCCGAGCTGCCAGCCATCGGAGCGACCTTTGCCGAGCAACTGACCCCGTCGCAGGAGGGCTCAGGCCGCCTGCTCGCCGTCACGCTGGCAACCAGCTTTGCGTCGGAAGCGCCGGTCCGCGCCGCGGAACTGCGCGATGCAGTGGCCCAGGGCAACACCGATGGAGCCCAGCGACTGGCGCAGACCTTGAAAGGCATGTGCGGCCTGATCGGCGCGGAACCCCTTGCCAAGCTTGCAGCGCTGGTCGAGGCGGATGCGCGCCTCAAGCGGCTCGGCCAAGCCGAGCGTTACCTGACCCACATCGACCTCGAGTTGGAGCGGGTCCGAACCGTTCTCGATCAGGCCCGCGCCTGACCCACCTGCCTTTGCGCCTCGGGCTTCGGAGCTGGCCTCCGGAGCCCGAGGTCGTTCATTTTCGGGGACGGGCTGGCCGCTCCGAATCCCTCGACCGTACCTTTGTAGTCCAACGCTGCCCGAGGTGGCCGTTTGTACCGATCCTCCAACTTCGACTTTTCTGACCAGCGGATACCGGCCCGGTATGACGAACGCCTGGTGCCCGTCCTGTTCGGTCCGTGGGCCGAGGCGCTGGTCGGTCACGCCAAACCGGGGCCGGGGATTCGAGCGCTGGATGTCGCCACCGGGCCGGGTACGGTCGCGCGTATTCTGGCTCGGACAATCGGACCGAAGGGCGTGGTGGCGGCCTGCGATGCGTCGCCGGCCATGATTACCAGGGCGCAATCCAAATCCGAGCGGGCCGAGTATGCCCCGATCGCCTATACGGTGTGCCCGGCAGCGCCGCTTCCGTATCCGGATGCGGCGTTCGACCTGGTTACCTGCCAGCAGGGGCTCCAGTTCTTTCCGGATGGGGCGGGTGCTCTCACTGAGATGCGGCGGGCCCTGATTCCGGGAGGCCGGCTGGCGGCAAGCGTGTGGTGCCCGGTAGAGGACTGCACCATCTTTTTTGCCTACCAGCAGGCGCTGCGAAATGCCGGGCAGGCGGAGCTGGCGGACCTGATCCGCATCCCGTTTCCGCGCTGGACCGCCGACGACATTCATGCCCGTGTCTCGGAAAGCGGGTTCTCGGCCATTCGCGTCGGTGACGAAACCCGGGATCTCGTCTTCGAGGGCGGATTGAATCAGGCGCTCGCGGCCTTTGCGGCCACCCCGATCGGGCCGTCGGTCGAGGCGCTCCCCGACGCCGACCGGGCCGCCATCGCCGACGCCGCTCGGCATACCTTCGCACCGTGGACCGTCGATGGCGTGATTCGCGGTCCGATGCGGTCGTGGATCATCCTGGCCACCGCCTGACATGCTCCGACGCATTGCCGTCTTCGCGGGCCAGGCAGAACTCGTCAGCCCTGACGAAGTCGCCGCGGCATTGCAGGTCGGACGCCTGCTGGGCGACAACGCGGTGACCCTGGTCTTCGACAGCGCGGCAACCGGCATGATCGTCACCGTGGCCGACACCGCCGCGAAAAACGGTGCACGGCTGCTGGGCATACGGCTCGAGAGCCAAACCGCCGGCCGCTCCGATCTGTCGGAAGACCGCGCTGCCGCGTCGATCGAGGCGTGGCGTGAGGAGGTCGGGCGCCTGTCCGACGCGTTCGTCGGGATTCCCGGGGGATTCCAGTCGCTCGGCGAGGCCTTTGCCGTCTGGAATTGGGGTGGCGGCAGTGCCGATCGTCCGCTGGGCCTGCTCGACCAGGGTAGCTACTACAGCGCCCTGCTCAAAGAGGCGTCCGATGACGTCGTCGATCGATTCGTGATCGAATCACAACGCGGGCAGCTGATCGTCGGAACCAGTGCGGCGGACCTGCTTCGCCGCCTGGCCGACTACCGGCCGCCGGAGGGCCGCCGGGAGTAGGCCTACTCCGGCTCGCCGTCGTAATCCCCAAACACACACGCCGGCATCCTGTGCGGATACCGGCGCGATGATGGTGACGAGCAAAACAGCCGGAACGGACCCAGGCTACTGGATGTCCGGGGCCGCTGACCGCGCCCAGGGTTCAGTCGGCAGCACGATCTCGTAATCGGCCGGCGGGGTGACCCCCATCAGATGCTGCACGAAATAGTCCCAGCGGCGGCGGATCACGTACGGCTCGTTGAGTCCGTGGGCCCGGTTGGGCAGGATCAGGAAGTCGAAAACCTTGTTCGCCTTGATGAGCAGATCGGCAACCTGCAGCGTCATGGCCGGATGCACGTTGTCGTCCATGTCGCCCGTCATCAGGAACAGTTTGCCCTTGAGGTTTTTGGCGTATGCGCCCGTGGCCGACGCCGCGAAGTTGTCGGTCTTCCGCAGCGTGTCGCGCACCATCTGCCCCTGATACTTCTCGGCCCAGTAGATGTTGTAGCTCCGGTTATCGTGGTTGCCGGCAGTCGAAACGGCCACCTTGAAGAAATCCGGGAAGCGGAGAATCGCGTCGGTGGAAGCAAAGCCGCCGCCCGAATGTCCGAAGATGCCGACGCGGTCGATATCGAGGCCGGGATACCTGGCGGCCAGCTGCTTGACCGCCTCGATCTGGTCCGGCAAACCGTTGTCGATGAAGTTGGCGTAGTAATTGTCGTGGAACGCCTTGGAGCGCAACGGCGTGCCCATCGCGTCGAGCTGGATCACCACGAAGCCCAACTGCGCCAGGGAAAAGGCCTCGGCGCCCGACCTGAAGTTCCAGGCCCGGACGCTGCCGATCTGCGGTCCCGGATAGATCTCGACGATGATCGGATAGCGCTTGGTGCTGTCGAACGCCGGCGGGAAGTAGATCAGGCCGTTGAGGTCGGTAATGCCGTCGCGCGCCTTGGTCGTGAAGACCTGGGCCGGTCGCCAGCCCACCTCACGAAGCCGCGACACATCGGCCGTCTCGAGCGTCCGGATGATTCGTCCATCCACCGCCGACCGCAACACCGTCACCGTCGGAGTCTCGATTCGCGACTGCGCGTCGATGAAGTAGCGCCCGCTCGGTGCGAACTGAATCTCGTGGGTGACATCTTCCGGCGTCAGCAGAGTCAATCCCGACCCGTCGAAATTGACTCGGTACAGCTTGGCATAGTACCAGAAATGGCCCGCTTCACGGCCGCGAGCCGTGAAATACACCTGCTTGGCCGTTTCATCGACGTGCTGAATCGCGCTTGCGAACCAGGCGCCGTCCGTCAGGCGGTTCCGGATCGAGCCATCGGGGGCCAGCCGGTAGAAATGGGCCCAGCCGTCGCGCTCCGACCACCAGAAGGTGTCCTGTCCGTCCCGCGTGACGTACCACGTCTGCGGCTCGTTGGGCGGCGCCAGCTCGACATAGGTCTTGGAGCTGTCCGCGGCGCGGAGACTGACCGTACCGGTTGCCGCATCGACCTCGTGCAGGGTCGCCCGCTGCGAGCCGCGACCCAGCGCGCTGACGTAGAGCTTGTCGCTGCCATCGCTCCAGACCGAGTCGCGCGCCGATCCGCTGAGCGTAATCTGTACCGGCTGCGGATTGAGCCGGACCTCCCGATTGGACTTGCTCGCAACCTCGATGATGTGCAAGGTCGGCACCGGAATGATCGAATCACCCGGCAGCGCATACGGCTGGCTGTAATGCTTGGGCCGCTGATGAGTCATCGAGATGTAATGCATGTGCGCCACCTGGCGCTCATCCTGCCGGTTGACCACCAGCTTACGCGAGTCGGGCGACCAGCGGATCATCGGCGCGCGCGGCTGCGGCCGGACCACCTGGTTGGGGCGCGGTGCCGTGACACCGTAGCTCCAATACTCAACACCGTCGGTCGTCAGCTGCGTCGAATCCGTGCCGCCCCGCGACCGGACCCAGACGTTATGTCCGGAAATGAAGGCTTCCTGGCGCTTGTCCGGCGAGAGCACGTACGGCACCTCGCTGGGCAGCGTATCGGATACCGCGCAGCGGTAAACAACGATATCACAAACGAACCGTTTCCGGTTCGCATTGAACTCGATTTCCCGCTCGTTCTGGCCGTCGTTAGTGAACCGGAACCGGGCAAACGGGAGCCGGGCGGGATCGTAGGCGGAATCGCGCGCCACGCTCATCGCCGCCGCCAGCCGCGCGGTTTCGAAGACCAGGCCGCGGGTGTTCCGCACCGGATCGATCAGCACGAACTCGGCGCCTCCCGCCGTCTTGTTCCGGTACCAGAAGCGATTGCCGTCAGGATACCACTCGGCCCGGACCGAGTCGCCCGTGACCAGCCGGGCCGTGTGCCAGGGGAGGAGGCGCTCGGCTCGAGCGTAGTCGACCTGCGCTGTGAGCTGTGCGGCCGAACCTAACGAAAGCGGAAGCGCCAGCAGCAGGGCGCGCACCGATCGAGGAGTCATGGAAAGCATCCCGTACGCAAATGGGTGTGATGTGGCGAACAGAGCAATTTCTCCACGGCGCGGGCCTGCCGCCAGCCCCGCCGGGACTTGACTTCCGCGCTCCCGGAGGCATTCTGCGAGGATTCGGACGGTGCTCGAGAGAGGCCCGTCACGCCACGACTTCGACCCAGGGCCATTCCGTGCGCCGACGCTTCGCCTTCTCGATCGTCATATTCGTGCTCATCCTCGCGGTTTCGATTCCCGGGCTGAGCAGCTTCCTCGTCGACTGGTGGTGGTTCAAGGAGATCGGCTTCGAGGTCGTCTTTACCCGTCAGCTGGTGACCAAGCTGGCCCTGTTCTTTGCGGTCGGTGGGACCACCTTCGGCCTGGTCTACCTGAATCTCCGGATGGCCCAGCGGGGCATCGTGCCGGACCCCGTCCTGCTCCAGTTCCAGCCCGCCAGCCAGCGAGTCGATCTGACCGGGATGCTCCGCCGCCTGAGCTTTCCGGTGGCGCTGGCACTCGGCCTCTTGACCGGCCTGGGCGTCACCCCCGCGTGGAGCCTGGTGCTCCAGGCAATCCACGGAACCCCGTTCGGACTGGCCGACCCCGTTTTCGGGCGCGACATCGGCTTCTATGTCTTCTCCCTGCCGGCATGGTCGGTCGCACTCGGCCTGCTGACCAGCCTGGCGACCCTGATCCTGCTGCTGATCACGCCGATCTACTGGCTCCGGGGCGACATCATCATGCGCCCGCGCCAGCTGCGGATCGAGCCTTCGGCCGGACTGCACTTAGGCATCCTGGTCGCCGTCAACCTGCTGCTCGCGGCGGTCCGTCACTGGATCGTCGATGCACCCGGCTTGCTGTATTCGACCACCGGACCGTTGATCGGGGCAAGCTACACCGATCTCAACGCCACTCTGCCGGCCCTTCGCGTCAGCACAGCCGTGGCCGTACTTGCGGCTGCCGGGGTTCTTTTCGGCGCCGTACGCGGCAAGCTGGCCTGGTACGGACTCTGGGCCATCGGCAGCTATCTGGTGATCTCGTTCGCGGGGCGAAGCCTGGTGCCCTGGGCCATCCAGAAGGTCATCGTGGCCCCGACCGAACTGACCCGTGAAGCGCCGCAGATCGTATCGCACATCGCAGCAACCCGGCACGCCTGGAAGCTGGACAGCGTCGAGATTCGCGACCTGGACGGCGAATCGGAGCTGACCCACGAAACCATTCGCGCCAATGCGGCCACCATCGACAACGTCCGGCTCTGGGACGGCGAGCCGCTGCTGCGCACGCTGGGCCAGCTGCAGGAAATCCGCACCTACTACGACTTCGTCTCGGTCGACGACGACCGCTATTGGATCGACGGCAAGTACCGCCAGGTGCTGCTTGCTCCGCGTGAACTCAACCCGGGAGCCCTCCCGACCCGGACCTTCATCAACGAGCATCTAACCTTCACGCACGGCATGGGCGTCACGATGAGCCCGGTCAACCAGGTCACCACGCAGGGCCTGCCGGTGCTGTTCATCCAGGATCTGCCGCCTCGGTCGACCGTTTCGCTCGAGATTTCCCGGCCGCAGATCTACTACGGCGAGATGGCCGACCGCTACGTCTTCGTCAACACGCTGCAGCGAGAGTTCGATCATCCCGCCGGCGAGACCAACATCTATCGTTCTTACACCGGTTCGGGCGGTGTCCCGATCGGCAACGCGCTCCGCCGGCTGCTCTTCTCGATCCACTACGCCTCCACCAAGATCCTCCTCTCGGGCGATATCAGCGTCGAGAGCCGGATTCTCTATCGCCGCAACATCGTCGAACGGGCCCGCGAAGCGCTGCCGTTTCTCAGCTTCGATCGTGATCCGTACCTGGTGATCGGCACCGATGGCACTCTCAAGTGGATCCTCGACGCGTATACCACCTCGGATCGGTATCCGTACGCCGCGCGGTACGGACAGTCCGGCACCAACTACATGCGGAACAGCGTCAAGGTGGTCGTCGACGCGTACGACGGGTCGATCGGCGCCTACGTCAGCGATCCGGGCGATCCGATCATCACCACCTGGGCCAGCATCCTGCCCGGCATCTTCCGGCCGCTCGACCAGCTCCCGGCCGGCCTGGACGATCACCTTCGCTATCCCGATGATCTCTACCGGGCGCAGACGGCGCTGTACACGACCTATCACATGACCGAGCCCGAGGAGTTCTACCACCGGGAGGACCAGTGGCAGATCCCGATCGTGGCCAAGAGTGACGGATCGGTGCCGTTCATGCGTCGCATCGTGATGCGGCTGCCCGATGAGCCCACCGCCGAGTTCATTTACATGGTGCCGTTCACGCCGCGAGGCAAGGACAATCTGGCGGCCTGGATGGTGGCCCGCAGTGACGGCGACGACTACGGCAAGCTGCGCGTCTACCGGCTGCCGCGACAAAGCCTGGTCTTCGGTCCGCAGCAGATCGAGAATCGAATCAATCAGGACACCGAGATCGCCCGGCAAGTCTCGCTCTGGGATCAACGGGGCACCCGGGTGATTCGCGGCGACCTGCTGGTCATCCCGATCGACGAGGCGCTGCTCTACGTTCAGCCGCTGTATCTGCAGGCCGACGGAGGCCGGATTCCCGAACTCAAGCGGGTCGTCGTGGCGTATCGGAATCAGGTGGTGATGGAGGAGACGCTCGAGGGAGGGCTCGCCGTCCTGTTCGGTGGCGGGAGCGGTTCCAGTACCGGTCCGGCGCAACCGGCGGCGGCGGGCTCGGCCGCGGACCAGCCGACTGCCTCCACCGGCGCCCCGTCGGCGGCCATCCAGCAGCTCACGGCCGAGGCCCGCCGTCGTTTCCAGGCTTCCCTCGATGCGCAGCGAGCGGGAGACTGGAGCCGCTACGGTGAAGAGATCCGTCGCCTGGGTGAAGTGCTCGAGCAACTTGCCGCCGCGAGCGCCCCCCGCGAGTAGCCGAAGCGGCGCGTCGGACTGGCGCTGGATGCAATCCCGGATACAATCATGACGGCGCAGAGAGGAGTTCTCCCTGCGCCGTCGTCCGTTTTCCCGGAGAATTGCTGATGCGGTTCGTTGCGCTCGGTGGCCTCGTCGCCGCCACCCTGGTCGCTCGCCCGGCCCTGGCCCAGGGGGTCGAGGCCGAAATCGAAGCCATGCTGAACGGGCTCAAGGCCAAGTCCTCGCTCTACGCCAGGCACATCCCCTCAGGCCGAACCATCGCGATTCGCGCCGACGTCCCGATGAACACCCTGAGCGTGATCAAGATCCCGGTCATGATCCAGGTCTTCCGCGATGTCGAGGCCGGCCGACTCAAACTGACGGATCGGCACACCATCCGGCCGGAAGACCTGCGTCGAGGCAGCGGGCTGATCCAGCGGTTCGACGTCGGGCTCTCGCCGACCATCCGCGATCTGATCGATCAGATGATCATTACCAGCGACAACACCGCCACGGACATCCTGATCGCCAAGGTCGGACTCGACCGGGTCAATCAGACCCTGGCATCCTTCGGCTTTACGCAGACCAGGCTGCTCCGCACCACGGGAGATCTCTTCCGTGAAGTCTGGATCCGCTCCGACCCCAAGTTCGCGTCGCTTTCCGACCGGGAAGTCTATCAGCGTGGCTTTCCGAACGATGCCGAGTCGTCGGCCCGGTCCTTTGCGCTGGAGGGCGACTCGACCCGCTGGCTGGGCAGCACGACGGCGCGTGAAATGTCCGTCATGCTGGAGGGAATCCGCGACGGCAAGTACGCCTCGGCCGAGCACAGTCGCACCATGATGTCGATGCTCTACGGGCAGTTCTACTCGTCACGATTGCCGCAGCGGCTGATGTGGAAGCCGGGCATTGCCGTGGCGCACAAGACGGGCGACTGGCCGCCGATCGCAGGCAACGACGTCGGCATCATCACCTATCCCGGCGGCCCGCTGGTGATCTCGATCTTCACCAACCAGAACACCGGCGACTTTTTCGAGCTCGAGGCGACCGAAGGCCGAATCGCCGAACTGCTCGTCAATACCTGGAAGTAGCAACTGACTCTGGACGCGCAATCGTCCGGATCGTTACCCGTCAACTTATATGCGGGGGCCTGCCCCGGTGGCCCCCGTGTATTTCCCACCTCTCGGAGTCTGGCATGCGCCTCGGATCGGTTCTCGGTTTTACTCTGTTGCTTGGCATCGTCTCGTCCGCAGCCGGACAGGACGCCCCGTCGCAGCCGGCGTGGGATGTGACGCAGCCTCGTGGCAATACCCGCGAGATCAGCTTCACGACCACGGAAGGCACCTGGATGTCGGTCGACCAGAGCCCCGACGGTCGCTGGCTCGCTTTCGACCTGCTCGGACACATCTATCGGATCGACGCAGCCGGCGGCACCGCCACGTCGCTGACGCAATCGAGCGGCATCGCCATCAATACCCATCCGCGGATTTCCCCCGACGGGAAGTCGATCGCATTCATCTCGGACCGTAAGGGTCAGATGAACCTCTGGGTCATGGATGCCGACGGCTCGAACCCGCGCGCCGTCTTTACCGAGAACTACGTCCGGGCGTCGATGCCGGCCTGGACGCCCGACGGCAACTACATCGTGGTCGTACGCCAGCAGCTGCCCAGCGGGATGGGCGGCGGGGGAGGTGGCAGTGGGATCTGGATGTATCACAAGGACGGTGGCAGCGGAGTCGAGCTCGTGCCCGGCAACCGGCAGGCGGGCGCCACCTGGCCCAGCATCTCCCGAGACGGCCGCTATCTCTACTTCCAGGTCCGGGCCGGCAGCGGGCAGCCCGGCTACGGTGGACGTACCGAGTTCCTGACCGGCTCGGCGCAAGTGCGTCGATTCGACCTGCAGACGTCGGAGATTACCGCGATCTCGTTTGGTGAGCAGAGCCAGCAGGTCCAGACCTCGAGCGGCGGGATGGCAGCGCCGGAGGTCTCACCCGACGGACGCTGGCTCGCCTTCGTGCGCCGAATTCCGGACGGGACGATCTCCTGGCGCGGACATACCTTCGGTCCGCGATCCGCGCTCTGGCTCCGCGATCTCGAGACCGGGGCCGAGCGACTGCTGATGGACCCGGTCGAACAGGACATGGTCGAAGCAGGCAAGGTACTGCGTCCTTTCCCGGGTTACTCCTGGAGCGCGGACGGCAAGACGATCGTGATCACCCAGGGCGGCCAACTGCATCGGGTCGAGGTGGCAACCGGCCGGGTCACGCCGATCCCCTTCAGCGCCGAGGTCAAGCGGACCATCTCGGAGCTGGTGAACCATCAGGATCGAATTACGGATGAGCCGTTCGAAAGTCGCTTCATCCGCTGGCAGACTGCCTCGCCGGACGGCAAGCGGCTCGCCTTCCAGTCGGTCGGACGGATCTGGATCCAGGATCTTCCGAACGGCACGCCGCGCCGACTCACGCCCGCATCGTTCGAACCGTTCGAGTACGCGCCATCCTGGTCGCCGGACGGCCAGTGGATCGCCTTCACCAGCTGGGCAGACTCGATTGCCGGGCATGTCTACCGGATCCGCGTCGCGGGAGGCGCGCCGGAGCAGCTGACCCGCGAACCGGGCGAGTTTACCCATCCGGTCTGGCGCCCCGATGGCGGCGAGCTGGTGGTTTCGCGCGGGGCCGGCGAGAGCCGGCACGGCCGCGGCATCGTCTGGAATCCGTACTGGGACCTGGTTCGCCTTCCCGCCACCGGAGGCGCGACCACGCCGATCGTACGGGTAACCATCTCTCCCGACGGGACGTCCGGGTCGGTCTTCAACAGTATCCGCAACCAGATCGTGCGCGCCAGCTGGGGACCGGATGGCCGGATCTTCTATCCGCATCTGACCATCGGATCGAGCGGACTCGAAAGCACCTTCTATTCGATTCGGCCTGATGGATCCGACCGCCGCGCGCATCTGACCTTCCCGTTCGCGGATGAGGTGGTGACTTCGCCCGACGGCAAGTGGGTCGCGTTCCAGGAGTCCGATAACGTCTGGGTGGCGCCGTTTCCCTATGCCGGCCACGGCTCGGCGCCGGTCCAGATCACCAAGCTGCGCGGCAAGCTTCCGACCACGAAGATCACCACGACGGGCGGGCTCTTCCCCCGCTGGCGCGACAACGAAACGCTGGAACTCGGCAGCGGCAACCGCTACTTCCGTTACTCGGTCACGACCAAGCAGACCGATACGGTCACCATCCGGCTGCAGGTGCCGCGTGACATCCCGAACGGCAGCGTCGCCTTCACCAATGCCCGGATCGTCACGCTCGACAAACGGCAGGTGGTCCAAGGGACGCTGGTGGTTACCGGCAGCCGGATTGCTTGCGTCGGCAGCTGCACCGTGCCGACCGGCGCCCGGATCTTTGACGCCGCGGGCAAGACCATCATCCCCGGCTTCATCGA
Source organism: uncultured Gemmatimonas sp. (assembly GCA_964619465.1). Classification (GTDB taxonomy): domain Bacteria; phylum Gemmatimonadota; class Gemmatimonadetes; order Gemmatimonadales; family GWC2-71-9; genus SHZU01. The sequence goes on from CAZUES010000004.1 coordinate 171,243, forward strand.
TGTCCACTCGCACAACTATCGCGAGCATCGCGGCATCATCCCGCAGCGCAACACCGAAGGCGCCATTTTCCTGGCGTACGGTGTGACCACGACGATGGATCCGTCGATGTGGTCGCATAACATCTTCCCGACGGCCGAGATGGTCGACGCCGGACTGGTGGTCGGATCCCGGGTCTACTCCACCGGCGATCCGCTCTACGCCGGCGACGGGTCGCGCCAGGAGAATTTCCTTTCATACGCAGCTGCCGAGGCGGGCATTGCCAAGCTGAAGGGCTGGGGCGCGGTGTCGCTTAAGCAGTACCTGCAGCCGCGCCGCGACCAGCGGCAATGGGTAGCGGAAGCTGCCCGCAAGCTGGGCATCCAGCTTACCGCCGAGAATGGCGACTTGGAGTTCAATCTCGGCCTGCTGATGGACGGGCATACCGGGTTCGAGCACCCGCTCAGCTACCTGCCGCTCTATCGCGACTTTACCCAGTTCATGGGACGTGCGCAGGGCACCTACTCACCGACTTTTATGGTGGGCGGCGCCGGCCCGTGGAACGAGGACTACTGGTTCCAGGAGTCCGATACCTGGAAGGATCCCAAGACCCGCCGCTTCATGTCATGGGTGCAGTTCATTCCGCAGACCCGCCGTCGGGTGCTGGTGCCCGAAACGGACTACAGCTATCCGTGGATTGCCCAGGGCCTGGCCGACATCATCGAGGCCGGCGGATTCGGCGCTATCGGGGCCCACGGTCAGCACAACGGCCTCGGGTCGCATTGGGAAGTCTGGATGGCCGCGTCGGCGTTGGGTCCGATGGGCGCCCTCGAGATCGCCAGCCTGCATGGAGCGCGGTTCATCGGTAAGGAGCGGGACCTGGGGTCGATCGAGACGGGCAAGCTGGCCGATTTCATGATCCTCAATTCGGACCCGCTCGCCAATATCCGGAACACCACGGACATCCAGTATATCGTGAAGGGCGGGGTCGTCTACGATGACGAGACGCTCGATGAGGTCTGGCCCCGCCAGCGCCGTTACGGCACCGGCCACTGGGTCATTCCGGATGCGCTCAAGCAGGACGACAAGCCGATCCGTCCCTGAGGATCGGCGCGTCGCTCGCTTCGGATCCGGCCGTCAGCGCACGCGGCCGGACGCCACGCCAGATGGTTCGTGGTCACTCGAGGCCGGGGGACGATAAGTAGGATCGGGGGCCGCACCTAGCGGCTCCCGCGCCATACCCCGACGCATCGCGGGATGCTTCCGCACCAGATACCACGCCATCACCGCCGCTGCCAGCG
>CAZUES010000005.1:0-153915 GCA_964619465.1 uncultured Gemmatimonas sp.
GGTCGCCGGCGGTTGCTGTCCGCTTCCCGCGCCACGACGTCGAAGCAGCCTTCCATATCACGTACCGGAATCCCAATCCGTGCTGACGAGATACACATCACCTCCTCGTTCATTCGGCGGCTCGATCCCTTCACGGCTCACGGCTTTGGGACGACGCGAGGATCGGGCACCACGGGGAGCGACACGAACGACGCACGGGCGCCGCCCCGATGGATCGCCTGTTGCGCGACCACCGGTACCGTCTCGAGCGCGAGATCGCCGCCCGTATTGAGGTTGGGCACCAGCAGCGGAAACGCCGCCGACATCACCGACAGCCGGAGCCGCTCGCCGGGTTCTACCAGAACGCATGTGCCCCAGAGATCGATGTCGTATCGTTCCACCCGGCCGGGGACGAGCGAGTCGTTGCGGAAGTTGCCGTGACGCTCCCGCGCGCGTACCCAACCTTCGGTCAGCCGTTGCGAGTAACCGTCGGCGCGCACCAGCGATAGCCGCGCAACCCAATCGGTATCGCGGGCGGACGACGCGGCGAAGAGCGTCGCGCGCACCGGCCCGCAGACCGACAACTCCGTCCGGGGAGACGGCATCGTATATACTACCACGTCGGAGCGGACCTCGACCGGCCGGTAGTCGTCCGGATTCCCCGAGTCGACGTTGCGTTCCCAGAGAAACGGCGTGGGATCGGCCGGGTCGTAGGTATACCTGTCAGCAGCGCGGTCGTCCGACCGTGGCGGCGTGGTCGTCAACACGCCGGCGCCACCGGCGCGATCGAGGTAATACGTTTCCATCCGCGTCCCGCCTAGCGGCCAGTCGTCGCCGCCGAGCCAGCGGTTGGCACCCATCTGGAAGACCCGGACCTGCGGCCATGCGATCGGTTCCCGGGATCCGCGCCGGAGGTAGTGCTCGAACCACGAGAACGCCATGGCGTCGAGATCGACCCGGGATTCCCCGCCGAACTCCACTCCGCGCAGGCTGGTGTTCCGGGAGTCGAGGGCCACCCAGTGCCGCCACGGCCCGACCACCAGATACTGCTGCTTCCGCGTGGCGTCCGACCCCTTGCTCCGCATCGCTGCGAAATTCTCGAGACTGCCGCCCAGCGTGCCATCGTACCACCCCGTGACGTGCAGCATTGGGATCGTCGAACGCGGCAACAGATGCTGATAGCTCCGGGCGGCCCAGTACTCGGCGTCCTCCAGCCGGCCGAGATACTCGCGCCAGACTTCGGACCGTGCACCGATCGCCAGGTCGGCATCTCGAATCGGGCGGGTCTTGTACGCAGCGACCAGGTCGAAGAGCTCGTACGGAAGCGCGCGCGTCGTGCGACCCTCGACCACCATCGCCCACTCCAGCATCCCGAACGACAGCCCGCCGCGCCGCTGAGGCCAGAATCCGCCGGGATCTGATGGCGTTACCGTCGGGATCATGGCGCCAACCGCCGGATTGTTGAGATGCGCAGGAAGCACCTGCGTCCAGCCGCCGTAGGAGCCGCCCACCGTGCCGACCCGCCCGGTCGACCACGATTGGCGGCCGGCCCAGGTCTGCGTATCGAAGCCGTCCGTGACTTCCTGCGCCAGCGGATCGAAACGGCCCTCCGAATCGCCTCGGCCGCGAACATCCTGGACGACGTAGGCGTAGCCGAGCGCAGCCCAGCGCCGGCCGGCGGCCGCATACCCCGCGCCCGTGCGCATGTAGGGCGTCCGCTCGAGCACAACCGGCACCGGGTGGGCGACGGCGGGCCGGTACACGTCTGCGAACAGCGTCACCCCGTCGCGCATCGGGATCGGAACGGCAAACTGGCGAACGATCGAGTCGGCTGTACCCCCAACCGGCCGATGATTCGGCACACCGGGATCAAGCGCGGCAGCCCGCGAGTCGGGTAACACGGCAGCAAGCAGGGTGAGGACAACGACGAGAGGTCCGGTCATCATTCGGCTTACCACGAATCGTGAAACAACTGCGCCGGCGCACCGCCGCCCACCCGTTCCAGATCCGGTGCCTCGGCGCCTCGCGCCGGATCGACCTGGCAGTAACGTCGATCAAAAAAGAGCAGCGGATCGCGGGGGGGGAGTCCCAGATTCCGATCCGTCACCTCGATCGTCACGACCAGATGGTCACCGCCCTCGAACGTCGCATCGATCTTGCCGCCGAGGACGAATGCAGCCCCTTCCAATCGATGCACCTCGCCCCATTGGACGAAGCGATGCGGAGGTGGCGACGCTTCCTTCCACGAGCCGGCAAAGTAGGTCGAAAGGGCCTGCTGGTCCGCCCGCAACACGTTAATGGTGCAGGGGCGCCCCACCGTCAGCATCGGCGCCAGGCGCGCCTGCTTTCCGACACACAGAAGCACCAGCGGCGGCGTAAGCGAGAGCGACGTGAATGATCCGATCGTCATGCCCTGCACCCCACCGGCGTCGGAGAGCGCGAGTACCACGACGCCGGTCGGGTACTGACTCAGCGCCTCCCGAAACGCGGCGGGCTCGATCGTCACAGCGGCTGCCCTCCCTCGAGCAGCGCGTCGATCCGGAAGAACGGCGCAGGATTGAGGAGACGGGTTTCCTGTTGCTCGAGTAGCGGATGAATCTTGGCGAGGTAGCCGGGCCAGCGCGGATCGGCCCGCATCCGCTCGCGGCATTCGGTGCGATGCTCATAGCTCCGGTACGCCCAGAGATGGACGACCTGATTGAGCGGCCCAATCTCGGTAACGTAGTAGCCTACGCAATGGGGCAGGTACTCCCGTTGCACCGGTAACCCCTCGGCCTGATACACCGCGAGATACTCCGCCAGCTTCCCCATCCGAAACGTGTAGGTTCGCTGCTCGACGATCATCGGTTACCCTTCCAGAAATGGAGTCTCGCCTTCGCCACGAAGGCGGATATCGAATCGAAAGCTTCCGGACGTCGGCTCGGCCACGAGCATCAGGCGACCTCGCACCGCCGAGTCGATCACCGCCAGCTGGGGATCGACAGCGACAACCGGCTCGTCCGGAAAGTAGGCTTGGGTTTCGAGCGGTCGCATCAGGCCGGAACCCAGCAACCGGAGGCAAAGGTGCGGCGCCCGCGCGCGGTCCTCGAACGTGCTGCCCGGCTTGAGCGTCCGGAAATGATAACATCCCTCGCCATCGGTCCAGACCCGGCCCCACCCCCTGAAGCGATCGGCTGCATTGGCGTAGTGACCTTTAGGATCTGCCTGCCATAGTTCGACGATGACGTTCACGACCGGCTCCCCTTCGCCATCCACGATCCTGCCGCGAACTTCGATCGGATCGCCGGCGATGGGCGTGCCATCTCGTCCGATCGTCAGATCACCGTCGGTAGCTCCGATGAACGCGGCCGGAAAGAACGGCCCCGTGGTGTGCCAGGCGGTGCCGGTCACGAGTGGTCATCCTCCAGCGGCGTCTCCCGATTGCCGCCCAGCACGAAATCATGGCGATAACCGAGCGCGCCATCGGCCGTGGAAAGCTCCGCATCGAATGCGGAGACCAGACGGGCACGAGCACGCTCGTCACGAATGCTGTTGAGCAGGAGGTCGTATCCGTTGAGTGGCTCACCGGGAAAATACATCTGTGTCACCAGACGCTTGCCGAACCCGTCGCCGAAGATAGAGAAGTGGATGTGCGGTGGGCGCCACCAGCCGGCCAGCTGTCCGTCTCCATCGTAGGGAACCGCGTAGCCCCCCGGCTTGATGGTGCGCAGCTGATAACGACCGTCAGCGTCCGTAACGATCCGACCGACTCCTTCGAAGTTAGGATCGACCGGCACCGGTGACGGATCGGCGGCATGAATATACTTGCCGGCGGAGTTGGCCTGCCAGCACTCGAGCAATGCATGACGAATCGGCCGGCCCTGCTCATCCATGACCCGCCCCGTTATCACGATCAGCTGCCCCAGCGCACGCGGCCGACCCGGCGAGACGATCGAAAGGTCACAACTCGGCGGGAAGGCTGCCAACTCCATCCCGAATGACGCCGGCGTCTCCACCGGTGTCACTCGCGGCCACGGCGGCGCTAGCGGAGACCGCAGCAGGCTCTTGCGATAGCCAGGCACCCACCTGGGTGGCTGAGTCGGGTCGTCGCGCTCCGACTCCACAGTCATGCGACCTCCTTCGACTGAATCGCCAGCGCCTGAACCCGCGCCGGATCGAGTTCGACACCGAGCCCTGGACCTGAAGGAACCGCCATCGCCCCATCGCGAATCTCGAGCCTACCCGGCGTCACGACGTCCTCACCAAGCACGTGATGCCCGCAGTCGTTGGCCCGGCGAATCCCGGGAAATGCCGCGGCCAGGTGAAGGTTGGCCGCCGTCCCGATGCCGGTTTCGAACAGACTGTGAATCGCAACCTCGAAGCCGAGCGGCTCCGCAGCATGCACTAGAGTGCGAAACCGCCCGACACCGCCCCAGAGATAGAGATCGGCCAGAATGACGTCGACCGGCCGGCTGCGCACCGCCGCCGCCAGATGGTCCGGCTGGATGATGCACATGTTGGTCGCCACCGGTGTCCTGACTCGGCTGCGAAGCCGTGCGAGGCCGGCCTGATCGTCGGTCGGATCCTCGAAGAACTCGAGCCCCAGGTGATCCATCGACTGACACAGCCCGATCGCCTCGGCCGGAGCATATCCGGCATTGGGGTCGAACCGGAGTGCCGCATCGGGCAGGCGATCGCGCAGCGCCGTCATGACTGCTCGATCGAATGCCGGGCTGACCGCCGCGCTCTTGTACTTGAAGCAGCGGAACCCGTACTGCTCGGCGTGCCGGACGGCATAATTGACGACGGCATCGACCCGACCGTGATCACCGAACAGGGCAACCACCTCCGCACGCGGCATCGGATGGTCGAGCATCAGCGCAGGAAGCGGACAGACCAGATCCACCGGTGCGCGTTGCCCGCCACCCAGAAAGCCACTCAGCGAGGCCCCCGCAATCCGCGCGCTGAGATCCCAGAGCGCCAGGTCGATTCCGCCTGCGGCAGACCAGCCGGTCCGACCCAACCGATTGTCGAAAACCGAGCGGGCATATCGATGTTCGATCGCACGGCGCTCGAACGGATCCGCTCCGATCAGCCCGGTAGCAAGCTGTCCGGCCAGGGCGAACGTCTCCGCCGTGCCGTGAGCCTCACCATAGCCGCGGAACTCGCCGTCGGTCGTTTCGACCTCGATGACCGTCCTGAAAGTCTCCTGCATCACGTACATGGAACTCAGGTAGACCATCCGAAGCGGTATCCGCACCTGCCACAGGCGCACCCGACCGACCCGTCGGGCGTTCATACCGGCGACCGACCGATCGAGAACACCGGCTTCTGCGACTTCATCGTCATGAGCCGCGCATCCAGCCGCCGTCCGAGGGTCGCCGTCGGGACCGTCTCTTGTAGCAACACGGTAACCGGCGTGGCCAGACTCCCGGCAGGAACATCGATGGCAATACCGACCTGCAGAATACGACATAGTGCATCGAGCCTGTGCACCGCAGCAATCGACCATATCCGAGGATCGACGCGAAGCCAAGCGACTTGTGCACCCGGCAACCACGCGGCGATCTCGTCAAAGCTCGCGTCTCCCACATCGCGACCCTCGACTGCGAGCGTGTCGGCATCGACAACCGAGGCGGCGCTCCGAAGCGAGCCGCCCAGCCACTGGTTGGGCCGGACTCCCGCGGCCGAAACGGTCAGCGCGGTAAGACTATTCTCGACGGCCGAGAAGGCGACCCATTCGAGCCCGCCATTGGTTGGACGGTCGGCCCAACGCAGGTTGCCGGCAGCGATCGGACGGCCTAGCTGCAGAGCGAATCGCTCGGAAAGGCGGTCGGACAGCCCGGCATCATTCCTCGCAACGGCCTGGCCCAGATTGCCACGATCGTCGGCGAGGAAGACCATGAGTTCGTCACCGACATCGACCGCCGAGGCAAACGCCAGCACCCGATCATCGAGCACGAGGCACCTTGGTCAGATCCGGCACGGACACGCCGGCATCGATCCGCGCAATTCGGCCCGCCTCGCTCTGCTCCAGAGCCGACGCGAGTTCCACCACCTGCTCCGCAAGCACCCTGGGGATGAAAACGACGCCTGCGTCATCGGCAACCACGATGTCGCCCGGGTTTACCGTCAGGCCCGCGATTACTACCGGCTGATTGACGGCAATAGTTTCGAGCCGGTACTTCCCGGTGATCGGACTCTGCCCCCGCGACCAGATCGGATAGCCGAGCCGACGCGAAGAGGCCACGTCGCGAACCGCGCCGTCCACCACCGCACCAAGCTCACCCTGACGCGAGCCGATCGCGGCCGAGATCCGCCCCATGCTGGAGATTCCCGCGACACCGGCCACGACCAGGACATCACCAGGATCGGCTTGATTGTGCGCTTCGATATCGGCGAGCCTCACGTCGCCTTCGCGGGCGCGGCGCCGGACTTCCTCGGCAGGTGGCGGAGCCTCATCCCGCGCAACGTGCCGCACGGTCAGCGCGCGACCGACTACGCGAACATCGGACATCGTCGGGCTCAGCACGGACGCCGGAATCGCTCCGATAATACCAAGCCCGTCGAGCACATCGGAAACAACGCTGGAAGCGTCATCGATACCGCGAAGCACTTCGAGCACACCATCCGGCACCGGCGGCAGCGGACGCAGGCCGATGCGATCGCCGGGCAGGCATCCGGTGAGCGGGCGCGTCATCTCAGCGCGCAGCTCCGGACGCGAGGGGGCCGAAGCACTGCTCCGGAAGGCCTATCACACCCGGCTTCACGGCAAACAGGCCGCCGGCAAGCGGTTGTTCCGCTCGCTCCTCAGGCGTGAGGCGCTGCCAAGCCGTCGTGATATACAGCGTATCGAGCGAGGGGCCACCGAAGGCGCAGCAGGTCGCGTTGCGCACCGGCAGCGAGACGATGCGATCGACCGACCCGTCCGGGCGATATCGAACCACCCGCCCGCCATTGTACTCGGCGTTCCAGAGGCAGCCTTCCGCATCGACGGTCGAGCCATCGGGACGCCCGGGCTGACCGGTCAGGTCGACCAGAATCCGGTCCGGACCAAGCTGGCCAGCCTCGAGGTCGAAATCGAAGACCTGGATCTGGTAGCGATAGGTGTCGGCGAAATACATCCGGCGCCCGTCGGGACTCCACGCCGTACTGTTCGGCACCACGATCCCGCCGAAGAAACGTTCGACGCGCCCGTCGGGATCGAGCCGATAGAGCGACCCGGTCGGCGACCGATCGCCGGTATTCATGGTGCCGCACCAGAAGCGGCCGGCACGATCGACCCGCCCGTCATTGAACCGGTGCCCTGCCGGCACATCGCCGGGTGAGGCAAATGGCTCCAGCTTGCCGGTCTCCAGATCGACCAGCCAGAATGCCGTTTCCAGCGCAGCGAGCAATCGATCGTCGTCGGCAATGAACCCGATCGCCCCGACCATCTCGGGTAACGGAACGGTCCCGCTCGTACCGGAGGCCGGGTCGAACCACCAGATCAGGGGCGCACGCGTGTCGACCCAGTAAAGCCGCTGGCGGCGGTCGCACCAGATCGGGCTCTCACCCAGGTGATTCTCGGCCGGCAGGGCACAGGTTGCAGTGAGATCGGTCATGCCCGATGTACCACGTTGAGAAGCGGCTCGCCGCGGGCAAGTCGATCCAGGTTCGAAGCGATGGTTACCCAGCGGCGATTCACCATGCCGGTGGTCCAAGCCGAGGAATGCGGTGTCATGTAAACGTTAGGCAGCTCATGGAACGGGTGGCGCGAGGGGCGTACGTCCGCCGACTCCGGCGTCGGGTACCGATACCAGGCATCGAGTACCGCTCCTCCAATCCGCCCGGTCGAAAGCGCGGCAAACAGGGCGTCCTCATCGAGAATCTGACCGCGGGCCACATTGATTACCACGGCCGTTGGCCGGAGCAGGCCCAGTTCCCGGGCCCCGATCATCCCGGTCGTTTCCGGCGTCAGTGCCGCTGTCACGACCAGAAAATCGATCTGGCCGAGAAACTCGTCCAGTCGGCCGAGGCCTCCGAACCAGTCGACCCCGGGCGGCAACAGCCGTTCGGTTCGACTGCAGACCATCACCCTCGTGTCCATCGCCTTGGCGCGCGGAGCAAGCGCCTCTCCGATGTGCCCGTACCCCAGAATGCCGACCGTCTTCCCGGCCAGCTCATCCTGATAGGGTCCGGCGGTCCGTCCGCCGAGCCGCCACGAACCGTCGATCCGAAAGGAGCGCTCCGCTTCCATGAAGCGCGAGCACCATTGCAGCATCGCCAGCACCACGTACTCGGCGATGGGAATCTCGTGGCCGAAGGCGTTGCAGACCTGGCACCCGACCGGCAAATACGTCAAATCGACGCCGTCATAGCCGGCGCCGCCCACCTGGAGCAGCTCGAGACAGGGCGCTTCCGGCATCGATCGATCGTACCGCATGGTGATCGCCGCCCGAGCCTCGGTCAGCCCGGCTCGCACCGAATCGTATGGCGTCTCGTCGGGAAGCGGAACGAACTCGATCGGCGTCGTCACCAACTCCTCGAGCCGCTCCCGCTGGGCCGTGGCCAGCGAGCCGAGCAGGGCAACCTTCACTCCAGATCGCCGTCCGTCGCGGCGCGCGCCAGGAAACTGCGAACCTTGTCCATATATACGGTCCGATCGTGGCTGTTGACCAGCGCGCCCGCCATCCGGACCGGGTCGCCGAAGAAGTAGCGCTCGTAGAGCACCTGCCGCGTTCCGAAGGCCGAGATGGCCGTATCCCACGCCAGGCGGAACAAGGGAATCCGATCCAGCGCATCGAGGCGCGCCGCCTGAAAGTAACGCTTTACATCCTCGATCAGCGGCCCGTTGACGTCCGCTTCGGTCGGCATGGCCACCAGACCGGCCGCGCCCAGCTGCTGAATGATCTCGATCATCCTGGGATAGAGCCGCGGATAGAGATTCCGGGCGGCGTCGAGCGGATCCCAGGCCGGTCGCATCACCCCATACTCATCGAGCGCAGCTTCCGACTCTGCCGCAACCCGAAAAGCGCGCATCGTTTCCAGGTTCACCCAGATCTCGGCCAGCTTCTCCTGTACGTGCTGGAACTGTTCGATGGCGATGGTATCGACCATCATCGACGCTAAACCCAGGAGATACTCGGTCTTGGCGATGTTCTTGATCAGCACCTGGTGCGCCATGTTGGCCAGGGCGCCCGTCTTCTGATACGCCGCGTTGCAACGTGCCACGTCGCGATAGAGGAAGACCCGTTCCCACGGCACGAACACGTCGTCGAAGATGACCACCGCGTCCATCTCTTCGAAACGCGAAGCCAGCGGATGATCGTAGTGCGAACGGCCATGATCGACCGTCTCCCGACAGAGAAACCGCAACCCGGGGGTGTCGGTGGGAATCGAGAGGGCGTAGGCGTAGCGCTGGTCCTCCTCGGTGTTCCGGAGAAACGTCGAGGGAAACACCATGATCTCATCGGCAACCGGCAGCGTCGCCAGCATTCGACAGCCACGCAAGACGATCCCGGCGTCGTTCTCGTCCTTGACCTTGGCGGCAAGGAACGGATCGGCCTGCATGGCCGCATGCACCGAGCGGTTGGCCTGCGGACTGCTCAGCGTGTGGGTCAGGCAGAGGTCGTGGTCACGGATATAGGCGTGATACGCCCGGATGTTCTCGCCGAAGCGGGGATCGGCCTCGCCCAGAAACGCCGCGCCAGCCGCGTACCCCGAAATCGACCGATTGATGTAGTCCGGCAGCCGGCCCATCATGCCGAAAGTGGCGCCGGTCCAGTGGGCCATGGACCGCCCCACCGCCTTGAGGTCATCCGCAGTCGTCGGGTTCTGGAAGGATCGCCCCACTTGAAACGGCCCGCCCGGCGAGTCGAACAGCGTCAACCCGGGATCATGCCACTGGAGGTCATAAAGACGCGCCAGAGTCCTGACCCCGCCCGCGAAACCTGGCGCAGTTGTAGGATCAGATATCTGCTCACCGCGATGCCAAAGGGTAGGAGGCCTATCCTTAAGCCGTGCAATGACTTGAGATCCTCGTCTCGCCCCGGAAGGAGACTGCGAACCCATTTTCGTACCTTGATTGTTGAACAATTAAGATATATTCATGGACCCTTCACGCAAGCCATTGGGATCGCGCTGTTTATTTGGAGAGGATTGTTGATCAGGTGAACTCTTCCCTGCCCTGGACCGACCGGGGACGACCGACGACGCGAGCGTTCATGACCTCACCAACCAACCACCGCGGCCGGGATCCTCATCAGGATGCCAACCGTGCCGACCTGGCCGCCCACACGCTTGCGTCGAGGATTCTCCGTGGCGAGCTTGTTCCCGGCACTCGGCTCCCGGAAACCGAGCTGGCCGCCACGCTCGACGTGTCGCGAAATACGCTGCGCGAGGCGATCAAGATTCTGGCGGCGCGCGGACTGGTCCAACTGCAACGGCATCGCAGCGCGACGGTGGCTTCGCTTTCGACCGACGGCGTCCACGATCTCTACCGGATGCGACGCCTGCTCGAACTCTCGGCGGTCGACGCCAGCCAGGGGCAGCCGGCGGAGAGCTTCCATGAAATCGGGGCGGCAATCGGTCAGCTGACTCACGCGGCGACACTCGATGACGCCGTTGCCATCATTGAAGCAGACCTCGCCTTTCACCAGGCAGTGGTTCGCCTCCATGGCAGCGAGCGAATCGAACAGGCGTTCACCGCGGGGCTCGATGAGCTTCGACTGGGCCTGGCCCTGCTCGATGCCCGAACCGAACCGACGCTGAGCGGCCTGGTCGATGACCATCGCGCCATGTACGGCCTGCTGCTGCGCGGCGAGCAGGATGGGTGCCGACAGCTGCTCGGCGCGCACCTGGTCGCCTCGGAAGAGCAGGTACTGACGGCACTCGAACGGGCCAGCAATGGAGGTTCGAGACCCGAACTCTAAATACCACGCTGGAGGTTTGGTGTCACCCGATCCGATTCACGACGGCAACGTCTCGCTCGCACTGGCCGACGGCGTCGCGACCATCACGTTTGGCCACCCCAAGAGCAACTCCCTGCCCGGCGCCCTGCTGGGCAAGCTGGCCGACACCATTCGAGCTGCCGGCAACGACCCGGCTGCGCGAGTCATCGTCCTCCGGAGCGAAGGGACCGGCCCGTTCTGCGCCGGCGCGTCGTTCGACGAACTGCGTTCCATCAGCGATGCCGCGACGGGCCAGCGTTTCTTCTCAGGGTTTGCCCAGGTCATCCTGGCCATGATCCGCGCCCCCAAGTTCGTCCTGGCGCGAGTCCACGGCAAAGCGACCGGAGGCGGAGTCGGTGTGATCGCGGCAGCGGACTGGTCGATTGCCACCGCCGGCGCGGCACTCAAGCTGAGCGAACTCGCCGTGGGAATCGGGCCGTTCGTGGTGGGCCCGGTGATCGAGAAGAAGATCGGATTGGGCGCCTACGCCGCCATGAGCGTCGACGCCGACTGGCGCTCGGCGGAGTGGGGGGCACAGCACTCGCTCTACGCCGAGGTGCATCCTTCGGTTACGGAAATGGATGCGGCGCTGGACAAACGGGCCGCCTGGCTTGCCGGATGCAACCCGCTGGCCATGGCACAGCTCAAGGCCGTATTCTGGGAAGGCACCGAAGGCTGGGACGAACTGCTCGCCAAGCGAGCGGCCATGAGCGGCGGGCTCGTGCTGACGGAACCGGCCCGCGCCGCCATTGCAGCGGCGTTCAAGCGCTAGCTCAAAAAACGACTTTGACGATGCGCCCGGCCGGTCCGGTCAACCAGCCGATGCCGGTGGAGGAAAAGCCAATTCCCCAGTAGTTCCCTCCATCGAGGAGGAGCCAGGTCTCGCCGTGGTCCTCGGTCCAGGCCGCTCCTTTCGGGCCTACCGCGACCACGGTCCTCGGCTGGAGCGGAACATAGGCCAAGCCGTAGACCGGACCGGGAAAGGCCGGCCGCCCTGCCAACGCCCAGGTGCGGCCACCGTCGATGGACACGACCACATTGTCGAGGTATGCATCCGGCGCACCGAGATCGCCGCCGGCCGCCATGCCGAGCCGATCGCCCGCAAAGGCCAGACTGGCGATGCCAGACGCAGGGGCGGCGTTGAAGATCGGCGTACCGATCGCAGAGGAATTGTCGACCCCGAACCGCAGCACCCGCCCGCCTACCGCGGTTCCCACCCAGGCGCTCAAGTCGGATCGCATCACGATACAGGTGCCGCTTGCCGCGAAGGCACCTTCCCCGGCCAGCGGACGGATCGTCCCACCCGGCGGCGTATAGGAAGCCCAGGTCCGACCGCCATCCGCGGTACGAATCAGAGGAAACGCATCGCCGACCGCATCGCTGAACGCAACGCCGACCTCACCGTGAAAATCGAAACAGTCGAAAAAAGCCTTCGGCTCACGATTGGTAAATGTCAGCAACCAACTCGTACCGCCATTCTCCGTCCGGTAGACTCGAGAACGATCGCCCGGCCCCGCCGCGAGGACGACGGCCCGATCGGCATCGAAGGCATGGATATCGCGAAACTCGAGCGAGTCCGCACCTGGCACAACCTGGGCAACCCAGGTCGCACCGCCGTTCGTAGTGCGCATGACGGTACCACCAACACCGCTCGCCCACACGACGCGATCATTCACAACCGACACGGCCTGCAGACGGGCCGTCGTACCGGACACTTGCACTTCGAGCTTGGGGCCACTTTCCTGCCCGACCACGCGGGTTGGAACAGCCAGACTGAGCGCCAGCACGATCAGATGTCGCATTATGACCTCACGGTTCGCGAAAGCCAGTCACCCACCACAGCAAGCGTGGACTCCGGATCTGCCTGGGGAAACAGATGCCCCGCACCCGCAATGACTCTCGACTCCGCCCACGGCACAGCCGCCTCGAACTCGGCGCGAGCCGCCGGAAGAAAGGAGTTCGAGTCGGCGCCCGCGACGACGAGGATCGGCAAGGTCGGATCGAGCCGGGCAACCTCCCGCCAGGTGTCCACCTTGAACGAAAGGTAGTAATACGCCTCCCACGCAGCAGACCAGGCCAGGGTAAAGCCGCCGGACCCGTCTGGCCGCAAGGCACCGTCGACATATTGCGTCAGCGCTGCATCGGACCAGTCAGCAAAGAGACGGCGACTGCGCCAGGTATCGAACGCCTCCTGACGCGAGGGAAAACGGCTGCGGCGGCGCATTGCCTGCTTGGCCAGCAGGTGGCCGTCTGGCAGCCATCCCGCTCGCTTCGCAGCGGCATCGCGCTCCATCATTTCGCCAGGCAGGATGACCGGATCGAGCAACACCAGCGCCCGGAACAAGGGCCGCCTGAGATTCGCGGCGACGAGCGACGCCACCGCTCCGAAGGAATGCCCCACCGCAACAATATCACGGAGCCCATGGTGCTCGATCCCAGCCACGAGATCGACCGCCAGCTCGCTCCAGTCGCCGTTGGCTGCGGGTGGATCGCCGGCCTCCGGCCATAAGGCACGAGGCGGGAGGGTCACACAGCGAAAACGAGCCGAAAGGGCATCGAGGATCGGCCGATAGGTCGAGAGCGGAAAACCATTGGCGGGAGCCCAATGCAGGATCGGCCCGGCGCCACCATGTTCGATCAGAGGATACGTCATCAGCCCTGAAGCATTGCAGCAGGACCGGTGCGGAGCAAGATCCGAACGGGTATCTTGCGAAATTGTCGCGCCCGCCGCGGGCCTTCCGATTCCCTCGTCTCCGCCGATACGACCATGATGCTTCTCCCCCAGAGCCACCGTGATGCGGTCGGACTTTGCTCCCCCCATCGCTTTGCCATCTGCCTTGCCGCCATTTGCACGGTAGCCGCCTTCGCACCGTTGTCCGCACAGAGCGGCCTCACACCCGAGGAGCGGCGAATCCGCCAGGCGGTCGACACCCACTTCGATGGGGCCGTGGCCCTGCTCGAAGAGACGATCAACATCCCGAGCGGCACGCTCAACGTGGCCGGGGTGCGCGAGGTGGGTCGCGTCTATCGTCGCGAACTCGATGCAATCGGATTCACCACCAGTTGGGTCGAGCTCCCGCCCGCACTGCGCCGAGCCGGCCATCTCGTGGCGGAATGGCAGGGACCGCGCTTTCGGCCCGGCGGGAAGCGGCTCCTCCTGATCGGACATCTCGATACGGTGTTCGAGGGCGACTCCGAACGGTTCGTGCGCAGCGACAGCGTGGTACGCGGCGCCGGCGCGGTCGACATGAAAGGCGGCAACGTCGCGGTAATCCTCGCGCTCAAGGCGCTCAAAACGTCCGGCGCGCTCGACGCGACATCGATCGTGGTCATCTTCACCGGCGACGAGGAGTCCGCCGGCCGGCCACTCGAAGTTTCCCGCAAGGCGCTGATCGATGCGGCCCGCCGAAGCGATCTGGCACTCGCCTTCGAAGGCGGCGACGCGCGCACCGCGACGATTGCCCGTCGTGGCGCGTCGAGCTGGGTGCTGACGACGACCGGTAAGCAGGCGCACTCGTCGGGCATCTTCCGCGAAGGTACCGGCTTCGGAGCCATCTACGAGAGCGCCAGGATCCTGAACGAGTTCCGGGAACGCCTCTGGAAACAGCCGTACCTGACCTTCAGCCCGGGCACCATCGTCGGCGGCACCGAGGTGGAGTACGACACGGCCACGGTAAGCGGCAAAACCTCGGGCAAGACCAACATCGTACCGCAACGCGTCGTGGTGCAGGGCGATCTGCGCACCCTGACCAAGGGACAGGAAGATTCGGTTCGCGCTATCATGCGCGAGATCGTCTCGAACCATCTGCCGGGGACCGGTGCTCGAATCGACTTCGAAGACGGCTATCCCGGCATGCCCCCGACCGACGGCGGCCGGCAGGCGCTCCGCATCTTCGATCAGGTGAGCCAGGATCTGGGCTACCCGGCCATCGAGGCGCTGCCGCCGGAGCGGCGCGGCGCCGGCGACATCGGATTCATTGCCGAGATCATTCCCGGCCTGGACGGATTGGGCGTGGACGGCTTCGGCTCACATGCGCCGAGCGAGGGGATGTATCTGCCGTCCCTTCGGATGGCGGCGCTGCGCGGCGCGGTCTTGATCAACCGTCTCTCGCGCCCCGCGCAGCCCGCCACCGACTGAAGGATCAGTACCGGTTGAGGCTGGGATCCACGTCGGTCCGCCAGGCGAGGATCCCGCCCGACAGATTGGTGACCTGCGTGAAGCCAGCGTCGACCAGCTGCTCGGCTGCCTGCAAGCTCCGCACGCCGCCCTTACAGTAGACCACGACCTCCCGGTCGCGGGGAATCTGCTCGAACGACCGCCCGACCTCGCCGAGCGGGATCAGCTCCGCCCCTTCGATCCGCGCGATGGCCCACTCGTGCGGCTCGCGCACATCGAGCAGGAAGAAATCGTCGCCCCGCTTCCGCTTGGCATCGAGGTCGGTGGCCGAGATCTCCCGCACGCCGGACTTGGCGGGCGGTACCTCGCATGCGACATCGAGATCGACCAGTTCCTTGATCTCGCGAGTGCCGCAGGCCGGGCAGTTCGGATCCTTGCGCACCTTGAGCCGCCGGAACTGCATGTCGAGCGCGTCGACCAGCAGCAGCTCACCGATCAGCGGCCGGCCGATGCCCAGCACCAGCTTGATGGCCTCGGTTGCCTGGATGGTTCCCACCAACCCGGGAAGCACACCCAACACGCCGCCTTCGGCGCAGTTAGGCACCGCGCCGGCCGGCGGCGGAACCCGGAAGAGGCAGCGATAGCAGGGACCATCCTTGGTCGCAAAGACCGAGGCCTGGCCCTCGAAACGGAAGATGCTGCCATACGCATTGGGTACGCCGGTGAGCACGCAAGCATCGTTGACCAGGTAGCGGGTGCCGAAGTTGTCGGTCCCGTCCACCACCACGTCATACCCTTCGATGATCTCGAGCGCGTTCTCGGCCGAGAGGCGCGTGTCGTAGCGTTCAAGCTTGGTGTACGGGTTCAGGTTGAGCAGCCGCGCTTCGGCGGAGTCGAGCTTCGACTGGCCGACCGTACTGGTGCTGTGCAGGATCTGCCGCTGCAGATTCGAGGCATCGACGGTATCGAAATCGACGAGACCCAGGTGACCGACACCGGCCGCCGCCAGGTAGAGCGCCACCGGCGAGCCAAGTCCGCCGGCGCCGACGATAAGGATACGTGACCTCTTGAGCTGTTCCTGCCCGGCAAGCCCGACTTCCGGGAGAATGATGTGACGGCTGTAGCGAACCAGTTCATCCTGGCTCAGCGTACCAGCCGCGCGGGGAGCGACCGAGGCCATGGCGTCAACCTCCCGCGATGGCCGACACGACACTGATGTCGTCGCCATCCTTGACCGGAGTGTCGAGGCCGCTCAGGAAGCGGGCATCTTCGTCGTTGACGTAGATCGTGACAAAAGCGTTGGCCGGGTCGGTCGCCTGCTCGAGCCGGCGACCGAGTTCGGGGTAGTCGCGGGTAACGTGATTCAACGCCTCACCCAGCGTGGCGCCGGAAACGGTGTGGGCCTTGAGACCGCCGGCGTGACGCGCGAGAACGGTGGGAAGCGTGATGGTGACAGCCATGGTAGTACTCCGCTCTCAGTGTTGGTACGCGTCGACGACTTTCGCGACGTCGCCGAGCTTGCTCGAAACGACCGGAATGTCGAAGAAATCGGGAGACACGGCATCGGGCGTCTTGAGCCCGTGCGCCGTGATGCAGATGACGACTTCGTCATCCTTGGTAAAGTGGCCCTTGGCAGCCAGCGCCTGCGCCGCCGCCGTGGTAACGCCGCCCGCCGTCTCCGTGAAGACGCCGGTGGTCTCGGCCAGAATCCGGATGGCCTGGATCAGCTCTTGATCGGAAACCGCCGCCGCCCAGCCGCCGCTCTCGCGGATGCAGTGCGCCGCCCGGGCGCCGTCGGCCGGCGCACCGATGGCCAGCGACTTGGCGATGGTATTCGGGATCACCGGGGTGATGGTGGTGGCGCCGCTCTCGACCGCGTTGACGATGGGCGAGCAGCCGGTGGCCTGCGCACCATAGAGCCGGGGCGCCGAGTCCGTCGCGAGGCCCGCCGCACGAATCTCCCCGAAACCCTTATGCAGTTTGGACAGGAGCGACCCGCCGGCAAGCGGCGCCACCACCGCCGTCGGAAGCCGCCAGCCGAGCTGTTCGGCAATTTCAAAGGCCACCGTCTTGGAACCTTCGCCGTAGTAGGGGCGGAGGTTGACGTTGACGATACCCCAGGCGTAGCGATCAGCCAGCTGGGCACAGAGGCGGTTCACGTCGTCGTAGTTGCCCTTGACCTTGAGCACCCGGGCGCCGGCCACCGCCGAGGCGAGGATCTTGGCGGGCTCGAGCGTTTCCGGCACCAGCACCCAGGCCGGGATCCCGGCGCGCGCCGCATGCGCCGCAACGGCGATCGCGAGATTGCCGGTCGAGGCGCAGCCGATCGTGGTCAGGCCGAGCCCGGCCGCCGCATTGATGGCGCTGGCCACCACGCGGTCCTTGAACGAAAGGGTCGGATGGACCACTGTGTCGTTCTTAACCCAGGCCCGTGCCACGCCGAGCAGCTTGGCGAGCCGCGGGGCTTCGACCAGCGGGGTAAAGCCGGTATCGAGGGAGTAGATCGGCTCGCCCAGGAACGGGAGCCATTCACGGTAACGCCAGAGCGAGGGGGCCCGATCCGCGATCTCTTCGCGGCTCGGCAGACGTCGAGCAGGATCGTAGTAGGGCTCGAGCGGTCCGAGACACTCCGGACAGATGGCCTGAGCAATCGGTTCGTGCGAGATACCGCAGTGGCCGCAAACGAGCGGAACGGGCTGAGTGGAAGCTTCGAGCGATACGACGGTCAAGGGACTCTCTCTCCATCCCCACACGTCCCGGGTCTCGAGGCCCCGGAAAAGAAAAATCGCCCGGGTGCCAAAAGACACGCGAGCGCGTGGCTTTTTAGCGTTTGTTTAGCGTGGCCGCAATATGCCGCAAATTGCCACGAGCCAACAATTGTCCCCAAACGCTAACACTCGGCCCCGAATCGCGCAAGGGGTGGGCTCTTGCGGCCGGAAGGGCCGCTCACTAGCTTGTCGGCCATGTTCGCAACGAAGCGCACCGGCACGACGTCCACGACCTTCATGACGAAGGGCGGCATGACCATGTGCAGCCGGCGCGGCGCGAACGACACAGACTGACGCAAGTAACCAGACTGGATTGTCCAACGCCCCGCGCCTCGAACGAGCGCGGGGCTTTTCATTTTCGAGGAGCGTTCTCGTGACGTCCCGTATCCCCGTAGCGATTCTCGGTGCCACCGGCACCGTCGGTCAGAAGCTGATCCGCCTGCTGGACAACCATCCCTGGTTCGAAGTGGCCGTGCTCACGGCCTCCGAAACAAGCGCGGGGCGTCCCTACGCCGAGGTGGTGCGCTGGCGCGAACCCACGCCGCTGCCTGAGCAGGTCGGCAAGCTGGTGATCCAATCGAGCACCACGGCCGTCTCGGTCCCGCTGGCTTTCTCGGCGCTCGATACCCAGGCCGCGGTGACGATCGAACCGATCTGGGCCCAGGCAGGCGTCGTGATCGTCACCAATGCGAGTCCGACCCGGATGAACCCGGACGTACCGCTGATCGTGGCCGAGATCAATGCCGATCACATCGGGCTGCTGCCGCATCAACGGGCCGTGCGCGGCTGGCCAGGGGCCATCGTCGCCAACCCGAACTGTACCACCACGGGACTGGTACTGGCCCTGGCGCCGCTCCATGCCCGCTTCGGGATCGACCGGCTGGTCGTCTCGACCATGCAGGCCATTTCCGGCGCCGGGTGGCCGGGCGTGGCGTCGCTCGACATCACGGGCAACGTGGTGCCCTACATCGGCGGCGAGGAGGAGAAGGTCGAGAGCGAAACACGGAAGATCCTGGGCAGCCTGAGCGGCAACGGCATCAGCGAAGCGCCCGTCATCGTCAGCGCGCACACCAACCGGGTACCGGTCATCGACGGGCACACCGAAACCGTGTCGATCGGGTTCACCCGGCGCGTGTCGCCCGAGGAAGTTCGCGACGCGCTGAGCAGCTGGCGCCCCGATCCGCGGATCCTGGCCCTGCCGTCGAGCCCCGAGCAGCCCGTCGTGGTCGATGACCGTCCGGATCGTCCGCAACCTCGGCTCGATCTCGAGCGCGGCCGCGGCATGACGGCCACGGTCGGGCGAATCCGCCCCTGCCCCGTCTTCGACATCCGCTTCGTCGTCCTGAGCCACAACACAGTGCGCGGCGCGGCCGGCGCCACTATCCAGAACGCCGAGTTGCTGGTCAGCGAAGGGATCGTCCCCAGATGATCGTCGCAAAATTCGGCGGAACCTCCGTGGCCGACGCCGACGCCATCAAGCGATTGGTGGGCATCGTAGCGGAGCGCCAGACAGAGCGACCTGTGGTGGTCGTATCCGCCCTGGCCCGTATTACGGATGCGCTGCTCGACCTGGAACATGCCGGCGCCACGCTCGAAGCCAGGCTCTCGGCCATCCTGGAACGCCATCGCACCGTAGCAAGTAACCTGGGCCTTCCGCCTGCTGCGTTTGCCCGGATCGAGGAGGACGCCCAGGCGCTCCGGCAGTGGCTCGCCCTGCGGGCCGGGAGCCCCTGGCGGCCGTTCGAATCGGACCATGTGGTGAGTCACGGAGAACTCTGGAGTTCGCGCCTGGTCGCGGCGGCGCTCGAGTCCTCGGGTGTGGCAAGCAGCTGGGTCGATGCGCGACAAGTGGTCGTGACCGATGCCCGGTTCACCAAGGCCATCCCGCAGTTCGATGAGATCAAGAGGTGTGCCGAGTGCCTGATCAGGCCGCTGACCGAAGGGAGTATCGTTCCGGTCACCCAGGGCTTCATCGGTGGCACCTCCGACGGCCAGACCACCACGCTCGGCCGCGGCGGCTCGGACTATACCGCCTCACTGCTCGGCGCTGCGCTCGGGGCGGCGCGGGTCGAGATCTGGACCGACGTCGACGGCATTCTCTCGGCCGACCCGCGTATCGTCCCCGATGCGCACCTGCTGGCTGAGGCCAGCTATCACGAGGCTGCCGAGCTGGCGGCGTTCGGGGCCAAGGTACTGCACCCGGCTACGCAGTCGCCGCTGGTCGACGCCGGGATTCCCTGCTGGGTGCTCAACTCGTTTGCCCCCGAACGGCCGGGAACCCGCATCGTGGCCGGCGCCAGGCCGACCTTCGTGGGCAACTCCCCGGTGCGCTCGATCGCCTGGAAAGGCGGCATCACCATCATCAACGTCCGCGCGCCTCGACGGCTTGGCGCGGTGGAGTTTCTCCAGCAGCTCTTCGGCGTCTTTGCCACTCACGGCGTCGCGGTCGACGTGCTGGCCTCGAGCGAGGTCAACGTCTCGGTCACCATCGACGGCACCACCGAGCGGACCGGCCTGCTGCGGGATCTCCAGACCCTCGGCACGGTCACTGTACTCGACGGGCGGGCCATCGTGGCGGTCATCGGGGTCGACCTCCGCGGCACCCGGGGCCTGTCGGCCCGCTTGTTCCATGCGGTGCGCGACGTCAACATTGAGGTGATCTCGCAGGGCGCCTCGGAGATCAACGTCACCTTCGTGGTCCGCGAAGAGGACGGGCCGCACGCGGTCAAGGCACTCCACCGGGAGTTCTTCACCGCAGCCTGACGGCCGATCGATCGCCAATGGGAGCACGCGCGTGCCGGAACTGCCGGACGTCGTCACCTACGTCGAAGCGGTCGAGGAGCGGGTACGTGGCCATGTCCTCCAGGACGTGCGACTGCGGACCCCGTTCCTGCTGCGCTCGGTTGCCCCCCCGCTCGGTGCGGTGATCGGAAAGCGGGTCGACGGCGTCGAGCGACTCGGCAAGCGAATCGTCCTGGCATTGGAGGACGAGATCTTTCTCGTGATCCACCTGATGATTGCCGGTCGGTTTCACTGGAGACCGGCGGGCGCCAAGATCGGCGGCAAGATTTCGCTGGCCGCCTTCGACTTCGACTCGGGCACGCTGACGCTGACGGAGGCCGGCAGCAAACGCCGGGCTTCATTGCATGTGGTCCGCGGCCGAACGGGACTCGCCGAGTTCGACCGGGGCGGCCTCGACCTGTTCAAAGCAAGCGAAGACGACTTCCGCGCCCGGCTGCTCGCCGGCAACCATACGCTGAAACGCGCCTTGACCGATCCGCGGGCGTTCGACGGGATCGGCAATGCCTTCTCCGACGAGATTCTCCACGCGGCCCGCCTGTCGCCCCTCAAGCTGACCCGGCGGCTCGCGGACGACGAAATCGGCAGGCTCTACCTGGCCTGCCGGACCGTGCTGTCAGACTGGATCGATCGTTTCCGAGCGGATCGGCAGGGCGGATTTCCCGAGAAAGTCACCGCATTCCGGCCCGAGATGGCCGTCCACGGCAAGTTCAGGCAGCCCTGCCCGGACTGCGGCACGCCGGTCCAGCGGATCCGGTACGCCGAGAACGAGACCAACTACTGTGCCCGGTGCCAGACCGAGGGACGCCTCCTGGCCGACCGGGCCATGTCCCGCCTGCTCAAGCAGGATTGGCCCCGCTCGATCGACGAGTTGGACTGAGCCGCCCCAGACCTGTTCCAGTTCGAAACCTTCCGCAATGGGTTGGCGTAGATAGGGGGCCTACGACTTCGAATTCCGTATCCACCCGAGCACGCCTGGCCATGTCGACTTTCCTGCGCGACCTGAAGCACGCCTTTCGGATGCTGGCCCGCCGGCCGGTTTTCACCCTGGTCATCATCGGCACGCTCGCACTCGGCATCGGGCTCAACACCGCGGTCTTCTCGGCGGTCGATGCTCTGATCCTGCGGCCGCTCCCCGGCGTAAACAAGCCGAACGAGTTGCTCCAGCTGTATCGGAAATGGCCTGGTTCCGAGTACAGCTCCAGTTCCCCGGCGCACTACATCGACGTCCGCGACCGAACCCGCGACGTCTTTTCCGGGGTGGCGGCGTGGTCGATCGAGGTGCTCAACCTTACCGTCGACGGCAAGCCGCAGCGGATCTACGGCATGACCGCTTCGGCCAACTACTTCTCGACTCTCGGGGTCCGGCCGGCCCAAGGGCGGTTCTTCACGAGCGAGGAGGACATCGGCGAAGGGGCGCATCACGTCACCGTCCTGAGCCACAAAGGGTGGGCTTCCCTGTTCGGGCGTGATCCGAACGTGGTCGGACAGTCGGTGCTGCTCAACGGCATTGCATACACCGTCGTCGGCGTGGCCCCCGAAGAATTTCGGGGAACCATGCCGATCCTGACGCCATCCTTGTGGATGCCCCTTACCCAGCTGGCGGAGGCCCGCCCCGGCAGCAACAACTCGTTCCAGACCCGGGGCAACAACTTCCTGAACATCATCGCGCGACCTGCTCCCGGTGTAACGCAAGGCACCATCGAGGGACGCCTGGATGCCGTCGTCCAGCAGCTGCGCGAGGAGTATCCCGACAACTACCGTGAGAGCAGTATCAACATCGTGCCGCAGCAGGAGGCGGGGTTCCACCCCGAGGTCCGCGCGGCGCAGTTCGGCCTCACCTCGATCGTGATGGCGGTGGTCGTCTTGCTGCTGTTGATTGCCTGTGTCAACGTGGCCAACCTGCTGCTGGCCCAGGCGCGCGAGCGCTCCCGCGAAATGGCCATCCGCCTGGGGCTGGGCGCTCGGCGCTCCGTCATCATCCGTCAGCTGCTCACCGAGAGCGTGCTGCTGTCCGTGATCTCCGGCGGCATCGGCGTGGCGCTGGCCTGGTGGGCCATCGGGCTCGCCAATCAGGTGCGTCTCCCGGTTGCGATCGACGTGACGCCGGGCCTCGAGGTCAATCCGACGGTGCTGCTGTTCACGCTGGGCGTATCGCTGCTCACCGGGATCATCTTCGGCCTCGCGCCGGCACTCCAGGCTACCCGGCCGGACCTGATCCCGGCGCTCAAAGGCGAATCGCCCTCGGGCGGACACCGCTCTCGACTGACCCGCGGGCTCGTAGTCACTCAGATCGCGCTCTCGATCGTCCTGCTGATATCGGCGGGGCTCTTCCTGCGCAATCTCGAGCGTGCCACGCAGGTGGACAAAGGATTCGACAGCGGGCATCTCCTGATTGCCGACTTCGATCCGGCCCTCCAGGGATATTCGCAGGCGCGAAGCGATCAGTTCTATCAGCAGCTGGTCGAGCGAATCCGGGCCAACCCAGCCGTGAAATCGGTGGCTCTGGTCAACGACGTGCAGCTGGGCATCGGCAGCAGCGACTGGGGTGTGACGATTCCGGGATATACGCCGCAGCCCACCGAGCGGATGTCGATCGACGTCGCTATCGTGTCGCCCGGGTACTTCGCCACCCTGGGCACCCGGATCACCAGCGGCCGCGAGTTCGCCGCGACCGATGATAGCGCAGCGGTGCGGGTCATCGTCGTCAACCAGCGCTTCGTCGACCGGTTCTGGCCGGGACAAGATGGTGTGGGCCGGACGGTGCGCACGGGCGGACGGGACCATACCGTGATCGGCGTGGTACCGACCGGCAAGTACCGCCGGCTCGGTGAAGCGCCGCTCGCCTTCATGTGGCTTCCCCACCTGCAGTCGTGGCGTTCGGGTATGTCACTTCAGATCCGTACCAACGGCGACCCGCTGGCCCTCTCGTCCCTGGTGCGCAACGAAGTGGCCGCGCTCGATCCCAACCTGCCGGTCAGTAACATCCGGTCGATGGAGCAGCATCTCGGCATTGCCCTGTTGCCGGCGCGCATTGCCGGCAGCGTGCTGGGCCTCTTCGGCGTGCTGGGTCTCTTCCTGGCGTCGATCGGGATCTACGGCGTGATGTCCGGGGCGGTAGTACAGCGCACCAGAGAAATCGGGATCCGGATTGCCATCGGGGCCGCGGGAGGAGCGATCGTCAGGCTGCTGGTACGCGAAGGCCTGGTACTGGTGGGTATCGGTACCGCGATCGGCATGGCGGGCGCCTTCGCGGCGGCGCAGCTGATCCGCGGCATGCTCTACGGAGGAAGCGGCCTCGACCCCGTCACCTTTACGGCAGTGCCGCTGATTCTGGGTGCGGTGGCGCTCCTGGCCATCTGGATCCCGTCGCGCCGGGCCTCGACCGTGGATCCGATCGAGGCCCTGCGCAGGGAGTGATCAGGAGGTGGAGGGCGACTGCTTCTTGAACCAGCGATAGACGACGAGGATTACCACGGCGCCGATCACGGAACCGACGAAGCCGACGTTCGGGTTCATGCCGAGCACGCCGAAGAGCCATCCACCCACCACGGATCCGCCGATGCCGAGCAACGTCGTGATGATGAAGCCGCTCGGCTCCTTCCCCGCCACCAGGAACTTCGCCACCATACCCACCACGAAACCGATCAAGATCGTCCAGATGATTCCCACATACCCTCCGGGAGTTAAAGACGCACGCCGATCCGAAGCTTTGCCCGCGTCCGGAACAGCTTCCTACGCGGACGAGGAGGAGATTGTGTCAAACGCCCCTTCATGAAGATATCAACATCTTGCCTCGTCGCTGGATTGCCGCACGATGTCTACAATCATGCGGGTGCCGTCGACGATTGCTTCGGGTTCCCGAGCAGAGACTAGGGCCATTCGGCCCTGCGCACTGGTACGACACCCGGCCGCATACAGCGCACCGGCACGCGCTATCTCAGCAAATCCCAAGGAGTTGTCGTCACCATTGCCATTCCGTCTCTCCGGTCCGGCACGAGACCTGCTTTCCGCAGTGTCAACTCTCGAAGAAACGGTCTGCTTCATGAAGCCGAACAATGTCGTAGCACGTTTTCGTGACGGTCGCGTGCTCAAAGGATCGAGTCTCAACATCGATCCGAACCGGCCGACCTGTCACTTGCGCACCGACGATCACGACGTTCAGGTCCTGCGACTCAAGGAGTTGAAGGCGCTCTTCGTGGTGAAGTGTCCGGACGGAAACGCCACGTTCGAGGAATCGTTTGACTGTACCCCAGGCGACATCCGCTTGCTCGGCGCAGCAAAGATCGCAGTGCATTTCGAGGATGGGGAGACGATCGTGGGCATGAGCACGCACTACCCGCCGAGCGACTCTTCCCTCTTCTTCATGGTGCCGATCGACCCCAAGAGCAACAACATCCGGATCCTCGTCAACCTCGATGCGGTGACAAGCGTCGAGCGCGTCGAGGCCGGCGCGCCCTCGATCGCCCCCGTCGTCGGCAGTCGGTAGCCACGCACCTAGTCGGCGCGCGCCGGCCCCTTACGGTGCCGCCGGTGCGCCCCCGCGCTGCGCATCGCGCGCCGCTTTGAACTCGTTGCCCGGCCGCCATTCGGGAAACCGGTCGCTCTGGGCCAGCCAGTAGCCGACCATCAGCACCAGCCGCAAGTCGTCCACCGCGCCGTCCATTCGCCAGAACGGTTTCACTTGGTCCGTCGGCTTGTGGTAATCCTCGGCGATGTAGCGTTCGCGGGCTTTGGTGCCGTAGTCGGGCGATTCACCCACGAAATCGACCCCTCCGTCGGTATAGAGCGCGGGCACCCCGACCTTGGCAAAATTGAAATGGTCCGAGCGATAGTAGTACCCCTTTTCCGGCTCGGCATCCGGGCGGACCACCCGCTTCTGGATCGCGGCCGCCGCCTGCACTTCGTCGTCGAGTTCCGATGCGCCCAGACCGATGACCGTCACGTCGCTGGTCCGTCCGTCGACATTGACGCCGTCGACATTGATGTTCGCCACCGTCTGCGCCAGCGGGTAGAGCGGTCGCTCCGCATAATATTGTGAACCGAGCAAGCCCTGTTCTTCCGCTGTCACCGCGAGCATGAGGATAGAGCGCCGCGGCGCCGCGGGCAGTGCTTTGAACGCTCGGGCAAACGCCAGCAACGCCGCCGTGCCGGTCGCGTTGTCGAGGGCGCCATTGTAGATCGAATCACCGTCGACCGCGGCACCGATCCCGAAGTGGTCCCAATGCGCGGTATAGACGACGTACTCGTCGCGACCCACCGGGTCACTGCCGGTCAGCTTGGCAATTACGTTCTGTGATTCGACCGTGCGCCGAGTGGTCTTGAGGTTCATCGACGCGGTCAGGCCGAGCGGCACGGGAGTGAACTCACGAGTCGCCGCCTGTGCCTTGACCTGGTCGAAGTCCTGCCCGGCAAGCGTGAAGAGCGACTTGGCCTGCTCCAGGGTAATCCACGCTTCGATCTTGGAGCGACTGGCGTTGTTGTCGGGTGCGATGATATTGAAACGCTCGCCGCCCATGCCCTGCACCACGACGAATGGATAGCCGGCCGGCTCGGTCTCGTGGACCAGGATCACGGCATCGGCGCCGTGCCGCATGCCCTGTTCGTACTTATAGGTCCAGCGGCCATAGTAGGTCATCGCTTTGCCGCCGAACACGGTGGAGTCGAGACCACTCGGATTGCCGGGGTCCGGCACCGGCGGATCGTTCACCAGCATCACCAGCGTCTTACCCTTGGCGTCGATCCCTTTGAAGTCGTCCCAGTCGTACTCGGGCGCCTGCACCCCGTAGCCGACGAAGACCATCTCCGAGTTGCTGATCGAAACTCCGTTGGTGACGTGGCGCGTCCAGGCCACCACATCGTCGCGGAAGCGGAGCGTTCGCGACTCGGCGCCGCGCCGGACCACCAGGGTGGAGGTCGGATCCGGGGTGATGCTGACCAGCGGAACCTTTTGGATAAAGGTGCCGTCCGGATTACCCGGCTCGAAGCCGATGGCGCGGAACTCCCGCTCCAGGAACTCGACCGTCCGATCCTCGCCAAGCGTGCCGGGGCTGCGGCCGAGAAAAGAGTCGGACGACAGAATCCTGATGTCGGCGAGCAGCTGGTCGCCGTCGATCGCGTTGAGCGCAACTTCCGGCACGTCCGGGCGAGTGCTTGCTCCGGAGCTGCATCCGAGACCGAGAACCACCGACAAGACAGACAGAATCCGAGATTGCATTGCCACTCCCTGGATCGACTCGACTAGAGATTGCAGTAAACCGCGCGTTCGCCCTGACGTTATCCCCCAACCATCTGCAGCGCAACCACTTACCTCAACGCGCCAAGCTGACGAGCTTTCGGGCGCCGATTAAGTGGTGTATTGTTTGGGAGGTGGTACTGGGGCTCATACGCCAGATTCCGCCTCTCAGGCGCCTGGCGCTCATACAATACCGTGACGTACGATTACACGCCGGGCGGGTCGATTGATGCGAATCAAGTCCGAAAACTTTGGAAGAACAGTTTTTACGGGATTCCCTGAGTATGGACTTCGAACAGAATAGTCGCGTTCTGGGATTTCTGTGTTTGTTAGCCGCCGGTTGCGGTGGCACAACGCCGGACCCTGATCCGATCCAGGAGAACCGGTGTTCCGTTCCGCAGGGTGAGTTTGCCACCGGGTATCAATGCGCTATCGTCGAGGGCATTGCGCGAGATGCGCAGGGCGCACCGCTTTCCCGGCGAGCGATTCGGGTCGACTCGGTCATCCCGGGTATGGGCTTCCTGTACACGAGTCGGAATGAGATTACAACCACCGAGGGAAAGTTTCGGATCGAAGTCCGCCGTTTGGTGCCCCTCCCGCGCCATGATCCGGATACTGCTACGATCGACCTGAGAACGTTCAAGGTCATCGACCCGCAGGCGCTGGCAGATCCGATCGCCGTTGCCCCAGTTCAGATGACGTTCGCCGACAAAGGACAGTTAGTGAAGTTGACCATAGTGGACGTTCGGTTCCAGCCGGTACCGTAATGCTGCTGCCGTCGGACTTCATGGGGCTGCGACGGGCGCTTCGCTGTGACTATCCTTTATCTCGTGCCAAGTCGACCTCATCAACCGCGTGCGGCTGTTCCGGGTGGGCGCCGGAAGGCGCCGCCCGAGGATTCCCCTCCAGGCGCTGCATCCCGGCCCCGGGCACCGAGCGCTACCTACGCAGCAATTTACGCGGCGGTCCGCCGGATTCCGTGCGGCAGGGTGATGAACTACGGCGCAGTTGCCGCGCTTGCCGGACTTCCAGGCCGAGCCCGCCAGGTCGGCTACGCCATGCATGCCCTGCCGGCCGGCACGACGGTGCCCTGGCACCGTGTCGTCAATGCGCAGGGAGCAATCAGCCGCCGGGCCCATCCGGGCGGGGAGCTGACCCAGCGAATGCTCCTCGAGGCCGAGGGGGTGCGGTTCAACAGTGCAGGTCGGATCGACCTCGATACCTACGGATATCAGCCGGGACGACGCGCGCCACGGAAGGGACGTCGCTCAGCCACCTAGCAGGCCGATGACCCCTCGGAACACTGCAACGGCCGCCCAGATCACACCGGCTACCGTCCCCAACAATCCCGCCGTTACCGCACCAAGCAGCAAGGCGCTCCGCCTTCGGGTCCGGTGCGGCGCCAGATACCACGCTTCGAGCAGGTTCAGATTACGCCGGTTGGCCTTCCAGCCGATGTCGAACAGATCGCCCAGCAGCGGGACCAGCCCGACCAGTGCGTCGATCCCGACATTGAGCAGCATCCGGGCGGCAATCGGTACCCCGACGCCCAGTCGGATCGAGGCCAGTACCAGGTAAGCGCTGACAATGGCCCCGGCAGCATCCCCGATACCCGGGATCAGCCCGATCAGGCCGTCGAGCCCGATCCGGATGCCTGTCCCCGGAATCGCGATGGCCTCGTCCATGAGGCGGACGAGGGAACGGAGCCGCTCCACCACTCGCTCCTCTGCGGGTTCCACCGACGTCTGCCTCACCTCATCGATCGCCATGGGCTGTCTCCGAGCCGGCCGAATGGTAGCGACCACTCCGGACCTTGCGTCACCCCTCCGATTCGAACCTCGTTGACGGGTCTGACTAGTCTAGTCATATTTATAGAATGAAACGGAGCTACTCTCTCTATGAGGCCAAGGCCCGGCTCTCGTCCATCGTTCGCATGGTACGAGAGGGCCAGCACGTCATCATCACCGTCCACGGCAAGCCCGCGGTCGAACTCCGGCCTGTGGAACCGCCGCCGCCGGACCTCGCGACCCGACTGACACAACTCGAGGAACGCGGCCTGCTCACGAGACAACCCGTCGCCACCGGAGCGTTCGAGCCTGTCGTCCGGCGGCCCGGGGCGCTGACCCGCTTCCTCGACGACCGCGACTGATGGCATTTGCGTATGTCGATACGTCGTGCCTCGTCGCCGTTGCGTTCGGCGAACGCGGCAGCATCACGCTGCGGCGAAAGCTGGCACAATTCGACGCCCTGCTTTCCTCTCCCCTTCTCGAAGCCGAGTTGCGCGCCACCTTCCGGCGAGAGGGCATTGCGGGAGAGCCCGCCGCGCTCGCGGCCATCTCGTGGATCGTGCCCGACCGGCCCTTGAGCCCGGAGATCACCCGCGTGCTGGAAACCGGCTACCTCCGCGGCGCCGATTGCTGGCATTTGGCCACGGCCCTCTATCTCGTCGACGATCCCGCCAGTCTGACCTTTCTCACCCTGGACGAGCGCCAGCGCGCCGTCGCCCGGAGCCTCGGCTTCGCGGTCTGATCCGGGCTGGTGCCGCAACCCCGGCCAGCCCCGGAAGCCATACCGCCCCCCGATTGAACCAAATTACGGGCCCGGGTGTCCAATCCGTTAACGAGCTCGGAGCGTCCATGGAGCACAATCCGGAAGCGGGCCTGATAACCCGGGTCCTCGGCGGCGATCGTCTGGCCGCGAGGGAGCTCTATGACACCCATGCCCGGCGAGTATACCGAGTGATTTACCGACTGGTGGGAGACGACGTGCTGGCAGAAGAGTTCACCCAGGACACCTTCGTGAAGGTCTTCCGCGGACTGGCAGGGTTCCGGGGGCATTCCCAGCTGGGCACCTGGATCCACAGCGTCGCCGTGACCACCACCATGAACGGGCTCCGGACCCTGCGCCGCCGTTCCACCCGCGAGTTCGCGCTGGAAACGGCGGCCGAGATGCCGGCCCCGATGCGGACGGCCGAGCCCGATCTCAAGGACCGACTGACCGCGGCAATCGATGCCCTGCCGGAAAAGTTCCGGGTTCCCGTGGTGCTGCACGACATCGAAGGTTTTACCCACGCCGAGATCTCCCGCATGCTCGGCGTACCCGAAGGAACCTGCAAGACTCGGCTGATGCACGGCCGAGCCAAGCTCAGACAGGTTCTGGCGCCATTTCGGGGCGTTGGCGGGGCGGAGGCAGTCACATGAACGAGCAGGAACTCGAACGCTTGCTGCGCGAAAGCGGGGATCGCTACCGGATTCCCCCCGAGCCGCGACTCGACGCCATCTGGCGGCGGGTGGAGCACGCCACGTTCGATGCACCTCAGCCGGTTGCACCGCGGCGCTGGCTCGGCCCCCTGGCCCTGGCGGCGACCCTGGTGATCGGGGTCGGCCTGGGCTTCGGAGCCTCACAGCTTGGCTTCGGCGCACGTGAGGCCGAGATGGCAGAGCCCATCACCATGACTGCGGCGCCGGTACCCAGCCCGTTCGTCGGTGTGGCCGGCGACTACCTGCAACAGACCAGTGCCCTGCTCGCCGCCGTGACGTACGATCCGTCCGGCGATGCCTTCATCCCGGGTGCCATCGACCGGGCGCGCGAACTGCTGTCGACCACGCGGCTCGTCCTCGATGCCGGGGTAACCGACCCGGCGCTCCGCGATCTGCTCGAAGATCTGGAACTCGTGCTGGTTCAGATCGTTCGCCTGCCGCAGAATCGCCCGGCGACCGATGCGCAACTGATCAACGAAACCCTGGACCAGCGCGACGTGATGCCGCGGCTCTCGCTGTTCCTGACCAATGCCAGTCTTGCTCCGTGAAGGAACCCGTCATGTCTTCGATTCGAATCACCGTTCTGCTGCTCAGCCTGATGCCGCTGGGCCTGATTGCGCAGCGACCGGCCCCCAGGCCGGCCGCGCCGCGGGCGCCAGCTGCGACACCGGCTCCGTGGCCGATTCCCGCGCCGCATGCCCCGGAGGCCTGGAAAGTTCCGGTCATCTGGGACCATGACTATGACATCTCGGTCGACTTCGACCTGGAGTTCAAGCTCAACCACGACCTGGCGCTACTCGAGTTCCATCGGGATGAGCTGATGTCTATGGTTCCGCTCCCGCCGATGACTCCCTTGGCTCCGCTCGCGCCGATGATGCCTTTGACGAAGGAAGCGTGGGAGACGTGGACGCCACGGTCCATGGGCTCCATCCCCATGCTTGGCAAGCAGAGCGGACCGGACGACTCCCTCTATCGCCGCGCTCGCGAAACGCTCAACCGGGGCGAGTACCGCCAGGCCGCGGAATTGCTGCGCTCGCTGACGCAGCGATATCCCAACTCGCGCCATGCCTCATCGGCGCTCTATTGGCAGGCCTTTGCGCTCTATCGTGCAGGTACCGACGCCGAGTTGCGTCGGGCCCTGGAGATCCTCGAGGAACAGCAGAAGCGGTTCACCACCCGGAAGGACGACGATGACGTCACGGCCCTGGTCACCCGGCTCGTGGCAACCCTCGCCGCCCGGGGCGACTCCCGCGCCGCCACTCGGGTGCGCGAGCGGGCAGCCCAGGGCGGACCGGCCTGCGACCAGGAGGATCTGTCGGTCCGCGCCGAAGCGCTCGCTGCGCTGGTTCAGTCCGACCCCAGCTCGGCCACCACGCTGCTGCAGCGCGTGCTGGCGCGCCGCGACGAATGTTCGGCGCCGCTCCGTCGCCGGGCCGTCTACCTGATCGGGCGCGACGGTGTCGGCGGCGGCGTCAGCCAGCTGACCGAAGTGGCCAAGAACGACCCGGACGTTTCGGTCCGGCGGGATGCCATTGCCCGCCTGGCGCAGCTGCCGGGTGGCAACCCGGTTCCCCTCCTGGAACAGCTCCTGACCAGCACCGACGAGGCGGGGCAACGCGCCATCGTTCAGTCGCTGCGCAACATCGAGGGAACCGAAACCAACCGCGCCTTGCGGCGGGTGATCGAGCGAGAAGACCTCGCAACGGCGGTCCGGGTCGAGGCCATTCGCAGTCTGGGACGTTGCTGCGGCCAGGCCCAGATCCAGGCCGCCCGCCAGGCCGGCGTGGCCGTCGCTGGTCGAGGGACGGCGGTCACGGTCAGCACCAACCGATCGGGGTCGACGCTGACCGACGCGGACGTCACTTTTCTGCGCACCGTCTATGACCGAAGCAGCGCACGCGAGATCAAGACGGCGATACTCGAATCGGTTGCCGGATCGAGCAGCGGAGCGGCGGATCAGTGGGTCATGGGCATCGTTCGGAACAGCAACGAGGACATCCGGTACCGCCGCTCGGCGCTGCTCCGTCTTCGTCGGTCCGATGTTCCGGTAGAAGAACTGGGCAAGCTGTACGACAGCCTCGACGAGCGTGAGCTGCGCTCGACCATGGTCAGCATTCTCGGCGCACGGGAGGAACCTGCGGCGACCGATAAGCTGATCGAGATCGCCAAGAGCGGCACCGACCCGAGCATCCGGCGGGCGGCGATCAACGTCCTGGCCAAGAAGAACGATCCCCGCACCACCCGACTCCTGCTCGAACTGGTGGAACGATGAACGCCTATCTCATCTCCGCATCCGCGTTGCTGCTCCTCACCGCAGCAAGCACTGTCGAGGCACAAGATCTTCGCCGCCGAGTCGAATCCGGACCGGACGGCATCGTTACCCTGAGCTACCCGGCACGTCCCGACGCCTGCGGCTACGGCCTCTCGGTCTTGAGGATCGGCAGCGCTAGCGGCGGCTGGGTCTACTCCAACGTCGAAGGGGGCGACGGCAACCGGTGCGAGGCCGGGCCGGCCATTGCGGTCATCAACCGGGCCGGCGGCGCGGTCTTCTCGATCCGGGTCGGCATCGGACCGGTTCCGACCCAGGTGCGTGGCACCGATCTGGGCACCGTGACAGCCGCGCAGGCAGCCGAATACTTCCTGAGCCTGGCCGAACGGAGCGACGGACGCGTGGGACGGGACGCTCTGCTCGCCGGCGTCCTGGCCGACAGCCGCGATAACAGCGCGGGCCTGCTGCGGATTGCCCGCGCCACGGCACTCTCCCGCAGTCTGCGTGAGAGCGCCCTGTCGTGGCTCGGCCGCGAGCTGGCGCTCGACGGTGCCGGCGCCGATCGGGCCGTCATCGGTGCGCTAGTTGCGCTGGCCCGTAATGAGAACGAAGCATCTTCGGTGCGCACGCGAGCGGTCACCGCTCTGGGCCGAGCGGAGGGCGCTGCCACGTCGGAGCTCACCGCATTGGCCCGTGACGAATCCCGCGAAGTGGCGCGGGCGGCACTGTCCGCCCTGAGCCGCAGCCCCGACCCGAAGGCGCGCGAAACGCTCCGTCAGGCGGCGCGCGATCGGGCCCTGCCCGAAGCGGTGCGCATCGAGGCGATTCGCGGGCTGGGCGGTCGGGATGGCACTCCTGCTGAGCTGGCGTTCGTCCGGGGGCTCTGGACCGAGGAATCGCTGGGCGCGAACACTCGGCAGCGGATACTGCAATTGGCCGGAGAAGCGGGCGGCACCGAGAATACCCGCTGGCTGATGAGCGTGGTGCGCGACGAGCGTCAGACCGCCAATGTTCGGGGCCGGGCGATCCGTGCCGCGGAACAGGCAGGGGTCGGGTCGGATGAACTGGTCAAACTTTATGATCAGAGCGCCGATCGGACCATCCGGCGTGCCGTGCTCGACGCCTTGGGCCGGATCGGCGACAAGCGCGCCGTCGAACGGATCAAGACCATCGCGACCAACGACACCGACCCGCAACTCCGTCGCGCAGCAATCAATTGGATTGCCCGAAGCGGCGACACCGACGCCCGAGCGGCGCTGGCGGATCTGGTCGAGCGCTAGACGAAAGCCGTCGGGGTATCCCGCCCTCGGAGAAGGGGCGCACTAGCGGGAAACGTCGTTGCGATCAGTCGGAGCGGAGTGCGCTGAGCGGATCGATCGACGCGGCGCGCCAGGCGGGATACCAGGTCGCCAGCAGCGCGGCTACCAGCAGCACAGTGGCCGCGCCAAGAAACGCAGCCGGATCGAGGGGCGTCACCCGATAGAGCATACTACCGAGCACCCGGGTGAGGGCGGCGGCACCTGCGGCGCCGAGCAGGATCCCGGCCAGCGCAAGGCCGCCGCCCCGCCGCAGGACCAGTCCGACTACGGCATGCCGGCTTGCGCCGAACGCCATCCGCACCCCGATCTCACGAGTCCGCTCCTGTGTGGTGAAGCTCATCAAGCCGAAGAGTCCCGTCGCAGCGAGGCCCAGGGCCAGACCGGCGAAGCCCAGCAGGATCACCATCAGGAAGCGCCGTTCCCTGACTGAGGCGCCGACGAGTTCCACCATCGTAACCTCCCGATGGAGCGGCATGCTCGGATTGATTTCTGCCATCACCTGCTTTGCTGCCAGAACCAGATCGCCGGCTCGGCCGGACCCGCGCACCAGAAAGCCATTGGCACCGTTGGGCGATTGCTGATGCGGGAGATAGACCGCAGGCCGCGCCGGCTCTGTCAGCCCAAACCGGCGAACGTCGCCAACCACACCCACAATCTCGTGTGCCGGCTCGGCAGAGTTGGTGCCTTCGGGCACCCGGAACCTGATCCGTTTTCCAAGCGGCACTTCATCCGGGATATACCGGCGGACGAATGCCTGATTTACGATTGCCACCTGGGCCGATCCGGGCTGGTCACGCGTATCGAAATCGCGACCCCGGACGACTGGGATATCGAGCACGTCGAAGAAGCCGGGCGACACGACGGAGAAATGGACCCTGGGCGCTTGTTCGCCGGCTGAAGGCGGCGGCGCGCCGTCGACGAATATCGTCGAATGTTCCGGACCGATCGACTCCATCAGTGGCACCGAGGACGTCATCGCCGCCGCCTGAATCGCAGGGTGATACTCGAGCCGCTCGATCACCTCCCGAACAAAGTTGATCCGCTCAGCAGGGCTGGGGTAATAGCTCCAGCTCTGCGCCACGACGACGGCAACACCGTTCGCTCGAAAGCCTCGGTCCTCCGTGAGGACTGAAGTAAAGCTACGGAGCAGGAGCCCCGCACCAACCAGAAGCATGAGCGACAGCGCAACCTGGATTACGACCAGGCCACTCTGCAATCTGCCAAGCCGCCGGCTGTGCGTGGTGCTCCGACCGCCTTCAAGCATATGGGCTTGCAACCGATGCTTGGCCACGGCAGCTGGGGCAATCGCAGTCGACATCGCTGCGATCAGGGAAGCCGCAATCGCAAACACCAGCACCCGCCCGTCTGCTACGAGAGTGTCCGGACGCGGCATGGTAATCGGCGCCAGGCTTTTGATTGCACCAAGGATGAGATGGGCGATCCCAAAGCCAAGGCCGGCGCCGGCGACGGCAATCATCGAGCTCTCGGTAACCAGTTGCCTCGTGATGCGGCTCCGCGCGGCTCCCAACGCTTCTCGCACGACGAACTCGCGCTGCCGGCCAACCGCCCGCGCCAGCTCGAGACTCACCGCGTTGGCTACCACGATCGCGAAGACAAGTCCGACCGCGCCGAGCAAGAGCCAAAGCGCGTTTCGGGTCGGGCCTACGAGTTGCTCATGGATCGGCACCACGTTCACAGTCGAACGGGCATTGGTGGCAGGATGCTCGCGGGCCAGCGCAGCACCCAGCTCCGTCATCTCCCGCCGCGCTTGCTCCAGTGTCACACCGGGCGTCAGGCGGCCAAAGACTCGATAGAACCCGCCGGTCCGCGATCGAGTTTCCCAGCCCTGCAGAATCTTCGGAGCCCACACGACGGCATCGCTGGGGGTGGCAAATCCCGCCGGCATGACGCCAATGATGGTGTAAGGACGTTGGTCGAGAGACACCACTCGGCCCACCACATCGTGAGCGCCTCCGAATCGTTCCACCCAGACCTGGTGGCCGAGCACGACGACATCACCGCGGCCGGCGACATGTTCATCGGGCCGGGGTGCCCGACCCAGCAGGAGACGTGTGCCGAAAGTCTCGAAGAAACCCTCGTAGACGAGCCAGGCAGACAAGTGGACCGGTCCGTCGGCGCTGGCCCAGTCGAGGCCATACGGCTCCATAGCCGTCAGGTGCTCGAAGGACCGGTTTCGTTCTCGCCAATCAAGGAAGTTGGCTGGCGCGACGTCCGCGTCGGTTCCGCTCGGGCCGCGCTGCCATACCGTCATGACCCGATCCTGGTCGGGATACGGAAGCGGTGTGAACAGGATACCATTGACCGCGCCAAAGATCGCGGCTGCCCCGCCCACGCCCAGACTCAGCGTGGAAAGCAGGACGATGGTGAAAAGCGGCCGGCGTCGGAAGCTTCGGAAACCGTGCTTTAGATCACGAACCAGATCATCGAGGGTTCCGATGCCCCGCGCATCCCGGGCCTCCTCGCGAAAACGCTGGAAGGCGCCGAAAGCCAGGCGCGCACGCCGCTGAACCTGATCCGCAGGCGTACCCTGCCGCGCCAGGTGGTCGACCTCCATCTCGAGATGAAAAGCCATCTCATCATCGAGCTCGGCATCGAGCCGGCGACGCAACACCACTGCCCGGATACGGCGCCAAAGCTTCCGAAGCAATCTCATGGCGCCAGTTCAAGCCAGTTGGAGAACTCGGCCGACAGCTGCCACAAACTGGTCCCAACTGGCGCGCTCGCGCTCCAATTGGCGTCGACCCGCCGGCGTGATTCGATAGAATCGCGCCCGACGGCCGGCCTCGGAAACGCCCCATTCTGATGCCACCCACCCCTCGTCCTCGAGGCGGTGCAGCGCCGGGTAGAGCGAGCCTTGTCCGACCTGGAAGACCTCGTGCGAGACTTCCTGGAGCCGATGAGCAACCGCCCATCCATGCATCGGCTCGGCCAGAAGCACACGAAGGATCAGAAGATCGAGCGTTCCCTGCAGTCGATCGGTAGCACCCATCGGACGGCCTTGTTGACGACTGTCGACAATATGATATTCTTGTTGTCGACAGTCAACACTACCGTCGCGTCATCGAGAGCACCTCGCCGAACTTCCCATCGGTCCACGTACCCGCATCCAGGGCCAGCTTCCCGGCCACCAGGATCGTCTCCATACCCTCGGCCATCTGGTGCGGATCGAGATAGGTGGCACGGTCGTGCACCCGTTCGAAATCGAAGACCACGATATCCGCGATGGCGCCGGGGCGAATCACACCGCGATCGGTCAGATGCATGACCGTAGCCGGCAACGACGTCATGCTCCGAATGGCCGTGGCGAGATCGATCACCCGGCGTTCCTTGACGTAGCGATGGATCTTCCGGGGAAAGGTTCCGTTCCCGCGCGGGTGGGGCCGACCCTCCCCTGGAGCGGACAAGCCGCCGTCCGATGATGTCATGACCCACGATTGCCGCATGAAATTGGCGATGTCCGCCTCGTCCATCACGAAGTACACCAGCTGCGGACTACCGCGCTCGAGCAGGTCGGTCACCACCACCTCTGCCGGCCTCCCATACTTGGTTGCGGCATCGGCCAGCGTGAGCCCTTCGAGGCTCTGATCGAAGGTGACCCGGCTGAACTGCATCTTGTCGGCACCGCCAAGTCGCGCGATGCCCGCGACAGCCGCTGCACGGATGCTGGCCAGCGTATCGGGGTTCCGAAGCCTTCCAAGCATTCGCTCCCGGCCGCCCTCGACCACCCAGCGCGGCAGCACATTGGCGGCAAGACTGGTGCTGGTTGCTTCGTATGGATACTGATCCGCGAAGACCTGCACACCTCGTTCGCGCGCCCGTTCGATCCGCCGGATGGCCGGCTCGGAGAGCCCGTAGGCCGCCTGCACTGCGGACTTGATATGAGTCACGATCCCGATCACGTTGGCCTCCTCGGCCACCTGGATCAGCTCGTCGATCCCTTCGAACAGCCGTTCACTTTCGTCGCGAATGTGGCTCGTATAAACCCCGCCATACTCGGCGACGACTTTGGAGAGTTCCACGAACTCTTCCGTCTTGGCAAAGCTCGACGGCGCATAATAGGGTCCACTCGACAGCCCGAACGACCCCGCCTCCATGCCGGCTCGGACGATGGCCCTCATCCGATCCATCTCCGCAGGCGTGGCATCGCGGGCGTCCTGCCCCACCACCTCGCTGCGCAGCGAATTGTGCGGCACCAGCAGCGCGACATTGACGCCGAGCCCGTTGCGGGACAGCTCGGCCCGCTGAGCTACCAGGTCCGTCGGGCCGCCGCCGTCGGGATTGACCACCACGGTGGTAACCCCCTGGGCAAGCAGCTGCCGGGCGCCGCTCAGTTCGGGTCGAGCCAGACCGCCGGCGGCATGAGAATGGACATCGATGAAACCGGGCGAGACATACCGACTCGTGGCATCGATCACCCGCGCTGCCGTCGCATTGCGCAACGCCCCGACGGCAACGATCCGACCATCGCGGATCCCGACATCGGCGAGGTACCATGGATTGCCGCTACCGTCGAGCAATCGGCCGTTGCGAATCAGAACGTCGAATCGCTCGGGAGACTGCGCGTTACTTGGCGCGACTGCCAACAGCGGCAGCACGAGGAGCGCGACAACCCGAAGACCGGCAGACCGGAAGAACGAAGAACAGATAGACCCGAGCATCGAAACCCCTTGGAGCCAGTGGAAAACGCGACGCCATCGTGCCGGCACAGCCAACCGGAAGCTGAGGGGGAATGTTCGATACGACGCCGCTCGGGCGCAATCCCGGTCAGGACCGGAATTGAGACAGTAGCCCGTGCGCAACTGATACAGCAAGCGCTACATTGAGATAGTCACGCAGACGGAGGTCGACCTTGCTTGCCGACCGAAGCATCGACAATCAACGCACAGTAGGCGCCTGGCGAAGTTCCGGCCTGATTCTCGTCGTCGACGATGAGGCCGGTATCGTTCGTCTGGCATCCCGCCTGTTGGCTGCGTCCGGTTTCGAAGTCCGAACCGCTACGGACGGTGCCGCCGGCCTGCAGCTGTTCAAAGACAGCGGTCGTCACGCACGACTGGCCATCCTGGATCGGACCATGCCCGGCCTTTCCGGTGACCAGCTGATGGCCGAGATCCATCGGACCCGTCCGGAGCTACCGGTTATCATTTCGAGCGGCTATCTCACGCCGGGAGAGGTCGAGCGCCTGCAGCGCGCCGGCGCGGCGGGATTCGTGGCCAAGCCATATCGTCAGACCGAGTTGATTGCCGTCGTTCAAAGCGCTCTGGGCGAGAATAGCAGCTGTCGGTGACATTGCGCCTCGGCCGGCTGATTCAGTTCTCGATCTGCGCAGCTGCAGGGGCCGGATGCATCCCGACGTCCAGGCCGACCGGCACACCTGCCGAGACCCGCTGGGCCGGGGCGGACAGCGTACACAGCGACACGCTCGCGGCGGGACTCGTCCTTCATACCGTCCGGATTCCCCGCGGCCCCTGGGCGGTGTACCTGCTCGAAGCCGACCGCGCTGCGTGCTGGTTTCCGGTGGCGGTCAAAGCAGGCGGTCGAGCGGTTGGCCGAGAACCGACGTCGGACCTGCTTCGCAGCCTCGCAGACACCTTGCGGGACCCGGTCGGTGGCGGGGTCAACGCCGATTTCTTCAGTTTCGAACCACCGGGCATCCCGGTCGGTCCCCACATCAATGACGGTCGAGTCATTACCGGGCCTGCCATCAACCGGCCGGCACTGGCCTTCGATCGCGACGGCAGGAGCTGGATGGGCCTGCTCGGTACGACGGGATTCCTTCGGTCGGCAGGTGACTCGCTTCCGATTACCGGATGGAATCAGCGTCGCGCTCCCGGCATCCGTTTCTTCGACAACCGGTGGGGCGACGCAACCGATTCCGCCTCCAGCGCGGTAGAGGTGGCCATCGATTCTTCCGGGCGCGTCATCGAAGTCGATACCATGAGTGCGGGGATCCGAATCCCGGCGGGCGGGAGCGTCGTCGTCATCGACGGAGTCGATACGTCACGCACTGCGCAACGAGCGCGCGCGCTCCGCGTAGGCGACACGGTGACTTGGCGTCTTGGCTTGACCCCGTTCGCACCGGCCGTTGCGGTCGGCGGGCTTCCGATCCTGCTGGCCGACAGCGTGGTGACGCCGAAGCTCGACAGTGTCGGGGGCGCTAACTTCGGTCCGGTCCGCCACCCGCGCACCGCGGTGGCCGTCCGACACGATCGCCGGCGCCTCCTCCTCGTGGTCGTGGATGGGCGACAGCCCGCCTACAGCGAGGGGATGACGCTGGCTGAGTTGGCCAGTTTCCTCCGCGACATCGGCGCCACAGACGCGATCAATCTCGATGGCGGCGGCTCGACCACCATGGCGGTCCGCCGCGAGGACGGGATTGCTGTCGTCAACCGCCCCTCCGACCGCACCGGCGAGCGTCCGGTTGCCAACGCATTGGCGTTAGTCAGGCGCTGCCGTCCGTAGCAAGCTTTACGTCGGGTCGATCCCCAGCTGACTCGCGGCCTGATCGAGACGCTCGAGCCGATGGCGTGCGCGGCGATCGATCCAGATGGCCCAGACGACCACTCCGATCACAACCACCGCGGACGGAACCCACCAGAGCGCGAATTGCGGCGGGCGACGAAGCGCCGGATCGCGCACCAGTATCCAGACGGCCAGCAGCACCCCCTCCACCGCAAGGAGCCAGAGGACGAATCGGGCTGCGCTCCGCTCACGCCGGCACCGCTCACTGGCCAGCGCCAGATAGTCCCGCATCGTCTGCCCAAGCGGCGACCAGATCCCGGCCCGATTCCTGACGGTAAAGCCCCAGACGACGACCGAATGAAGCACGGCTACGCCGAGCACCGTTGCGGCGGTAAGCGGGGGGAGACCGCGCACCGCCCACGCCGTGGCAACGAGCATGACAACCGTAACGACGACCTCGAGCGCCACGACCCAGCGCAGCAAGCGACTCTGCCGTTCAACCATCCGGCGAACCCATCGGGCGGGCGCATCCTCACCAACCGTGCCCCAGGTTCGCTCCCACCGCTGCCACTCGAGATCTCCCAGCGACGTCATCCTTCACCTCCCAGAGCGCCGAGCCGCACGCGCAACTCCTTACGGGCACGCGAGAGCCGGACGGCAACGTTGTTCTCCGAGATACCTAGCACTTCTCCGATCTCGCCGTGGCTCAAGCCCTCCAGGCTGAGCAGGACGACCTGCCGATGTCCGTCGCCGAGTTGCCGAATCGCGTCGAGCAGCCGATCCCGTTCGGCGGCGGCAACCGCCATCGCGTCCGGACCCGGTCGCTCATCGCGCGCTGAATCATCGAGCTCGACCGGCTCGGGACGGCGTCGGCTCCGGTGGGTCAACCCGCGGTTGTGGCCGATTCGAAAGGCGAAGGTCCGCTCGCTGCATTCCCCACGGAAGGTCGGCAGCGATCGCCAGATGGCAAAGCAGATTTCCTGGAACAGATCGTCCGCGTCGGCCGTCGTCCGCCCGTAAGCAAGGGCCAGACGGCGCAAGGCCGGGCCGTGGAGTTGGACGATCCGTTCGAATTGCTGCTCGACCATTTGAGAGGTAGTCCCCGCCGGCCGGAAAAGCTGTCAGAAGGGCCGTCTGTTGCACCGGCGGCGGACGACCGAGATCTTTGATAGGCCCCGAACGGCACCCGGTTCCCACTTCAGTCAACATCGGAGCAACTGTCGATGTCTACCGTCGATCTGCAAACAGCAACGCTTGGCCAGGTGGCCATTCGGGTCCACGATGTCGGCCGCGCTACGGCCTTTTATCGGGATCAGCTTGGCCTGCCGCTCTTGTTCGAGTTTACCGGGCTCGCCTTTTTCCGCTGCGGCGACGTCCGACTGATGCTTTCACGCGCCGAGAAACCGGAATTCGACCATCCCGGATCGATCCTCTACTATCGCGTTTCCGACGTCGAGGCCACGTTCACCGAACTAACCAGCCGCGGCGTCGAATTCGTCGACACGCCGCATGTGGTCCATCGCACACCCGCGTCCGAACTCTGGATGGCCTTTTTCCACGACTCCGAAGGCAACCACGCCGCGCTGATGGCGGAAAAGCCGGTTTCCAGCTGACCGATGTGGGCCAACCGCTTCGAGTCAGTCGACTGGCGGCGGGAAGTGCGACAGCCGATCCCGGGTCGAGTAGAGGTATTCGATCGCGTCGGCGACGTGTTCATCACCGATATGATGGTCACCCCGCTCGACCCGGAGTTGATGCGCCTTCATCAGCACGTCGGCGGCCCGAAAGCCGTCGGGCACTTCGAACTTGTAGCAGGCGAGTTCGACCTTGAGACCGTTGGGATCCCGCAGATAGATCGAGTTCATGAACCCGCGATCGCGCTCGATGAAGCTGATGCCACGGGCGCGAAGTCGGTCCGGAGCCAGCGAGAAAGTAGAGCGAGACACATTGAAAGCCAGATGGTCGACGCATCCGATTTCACGCGGAGCATCGCGTCCGGCGTCGGTCCGCGACTCGTTGGTAAACACGGTCAGCAGGCGCCCATCCCCCGGATCGAAGTAGAGATGGCTCTCGTCCGCCTTGCCCAGGTTGGGCTGCTCGAGAACGAAGGGCATCCCGAGCACCCC
Source organism: uncultured Gemmatimonas sp. (assembly GCA_964619465.1). Classification (GTDB taxonomy): domain Bacteria; phylum Gemmatimonadota; class Gemmatimonadetes; order Gemmatimonadales; family GWC2-71-9; genus SHZU01. The sequence continues at coordinate 42,263 of CAZUES010000005.1, forward strand.
CTCCCAGAAGTCGATGGCGCTCTGGCGGGTCGAACCGATGATCGTGATGTGATGAACGCCCTGCACCTGAACCTTCTTCATTGCACCCAACCGGATTCAGTTCCCAATCCTAACGCTGCCCGGAGACGCTCTTTCGCGTAAAGACGACGCCTTCCTGATACGGCGTCGCAAACGGCGGCCCGCGCATCTCGAGCGCACTGATGGTTCCATTCGGATCGACCCGGAAGATGGCAAAGGTGTTGACCCCGGGCGTACGGGAGATGTTCCAGGTCACCCCATAGGTATCGAGATGCCAATGGTCGAGCTTGCCCCACTGTTCGGCGCTCCGCTTGAGGCTCAAGCTGCCACCCTCCTGCTCGATCCGAAGATCGCCGTAAAACGAGTTCTCATAGACGCCGACATACCGATCCATCGCAAGCGAGGGACGGGTTCCGGCCACCCGCTGCGCAGTCAGCGTCGCGCGCACCGAATCGGCTCGGCGCTGCTGCTCGCGCGCCTGGGTCAGGTACAGTGTGCTCCAGTCGCGCTCCGGCGCCCCGATGAAACGGTCCAGCACGGCAAACGGCAGAGCGTTCTGCAGATTCTGCCCGTCCGTGTTGGTCAGCACGACCACTCCGACATCGGCCTCGGGCAGCCAGGCCATCTGCGAGAGCATGCCATCGATCCCGCCACCATGTGAAACCAGCAGCTTGCCGTAGTAGTCGCGAAGCCAGAAGCCGAGTCCGTAGGTATCGAAGTGCACCATCGGCAGTAACGGGTCGCGACCCGTGCCGGCAACCGTCTGAGCGGTTTCCATCTCGTCCTGGAACTGCTTGCTCAGCAATTGGGTGCCTCGATAGCGGCCATCCCGGAGATGGAACCGGATATACTGCGCCATGTCGAGCACATTGGCGTTGATCGACCCGGCCGGGCCGACGTTGTCGATGTTCCGATAGTTGATCGGGACCGGCTTGCCGTCCACCAGGGCATGCGGCCGCGCGACATCGGGGCCGGTCTGATCGTTGGCGCTCGTATTGCTGGTCGTCATACCGAGCGGCGTGAAGATCCGCTGCTTGACGAAATCATCCCAGGAAATGCCGGCCGCCTTGCCGATGATCTGCCCCGCGGCAAGAAACATGATGTTGTTGTATCCGAAGGTCGATCGGAAGCTGGTGGCAGCCGGCTGATGCAGGGTTCGCTGAAGAATCTCGTCCTTCGAGAAACCGCTGCCCATCCAGACCGCGTCGCCGCGGAAGAAACCGCTGCGATGAGTCACCAGATCCCGCACCGTGAGTTCCCGCGTGATATACGGGTCGGACATCGCGAACTCGGGCAGATGCTGCATCATCCGATCGTCGAGCTTGAGCTTCCCCTCGTCCTGCAGCATGCCGAGAGCCACGACAGTGAACGACTTCGAATTGGAACCGATGGCAAACCGGGTCCGTTCGTCGACCTTGTCCGGCTTGCTCGCGTCCTTGAAGCCGAATCCCTTGGCATAGATGACCGAATCACCCTTGACGATGGCGACGGCGAGACCGGCAACGTTCCAGTCCTGCCGCGCCTTCTCGATGTAGGCGTCGAGACCGCGCAGGGGGTCGGCCTGGCGTTGAGCGGCAAGGGGCGCAGCAACGGTCGCGAGTACGAACGTGGCTGCCGCTGTGAATCGGGACAGACGCATCATAGTGACCTCAACGGAATTACGAAGGATAGACGCATCAAAGATCGTTGCCGGTGGAAGTGCCGCAAGGGGAATCGGCCAATACATCAGGCACGATCACAGCGGTCGGCGTAGCTTTGAGGAGAAATCAAACACGGTGAGCCGCCATGAGTGTTCCGACATCAGCACCCAGGAATGCACCGGCAACCCGAGCGCTTGGCATGACGGTCGCGCTGCTGGCATGGACCGCCGTCCTGCTGCAACTCGGCCTCTCGATCAGGCTTGCCCAGGCCAACGGCGGCTCGATCGCTTCGGGTGTGGTGACCTACCTCGGATACTTCACGATTCTGACCAATCTGCTGGTGGCGGCGACGGTAACACTGTCTCTGCTGCTCCCCGATTCCCGGGCGGGACGCTTCTTCCGGCGACCCGGAGTCGGCACCGCCGTTGCCGCGGCGATCATGCTGGTCAGTCTCACGTATCACCTGCTGCTTCGGAACATCTGGGATCCCCAAGGCCTGTACCTGGTGGCCGACGTCATGCTCCACTATGTCGTCCCGATCCTGTATCTGACCTACTGGCTGCTGGCGATCCCGGTGCATGGCATCCGATGGTCGGATCTTTCGCGCTGGACCCTCTACCCGATCGGCTATTTCGCCTACGCCCTCCTCCGAGGAGCCCTGCTACAGACCTACCCGTACCCGTTCATCGACGTGACCACGCTCGGGTACGGCGGCGTATTCCTGAATGCACTGGCCATCCTGGCAGCCTATCTCCTCGTCGCGACTCTACTCGTGCTGGTCGGTCGGATACGGGACCGCCGCCTGGCCGCCTCGACCTGACCGACTCGATCACTCCGAGCGCAGGGCGACGATCGGATCGATCGCGGCCGCGCGCAGCGCGGGACGCAGACTCGCGACGACCGCGACCGCGAGCAACACCGCGACCACTACGATCAGCGTGATCGGATCCGCCGGCGCGACACCCACCAGGAAGCCCGCCAGCAGACGTCCCATCGCAAGCGCACCAAGCAAGCCGACCCCGACTCCGGCGGCGACCACCACCAGCGACTGTCTGACGACGGCCCGCCCTACCGATGCGGCAGGGGCACCGACGGCAATGCGCACCCCGATTTCCCGGGTCCGGCGCGCCACCGTATAAGAAACCACACCGTACAGCCCGATGACGCTCAGGAACAGCGCGGCTACCGCCGAAATACCGAGCAGCAGCATTAGAACGCTGACACGCCGCAGCGAGGCGCTCACGATGTCGTCCATGGTCCGCGGGTTTTCGACGGCCGCATCGGTGTCGATGTCCCGGACGATCTGCCGCACCTCGGGCATCAGGGCCAGCGGATTTCCCCCGGCGACTTTGACGACGAGACGCATCCGGGCGGGTGGCCTCCACAGCCAGGTGCCGGGTATCGCCTCGAGCGGGAAGTACGCCACTTCCGCCGGCGGCCGATCGAGCCCCTGCCAGCGAAGCGCCCGTGTCATACCGACGACCCGAAATGACGGCCCCGTTCTGGGCGAGGGGCCGTTGACCGCTCGATCGAGCACTCGGCCATCAGGAAAGATCCGCCGGGCCAGCACGTCGGAAACGGCTGTTCCGCCGGTTTGGCCGTCGATATCTGCCCAGGTCAGGTCGCGGCCCTCGATGGCGACACCGAGCGCGGTGAAGTAGCCCGGGCCGATCACCGTGTTGAGAATACAGGAAACGTTGAGGCCCGGATCGCGATCCGGATAGTCGAAGACCGAGCAGCCGTCGTCGACCTCGAGCGGCACCGCGCTTCCTACGGTGGCCACCCGAACCGACGGCAGCTCCTCGAGCCGCTGGCTCAGCTGGCGATAGAACCCGGTCGTCCGTTCGTACGTCTGATACTCGCTGAACGGCAACGCCAGATCCGCAACGAGCACCCCGGACGGATCGAACCCGGACTCCACGGTGCGAAGCGACTGAAAGCTCCGAATCAGCAGGCCCGCCGCGGCCAGCAGCACCATGGCAACCGCTACCTGCGCTACGACGAGCAGATGGCGGGCCGCATTCTCCCGTCGGGATGCCGTGAGCCCCTGGGCCGCCCGCACCGCCTCCCCGCCCTCGGGATCGGAAGCGAACTGGACTGCCACGAAGCCAAGGCCGGCCAGAAGAGCAATCCCCGATGCAAAGACGACTCCCCGCGCGTCCAGCGCCACCTCGGCGAGCCGCGGCAAGGTCACGCCGCTCCGGCCGGCTTCGTCAGGCATGGCAGCCAGCAGCAACTCGAGGCCGACCGAGGCCAATCCCAGGCCGAGCAGCAGGCCGGCACCGACCACCAGCACTGCTTCGGCCAGGTGGTGCCAGGCGAGCTGGCTGCGATTCGCTCCCAAGAGCGACCGCACCGCCACCTCGCGCCGCAGAGTCTGACTCCGCACCAGAAACAGGTTGCCGACATTGGCCGCCGCGATCAGCAGCACCAGAGCGGAGGCCGCGAAGAGCACCCAGAGCGTGCGCGGCGCATCACCGATGGTGGCGTCCTTCCACAGGACCGTGCGGGTGGTGAACCCGGTATTCTCCATGAAGCGCGGCGAATACGCCGTCGGAAAGCGATCGACGTACGTCGTCGCCAGAGCGGCCAGCTCCCGCGATGCCGCATCCGGCGTAACGCCAGGCGCTAGACGGGCAACGGCCCAATAGACGTGGTTGTTGGCCGGCGGGGCGCCGGGGGTGTACCTCTGGGGCACCCACAGGTCGACCGTCCAGTCCGGAAGACCGATGCGTCCGGCCACTACGCCCACGATTTCCGCAGCAGCCCCTTCGATCCTGAGCGTCGCACCGATGACCTCGGGCGAAGCGCCAAACCGGGTGCGCCAATACCGCTCGCTGAGCAAAACGACCGCGGGCGAGGCAACGTCGTTGTCGCCTTCGGTGAGGAGACGGCCCGCCAGCGGCGATGCGCCGAGCAGCGGGAGCGCCCCGGCACTCACCATGCCGGCATTGACGCGGCTGGCCTGGTCGTCGAACGCCACGGTCAGACGCTGATTGCCGTAGATCGCGACCGCGTCGAAGGTTCGGCGTTCCCGCCCGAACAGTTCGAACTCGGCAATCGAGATGTTCCATTCCTGATTCGGACCGATTTTCGGCACCGGGTGAAAGATGCGGACCAGCCGATCGGCGTCCGGATAGGGCAGCGGTCGCAGCACCACGGCGTCGAGCACCGTGAACACCGCCACACTCGCGGCAATGCCTACCGCGAGCGTCAGCACGGCAACCAGGCTGAAGCTGGGCGTCCGTCGCAGAGCCCGCCAGGCCCGGCGCATTTCCTGCCTGGCTACCGTAAACCGTTCCCGGCGATGATCGCCGCGCCGCTGTCGAACCTCCTCACGGCTCGCTTCGCTTCGATACCGGGTCGGGTCGCCGAACCGCCGCCGAGCCTCGGCCTCCGCCTGCTCGGCAGACATGCCCGCGGCGAGATTGGCCTCGACCTGCGCTTCGATATGATGGGCCATCTCGTCGCGCAGATCCGCATCGACGTCGCCCCGACGAAAAATGTCCCGCAACGGCTGATACTTGTCCGGAAGCCACCGCATGCGAACACTCCTGGTTTACGACGACCGGCCGGGTTCACCCGCCATGACCAGGCCGACGACCCGGGTGAATCGGCTCCAATTCCGGCTCTCGGCGGCCAAATGCTCCCGGCCCGCCGGCGTCAATTCGTAGTAACGAGCCCGGCGCTTGTTGGCGGTGATGCCCCACTGGGCCAGAAGCCACCCTTTTCGGGTCATCCGATGGAGCGCGGGATAGAGCGACCCCTCTTCGACCACCAGCGCATCACCGGTACGGGCCTCGATCCAGCGGGCCACCCCAAACCCGTGGTTGGGACCCCAGGACAGGGCCTTCAGAATCAGCATGTCGAGGGTGCCCTGCAGCAGGTCCAGGCTCATCGTCAGGTCTCCTTATTACCATAGACACTCTATGGTAACGAAACGTTGCCATGGTTGGTTTCACCCGGGCCTCCGCGCCGGCCCTGAAAGCATCTCCCGAGTTTAGGCCGAACTCGCGCGTGAACGAATACCATGCGTGGGTACCGCAAGCATTACCTCGCGCCGCTGGAGTCAGGGCCGGAAAACATCGCGCGGATTCGGCCCGTCTTGCGTCATTCGGGTTACCACGGCGGGGCATCGCGCAGCGAAGGTGGTGGATGCCGAGTTGCCCACCACCCCTCGAGGGCCGCACATTATGGTCATGGCCGTCACGCTCCGTCGCTTCACGGTCGACGAAATCGACCGATTCCCGCCGGATGGCAACCGCTACGAGTTGCTGGACGGGGTCTTGTTCGTGACCCCCGCGCCCCTACCCGGTCATGAGGCGGTGGTGTCGCGCATCAATCACCTGCTGTTAGACCATCTCAAGCCCTGGTCCGAGATCTGGATCGCGACCAAGAGCGAAGTGGTGCTACGCCCGCACCAGAAGCTCGAGCCGGATCTCCAGGTGTACCGTGCGGCACGGATCCCATCCGCCTGGTCTCAGGTCGACGACCGCTGGCTGGCCGTCGAGGTGGCGAGCCCGTCCACTCGAGTGTACGACCGCGAGTACAAGCTCAACGCCTACCTCTCGCTTGGCGTGCGAGAAGTGTGGCTCGTCGACCCGGCGGACCGATCGATCGTCGTGGGCCGGCGCCAACGACCGGCCGTCACCGTGCGGGACGAGCTGGTCTGGCGGCCGCCAGATCCCGCTGGTAGCCTGCGCCTCGAGGTTCCCGGGTTGTTCCGCGGACTTCCACCGGAGTGACAAGAGCTCTACTCGAGGCTGGTATCTGTCTACCAACCCGGGCCCTTGACAAACCCGAATAAAAACCGAAGATTGGGCGAAGTTCCTGGCCACGGAAGCCCGATCATGCCCGTCGAATCTGCCAAACCGTCGGTTCGCGTCTGCCCCGAGTGTGCCGGTCCGATCATCCACGGCTCGGCCTGCGTGTCGTGCCTCCAGTGCGGCTGGGCCCGATGCGGTTAGCCACCGACCAGATCGGGCTCGAGCTTCCGTCCGGTCGGGCGCCGCTACCCACCCTGGACCGGCGCCAGCGCGGCACCGACTTCATCGGGATGCAGGTCACCCGGGTCGCCAATGCGCCGGAGTCGACCGGGATGCCGTTCTGGTCGATCAATCCCTATATCGGGTGCGAGTTCGGTTGCAGCTACTGCTACGCGCGCGACACCCACCGGTGGACTTCGGAACGAAACGACATGGCGCAGGAGCGCTTGCCGACCGAGGAGTTCGAGCGCCGCATCTTCATCAAACAGAACGCCGCGCTGATGCTGCAGCAGACCCTGGACCCCGCCAAAGTCGGGCAAAGCCCCATTGCAATCGGGACGGCCACCGATCCGTATCAGCCCGCCGAGCGGCGCTTCGGCGTGACCCGGTCGATCCTGGACGCCTTCCGCGGCTACCGAGGGCTCTCGATCCATATCACGACCAAGTCGCCCCTGGTGGCGCGCGACATCGATCTGCTGCTCGAACTCAAGCAGCGTCATCGGATTTCCGTGAACATCTCGCTCATCTCGCTCGATGCCGATCTGATCCGCCGGCTCGAGCCCAAGACCCCGCTGCCGCACGCCCGGATGCGCGCCTTGCGTGCGCTGGCCGAAGCCGGAGTCGATGCGGGGCTGCTGATTGCCCCGATCATCCCCGGCCTGACGGACAGCTGGGGAGCGCTTGGTGGACTGATGGCCGCGGCGAAGGAGGCCGGGGCGCGTTATGCCGACGGGTCTGCGCTCAGACTCGGACCGGTGGCGCGTTCCGGTTTTCTTCCCGCCTTAGAGCGTGAGTTTCCCAAACTGCTCGATCGCTACCGGCGCCGCTATGCACGCCGGCACGACGCCGGACGAGACTATCTCGAGGCCCTGGCCAAGCGACTCCGCACGCTCCAGCGGATCCATGGATTTCCGGAGAACTTCACCTACCGCTCGACTCGAGCGCGGCCATCCGCCGGACCACGCGGCTCGACCGTCCAGCCCTATCTCACCTTGATGCCGTAACTGCCCGGCGTCGGACCCGAGGACGGAACATCATCGGCACCCGGCCTGCGCACCGAGAGCGGGCAGAGCCGCTACCACGCCAGCACGATCTTCCCGAACACCTCGTTCGCTTCCATTGCCGCATGTGCCTCGGCAATGGCCGTCATCGGATACACCGCACCGACAATCGGCCGCAGTCGGCCGGCGGCAATTTCAGGCAGCACCCTTGCCACGAATCCATCCACCAGCGGAATCCTTTCCTCTTGCGGCCGAGACCGCATCACCGTCCCGATGACTTCGAGCCGGCCGCGCAGGATCCGGCCCACATCGACTTGCGGTGCCTCGGCGCCCTGCATGGTACCGAGCAGCACGAGCCGGCCGCGGGGCGCCAGGGACGCCAGGTTATCGGCCAACGCCCCGCCGCCGAAGAAGTCGAGGATGACGTCGACCGGAGCAGTCAGCTGTTCACGGAAGCTCCCGGTCGAAGTATCGATGCCGTGGTCGAGTCCCAGTTCCCGGGCCCGGATCAGCTTGTCCGCCGTCCGCGAGGTGCCGAGCACGGTCGCCCCCAGCCATCGGGCAAGTTGCACCGCCACCGTGCCGACGCCGCTCCCGACCGCGTGAATCAGAACCCGCTGGCCTGGCTCGAGGCGTCCCCGCACTACCAGTGCGTCATACGCAGTAAGAAAGGCCTCCGGCACAGCGGCAGCCTCCACCTCACCAAGCACCGCAGGCGCCACGATGGCCTCCCGCTCGTGAACCACGACGTACTCCGCGTGCGCCCCGCCTCCGACCAGCCCCATGACCCGAGCACCGGGCTGCAGCAAGGTGACGCCAGGTCCGCACGCTTCCACCACCCCGGCGTACTCGAGCCCCGGGATGTCCGCCGGCCACCCCGGAGGAGCGGGATAGTGCCCGCGCCGCTGGCTTATGTCCGCACGATTGAGCCCCGCAGCAGCGACCTTGACCAGAACCTGGCCCGTACCCGGTTCCGGCCGCGCCACCTCGTCGATGGCGAGCACCTCGCGACCACCCACGCCGCGGTAGCGAACCGTGCGCATCACCCCAGGTGTCAAACCAGTCATTCCGCTCGTCTCCCTATGATATGAGACTACGTGACATCGTCTTCGTCGGCCTGTTCGTCGTCAACCTGACGGCATGCTCCGACAGCAGCGGCCCTGACGACCCGCCCGATCCGGCAACCGGCCTGAGCCTCGAAGATGTGGGAACCTTCAGTTTCCCCATCCTGCTGACTGCGCCGCCGGGAGATGCTCGCCTCTTCGTGGTGCAAAAAGGCGGCGCCATTCGCGTGGTCAAGAGCGGCGCGACGCTGCCCACGCCATTCCTCAACCTGGCCGGTCGGATCTCCACAGGTGGGGAGCAGGGCCTGCTCGGCCTGGCCTTCCACCCCGGCTACGCCACCAACGGTCTCTTCGTCGTCAACTATACCGACACCGGCGGCGATACCAAGATCTCGCTCTTCCGGGTCAGTTCGGATCCCGATGTCGCCGATCCGAACAGCGAACAGGTGCTCCTCGAGGTGACGCAGCCGTTCGGGAACCACAACGGCGGCATGATCGCGTTTGGTCCGCAGGACGGGATGCTCTACATCGGGATGGGCGACGGCGGCTCGGCCGGTGATCCGCAGAATCATGCGCAGCGTCACAACAGTCTGCTGGGCAAGATGCTGCGGCTCGGGGTCAGCGCGAGCGGCCAGGTGTCGGTGCCGGCCGACAATCCGTTCGTCGGTGAAAGCGGGACGCGTCCTGAAATCTGGAGCCTGGGCCTGCGGAACCCCTGGCGCTTCAGCTTCGATCGGCAAACCGGCGATCTCTACATCGCCGACGTGGGACAGGATGCGCGGGAAGAAGTCAATGTCACCGGCGGCACCGCCAGCCGGGCAGCCAACTTTGGCTGGAAGGTGATGGAAGGCTTGGCCTGCTACCAGTCATCCAGCTGCAATCAGCAAGGGCTCACCCTTCCCGTGCTCGAGTACCCGCGCGCCGAGGGGTGCTCGATCACCGGCGGCTTCGTTTATCGGGGCAGCGCAATCGCGGATCTGGCCGGAACCTACTTCTATGGCGACTACTGCCGAGGCTGGGTGCGCAGCTTCCGTTGGAGCGGTGGAACGACGACGGAGCCGCAGGAGTGGGCCGAGTTAGCGCCGGGCGGTGCGCTGGTCAGCTTCGGAGAGGATGCGGCAGGGGAGCTCTATGTGCTCGGACAGAACGGCCGGGTAGCGCGGATCGTCGCCGCGCCGTAGCGAATCCGGTCAGCACACCGACCGAGTGTGACGCCGGCGGGGCTCAGCGGTGGTCAGGATACCGGCCGAGTGCGGCGTCGACGGGGCACCGAGCCGGAGCGGCGGCTGAACGACCGAACGGCCTGATGCGCTGCCAGGGCGAGTTCGGGCAGTTCCGTCGCCTGGGTCGATGACAGGTCGACGGCCACCCAACCCAGCGCCGCCGGAATCACCGCTCCGATTGCCGCATGCCCCCGCTCCACCTCGGCGCGCGCAACCGGGACCGGCAGTCGGAGCCAGACGGTCGCCTCGCCCAGGAGGGCGAACATCCGCCCGGCGGTAAAGAAGCCATCCCGGGTACCCATCCGCCGGACCACCACATGCGGCAGCCCCTTCAACTGGTCTCGAACCGAACCGGACATCGGGAGATTGTACCGTCCGGTTCCCAACCCCGCCATACGGCCGAACGGAATCGTTACACCTGGGCCGCAATGGCGTCAGGTGTCACGCCCCGGCGCGGCGTGCCTTCTTCCATGCGGCGAAGTCCTCGAAGCTGTCGAACCCGATGATCTGGGCACGCTTTGGTCGTTTGCGTACCTTGCGTGCCATCGTCACTAAGGCTTCAGCCCTGCGAAGGCGTTCCGCCGGTGTGAGCGAAAGATCGTGACGCAGGTGGCGGAGACGTGCCTCCGCCATCGCTTCCGCCGCGGCCCCGCTGCCACCTGTAGGGTGGGAACCCGCGCCATCGCCCGGATCCGTCACCCCGTCCGCCGCATGGCGAAGACGCCGTTGAGGTAGTGGGTGGCCCGCCCGCCGTCGCTGCCCCAGAATGCGACATCCCAGCCGCGATTTCCGCCCATGGCGGGATCGACCGGAAGGAAGCGATCGTCGCCCATCGGGACGATCTCGGATACCAGGTTCGGCTGCTCGTTCCGCCCGCTGAAGGTGCGTGCGACGAGCTTGCCGCCTTCATCGGTGAACGTGACCCGGTTGCCCCACGACTCGAAGCGGCCCACGTAGCGCCGCAGATCGGCGGGGGCCCGCTTGACCGTGGCGGCCGTCGGCAGCTTCGGCTTGGCGATGCCGAACATTTCGCCCAGCACCGCGTCGAAAATCCGGTCGGCCAGCGGATATCCCTGGTTGGGCACGTTGGCGATGGTGGCAATTGCCATCCGTTTCGACGGCGACCAGAGCAGCATCGATGAGCCGCTGGTGGCGGTGCCGCTGTGGCCGAACAGTTCCACCCCGCCCCACTCCTTCCAATACGGCCCGCAACACCAGCGCTGCGCAATCAGCTTGGCGTGCAGTGTCGCCACCGGCGTGTGCATGGTGCGCACCGCCGCGGGCGACAGCACCTGCTTCCCATCGGCGGATTTCCCGTCACTCATGAACATGCGCGCGAACCGGACCATGTCGCCGGCGCTGCAGCAGAGCGTGGAGCCGGCCGGCGCGATGGACCGGGGCAGGCTCCAGTTCCGTCCCCGCACCGGGCCCTCGGGACTGGCGCGATAGCCGAGTGACACCGGATGGAACAGCAGGTCCTCCGCGAACATGGCCGACTGCGAGAGCCCGAGCGGCCGCAGCACCCGCTCGGTCAGCAGGTTCTCCCAGGTGCGACCCCCGACCCGCTGCGCAGCCAGGCCGGCCACGGTGCTGCCGGCGTTGGAATAGCCGTATGCGGTGCCAGGTTCGTAGACCAGGGGCACGTTCGCGAGCGCGGCCACATAACGCTCCACGGCGTCGTCGCCACGCCCGTAGTCCTGGTACGACCCGTTGTCGAGGCCTGAACTCATCGATAGGAGCTGGCGCAGCGTGATCTTCGAAGCACCGCCAGGATCGGCAACCTTGAAATCGGGAATCCAGGTCGTGATCGGCTCGTCGAGATCGAGCTTGCCTTCGTCCACCAGGGTCATGACCAGCGCGGCGTTGAACACCTTGGTGGTCGAGCCGATCTGGAACAGCGTATCGGTGGTGACCGCGAGATTCCGCTCCCGGTTCGCCTGACCGGTGGCGAACTCGTGCACCGTCTCACCATCGAACAGCGCAAGCTGTGCACCGACTATGCCGAGCGAGCGAGCGGTGTCGTCGAGCAGCCCCTGCAGCCGTCCGGGATTCAGCGAACGGCCGGTCGACGTCACGATCGGTCGTGCGACACCGGGAGTCGGCGCGCCGACGATGCCGGCCACGGCTGTCGCCGAGGTCATCATGAAATGACGTCTGTCCATTGGAACCTCGGGGGTCTGGTGGTTATCGAACCAGGGCGACCGGGTCGAATCCTGCGGTGGCAGCAATCCGGGCCACGGTATCGCCGATCTTGTTATTGGGAGTCGAGGCGCCGGCGGTGAGCCCGATCCGACGGGCCTGGCCCAGCCAGCCGGCGTCGGTTATCTCTGCCTTACGCCCGACGGGCTGGTGCCGAATCGTGCCGGCATCCGGATCGATGCAGTCGGCGTCTTCGATATGGTAGGTCCGCACGCCGCGCCGATGGCAGAGCGCGGCCAGATGGCAGGTGTTGCTCGAATTGTACCCGCCGACGACGACCATCAGGTCGAGCGGTTCCTCGAGCAGCTGCACCACCGCATCCTGGCGTTCCTGGGTTGCCGAGCAGATGGTGTCGAAGGTGCGGACGTGGTCGGCCTCGTGCTCGGCGCCATAGCGGCGGATCATGGCCTGCCGGAAGCGCTCGGCAATGGCCAGCGATTCTTTCGACAGCATGGTGGTCTGGTTGGCGATGCCGACTCGCACCAGATCGCGCGAGAAATCGAATCCGTCGGAGACGCGCGATGCGTAGCGAGCGCGCACCGGCTCCACCTCGCCGCCTTCCTCGATGAACCGGCAGACCTCATCGGCCTCGGCCATATCGAAGACGACCAGATACCGCCCCTCGATGAACTTGGTCACCTGGCTGGCGGTCGCCTTGGTTTCTTCGTGCCAGTGCTTGCCGTGAATCACCGCGGTGTAGCCGTCGCGGGCGTACTTCTCGACCCGCTTCCAGACGTTGAGCACCGAGCCGCAGGTGGTGTCGACCAGCACGCAACCGATGCCCCGCAGTGTGGTGAAGTCCTGCACCGTCACACCGAAGGCCGGCAGAATCACCACGTCATCGGGCGACACCGCCGAGAAATCGAAAGCGCCCGAGTCGTTCCGCAGGATGAACCGGATGCCCATGTCCTCGAGCTTCCGATTGACGTGCGGATTGTGGATGATCTCGCCGACCAGGATCAACTGGCGATCGGGAAATTTGGCCCGGGTCTCGTAGGCGTATTCGACGGCCCGATCGACGCCGTAGCAGAATCCGAACTCGCGGGCCAGCCTGAACTCCAGATCACCCAGCCGAATGCGGTAGTCGTTGGCCTTGAACGACTCGATCAGCGCACTGTGGTAATCGGCCGTGAGCACATGTTCGATGGCGCCCTTGAGGCCGAACCCTTTGCGATAATAGGTCGGGTCAGTCATCCGAACTCGCTTTCGGACGGAACACGCGACCGCACCCCTCGGGCGCAGGCAGGACCGGAACGTCCGTGAAGGTGCCGGACAGGCGCAGGGTGTCGAATCCGTCGCTGTGCTTGAGGCGGAAGTCGACCGTTCCCGAGATACCGGCTGGCGTCACCGTCGTCACGTTGACCGTGCCTCCGGTGGCTTCGTAGCCCTTGAGCGCGGTATCGGAAACCCAGCGCAGCGCACCGTACGCCAGCGGCCGCCAGCCGACCGCAATCGAGCCGGACACGATCGGATGCTGGGCTGGGGCCAGGGTGTCCACCGGCAGGATGGTGAAACCAAACCCGAAATCATTCTTGATGGCCAGCACCTCGAGCAGTGAATCTGCGGCGCACCACAGTCCTTCGGCGCGGGCCGTATTGTCTCCCTGGGTCACTCCATCCCATTCGACGGACACGAGCCCCGTGCCCCGCTCGATCGTAGGGGCCGGTTTGACGCACGCCCCGGCCATGGCAGCCAGGCCCAAAAACCAGTAACGCATATGGAACGGAAGCTAGGCCAATCGGACGCTAAAGGCGACCGCCCGGATCGGGTCTCGATCCGGGCGGAATGAACGTCGGTAATGAGTGCCTCTGGCGGACTATGAGGCCTGGGCCCACTTGCTCCGGCCGTCGCGGTGGAGCCCATACGCACGAAGCCGGCGCCACAGGGTGGTCCGGCTGATGCCGAGGCTTTTGGCGGTTTCGGCCAGGCGCCACCCGTTGGCGTCGAGTGAGCGGACGATAGCCTCTTTCTCTCGTTCGGCCAGTGTCTTGGGACCGACGGTGCCAGGCAGAAACATCGCCTCGCCCAGATCGATCGAGCCGACTTTGAGGGGTTTGAGCCTGCCGCCCAGTTCGGCCAGTTGCGGCATCAACTCGCGTGATGTCTGGCTGAAATCGAGGCCTAAATCTCGGGCGTGCTCGTTGGCGTAGAGCACCTTACCCTGAGTATCGAACACCACCACACCCTCTGCAAAAGCGTCGAGCAATGTCTTCGCGAGGGGCGAGAACACCGAAGGCATTGGCGTAGAAGACGGGTTCGTCGTCATGGTTGAGATAACGTCGGTACGTTGCAAAAGGTTTCGAAGGGTAGATGGCTCGGCGCGAAATACCAAGCACGACCTGATCTGACAAAAAAACAAATCTAACCGGAATCCTTGGATCTCGCCCTTGACCGTCCGGTCAGTCCGGATCAGATTCATCTTTCTTAAACCACTCAACTCTATGCGCGACAACATCCTGGATGCATCGGTCCAAATCCTGACAGCCGCAGGACTCGAGGGCTGGTCACTCCAGCGGGTCGCCACTCGGGCCGAATGCGCTAAGGGTCTGGTCATCCATTACTTCGGAACCAAGGCCTCACTCCTGATCGCATCGGGTGACCGGCTTGCAACCCTCCGGGCCCAGCGCCGACTGCAGGCGGTCGGGACTCGGGGAACTGCCGGCATCGATCGACTCTGGCAGGTCATTGCAGATGACGCGGCCCTGGGCACCTCCGCTGCCGCTCTGGCATTGGCGAGCCACGGAATCCCGAGCCGCCGGCCCGGCGACGGAGGCGAGTTGCATGGGGCGCTGGCGCGCTGCCTGGGAATCCCGGCAGATTCGCTGGCCGAACCGCTCGCCCTGACCGCCATGCTGGAAGGCATCGAATTGCAGCTGGTTCAGGGCACGCCGGCCGGAGCGGTCCGAGCTGCTTTCGACCGTCTCTGGCTCACCCTGATCGAGTAAGAGGCATGTCATGTCGATTTTATGCTATTTTATCGACAGATCCATGAGACCTGTCGTCGCGATCGACACGTTCTCTTGACATGTCGATTTTCTTTATAAAATTCGACACACCTAGAATATCTGTCGATTCAGTCGACATCTCGAAACTTCGGAACCCTCACTCCGAGTTCCTGTGCCAACATTCGACCCCGCAAGGGCTTACAACGAACTGCCTCCCCTCCCACCGGGGATCGACCTGGAGAGTCGATCCATCCTCAAGGCGTGTATCGAGGCACGGGCAGCCCTCGCTGAGCTCAAGCAGGCAGGACGACTGCTCCCGAATCCAACCATTCTGATCAATACGATCCCGCTGCTCGAGGCACGAGCCAGCTCGGAGATCGAGAACATCGTCACCACGACCGATCGGCTCTTCCGATTCGCGCAGCCCGATCGTGAAGAGTTCGCCGATCCGGCCACCAAGGAAGCCCTTCGATACCGGACCGCACTCCGACGGGGCATGGAATCGCTGAACAGGAGGCCCCTCGCCACGACCACCGCCGTCGAAGTCTGCCGCACACTCCTCGCCCTGGACCTCGATGTGCGCCGTCTTCCCGGCACCGCGCTGGCAAACGAAGCAACCGGCGAGGTCGTCTACACCCCACCCGAAGGCGAGTCGCTCCTCCGCCAGCTCCTGAGTAACTGGGAACGGTTCCTCCACGAAGAGAAGAGCGTGGATCCCCTGATCCGTATGGCGGTTGCCCACTACCAGTTCGAAGCCATCCACCCCTTCACCGACGGCAACGGGCGCACCGGCAGAATCCTCAACCTGCTCTTTCTCGTCGACCAGGGACTGCTGGATCTCCCGGTGCTGTATCTGAGCCGTGCCATCATCCGGCGCAAGGCCGATTACTACCGGCTGCTGCTGGAGGTGACGGCGCAAGGCGCCTGGGAGGAGTGGATCCTGTATCTGCTCCGCGCGGTCGACGAAACCGCCCGCTGGACTACCGGACGGATCGAGGCCATTCGCACCCTGATGCAGGCCACGGTCGAGCACGTCCGGGAGCGGGCGGAAAGCATCTATCGCCGAGAGTTGGTGGAACTCCTCTTTACCCAACCCTACTGTCGCATCAAGAACGTGGTCGACGCCGGAATCGCCCGGAGACAGACCGCCGCAAGCTATCTCAAGCGGCTGACCGATATCGGCGTGGTCGAGGAGATCAAGGTCGGGCGTGACAAGCTGTTCATCAACTCACGCTTGATGCGGATTCTGATGGACGACGCACCCGGCGATCTTTCCTTCCCGACCGCCTCGCCCCGATAGCGTAAGGGCGGGCCAACCTGGCCCGCCCTTACCGTAGCAACTCAGCGAACACCTGCGGCCGCAACCGGCGGACCGCCATCCCACCAGGTTCCGGCCCGAGGCCGGACCCGCGGATAGGTTTCCCGCAGCGTGTCGCCGTCGTAGAGCCGCCCGTTCTTCATGACGTACCGGATCGTGTTGGTGTTCCGGATGTTCTCGAGCGGGTTGGCATCGAGCACCAGGATGTCCGCCATCTTGCCCGGCTCCAGGCTCCCGACATCCTCACCCACACCGATCGCTTCGGCGCCATAGATCGTGGCCGCGCGAAGGGCGTCGTGGTTCGACATCCCGCCCGACGCCATGGCCCAGAGTTCCCAATGATTGCCG
Organism: uncultured Gemmatimonas sp.; assembly: GCA_964619465.1. Classification (GTDB taxonomy): domain Bacteria; phylum Gemmatimonadota; class Gemmatimonadetes; order Gemmatimonadales; family GWC2-71-9; genus SHZU01. Next base: position 59,004 of record CAZUES010000005.1, read on the forward strand.
ATGCCCTGGATCTGACCATGCGCACCTATCGCAGTGCGGGCCCCGCCCTCGATCAGCTTCTTCGAGAACTCGGCGTGCCGCGAGAAGACGTGTTCATCGGGGTGGAACCAGCCACCCTGCTGATAGTTGGTGCCACCGCGCCGGAGCGCGCGGCGCTGGATCTGTCCCTTCGGCGTGAAGGTCGCCAGCTTCTTGTCGCCCATCACATCTTCCGTGGTGTAGAAGTATTCCTCACCGAACGGCCCGCCGTATGAGACGAGCAGGGTCGGCGCGTTGGTCGTTTGGCTCGCTTTGAAGAGTTCGACCACGTCCTCGTAAATGGGCAGGATCGGCAGGGCGTGTTCGATGCCCGGATACCCGTCCATCGCGTGAGTGATGTCGAGCTTGTAGTCGAGCCCGCCCTCGGTCGTCGGCATGATGCCCAGTTCCTTGGCAGCCATGATGACCCACTGGCGCTGCTGCCGGTTGCCGGACATGTACATCTTGAGGGTGTGGGTGCCCCAATAGTCGCTGTACCGCTTGAGCACGCGCTTGGCGTCCTCCAGGCTGTTCATCGGCTCGTTGTTGGGCAGCCCGACGCCGGGACCCGTCGAATAAATCCGCGGGCCCAGCATTTCCCCCGCTTCGACCCGGTCCTGATAGCTCAGAACATCGGTCGAGCCCGTTTGCGGGTCGCGGGTCGTGGTCACCCCGTATGCCAGGGTGGTGAGATACTGCCAGACCTGGCTCGGATGAATTTCGGGAATCAGCCACTGGGCATGGTAGTGGACATCAACCATGCCCGGCATCACCGTCTTGCCCGAGACATCGATGATCCGCGCGCCCGACGGAATCGGCACGGAGCCGCGCGGACCGACTGCGACGATGCGGTTGTTGCGCACCACCACGTCGGCGTTCTCGATGATCTCTTTACCCTTCATGGTGATGGCGCGGCCGCCGCGCAGCACCGCGGAACCGGTCGGCAGGTCGCGCCGGACCTCGACCTTGACGCGCAGTTCATCCGGACGGTAGCCGGGCTTGACGGGCGGCGTCTTGGCCTTGGTGGTGTCCCCGGCCGCCGATGAATCCCGCGTCGCGGCGGAGTCCTGCGCGGGCGGCTTGGGCTTGGTGGTATCGGCCGCGGCCTTCCTGATACTGTCAGCCTTGGCGCGCTCGACCAGCTTGAGGCTGTCGGCTACCACTTTGGCCCGATCCAGGTTGTAGCTGAAGAGGGCGTTGCCGAGCGCGAAATACACGGTCCGGCCGTCGGCGGACCACGACGGAAACTCACCGCCGATATCGGACAGTTTTTTGGTCGGCACCGATCCGGCCATGGCCACATTGACGGTCGGTACGGCACCGCCGACCACGGGAACGATGGCGTGATAGATGTCGGTGTTGATCTGCGCGACGGCCTCACCGCCCGTGGGCGACATCAGCACCACACCCGCAGGGGTCGGCGTCGGGATCGGCTCCATGGGACCATCGAGATGGGTCGGCCCCTTATTCGCCACGGTCAGCACATCCGCAGCGAGCGGAGCGACCCGCCGCGGCAGGAAGACCGGGGCTTCATGCCCGGCATCGAAGGCGCCGGCAAAGAACGGCATCGGTCCGACGATGCGGACGTGCTGTTTGACGTCGGTACCATCCCAGCGGAACGACACCAGCCCCTCGAACGGGTTTGAGGCATAGATCCGGTCGGGCTGGTTGCGCACGAAGTGAGGTACGTCACGACCGGCGGTCGGCGCGATGACGGAAACGTCACCGCCCGCAGTGGGCACCCAAACAAAGTCGCCGCCGAGCACCCTGCCGCCGTCTCCGGTCGCTTCGATCAGATCGCGGGCGGCCTGACGGGTGGCTACGATCCGGCTCCCATCGGGCGAGAAGACCGGGTTGCTGTACAGCGCCGACACCCGGGTCGCCGCCACGGGCCGCGCATTCCGGGCGCCCGGCGCAAGGGTCATGATCTGCCCACCTGCCGCATCGCCCCAGGTGATCCAGGCCAGCGTCTTGCCGTCGTCGGACCAGGTCGGCTGGAACTCGCCCACGTCGGCCGAGGTGATCCGGCGAGGCGTGCCGTTGGGCAGATCCATCAGATAGAGGCGGTCGAGCGCCACGAAGGCGAGCTGCTTCCCGTCGGGCGACACGGCGGGGTTGCGGATCTGTCGCGCCGTGAAGGTCGCCGTGGTATCCATCCGATAGACGAACTTCACTTCCGGCCCGACGTCCAGCTTTACGTCGGCGCTGAAGGGGACCTTGACCGGCCCGCTCTTGTCGACCGGAACTCGCCAGATCTCACCACCGTAAGAAATGACCACCGCGCGCGAGTCCGGCGTGAAAGCGTAGCCGGGCAGCGCATCGAGGGTCGCCCGCGCTTCCATGTCGTCGCGCTGGATCGGGTAGACCAGCCAGTCCTCGTCGCCGGTGGCCAGATTGCGGAGCCGGAGCCCGGTCTGGGTCTCGTGACGCGAGGCAAAGGTGAGCCACTTGCCGTCGGGCGATACCTGCGGACGTACCGCGGACCCATAACGGCCGCTCATCGGCGTCATGGCGCCGGTTTCCCGGTCGTAGTAGCCGATCTGGTACTGGGGGAAGATGGCGTTGTAGTGCCAATCGCCGCTGCGTGCCGCGAACCAGATCCGGCGACCGTCAGGCGCGAACGAGGCGCCGACGGTCTTGAGCTGCGCATTCTGCGGCGTGGCCGGAATCAGCGGCAGGCCGGCGCCACCATCGACGTGAAAGAGGTGCAGCTTTGCTGTGGGAAACGGGCCACCGCCACGACTGACCGCAACATACTTCCCGTCAGGTGAGAAGGTCGGCGAGATGTACTGAAAATTGTTGCCCTGCGTGAGCTGGGTCGTGTCTTTCTTGTCGAGGGAGAGGATCCAGACGTTATCCCCACCGCTCCGGTCAGACGTAAAGACGACTTTCTTCCCATCGGGACTGAAGCGGGGCTGCGCATCATAGGCCAGCCCGGTGGTGAGCGGCGTCGCCTTGCCGCCGGCGATCGGCATGGTGTAAAGATCGCCCAGCAGATCGAAGACGATGGTCTGTCCGTCCGGACTCACATCGAGCGAAATCCAGGTTCCCCGTGTCGCGGTGAACTCGGCCTTGCGCGATGCTTCGAGCGGCAGCGGCTTGGCCGGCGGAGCGCCGGGGGCGCCGGGAGCCTGCGCCGAGAGGACCGGGGCTGCGCCGAGAAGCGCGGCAAGCGCGGCTGAGAAAGCGGTAGTTTTCGTCATGGCGGGCCTCACCGGATCCCCGACGTCACGGCCGGAGCCGTCCGTCGCCACGGTTCGTCCGCCGCGGCGCGCGCGCGGGGCCAGATCTCGTTCATCGTGTCGCCCTCGTAGAGCCGTCCGTTCTTCATCACATAACGGACAGAGTTGGTGTTGCGGATGTCGTCGAGCGGGTTCCGGTCGAGTACCACGAGGTCGGCCAGTTTGCCGGCCTCGATCGAGCCGAGATCACGCCCCAACCCGAGCGCGCGGGCACCACAGATGGTGGCAATCCGGAGCGCGTCGTGATTCTTCATGCCGCCACTCTGCATGGCCCAGACCTCCCAGTGATAGCCGAGCCCCTGCAGCTGTCCGTGACTGCCTACGCCACTGCATCCGCCTGCCTCGATCAGCCGCTTGCCGAACTCGGCGTGCTTCCGGAACATGTACTCCGACTCGTGGGCCCAGCCGCTCGGACCGGGACCGGCGGTGCGGCGGCGGACCTTAGCGTCGAACTCCTCGGGAGGCGTGAAGAAGCGCAGCTTCCGGTCGCCCACCACGTTCTCGCGGGTGTAGAAGTAATTCTCGGCCCAGGGCCCGCCGTAGGTCACCAGCAGGGTCGGGCTGTTGACGGTCCCCGAAGCTTTGAACAGCTGGATCACGTCATCGTAGATCGGATAGATCGGCAGGGTGTGCTCGATACCCGGATACCCGTCGATGGCGTGGGTCATGTTGAGCCCGAACTGCAGGCCGCCCTCGGTGGTCGGCATCAGCTTGAGTTCCTGCGACGCCATGATCAGGTGCTGGCGCGCCTGCCGGTTGCCTGCGATGTACATCTTGAAGGTCTTGGTGTCCCAGTACTCGCTGTACCGCTTGAGCACGTCGCGAGCGCGCTGCAGCGACGTGATCCGGGATCCGCCGAAGACGCCGGGACCGGTCGAGTAGACTCGCGGCCCGTTCATCAGCCCGGCATCGACTCGATCCTGGTAGCTCAGCACGTCCGTGGTACTGGTCTGCGGATCGCGTGTCGTGGTCACCCCGTACGCCAGGTTCACCTCATACTGCCAGTTGCGCTGCCAGTGGATGCCCCAGGCGGGCCACATGTGGGCGTGGGTATCGACGAAGCCGGGCACGATCGTCTTGCCGCTGACGTCGACGATCCGGGCATCGGCGGGCGCGGTTCCGGCCGGCCCGACGCTGACGACCCGGTTGTTGCGAACCACCACGTCGGCTCCTTCGATCACTTCGTCGCCGCGCATGGTCACCACCCGCCCGCCACGCAGGACCACGGTACCCTGTGGCACGTCACGTTCGACGGTGACGCGAATCCGCCGTTCGACCGGGCGGTACTGGTGCTGGAACCGGACGGTCGTATCCGCTCCGGTGGCGACCAGGCTGTCGTCGACGGCAAATCCGCGCTGCACATCATAGGAGACGAATGCATTGCCGATCGACCAGTGCACCGTGCGCCCGTCGGCGCTCCAGGTAGGGAACTCGCCCCCGATATCGGTCAGGCGGAGAATCCGCACCGCCGCGCTGTCGGGCTTGGCGATCGATACGGTCGGGACGGCGCCGCCGATCTGCGGCACTCGGATGAGATAGATGTCCTGGCCGAAGGCGGCCAGGGCCAGGTCGCCCTGCGGCGCCATTCGGATGGCATCGGCACGCGGCCCCACGACGGTCGGTTCCCGCGCATCGGCAAAATTGGGCGGCAGGATATGACTGGGCTCATCCCGCGGAGCAAATGGCGCATGGTACGCCGGCCCGCCGCCGGGCGATACGAACCCGACCGGTAGCGGCCCGGTGGCCTGGAGGTGTTGCCGCAGGTCGGTGCCGTCCCAACGCATCGACGAGAGCGCTGCGGTAAACGACGTCGGCGGCTGCCCGGGCGCGGGAGGGAAGAAGCCGTAGAGATAGATGCGACCGGTGTCGGCCGCGAAGTGGGGCAGCCGCAGGTTACCTTCGGTCGACCGAATCACGGTGGCTTCACCGCCCGACGCCGGCACCCAGACGAACTCGGCGCCCAACCCATCGCCGATGAACGGGCCGACTTGTTCCTCGAGATTCCGTCGCTCGGCGCGGATCGCCACGATCCGCCGGCCGTCGGGCGAGAAGGCCGGCGTCTGCCAGAACGCGCTCGCGGTGCTGAGCCGAGTCGTCTGTCCGCTAGCCGGGTCGACCCGCATCAGCGCACCATCGCGACCGTCCCAGGTCACGTAGGCGAGCGAACTGCCATCCGGCGACCAGGCCGGGTAGTACTCGCCCACGTCACTACCGGTGACCCGACGTGGCGTACCGTCGGGCAGATCGGCCACGTAGAGCCGATCGAGCGCGGTGAACGCCACTCGGCGACCATCGGGCGAGGGGGCCGGATTGCGAATCTGGCGCACCGTGAAGGTCGGGGTATCCTCGATCGGATACTCGAACGCCACCTGCGGACCTACTGCAACTTCGGCGTCGACGCTGAACGGGATCCTGGCCGGGGCGGTCCCGTCGACCGGAACGCGCCAGATCTCACCGCCGTACGAGATCACCACGGCACGTGAGTCCGGAGTGAACGAGTAGCCGGGGAGGGCGTCGTGGTCGGGAATCGCTTCCATGTTGTCGCGCTGAATCGGGAAGGCCAGCCATCGCTCGACACCGGTGGCCAGCTCCCGGATCCGGAGGCCCGTCTCCTGACCGTCGCGGCTTCCATAGGTCAGCCACTTGCCATCGGGCGACACGGCGGGACGAACGGCCGAGCCGAGCCGGCCTGACAGGGTCGTGGTGGTGCCCGCCTGGCGGTCGTAGACGCCGACCTGGAACTGGGGCATCGTCGCGTTGTACTGCCAGATGCCCTGGCGGCTGGCGTAATAGATGTAGCGGCCATCCGGAGACGGCGCCGCACCGAAGTACGCCAGAGGGCCCGGCGCGCGGGTCAGCTGGATACCGCTGCCGCCGGACACGTCATAGAGCGTCAGCTTGGGCGTTCCGAAATTCGTGCCGGAGGAAGACGCCACGATATACTGACCGCCGGGCAACCAGACGGGCGAGAGATGCCAGCCGTGATTGCCGTGGGTCAGGCGTCGAATTCCGGACCCGTCGGCGTTGGCGATGTAGACGTTGTCGCCACCGCTCCGATCCGAGACGAAGACGAGTCTGGATCCGTCGGGGCTCCAGCGCGGCTGTGCGTCATAGGCGAGCCCGCTGGTCAGTCGCGTGGCTTTACCGCCGGTGATCGGGATGGTGTACAAGTCACCCAGCAGATCGAAGACGATCCGGCGGCCATCCGGACTCACGTCGAGTGAGATCCAGCTTCCCTGGGTCGTGGTGAATCGGGCGACACGCGCCGCTTTGAGCGGCAAGCTGTCCGACCGATCCTGGGCCGTCGCCACCTGGCTCGACGCGAGACCGCCAAGCACGAGCAACGCCATGCGCAGACGTTTCATCCAAGCAACTCCCTATCCGAGTGTCGAGCGAATCGAAGACTCTGAGGAATCTACGAGCCGAACGGCCTCCGTGTTCCAGGAAGCCGGCAACGGTTGAAAGGTAACTCCCGGTCGGCAAACGGCACCGGAATCGGCGCCACGGGTACCGTTCTTGTGCGGATCAGGGCAGATTTTCCGTCACCAACCTATGGTTGGCCATCGGGCCTACGCAGTTAGACCGGTACCCCAAGGAGTCACCATGGCGAGATCCACACTCGGCAGCGCCGCTCGGAACGCGATCAAGAAGATCAAGAAGGCGGCCTCGAAGGTCGAGACCAAAGTGAAGGGCGAGATTCGAAAGCGGAAGATCAAGCGTGGTCTCAAGACGGCGGCCAAGGGCGCGGCGGCTGTCGGTGCGGGTGCGCTGGCTGCCGTAGCGGCCACCAAAGGCGTCCGCACGCTGCGCGCGCGTGCAGCCGCGAAGGCCAAGACTGCCAAGGCCAAGGCGGCGAGCGGGACCAAGCGTGCCAAGAAGGCCGTGAAGCGTACGGTGCGGAAGGCCAAGCGCGCCGCTCGCTAGCAGATCAGGTTGGTTCCGAGCGCCCCTCCGGCCGGCACCCGCAAGGTGCGCCGAGCCTGTGGGGCGCTCGCCGTCTCAAAGGTTGAGGAGCAGATGATGCGTTCCGCCTTACTGTGTGCCGCGGTGGCCGTGGCCGGCCTGGTTCCGGCCTCGCTCAGCGCGCAGGCAACCGAGCCGCCGGTCGAAGCGATGTCGCTGCTCGGAAAGCCGCTGCGGCGCCCTGCGCTCCCACCCAACGTCGAAGCGGTCTACGAGAAGAATCTGGCGTCCGCGCGGGCCGCCTGGGAGCGCACACCTGAGAACGCCGACTCGATCATCTGGCTCGGCCGCCGCTTGGCATACCTGGGTCGTCACGCCGAAGCGATTGAGATCTTTTCACGGGGGATTGCGCGGCATCCGAAGGATGCTCGTCTCTATCGGCATCGCGGGCATCGCTTCATTACGATCCGGCGGTTCGATGCCGCCATCAAGGACCTGGAACAGGCCTATGTCCTGGTGCGCGGCCGGCCGGATGAGATCGAGCCCGACGGCATTCCCAACGCGCGCGGGGTCCCGATCGGTACGCTCAACACCAACATCCGCTACCATCTGGGGCTAGCCCACTACCTCAAGGGCGACTTTGCCAAGGCGCTGCCGTACTATCAGGAGGATGTTGCCGCGGCCGTCAACGCCGACATGGTCGTTGCCACCAGCCACTGGCTCTATATGACGCTGCGCCGGCTCGACCGGGCGGCGGAGGCTGCCAAGGTACTCGAGCCGATCCGGGCGGACATGGACATCATCGAGAATGGGGCATATCATCGCCTGTTGCTGCTGTACAAAGGCCAGCTATCGGTCGACTCGCTCCAGAGTCCGCCTGGTGCGCGCGATGCGATTCAGGATGCCGGGATCGGCTACGGCATTGGCAACTGGCATCTCTACAACGGGCGTCGGGCCGAGGCACGCCGGACGTTCGAGCAGGTGATCGCGACGCCCCAGTGGGGCGCATTCGGGTATATCGCAGCCGAAGCGGAGCTGGCCCGCTCCGCCGGTCGACGCGGGAGGGCAGGCGACCGGAGCAACTAACCTCTTGCGGACTCGCCAGCCTGACGGGTCCGCTGTCGGAGATCTCGATGCGGTCCTCCTGGATCGGTTCGCAGGCAGCCGCTCTTGCGGCTTCACTCTGGATGGCCGGTTGCCAGTCGCAACTCGACAACCGCACGGCGATCATCGACACCTTGCCGTCCGGCATCGTGCGGATCGTCAACACCGAGCCCGCCTGGCGTCATGCGGAGGCCGCATGGACGCTGTCGCCCCCGACGCGTTTTGGTGATGGCGACGGCAGCCCGGGTGAGCTGATTCAACCGATCATGGTTCGGACGGATTCTTGGGGGCGAGTTTATATCGTCGATCGGCAGCCGATCGCAATTAAAGTGTTCGACGCCCAAGGGAGGATGATACGAACCATCGGACGCACTGGAGGCGGTCCCGGCGAGTACCGGGTTGCCTTCCCGGCCATCGCCAACGGGCGTCTGATCGTGCACGATCCACAACAGCAGCGCACCTCCGTCTTCGATACCAGCAGCACGTTCCTGCACAGCTGGGCTTCGTCCTGCTGTAACTGGAATCACATATCCGTGGACAGCGCCGATCGTATCTATGTGCCGATCAATGTGATTGCAGACAGACCGAAAACGGCACCGGACGTATCGTTCGCACGGTTCCGATTCGATGGCGCCCTGATAGACACCGTTGGTTTCGCAGGAAAGTTGATCGCCCGCTGGGAGTTCCACTGGACTCGTGGCGGACGAAGCGGACAAACGGCAGGAGTCGTGCCCTTTGCTGCACAGCAGTTCCATGCACCGTACCCCACCGGCGGATTCGTGATCGGCTGGAGCGGCGACGGCCGGCTGGTGCGAACCCGATCGAGCTCCGATACCCTGTGGGTAACCGACTGGCCGGCGCCGACACGGCCCCTGCCCGACTCGCTGCGGCGATCCGAAACCGAGCGGTTCCTGGCAACGGTCACGCCCCTATTCGGCGCGGCGCGGGCCAACTCGGTTGTCTCAATCGACGATGTCCCGACCGTTGCGCCTGTCTTTTCGGCCATCACCGTCGACCCCCTTGGCTATATCTGGATTCAGGGACATCTCCTGCCGGGAGATACCACGACAGTATTTGACACCTTCGACCCCGATGGAATCTGGTTGGGCGTCATCACCCTGCCAGTCGCGATGGCCGACTGGGCGCAGGCACACATCAGCGAGGACGCGATCTATGCCATCGTCGAAGACGAAGATGGTCAGCCCGCCGTACTTCGCTATCGCATCACCCGATGACTCGAGAACCGGGCAGAAAAATGGACACGAATTTCTGGCAGAAAAAATGGATCGACAATGAAATCGCATTCCACGAAGGGAAGCCTAACGCGCTACTCGTGCGGCACGTCCATCGTCTTGCGCTACCGCCGGGAGCGCGACTGTTCCTGCCGCTCTGCGGCAAATCGCAGGACATTCCCTGGATCGTCAGCCAAGGCTTCCGGGTCGTTGGTGCGGAGCTTAGTCCAATTGCCGTCGCACAATTTTTTGCCGAGCTCGGAGTACAACCAGACGTTACGCCGATCGGCAAACTGACGCGCTATCGAGCTACCGGCATCGAGATCTTCTGCGGCGACATCTTCGAGCTGACACCGGCAGCATTGGGTTCAGTCGACGCCATCTACGACCGAGCGGCGCTCGTCGCATTGCCGGTCGAGATGCGCACGCGCTATGCGAAGCATCTCGTCGAGATTGGGGGCATCGCTCCGCAGCTTCTGATCAGCTTTGACTACGACCAGTCGGCTATGGAGGGACCACCGTTCGCAGTCAACGGGCGGGAGATTGGCCATCTGTACCGCGACACGCATCAGCCCCACTTGCTGGAAGAGAGGAATATCGCCGGCGGCCTCAAGGGTCAATGCGAGGCGACCGAACAGGCATGGCTGCTCGAACCGTTGGCTTCGTGATGAGCGCACTATCCAGCCGCCTTCATCACGTGATTGGCTCCCTCCTCGTGGCCATGGCGGGCTGTGGTGATTCGGGCTACCGATTGGATCCGGCCACAAGGGGACCGACAATAGCGCTGATCGACTCGATAGCGCTGCGCATCCCGATGGACTTCGAGATCGGCCCCCTGCTGGTCCCATCGCGCGTCGGAGATGGATATCTCATCACCGATCAGGTCCAGTTCCGGACTTATCGCTTCGACGGTACGGGCACGGCAACCGGAGGATTTCCGGTCCGTCCCTCCCCCGAACCGGCCGTCACTGCCTCACCCGCCATTGTCCTGGCGGGAGATTCGCTGATCGCAGTCCACGACTGGCGCGACGAAGTCCTGCGGGTCTTCCATTTGAAGACGGGAACGCTCCGCTATCAGGTGCGCGCGCCGTTTCGCATGGGCAGCGCCGGCTGGACAGCGAATGGAAGCGAGATCCTGATCGGTACGGGGTTTATCGAAACATCGATTGCCCGCTGGCTAGGAACACGAGAGGATCCTGCGCTGCTGGGGTCGATACCTCAGCGCCTGTTGGATACAAGGCCGGTTTATATCCGCTATGGCAGCTCCGCCGTTGCAGCCACCGACACGTCGATCCTCCTCGCCCTGCCGACGGAGCCTGGCATCCGGATCCTAGCCTTGGACGGCCAATTGAAGCACGGAATTCTCATTCCGGCTGTGCGGCGAAAGGGAGCTCCAGCCGGACTGCTCGAGCGAGAGAGGGTGCGGAAGACAGAACGATGGCATCACACAACCGGGTCGACCATTGGTGGACTGCATCGCCGTTTGGATGGCGGGTTTCTGGTCCACTACCTCGACTGGGATCAAGTCGGTCACGATTCGCTGCCCCGACCGTCGGAGTTACTGCGTGGCAACTACCACTCCTACCTGACCCTGGTATCTCCCGACGGTCGCCGGCTTTGTATCGATGGCCACATCCCGGCACCCAGCGATCATCGCCACAACATGATGACTCGCGGTGATACGTTAGAGCTGCTCGCCCGGCGAGATACGGTGCCGGGCCACACTCGGGTCACCATCTACCGGTACCTCGTGTCCACCGAGGGATGCGACTGGGTCGACGCCCCCAGCTGGCAACCCGATTGAGGCTACCAGGCAGGCACCCCTTTACGGCTCCCCGCTTGGCAGGTAACGTCCGGATGCTCGCGCACAGCTACCCTGCCCCCCGGAATCGTGCGCAGATCCTGATTGACGCGAGGACCAAATGGCAGTTTCGATCGCCTCTCGTGGGCTAGCCGCGCTGTGCTTCGCCTTTGTTACCGCCTGTTCCGCTGCGGACTCAGGCCCCGGGGCCGACTCTCCACTCGTACTGATCGATTCGACCAGCATTGCCGAAACCGACTCGACCATGATCGGGGCCTATTCCTATCTGAACCCTGGGCCGGACGGCAGCATTCTGATTGCCGACCACGCCGGTGGCCGCCTGCTGCACTACGCCAGGTCCGGAGCCCTGCTCCGAATCATCGGCCGAAGAGGCATGGGGCCCGGCGAAATCCAGAGCGTCATGACGGCACTCCCGCTGCCCGGCGACTCACTGCTGGCCGCCCTCGATGTGCGCCAAAGGGCGTTTTCCATTTTCGATCTGGCAACCGGTACCTTTCGACGCCGTGTACGAGCCCCGCTCAACGCTCCCGGAACCAGCTGGACCTGGCGCGGCGATACGGTCGTCTTTGCCGTCAATGCTACTCCGGCGATCTATGCACGCTGGGACACCCGAAGCGACAGCATTGCTGTCTTCGGAAAGCCCCCAATCGTCGCATCGACCCACCCGCATTTGTATATGGTGTACGGTTTCCAGAACGTGGCCATGCTGGGAAACCGCCTCGTCGCGCAGCTGCCGATGATACCGGGGATCGTTTTCCTCGATGCGGATGGAAGCCCGACCGGCAGCATGACCTATCCTCCCAATGGAAGCCGGGGTGTCCCGACCGATCTCGCTGATCGACACGGTCCGGTTCCAGATCCGACTGCTTCGATGCATGGCTCGTCTGCCATTGGTTTGCGGGTACTGTCGTCCGGTCATGTTGCCGTGCTGACCACAGACTATGACGGCCCCGCTAAACCGGAGAGTGTCCGCTTCTTCCTGACACTCGTCGATGTCGACCGGAAGCAGGCCTGTGTCGACCTCCCACTGCCAGTTGCCTCCGAGTCCTTACTGCCGTTCCCGGTATTTCAGAACGACCAGATCCTCTTTCTTGCAATGCATTCGGACACCGACGACGGAGTGCGGTCGGTCCTGTATCGATTCCGAATCGACCCGAATGCCTGTCGATGGACCGCGGCAACCGAAACCGGCGCGCCACCTGTTTGAGGCCGTCGGGTAGCGAAACCAAGCCTCAATTGAGGTTTGGTTGACTCTGCATCACGACCATTCGGAATGGCTGCCTGCGCCGGCCGGAACGTCGAGTACGGCCTGACTGGCAGGCTGCCGCCTCCCTGACGTGCTCGAGCGCGTTGGCGGCTGGTGCGTCCTTTTGCCGATCCGGCGCATCTACCCCGAAGTCCATACAATCGAGTGTAAGGTTTCGGCGGTCGAGACGGACTGCCATAATTCCTTACTCACCCTCGTGACCCGTGGTACTATTGGCTCATGGCCCCACGACAACTCTTGCTTGCCGGCGTCCTCGTCAGCGCACTGACCGGCACCGCCGCCGCGCAGCAGCGGTCCCTTACGCTCCGAGAGGCCCTGGACCGCGCCGAACGGGTCGACCCGCAGGTCGTCCAGGCGCTTGGCGCCTATCGCAACAGCTCGGCCGCCGTCCGCACGGCGTACGGTCAGTTTCTTCCGGACCTGAGAGCCACAGCTACCTGGGGAACCAGCTTTTCCGACGGCCCGTCTCGCTTGGACCCGACAACCAATGAGATCCTGCCCGGCGGCACCACCAACTCGAGCCTGAACCTGGGCGCCAGCGCTTCGTACGACCTGTTTACCGGTTTTCGTCGCGGGCGCGATCTCACCGCCGCCAGGGCATCACGCGCCCAGGCCGACGCCACCGTCGACTACCAGCGCGCGCAGAACCGCCTCCGCACCACCCGGGCGTTCATCGAGGCGGCCCAAACCACCCAGCTCGTTGCCGTGCGCCGCGAAGCAATCCGCCGCGCCGAAGAGCAGTTTCAGATCGCCATTGCCCGGCTGGCGACACGCGCAGCCAACGTAGCCGATTCCCTGACTGCGACCGTCACCCTGAACGAAGCCCGCCTCCGGCTGGCATCCGAAGAACGTCAACTCGCCGCGAGCGAAGCGGGGCTGGCTCGGCTGATCGGGGAAGATGGCCGGGTCACTGCCGTGATCGACTCGTCGCTCTTCGGCGTGGCCGATGTAGCCGACACCAACGCTCTGCGCGCCGAGGCGGTCCGCCAGGCGCCGCATGTGCTGCGGACCGAAGCTGCCGAGGACGCGGCCGAGGCCAACCTGAGCGCGGCCCGGTCACTGTATTATCCGAGTCTCAACCTGACCGCCAATACCTCGTTTGCCGGCAGCCGGTTCAACGAATACCAGCTCTACAACAGCCGCTCGCTCGGTCTGGGGCTGAGCTATCCGCTCTTCAATCGATTTCAGCGCGAGCAGCAGATCGCCACCAGGCGAAGCGACTACGAGACCGCCATGGCGCAGGCCGCCGATGCCCGGCGGGAAGTCGGCGCGACCCTGACCACGCAGCTGGCGGCACTTCGCGCAGCCGAGATTCGGGTCACCACGGCGCTCGCCAATCTCGACGCGGCCCGGGCGCTGGTTCGAGTCCAGATGGAACGCTATCGGATCGGTTCACTCACCATAGACGTCCTGAGTCGGGCCCAGGAACAGCTCGATGCGGCGGAAGCCGAAGCCGTTCGGGCGCGATTCGAGTACGTACTGGCCAAAGCAGAGATCGAAGCCCTGATCGGGAGGACGTTGTGACGCGAACCGTACCGGTCGCAGCCTTGCTGCGCACCCTGGTTTATACCGCACTGCCCCTGCTGGTCCTGGCGGGCTGCAAGAAGGCCGAACCGGCAGATGGCGACTCGGCAGGCGAGGACGGCGCCGAGTCGAGCAGCGGGAATGTCACGCTCCCGGTAATCGGTCAGTCGGTCCGCAAGGGCGATCTGGTGCTTTCGATCGTGACCACGGGACAAGTACGCTCCGACGGCATCGCAATGCTCAAGAGCGAAACCACCGGACCGATCACCGCGGTCAAAGTCCGCCCCGGCGATCGGGTGACTCAGGGCCAGGTGCTGGTCGAAGTCGACCCCAGAGAGCTCGACCTGGCGGTAGAGCAGGCCCAAGCCACGCTCGACGACGCCAAACTCAAAGTCCTCGACAACATCATCGGCGACTCGATCGTGACCGGCCGCGCCGTAACCGGCGAGCGGCTCCGCAGCGCCGAGATCCGTGCCGGGCTCGATCGAAGCAAGTCAGAGCTCGAGCGAGCCAAGCTGCAGCGGGAGCGGGCCGCCATCGTCGCACCGTTCTCCGGGGTGGTCGATGAGATCAAGGTCGCCGTCGGCGAACGCCTGAGCCAGGGTCAGGACATTGCCCGGATCGTGGACCTCTCGAACCTCCGGGTCGAAGCGTCGGTGCTGGAGCACGACCTGCCGCTGATTCGGATCGGCGGAGACGCCACCATCACCGCAGCGGCCGTTGCCGACCGACCGATCAGCGGACGGATCGCCGCGATCCTGCCTCTGGTCGACAGTACCACCCGCGCGGGGCGGGCCGTGGTGCGCATCAGCGGCAACAGTGTGCTCCGCCCCGGGATGTACGCCGATGTCCGCCTGGAGGCGACCCGCCTGCCCGGCCGCGTCATCGTGCCGGCGTCGGCTGTGATCGAGCGCGATGGCCGCCCGCTCGTCTTCGTAGCCAGGGACGGACGGGCGCAGTGGGTCTACATCTTCCCGGGCCGGAGCAACGGATTGGAAACCGAAGTCCTGCCCGACAGCGCAACCGGACAGATCCCGGTGTCGGCCGGAGATACCGTACTGATCGAAGGCCACCTGACGCTGACACACGATGCGCCGGTGCGCATGGTGGCTCGCCAGGAACGCGGCACGCCGTAAAGGGGCAACGTCCGAATGTCGATTGCCGCCACGGCCCTCAGACGGCCCGTCACGACCATTGCCGCCGTCCTGGCGCTGGTACTGCTCGGCGCCGTATCGCTGGGTAAACTTCCGGTCTCGCTGCTGCCGGACGTGCAGCTGCCCGTCCTCACCATCCGCACCAGCTATCCCGGCGCCGCCCCGGAAGAGGTGTCGCGCTTCATCGCCGAAGAGATCGAAGAGGCGGTGGCAGCGACGCCGGGACTGGTCGAACTCAAATCGGTGAGCCGCACCGGCGAAGCGACGACGATCCTGCGCTTCGGCTGGGGCACCGACATGGCCACGACGGTGCTGCAGGTGCGCGAACGGCTCGACAATGCCCGGACCAACCTGCCCGAGCGCGCCGAGCGACCGACCCTGCTGACCAGCGACCCCGGCGAGCGCCCGATTGCCGTGCTGGGCCTGACCGGCAGCGGTGACCTGCGCAGCATCGCACGCACCGCCCGCGACGTCCACGCCCGCCGGCTCGAACAGCTGGCCGGAATCGCGAGCGTGGCGGTGGTCGGCGAGCCCGAGGATGAGATCCGGGTCGAGATCGACCCCGAACGCACCCGTGCGCTGGGCATCACGCCCGATGACGTTGCCGCCGCCGTGCGCGCAGCGAACCCGCAGGCCCCCGGCGGCACCGTGCGTCGCGGCCAGTTCCGCTTCTCACTCCGGGCGCTGACCGAGTTCCAGACCGTTCAGGAGATTGCCAGCACTCCGGTCGGGCCGGCCCGAAGCGGGATCACTCTGCGCGACGTCGGCAGCGTGTCACTCGGCGTGGCCGACCCGACTACGATCACGACGCTCGATTCCAAGGCCGCCGTCGGGCTAGTGGTATACAAGGACGCGGGGGCCAACACGGTGGCGGTCACCCGCGACATCTACCGCGCCATCGACCTGCTCCGCGAGGAGTTTCCCGATCTTCAGATCAAGGTGGTGGCCGCGCAGGCGGAGTTCGTCAACGACGCGCTGTCGAACCTGATCCAGGAAATCGTCTTCGGCGGCGCGCTGTCGCTGATGGTGATCCTGCTGTTCCTGCGTGACTGGCGCAGTTCGCTTACCATCGGCCTGATGGTGCCGCTGTCGGTGATGGTGGCACTGACGCTGCTCCAGCTGATGGGCGTCACCATCAATATCCTTTCGCTTGGCGGGCTTGCCCTGGGCGTCGGGCTCCTGGTCGATAATGCGATCGTGGTGGCCGAGGTGACCAATCGGCACATGGAAAACGGGATGGACCGGACCGAGGCGGCACGGATCGGGACCGAAGAAGTGACCGGTCCGCTGATCGCGGGCACCCTCACCACGCTGCTCGTCTTCGGCCCGATCGTATTCGTCGAGGGGCTGGCAGCTGCGCTGTTCCGCGACCTGTCGCTCAGTGTGGTCATGTCGGTCGGTGCGTCGCTGGTGCTGGCGCTGACCCTGATGCCGGTGCTGATGACCCGCGGCAAAGCACGCCCTCGAAAGCCGCCGCGCCCGTCGACCGGTTTCCTCGGCGCGGCCGATCGACTGGGGCACCGTTTCGAACATTGGTACGAGGCCGGCATGCGCTGGTCGCTGCAGCATCCGCTGCCCGTCATTGCCATCTCGGCGGCGGTGACGCTGTTCACGGTGGCCATCGCGAGCCGGCTGCCGCGGGAAATCCTGCCCCGCGTGGATGAGGGCATCGCGGTGGCGTATCTCCGGCTTCCCGAGGGCACGGCCATCGAGGAAACGGCCAACCAGGCGCGCCGACTCGAGACGGCCGCCATCACGCTGGGATCCTCGGGCATCTACAGCCGGATCGGTGTCGCAACGGACGAAGAGGTTCTGGCCGGCGCCGATCCCGGCACGTCCTCATCAGCGCAGCTGCTGATGCCGGTCCCCGACGGCATGAACGCGGCCGTCTTTGCCGAGCGACTGCGGCGGGCGGTACCCGACCTGGCCAGCGGCGGCCTGGCGATCGACCTGGCTGGGCAGTCTGAGTTCGGCAGCCTGATCGGCCGGGAGGGACGACTGGTGCGCGTCGAGATCGCCGGGCCCCGGCTCGACGAGTCGGCGCGTTGGGCCGACGTGATCCGGGAGAAGCTGAGCAGCGTTTCCAGCCTGGCCGACGTTCGCGACGCCTATGCCGGAACCCAGCCGACCGTGGAAGTGACGCTCGACCGGGCCCAGATGGCACGGCTGGGCGTCACCGCCGATCAGGTAGCCAACACGCTCGCCGGCGGCCTCGGCGGTGTCACCTCGGGCGACTTCCGCGAGACCGATCGGCGCACTCCGATCCGGGTCCGGTTCGCAGGCACCTACAACGAAGACCTGCAGACCGCGCTAGCGGTTCCGATCAGAGGAGTTCCGGTCGGGCAGCTGGTCTCGGTCAAGGATATCCGCGCCCCGATCGAAGTCGTACGCATCAACCAGCGGCCCGTCAGCGTGGTCGAGGCCGTTGCCGAAGAGGGCGGGCTCAACAAGGCCACACGTGATATTCAGCGCGCGTTGGAAGGGGTCAACCTCCCCCCAGGGGTGGACATCACGCTCGGCGGCGCCGAAGCGGAGCAGCAGCGGACCACCAACCAGCTGATGCTGGTGGCGGTCCTGTCGGTGGCCCTGGTTTTCCTGGTGCTGGCGGGCGAGTTCGCCTCGTTTACGACACCTCTCGTGGTGCTGCTCACGGTCCCGCTGGCGGGCGCGGGCGGTATCCTGTTCCTCTGGCTCACCGGCCAGAGCATCAATGCAGTCGCGCTGATCGGTATCGTGGTGATGATCGGCATGGCCGACAACGAAGCGGTGGTCAAGCTGGATGCGATCGGCCGGTTCCGCGAGTTGGGCCATTCGATCGAGGATGCCGTGGTGCTCGGTGGGCAACAGCGGCTCCGCGCCATTGCCATGACCTCGATCACCACGATCACCGGCGTGCTGCCGCTGGTCTTCGGGTGGGGCACCGGCGGCGAACTCTACCAGCCGCTGGCAGCCAGCGTGATCGGCGGGTCGATCACCGCCCTCCTCGTCACCTTCTTCCTGATGCCGACCGTGTACGCCATGGTCGAGCGCCGCAAGCTGGCGCGAGCAGCCAGCGCCTCATGATCCGCTGGGCTGCGGGCCGACCGGCCGTGATCTGGGCGGTAGGTGCGGCGCTGATCCTGGCCGGTGGCGTGGCGTTCACCAAGCTCCCGCTCGCCACCAGGACCGCGGTCGAGTTGCCCCGTCTTCGCGTCTCGGCGGCCTGGTTCGGGGCCTCGCCCGAGCTGGTCGAGAGCTATGTCACCTCACCGATCGAAGAAGTCATTCAGGGCGTCCGCGGCGTCAAGAAAGTATCGAGCGAGTCACGCGACGGCGCCTCGTCTCTGACCGTGGAGCTGGAACCCAAAGCCGACGTTACCCTGGCCCGACTCGAGATCAACGAGCGGCTCGAGTTACTCCGCAGCCGTTTTCCAATCGGCGTAAGCGGCCCGTCCGTTGCGAACTACACCCCCGAGGAGCTCGAAGAGCAGCCACTCCTGACCTACTCGATCATCGGCCCGTACACCGCCGGTACACTGACCAAGATCACCCGAGATCAGGTAGTGCCGCGGATCACTGCCGTGCCGGGCGTCGCGGGAGTCACGCTGTCGGGTACCGCCGAGCCCGGGGTCGCGGTGGTCTACGAACCGCTCCGTTTGCGTCAGCTGGGCATCAATCCTACCCTGCTCCGGCAGGCCATCGCCGGCGCGCGTACCGTCGAAGCCCTGGGCCGGGAACGCCGCGGCGCCAACGTCGTGACAGTGGCGCTCCGCGACCAGCCCAACGCACTCGAAGATCTCGGCCAGCTGGTGATCCGCGCGCCGAGCGGGCGGGTGTTCCGGTTGGACGAACTTGCCACGATTCGTCCGGACGAGGACAACCGCGGCCGCTTTGCGCGCATCAATGGCGTTCCGACCGTCACGTTACAGTTGTCACGCCTGGCGGGGGCCGACGCCATCCGGACGGCCAGCCAGATCAAAACGACCATGGACGGGATCCGACGGATTCTGCCGGAGGGGATCACCTTCCGAATCGAGAACGACGAAAGCCGCGAACTCCAGGAGCAGCTCAACGACCTGCTGCTCCGCGGCGCAATTGCCTTCGCCGCCGTGATGCTGGTGCTCGCGGTGATGCTGCGCAACTTCACCTCGGTCTGGCTGGTCATGGGCAGCGCGGCCGTTGCCATCGCAGGCACGGCACTCGGCCTGTACATACTCGACATCCCGGCCAATCTCCTCACGCTGGCCGGGCTGGCCATGGGGATCGGCGTCCTGGCTCAAAACGGGCTCGTCGTGGTCGAGCGTCTGCGACACGCGCCGGACACCCCGGATGGGCGCGCCGCGGCCGGCCGTCGGATCACACCGGCCGTGGTCGGCGCCAGCCTGACGACCGCCGTCGTGCTGCTTCCCTTCCTCTATCTCCAAGGCAACGCGCGTGCGGCGTTCCTGCCGTTTGCAGCGGCATTCCTGCTGGCTCTCGCCTGGTCGGTCATCAGCGCCGTCGTCATGATCCCGGCCGTCGGGGCCGGGCACGGCATGAACCGAACCACCTATCGGCGGACGCTGCGCTTGTTTACTAGAAGCGTGATCGGGACGGTTCGCTGGCGCCCCATCACCATCGGACTGACGGTAATTGCGCTCGGCACGCTGACCTGGGGCTTCATCAAGCAGGTTCCCAAGAGTTCGTTCGGCAACTGGTTCGGGCAGCGCTCCGAACTGTTCGTCGGGATCACCTTCCCGCATGGCTCCGATCCGCGCAGCGTCGACCTCGCGATGCAGGAGTTCGAGCGGATCGCAGTTGGTCGGCATGGAGTCGATCGGGTCGAAGCGGCGGGTTTCCCGATGATGGGCCGGCTTCGGGTCACGTTTACCCGGGCCGAGAGTTACGGCATCATCCCGGCCCTGATGGAAGAAGAGATGACTCAGCGGGCCGTCTTCGTCGGCGGCGCGGCGATCAGCGTTCGCGGCCGGGGTCCGGGCTTCTTCAGCGGCGGCGGTGGATCATCCGTAGCGTTCCGCATCAAGCTGCTGGGCTACTCCTTCTCCGGAGTCGAGCAACTGGCGCGCGACCTGCAAACCCGGCTCGAACGGATTCCCCGGGTCCGGGATGTGAACATCAATGCAGGCGCCTACTTCCGCTCCGAACGGACCGTGAGCGTGGCGCTGACGCCCGACCGCCCCGCACTGGCTCGGGCGGGGCTCACGACCAGCGATTTCCGTCAGGCCATTGCTCGCGAAGTCCAGGGTGGCAGCGACGGCCAGCGCCTGGAACTCGAGGGCGACGAAGTCACGGTCAACGTCAAGGCGCGAGGGGCGCAGGAACGCGCCCTCGACGACTTGCGCGACGCAATCATCCCGAACGATGTCCAGGCACCGGTGCGCATCGGCGACCTGTCAGTGGTATCGGAGCGTGAAGGACTCAACGCCATCAGCCGCGAAGATCAGCAGTATGTCCGGATCGTGAGCTACGACTTTCGAGGTCCGCCCCGCCTGGCGCAGCGGACCCATGAGTCGTTCATGAACTCGATCAGCGTACCGGCGGGATATACCGTCGACGACGAACGTTTCGAATGGGCCGACGACGACAGCACCAAGGGCCTCTGGCTCGTCCTGGCACTCGGCCTCACTCTGGTCGTGCTCTCGGTCGCGATCGTGTTCAACTCGGC
Organism: uncultured Gemmatimonas sp.; assembly: GCA_964619465.1. Classification (GTDB taxonomy): domain Bacteria; phylum Gemmatimonadota; class Gemmatimonadetes; order Gemmatimonadales; family GWC2-71-9; genus SHZU01. The sequence continues at coordinate 79,914 of CAZUES010000005.1, forward strand.
CTGGGCCGCGATGCTCGTCTTTGCAAGCCTGCCGCTGGCGCTGGCTGGAGTCGCCGCAATCTTCTGGGCCACCGGCACCTCGTTCGGGCGGGAAGCGGCAGTCGGCGTCATCCTGGTGATCGGGCTGGCAACCAACCAGGCCATCCTGCTGGTGGATGGCGCCCTGGAACGCCGCCGCCGCGCCCAGGCCGAGGGACGGCGCCTCAGCGCAGCGGACATCGTCTATGCTGCCCGCGACCGGTCGGCCATGATCATGCTGGTAACCCTGACCACGATGGCAAGCCTGATTCCACTTGCAGTAGGTACGGATGTCGACAGCCTGTTCGGCTCGATTGCCCTGGCCACGGCAGGCGGGACCCTGACAGGGACGGTCGGCTCGCTCTGGATTCTCCCGGCCATGCTGCTCGGTAAGCGCAGCCAGCCCCGACGCAAGAAGGCACGAAAAGGACGCTCTGCTGGCGCCGCCCCGACAGTCCAGACGGAAGGAGGGTCGGCATGACGATGTCATACCGACCCGGACGTTTGCTGCAGAGATCTGGCAGGTCCGGCTAGTCGCCGGAGGCAATGCGGTATCCAACCATCACACCGTTGACGTAGTCGGCTTCGAGAACACCCTCACGCCATCGGTACTTCTTTGTCGTCATCGGACCGGCCGTAGTTTCGCCAATCGGCTTACCGGCGACCGCTTCGACATCCTCCTCGAGCATTCCCTTACGAAGTTGTGCGGCTTCCTCGTTCCGGACTCCACGCTCCACCTGACTTCCGGGAACCTCGGCCGGCTGCGAGACTGCCGGTTCGCGCATCGATCGACGACCCGCAACCGCCACGGCGGGAAACTCCGCATAGTCGGCCAAGGCCTCGACGATGGCGTCCGCCGTCAGATCGTCCGGAGTGGTTCCGTTGGGAAACCGCAGATTGAACCGCGAGCCGGACGCGGCCCGCTGCGTCCGCTCGTTGCTGATGCGCATCTGCTGGGCTGCCCCGCTGTCGGCGCCGTTGTTGCTCGCAATCGAGCTGAAGACGTCGCCGAAGGTTCCGTAGCCACCCCCGCCGAGTTGTACCTCGATCAGGTTATCCTTGACCCGGATCTTGGTGATCATGGCCCGTTCCCCTTCCCGAATCGCGGTGCCGTGCTTCTTGAGCCGGCCCGAATATTTCTCGAAATCGAGCGGCCGCCGGCTCCCCGGGACGATGTCGACGCCTTCCTGGCTGGCCGGCATCTCGATCAGCAGGGTGATTCGCTTACCCTCGAACGCCTGCTTCAGGTGGCGTTCGTCCTGGGCATCGAGTCGGGCAACGATCATTGCCGCCAGACTGAGACCTGTCATCAACCATTTCATACCGCCTCCTCCTCATCATCGGGGCATGGCCGTTTCCATGCCCCATGTCTAGATCGTTCAGTTCCAGGGCAGCGGCCGCTGCTCGAACACGATCGACGGCGTCGGATTCCTGATCGCCGGTGCCGTGGTCGCATCATTGCCCAGCTGGCCAACGTCGTTCCGTCCCCAGCAGTAGGTCGTCAACCGGTCGCGGGAGATCGCACAGGTATGCGCCCCGCTGCCCGTGCCGATCCCAGCCGCCGCGACTTCCTTGAGCTTGAGCGTGCCAGCCGCCTTGACCGGAAGGCTCGATCCGTTGGCCATCGGGTTGCCGAGCTGGCCGCTGGTGTTCGAGCCCCAGCAATAGGCATCGCCGATGGTGGTAACACCGCAGGCATGGTTGGCCCCGGCGGAAATCGCTTCGAACAGGTGCCCACCTGCTACGGCCTGCGGGCTGGAGTACTCCGTCCCACTGCCGATGCCCAGCTTGCCGCTGTTGCTGCCCCAGCAGTAGCCGACATCCCCGGTCGTGACGCCACAGGTGAATTGGTGCCCCGCGTCGACCGACCTGAAGCTGTGTCCGCCGACGACCTGGTTGGGAAGCGCAATGAAGGTGTTGCCGAAGCTGATCGGGCCGCCGTCACCGAGTTGCCCGATGCTGTTGGCGCCCCAGCAGTAGGACGCGCCCGAGGTTGCCACGCCGCAGACCGTGCCGGTTCCGGCGGCAATCGACCGGAAGGTGATGTTACCCGCCACTGCAACCGGCACGTTCGAAGCCGTACTGGTACCGGTGCCGAGCTGGCGCCAGTCGTTGTGGCCCCAGCAGAACGCCTTGCCCGCAACGTCGATGGCGCAGGAATGGTCGCTGCCGGTGGCGATATCGGTGAAGCGGTGGCCGCCCTCGACCCGCAACGGGATGTAGCTATGGTTGACGATGGAGCCCGCACCAAGCGCGCCCCAGGCATTAGTGCCCCAGCAGAAGGCGGCGCCATCGACCGTGATGCCGCAGCTGGTCCGCGCATAGGTCGAGATCTTGGCAAACTTGCGTCCGCCCGGCAGCTGAATCGGCTTGCTGCTGAACTCGGTCGGGGTCAGCACGGGACTGCCGATCCGGCCCTGATCGCTGTTCAAGCCCCAGCACCAGACGATGCCGCCGCTCGCGATGTTGCAGGCGTGCATGGTCCCGACCGCAACCGAGTAGTACTTGATCACGACGACGCGGGTGGCCGTCGCGGAAATCCCCTCGCTCGTTGCGGTGACGGTCACAGTGCCACGATCGCGGCCCAGCAGGGTCCACTGATTCCCACCGATTCCGGCGTCCTGAACCGACGCGATGGCGGGATCGGATGATGTCCAGGTAATCTCGCGTCCGGTCAACACTCGACCCTTCGCATCTCGCAGCACGGCAACCAGGTTCGGCTCGGTCCAGGCTTCGACCGTGTCCAGCGCCGGCTGAATGGTGACCGTCGCCACCGGCGCCACCACGGTTACCACGACGTTGTCGCTCTTGCCAGCCGAGCTGGCGGTGATGGTTGCGGTACCGGATTCGACAGCGGTCACGACGCCGGTCGCCGCGTCGACCGTGGCCACGGCCGGATTGTTGCTGGCCCATGCCATCGCCTGCCCGGCAATCGGCGCTCCGCGATCGTCGCGCGCAACGGCACTGAGGGTCGTATCGGCGCCGAGCTTGAGGGTGACGGCATCCAGCGCGATGTCGACCGACGCAACCGCCCGCGGCACGACCGTCACGGTCGTGGTCGCCGTCTTGCCTTCGACCAGGGCCGTGATGGTGGCCTCGCCGAGTGCCAGCGCGGTCACCACGCCGGTTTCGATCTGTACCCGCGCGATGGTCGGCGCGCTGCTGCTCCACGCCACCGGCCGATCGAGAACGGTGCCGTCCGCGGCTGTCACCACGGAAACGAGCGCGCTGTCCCGAGTATGCTGGAGCGTGAGCACGGCTGGCGTCACGACAATGGCAGCGACCGGCACATGACTCACGTTGACGGCGAGACTGGCCGTCTTGCCCTCGGACGTCGCCGTGATCGTGGCGGCACCTGGCGCCACGCCACTGACCGTTCCCGTTGCGGATACCGTCGCCACTGCGCCGGAGGAGGTCGACCAGACGATGGTCCTTCCGGTCAGCAGCGTCCCCTGGGCGTCGCGGGTTGCGGCGGTGAACTGCGCGGCCTGCCCGACCAGCAGGTTGGACGCACCATCAACTTCGACCTGCGCAACCGGTGCCGGGGGCGGCGGCGGAGGCGGCGGGGGATTCGGATTCGGGTTGGTACCGCTCTCGCCACAGGCGGCGAGAACGAGGGCAAGCACGCCGGCTCGCCACGAACGGTTCAATGCGAACATGACCTGGGATCCTCGATCAGAAAGTGAACGATTCAGTTGCGATGGACGAGCTTGACCAACGCGATTTCATAGCGCTTGGTCGTCTCGATGTATCGGACAGCATAGGCCTGGGGGTACACGCCGGCCGGGTCGTATCGCTGGGCCATCGGGATGTCGTAGACGCCGTTAGGCTTGGTTTCGAGATATGCCTTGGTGAGCATCGGCTCGGCGAAAATCAGCTTCCCGTCGTACGACCCGTAGATGAAGGTCCGTGAGAAGAGCTGGCCGTTGAGTTCGGGCGAGGTCGGATCGACCCAGTGCACACCCATCAGCGGTACCGCGGCCGGTGCGGGTGAGATGTAGCCCGCCGGAATGAACTCGGCGGCAGGGTAATGGGCCGCCTTGGCGGCAAAGGCCGGATCGCTGGGCAGGATCTGCTTTCGCTCCGCATCCGGGATGGTATAGAAATGGAAGTCGAAGTGGGCCTGGTTATAGATCCCATCCGGCTCGTGGCCGAACGCGTTCCAATCGACGGTGGCATGCTGGAACGGCGTCGGATTGGTGGCCGGCATCGCGAGCACATACTCGTACATACCGTGCCCGTCGCTGGGAAGCCCATTCAAAGCGGACTCCGTCAGCTCGATCCCGATCTCGACCGCCTTGTCGTCGGCGATCGTGATATAGGTGCGCGCCGCTCCCTGTCCGATCGAGACTTCGGGGCCGTAACGCCGGGCGCCGCCGACGCCATCGGTGGGACCATCGCTGCAGCCGACCAACGCGGCCGACAGCACTGACATCATTATCTGGAAAACTCGACGACTGTTCGACACGGACGGCTCCTTGAGTTCGTTGACATCGCTTTCGACGATGCCAACCTAGGAGCCCGACCTTACCCGATGATTACCGATCCCGTGTAGCAGTGATTACCACGGCTTACAGCTGCTTACGAAGCTGCTCGGCGTCCGACCGACACCCTGCAACGCAAGGCCTCCGCACACCCGGAGATGTGCGGAGGCCTCGGTACCAAAGCAACAACTATTGACGAGCGGTCAGACTGCTTCGCCCGCCTGGATTCGACGGCACAGATCGGCCGATTCATCGTCGGGCTCGGTTTCAAGCTCGCGTTCGACCAGGGCCGTCAGCTCCTGATACAGCCGAACCGCCTGCGACCTGGCACCCCGCCGAGCGTGAGCCGTCATCCGGAGCCGCCAGGCGGCCTCCTGCAGTGCATCCCGCTCGAGCAAACGGAGGCAAACCGCCTCGACGTCCGAATAGCGGGCCTGCGAGAGCAGCCATTCGGCATATCGCATGGCCCCGTCGACGAAAAGCCGCTCGATTCGATCCCGATCCTCGAGCGCCCAATCACCGACGGATTCACCCTCGAGAAACGGACCACGGTACAGATTCAGGGCCTGCTCCAGCAGCGCCGGCGCATCAGCGGACGATCGCCGAGCGGCGGTCAGGGCCCCGGTCATCTGGCGATCGAAGCTGATGGCATCGAACTCCACCTCGAGCGACGGCGCGATCCGGTATCGCTCCTCCACGCTCACGATTCGATCGGTCCCTCCCAGCGCCTTGCGTAGTCGATGCAGGGTGACATGGAACGCATTGCGCAGCTGCGCCGATGACGCCTCGGGCCAGAGCGCCGTGCCGACCTGTTCCTTAGTCAACCCGCGCGGGTTGGTGAGCAACAAAAGCAGCATTTCCCGAGCCCGCACCGATCCCCAGGCGGCCCCGTCGATCGGCTCGCCATGCAGACGTACTTCGAGGCGGCCAAGGGCCTGAACCACCAGAGGCGTCGGAGCGGTCGGCTCAGCGGGGGCGGGCTCAAAGGCGGGTTCCGCTACCGGCGCCTTGGGCAAAGGCTCCACAGCGGCGCCTTCCTGGGCCAGCGCGGCAGCTGCATCCATCGACAGATCTCGCCCCGCGGCCCAGAGGACCGCCAGGCGATCGCCCAGCTCGGGCAGCACCGCAGCAACCGCCCGGTCGCGCAGGGCGGCTTCTTTGGGCCACATCGGATAGACCATCCGCTCCCGGCACGCCTCGGCGGCACCGAGGAGACGGATGGCCAGCTTGGCATCAACGTCGGCGATACAGGCAGCCACTCCCTCGATGCCCTTCGTTACCCCCCACCCGTCGCCGATGGCTCGATGCAAAGCAAGCGCCTGCCGGTAGAGCGGTAACGCCTCGGCCGGCCGGTCGGCGCCTACCAGCATGATGGCCCTGCCATTCAGGCCATGGCCGACCCCGCCCTGATGCCCCACTTCCTGGGAATAGACGCTCTCCAGGCGGTGCCATTCGATGGCCTGGTCCAGGTCGCCGCGATGATCGGCACAAAGCGCGAGGAAGTGGCAGCCGATGCCGGCCATCACGGTACGGCTGTACTGCCGTGCCATGTTGACGCCGCGCTCGAGATTGTGTTCGGCAGCATCGAACTGGTTGCCGATGGTATAGGCCGCACCCCGCATGATCAGGATGTACGCCAGCAGGTCACGATCGTCGTCCAGGTCGTGGGCGCTGGCCAGCGCTTCGTCGAGATACCCGAAGGCCTGATCCATCTTCGCCTGCCAGAGCGCCAGGTGCCCGAACGCCACCAGCGCCCGGACGCGCGTGATCTGAGATACCGCCGCGGGGCGCTGCAGCAGCACGGCAAGGCGCCAGGTCTCTTCCGAGGGGCCGCGCGACCACCAGAACCAGTGCAGTGCCCAGACCAGGCGGAAAGCGTAGGGCGTCCCTTCTTCCGATCGCAGCGACCACTCCGCCATCGCGTGGAAGTTGGGTACCTCGGCCAGCAACCGATCGACTATCTCCCGACTCGGCGGTCCGCCGAAGATGATCGGAGCCGCGTCCTCGGCGATCGACAGGAAGTACTGCGCGTGACGGCGCCGAAGCAGTTCGCCCTCGCCCGCCGATTCGAGGTGCTCCTGCGCATACTGGCGGACCGTCTCGAGCAGCCGATAGCGGGCCTCGTCATCCGCCGACTCCAGCACCACCAGCGATTTGTCGACCAGACCCGCCAGCAGATCCAGGATGTCGAATGAGCCCAGGGGCGCCAGGCTCCCAACCACCTCCGCCGCATCGAGCGAGAAGTCCGCCGGAAAGACCGCCAGACGTCGAAGCAGAATCTGCTCGGCCTCGCTCAGCAGCGAATGGCTCCAGTCGAAGGCGGCGCGCAAGGTCCGGTGCCGCGGCACCGCTGTCCTGCTTCCTGCGCTCAAAAGCTTGAGCGCATTGCCCAGCCGCTCGGCAATCTGCTCGAGCGACAGCACTCGGACTCGGGCCGCCGCCAGTTCGATTGCGAGCGGAATGCCGTCGAGCCGCCGACAGATTTCCTCGATCACGGCACGATGCCGCTCACTCGGCGTGAAGTTCGGCACCACGCTACGTGCGCGGCTCACGAAGAGTTCCATCGCCTCGGGCATGGTCAGTGGCGGCACCAGCCAGGCGGTTTCGGCCATCACGCCGAGTGCTTCGCGGCTGGTGGCGAGGACGACGACGTTGGGGCACTGCATCAGCAGCCATTCGGTAACCTGCGCCGATGCCTCTACGAGATGTTCGCAGTTGTCGAACACGAACAGGAGCGCGCGGCTCCCGACCGCCGCCCGGATCCGATCGTAGGCAACATCGGGCGCCTGCTCCGACATACCGAGCGCCTGTACCACCTGCTGCACGACCTGCTCGGCTTCAGCAACCGCAGCGAGGTCGAGCCAGACCACGCCGTCCAGTCGACCGGCCAGCCGCATCGCGGCCTCGCGCGCCAAGCGGGTCTTGCCGCTGCCGCCTGCACCGGTCAACGTGACCAGTCGATTGCTTCCCAGCAGTTCGTCGATCACATCGAGCTCGCGCTCGCGACCGATGAACTGGCTGAGCGGCGTCGGGGGGAGCCGCGGGGCGGGTTCGGGTGACGATGCCGAAGTGGTCATGGTCGTAGAGGGAGATAACATATCGTATGTCATCGCCGGCCGCTCACGCGTCGGCCGCCCGAACCGCATGGTCGGCCGGCACCGCTGGCCCTTCCAGAAACCGGAGCGCGTCGTTCACGATGGCCTCGATCGGCCGGCCTTCTCCGATGATCAGGGGCGACCCGGGCGCATCGGTGAGCGGCTCGGCGGCCGATGGCGCGGTCGGCGTAATCACCACCAGCCGCTCCACCCGGTCCGGATCCAGCATGGCAAACCCGATTGCCGGCGCCGACATCGGCCCGTCGGCCAGGACAAGAACCCGGGCCAGACCGAGCCCGTCGAGGAACTGTCCCAGCCAGACGGCAAAATCATCGGCCCCCGGGGTCACGTCCGGCGCAATCAACCGGTAACGCTCGGCGACCGCTTCGATCACGGCGTTCCAGAGCGGCAGCGGATTGGCAGCCTGGGTCAGCAGAATGACCGGTCGCCCCGATCCGGACCGGACATACTCGGTCGCCGTATCCCCCACCCGTACGACGGCGCGGAAGCTCCCGGTACGGCTCAAATTGGTTTCATTGCTCGACATATCGTTTCCCCGCTCCGTTCGCCATCAGTCTACGGCGCCCCACTTACCAGCCGCTTACTGACATCACAAATCGTTTCACGACAACAACTTGCATCCGAACGACTGGGTCCGGATCGAGCAGCAGACGGAGAGCGAGGTGGCGCTCGCAGATCCGTTCCTATACACTTGAGGGATATTCGCGATGGTCGCCGGCTTCGGGATACCGAGCCGGCGTGAAAAGGGAACCCGGTGCAAAACCGGGGCGGCCCCGCCGCTGTGAGGAATGACGAACGGGACGAATCAACCCACTGCGACAGCATAGCGTCGCGGGAAGGGCGTCCTCAGTAGGGTGACTTCCGAGCCAGAAGACCTGCCAACGCGCTGTTTCCTGTGTCGTCCCTCGGGGGAGGGACAGCGGGCTCCGCACTCGGCCCTCGTCATCCGACGAGGTCGGGGTCGACCGGCATAGGCTTCCTGGGTTCCGACCCGGAAGCCTTCGTGTTTCCGGTTTCCTGCGCGGCTGCAACTCCTCCGGGTGACCTTACCCAACCGTGAGGATCAGCCATGACGTTGCCCGCCGTTTCCGCTTCGAATCTGGGCTTTCCGCGCATCGGCGCCCGGCGCGAACTCAAACGCGCCCTCGAATCGTTCTGGGCCGGGAAATCCGACGCCGAACGCCTGCGCACCGTTGCGCGGGAACTGCGGACCAGACATTGGCAGGTCCAGGCCGGCGCGGGCGTCACCCCTCCCTCCAACGACTTCTCGTTCTACGATCAGGTGCTCGACATGGTGAGCATCACGGGGGCGGTGCCCGATCGTTATCGCGCCCTGGACGGCGATCCGCTCCGCCAGTACTTCGCCATGGCGCGGGGCGACCAGCGCGATGGCGTCGATCTTCCGGCGATGGAAATGACCAAGTGGTTCGACACCAACTATCACTATATCGTCCCGGAATTCGAGCCGGGGATGGCCTTCCGGCTCGCTTCGGAAAAGCCGGTCGACGAGTACCTCGAGGCTAAAGCGCTCGGCATCGAGACGCGCCCCGTGCTGCTTGGCCCGATCTCGTTTCTGACGTTGGGCAAGGTGACGGGTGGCGGATCGCCGCTCAGCTTACTCGATGCACTGCTGCCGGTGTACGAAGCGCTCCTGGACAAGCTGGCTACCGTCGGCGCGGATTGGGTCCAGATCGATGAACCCGTCCTGGTGCTGGATCTGTCCGACGACCATCGAACCGCGTTCCGCAACGCCTACACTCGACTCGCGAAGCAGCAGGCGTCGCCCAAGCTGATGCTGACGACCTACTTCGGACCGCTGGGCGACAACCTCGACCTGGCCGTTTCGCTGCCGGTGGCCGGGCTGCATGTCGACCTGATCCGCGCGCCGGAGCAGCTGGATGCGGTCCTCGCAGCGCTTCCCGCTGACCGCGTCCTTTCCGCCGGCGTCGTCGATGGCCGCAACATCTGGCGGACCGACCTCGACACCGCACTCGGCAAGCTCCGCAACATCACGGAGGCTCGGCCCAAGGCACCGCTGTTCGTAGCGCCGTCATGCTCCCTGCTCCACAGCCCGGTCGGATTGGACCACGAAACCGAACTCGACACCGAACTGCGCAGCTGGCTCGCGTTTGCCACCGAGAAGCTACAGGAACTCAGCGCGCTGACCAGAGCGATCGGCGCCGGCGGCGAGGAAGCTGCCGTGGCGTTCGCGGAGAGTTCGGCCGCCGTCAGCAGTCGGCGGGCGTCACGTAGAATCCACCGCGCCGACGTCGCAGCCCGCCTCAAGGCCGTGACAGCCGACTCGCTCAACCGCCGTAGCTCCTACCCTGCGCGCCGCTCAGCGCAGCAATCGCTCGGCCTCCCGGCCTTCCCGACGACTACGATCGGCTCGTTTCCCCAGACGGCGGAGGTGCGCAACGCGCGGGCCGACCACAAGAAAGGCACGCTCGACACCGACGCGTATGAACGCTTCCTGCGCGCAGAGATCGAACGGACCGTCCGGATCCAGGAATCAATCGGCCTCGACGTCCTGGTTCATGGCGAGTTCGAGCGGAATGACATGGTCGAATACTTCGGCGAGCGACTCTACGGCTTTGCCTTCACGGCCAACGGCTGGGTCCAGAGCTACGGTTCGCGCTGTGTCAAACCACCGATCATCTACGGCGACGTGATGCGCCCGGCACCGATGACGGTCGAATGGTCCCGGTTTGCCCAGACGCTCACCGACCGGCCCATGAAGGGAATGCTCACCGGGCCCGTCACTATCCTGCAATGGTCGTTCGTGCGAGATGATCAACCGCGCGATACCACCTGCCGACAGATCGCCCTGGCAATACGTGACGAGGTGGTCGATCTCGAAACGGCTGGGCTCCGGATCATCCAGATCGACGAGCCCGCGATTCGTGAAGGCTTACCGCTCCGCAAGGCCGACTGGCCGCAGTATCTCACCTGGGCGGTGGACGCGTTCCGGCTCGCATCGTCGGGGGTCAAGGACACGACGCAGATCCACACCCACATGTGCTACTCGGAGTTCAACGATATCGTCGATGCGGTTGCCTCGATGGACGCCGACGTGGTCTCGATCGAAACGTCGCGGTCCAGGATGGAGCTGCTGGACGCCTTTGCCCGATTCGCCTATCCTAACGAGATCGGGCCCGGCGTGTATGACATTCACTCCCCCAGGGTTCCACCCGAGGAAGAGATGGTCGCGCTGCTCCGGCGGGCGGCCCAGGTGATTCCTGCGGAGCGACTCTGGGTCAATCCCGATTGCGGCCTCAAGACGCGGGGCTGGCCGGAGGTCGAGAGCGCTCTGACCGCCATGGTGGCAGCAGCTCGAAGGCTTCGCGCCGAGCAGGCGCCCGGCAAAGCGTAACGGTTCCGGACGCAGTGAGAGGACGGGCCGAGCTTTATCCTAGCTGCGGAGGTTACTACGAGCACCGCGCCGATCGACCCGTCCCGCTGTCCGCTCTGTCAGAGCGAATCGATGCGCCATGACCCCCGACTACGCAGACGGCGGTCCGTGCTGGTGCGTGCGCGCGAGCATTCCGGCCGCCCTGCTCGAGCGGGTTCCACCGGAGCTGGACCGTTTAGCATGCATCTGCCAGGCATGTGTGGACGCCCACCACCTCGAGGCCGCTCGCCGCGCAATGGAGTAATCCACTAGGGGAGTCGCCGATCCCGCCTGGAGGACTGGCGCAGCGCCCGCAACGTCACCGCATGATCCCATTCCGCTTGTTCCGAAGCGTCGCGAACCAGAAGCGAGGGCACCGGAACCGGCCGGCCGGTCTCGTCGACCGACACCATGTGGAAGTAGCCCTCGCTTGCATGGGTCCGCACCTTGCCGATCGGATCCTCAGAATAGAGCGCCACCTTGACGGTCAGGGAGGTGCGTCCGGCATGAACGACTCGCGCTATCAGTTCGACCAGGTTGCCATGCTTGATCGGCACGAAGAAATCGATTCGCTCCATACTGGCCGTAACCATGGCCTGGTTTGCGAACCGGGTCGCCGCCAGGAACGCGGCCCGATCCATCAGATCGAGCACCTTTCCTCCGAACATGGTTCCGTAATGGTTCGTCGTACTGGGGAACACCACTTCCATCAGATGGAGGGGCTCCGCCGCGCGCGGGGCAGGTTGATCGGACATCGGCTGTTCCTTCCTCGAGGTAATTAGGACGACGGCAGCGGTCGGGCTCGCGCGCCTCTGCACGCACACCGTTGCGGGACAGCGCCGGATTCACACCGGTCTTCAGCTGGCCGTCGACATTCGTTAACGCGCGATCAAACTAACAGATCTGACCCGACGTCCACAGCGACCGCTCAGACATTGCCGGTTCCGCTGCACCGAGGACGACGGACTTCAGGAACAGCTCCACTGACCGATCCCAGGCAACGGTCAGACCGAATTTCATCCACTATGGCAGTGACTTAAGTCGTTTAACTACAACGTATTGACAAATATCCCAGCATGTGGGATATTTTCTCCCAGAAAATGGGAGACTTATGGACTACAAGTCTAGAGTTGCCGAGCGCCATCTCGCGGCCGTCATCGGTGTACAACCGGTCGCCATCCTGATGGGCGCCCGTCAAAGCGGCAAGAGCACGCTGGTGCGTCGCCATCCGCTGCTCCAGCAGCATCTCTATCTCTCCCTCGATAGCACCGAGGTGAGGGAACAGGCTGTTCAGGACCCCGAGAGTCTGGTCCGGCGCGCCCACGCCCTGATCCTCGACGAAGTCCAGCGCGTGCCGGATCTACTGCTGGCGATCAAGCAGATCGTGGACACCGAGGAGCGGGAGCCCGGCCGATTCGTGCTGACCGGCTCGGCGGATATCCTCGCCATGCGACCGGCCGGCGAGACGCTCGCCGGACGCGCCTCGTATACGACGCTGTGGCCCCTGACACGCCGAGAACGGCTCGGGCTCGGAGAAGCCGGGATCTGGACCCGGCTCGCCGATCACTCGGTGAGCACGTGGCCCGAGCTGCTCGAAGCGCAAACCGCACCCGCCGACGATTGGCGCGCCGTCGTGCGCCGGAGCGCCTACCCCGTACCGGCCTTCCGCCTCACCACCTTGGAAGAGCAGGCGGTGTGGCTCGACGGCTACGTCGATACCTACATCGATCGCGACGTCACGGCGCTCGCCGCGATCAGCAAGCCGCTCGACCTGCGGCGGCTGATGCGGGCGGTCTGCACCAGTCTCGGACAGGTCGAAAACCAGGCCGAGTGGGGCCGGTTCATCGGCATGCCGCGGAGCACGGTCTCGCGGTATCTCGACCTGCTCGAGCTGTCGTATCAGCTGATACGGGTTCCGGCGTATGCCGTTAACCGGACCAAGCGGCTCGCCAAAAGCCCCAAGGTGTACTGGAGCGACCCCGCCCTCGCACTCCACTTGATCGGCAGCGGCGAGCCGACCGGATTTCATCTGGAGAACCTGATCGCCGTCGACCTGATCGCATGGAGCTGGAGCGAGCCCCGCCGCCCCGCCATCCTGCACTGGCGTACGCAGGACCGCCTCGAGGTGGATTTCGTCATCGAGTTTGCCGACGGCCGAGTGATGCCGATCGAGGTGAAGAGCGCAGAGCGGCCCGGGTGGCGCGAGGCGAGCGGTGTGCGGGCATTCCTGGACGAATACGGCGACGCGGCCATCGGAGGCCTCGTGCTCCACGGCGGCAGCGACGTCTATCCGATCGCACCCCGAATCATCGCCGCACCGTGGTGGCGCGTGATATAACGACAAGTCCGAAGCCGACTCTGCCTTTGCCCGATGGCCTGGGCGCGCCACGAACTCGCGCCGGAGATCGGGCCGGGGTGCAACCGTTGCAGGGCGCCCGGTGTCTCAAGGGGATAACCCCCATCGAGCCACGAGCCCGTCATGTCGAACCTCCGCGACGCCCTTCGGACCCTTCGAGCTACTCCGCTCGTTTCGACCGTCGCCATTCTGTCCCTGGCACTGGGAATCGGTGCGACGACCGCGATGCTGTCGATCGTGGACAGTCTGATCCTGCGCGCCCTTCCCGTCCAGCAACCGGACCGCCTGGCGCTGCTGACCACGACGCAGCATCAGCGATCCAGCTGGACCAACCCGATCTGGGAAGAGATCCGCAACCAGCCCGAACTCTTCGACGGCGCCCTGGCCTGGTCGACCACCCGATTCAACCTGAACGCGGGTGGGGAAACCCGCTATATAGACGGTATCCTCGCCAGCGGGGCGTTCTTCGATGTGCTCGGCGTTTCGGCAGAGGTGGGACGGGTCTTTCACCCGGCCGACGATGCCCGCGGTGGCGGGACGGATGGCGCCGTAGCGGTGCTGTCATACGACTACTGGCAACGAGCCCACGGTGGTACGGCCGACGTGGTCGGACGTCCGATCACCTTGAGCGGGGTGATCTACACCATCGTCGGGGTGACCCGCCAGAACTTTGCCGGACCGGAAGTGGGGCGCCCGTTCGATATCATCGTCCCGCTCGGTACGGAAGCACTGCTGCGCCCTGAAAGCAGCATGCTCGACGAACGCTCATCCTGGTGGCTGCGGGTAATGATCCGCCGGAAACCGGAACAGTCGCTGGCCAGCGCCGAGGCGGCGTTGCGGGCGGTGCAGCCCCGGATCCGAGAGGCGACCCTGCCGACGCAGTGGCGGCCCGAGCACCTCCCGCGATACATGAACACGCCGTTTGCCCTCCAGCCAGCAGCGAACGGCGCGTCGGGGTTGCGCATCACCTATCAAGCGCCGCTGCTCACCATCCTGGTGGTGACCGGCCTGGTTCTGCTGATTGCCTGCGGTAACATTGCCAACCTGCTGCTGGCCCGCGCCTCGGCGCGCCGCCACGAACTCTCGGTCCGACAGGCACTCGGCGCCTCCCGTCTGCAGCTGGCCCGACAGCTCTTTGCTGAGAGCGCCCTGCTCGCCGGGGTCGGCGCTGTGCTTGGTACGCTGATCGCGATCTGGGGCAGCCGCATGCTGGTCCATCAGCTCTCGACCCCGGCGAATCGGGTGGTGCTCGACCTCGGGCTCGATTGGCGTTTCCTCCTGATCGTCGCGGCCGTCGGCGTCGGAACCGCACTCCTCTTCGGCACCTTTCCGGCGCTCAAAGCTGCCGCCGCGGACCCGATGGTCGCCATGAAAGAACACGGACGTGAGGGTAGCGCCGGACGGAATCCGCTGGGCAGCGGGCTGGTGATTACGCAGGTGGCGCTCTCGCTGGTCCTGGTCGTGGGCGCCGCGCTCTTCGTCCGCACCTTTTCGACGCTGGCCAACCGCGATCTCGGCTTTCAGACCGATCGCCTACTGACAGCAAGGGTCGCTCTCGATCAGACCGGCGCATCCGCCGAGCAGCGGTACGAACTCCTGCGGCGGATCAGTGAGGATGCAGGGCGAGTCCCGGGAGTGGCGTCGACTGCGGTTGCCCGGATTCCACTGGTCAGCGACATGACTTGGAACAGAACCGTCGATGTCCCGGGCGGGCCACCACGATCGGAGGAAGATCGCATTTCCTATATGAACGCGGTAATGCCAGGTTGGTTCGCAACGGTGAGGATGCCCATCGTGGCCGGACGCGACTTCCAGCCGAGTGACGGACCGGGCGGCCCCAAGGTGGGCATCGTCAATCAGACCTTCGTCAAACGTTTCTTGGGAGACGGCGACCCGATCGGCCGAGTCGTTCAACTGCCCGGACACGAGGCCAATACGCCGCCCGATGTCGTCACCATCGTCGGGGTGAGCGCCGACGCCGTGTATGCCTCGGTACGCGAGGACGTGCCACCAACATTCTTCTACCCAATGGCCCAGCAACCGGCCCCTCCGGCCGGAATGCTCAACCTCCTCGCCAGCGGTCGTATCGATGGCGCACTCATTGCCGGTGTGACCAAGGCCATCGAGGCGATCGACCCGAGCATCTCGGTCACCTTCCTGGCGATGGACGACCTGGTGGAAAGCGCGCTGATCCGTGAGCGACTGGTTGCCCTGCTCTCCGCATTCTTCGGTGGGCTGGCCCTACTGCTAGCTGGGCTCGGCCTCTACGGCGTTACCGCCTATGCGGTGAGCCAGCGTCGCAATGAGATCGGGATCCGGATGGCGATCGGCGCCGCCCCGAAGCGCATTCTGGGCCTGGTGCTGGGACGAGTCGGACTGCAGATCGGGGTCGGCGTGGTGATCGGCGGCGCCATCAGTTTGTGGGCGGCGCGGTTCGTGGAATCGTTACTCTATGGCCTCCCGGCTCGGGATCCGATGACGTTTGCCGTGGCAGCGGCCGTGCTGGCCCTCATCGGCATCCTGGCCGGATGGCTCCCGGCTCGACGAGCCGCCGCGATCGATCCGGCGCGAGTGCTGCGAGACGGCTAGCGCCGCGACATCGCCATGCGGCATGATGCTCAGTCAGCATCAACGCTCAGGTACGTGGCCGAGCCGGGCCCTTGAGCACTCGCCCGGGTCGGGCCCCCGTGAGCGAGCCGTCGCGCAGCACCGGCATGCCGTTGACGAAGATGTGGACCATCCCGACCGAGAAGCGGTGGGGATCCTGGTAGGTGGCCAGGTCCGCAATCCGGTCCGCGTCGAACACCACCAGATCCGCAAACATGCCCTCGCGCACCTGGCCACGCTCCTGCTGGCCGATCTGCTCCATCGACAGTGACGTCATCCGCCGGATCGCCTCTTCGAGCGACAACACCTTCTGCTCACGGACGTACCGGGCCAGCACGCGGGGAAAGGCGCCGTAGCTGCGCGGGTGCGGGAAGCCTCGACCATAGCCGACCGAATCACCGTCGGTCTCGATCATGGCAAACGGATGCTGGAGCACTCGGATGACGTCGGCCTCGTCCATCATGTGATAGATGGCGCTGAACCCTCCGGCCAGCTGCAACTCGATGGCTAGCTGCACACCGTTCACGGCGTTGACCGCGAGGCCGCGATCGCGCGCCAGGTCCGCCATGGTCTTGCCATTGTAGGCTGGGTTGGATGGAAGAACGCGGAACTGAATCCGCTCGAGTTCGTCCCCCGCCCAATCGAGCCGCATCCGCTCCAGCATCTCGGCCTCGAGCTTGGGGCGGATACTCCGATCGCCGACGCGCGCGCTGAGCGAATCGACACCGCCCGCAAGCGCCCAGCTCGGAAAGAGCACGCCGGAGTGCGTACTGCCCGCCGTGTAGGGATAGACATCGTGCTTGACATCGAGCCCGCGGGCCCGCGCCGAGTCGATCATGGCGATGGTGGTACGCGTCCAGCCGAACTGACCGGCGCCGGCGGCCTTGTGGTGATTGATCTGCACCGGGATCTTCGCTTCGTCGGCCACACGAATGGTTTCGCGCACCGATGCCAGCAGACCGCGCGCTTCGTCGCGCATGTGGGTCACGTAGATCCCGCCGTGCTGCGCGGCGACCTTGGCCAGCTCGATCACTTCCTCGATTTTGGCGTAGTTAGCAGGCACGTAGAGCAGTCCGGTGCTCAGGCCGAGTGCGCCGTCGCGCATGTTCGCATCGACCATCGACTTCATCTGGTCGAGTTCCGCCGGCGTAGGAGCCCGGTTGGCCAGTCCCATGACGGCTCGGCGGATCGAGGTGTGCCCGGCGAAGTAGCCGACGTTCGGCGCGGTCCGAAGCGCGTCCAGATACGCACCGAGCGGCCATGGCGTATCGCCGCTGTGAACCGGCGTCAGCAGCGTGGTGATCCCCTGAAAGAGAAAGTTTTCTGCAAGCGGGCGATTGTGAATATCGGTCGCCACGTGGGCATGGTGGTCGACGAAACCGGGCGCCACCACCAGTCCGGTCACATCGTACTCGACCCGTCCGCTGCCCGGGGCAATGCCATCACGAGCCACCCGAACGATTCGGTCACCCTGAATCGCAACATCGGCCTGGAAGCGTGGCGCACCCGACCCGTCGACCACCGTCCCACCCCGCAGCACGATATCGTACTGCTGCGCGAGGACCGGGCCGGCGCCGGGAACGGCCCAGAGCCAGAGAGCGAGCAGCGGAACGAGAGCGGAGGGGCGCGCCATGGGCTCTTCCTGTTCGGATGACGAGTTGATCGGGTCAGCTCAATATAGGTCACCGGCGGGACTGGATATCGCTGCCTCTGTGGCTGAAATTGCGCATGGGTCGTCTCCCGAGAGAGCCCCGTCATCCATGCCCGAACCGCGAGCCTGACATGAATCCGTTCCGAGCTTCGTCCATCACCCCTGTCTTTCTCATCCTGGCGGGCGCCGCCTGCGCACAGAAAGCGCAGGAAGCTCCGGTCGCCGATGCCAACCGTGACTGCACCCCGCTCGAGACGCGGGAGCACAGCGCCCCGGGCCGGCCGGCCGCCAACCCGGAGCAGACTCGCGCCTGCGCTGCGACCTCCAATGTTGCCTTCAATGTCACCGTGATTGCGACCGGACTGGAGCATCCCTGGGCGGTCGAGCCGCTTCCCGGGGGAGACCTGCTGGTCACCGAGAAGCCGGGCCGGTTGCGCATCGTTACTGCGGCGGGACAGATCGGTGAGCCGATCGGCGGCGTCCCCGCGGTCGATCCGCGCGGCCAGGGCGGTCTGCTCGACGTGGCGTTGAGCCCGACCTTCGAAAGCGATCGCACTATTTACTGGAGCTTCACTGAGCCGCGCACCGGCGGGAACGGCACCAGCGTTGCTCGCGGGGTGCTTTCTGCGGATCGGCGTCAGGTTGAACAGGTCCGGGTCATCCTGCAGGCCATGCCCACCTTCGAAAACAACATGCACTACGGCTCCCGGCTGGCGTTCGGTCCGGATGGGATGCTCTATGTCACGACGGGTGAGCGGTCCAGCATCGAGACCCGTCCGCAGGCGCAGGACTTGGGCAGCCACTTCGGCAAGGTGCTGCGCATCAAGCCGGAGGGTGGCGCACCGGACGACAACCCGTTCGTCGGGCAGTCAGGCGCGCTGCCGGAGATCTGGAGCTACGGCCACCGGAACATCCAGTCCGCCACCTTCGATACCGACGGACGCCTCTGGGAAGTGGAGCACGGTCCGCAGGGTGGCGACGAACTCAATCTGGTGGAGAAGGGTAAGAACTACGGCTGGCCGCTCGCGACCTACGGGCGCGAGTACTCCGGTCGTCCGGTCCCGGATGCCGGCACTACGCATGAGGGCACCGAGCAGCCGGTCTATTTCTGGGATCCGGTGATCGCTCCGTCGGGGATGGTCTACTACACCGGCAGCGCATTTCCGGCGTGGCAAGGCAATTTCTTCGTCGGCGGCTTGCGCGACGCGCGCCTGGTCCGCCTGGTGCTCGAAAACGGGCGCGTCGTGGGCGAGGAAAACCTGCTGGTCGACCGTCGGCAGCGAGTCCGCGACGTTCAGCAGGGGCCTGATGGCGCACTCTACATCGTGACGGATCAGGCCAACGGCGAGCTCTGGAAGCTCGCTCCGCAGTAACGTCGTCGCGGGCGGACCACTCGACCACGGTCCGCCCGCGACATTGGCCAGTTTACAGGAAATGCCTGCACCCTGAGGGACGAGGAGGCTTCCATGCGAATATTCCCGCTCGTAGCCCTGGCGGTCGCGGGTTGCGGCCCCGCGACCGAAACCATCCGACTCTCACCGACCGCATTGGAGCCGACTGCCCAGACAACTCCCATCCCTCTGTTCAGCGCCACACTCCCGCGCTGCCCTATCGAGGACGTGGGGCTCATCACGTCGGAGCCGCGCGATTTCATGTCGGCAAGCGTGGCGGTCGATGGGTTGCGCAGCGCGGCTCGCCGACTCGGAGGCGATGCGGTCGTCCATGTCAGATTCATTAAGAACGGGGTGCTGAGCGGCACCGTTGTCCGGTTTACAACCTCCGACTGCAAGGAGTAGGCAGCGGACCAGAGCATCGGGCGCACCTCTCACGATACGGATCGACTTTTCCGGGCAAACAGGTGATCATATCAGGATTCTCCTCACATAGAGCCCCATGATTCCGCTGATCGCACGATCCAGGTCGCGCCGGATGGCCGGCGTTGTACTCGTTGGTCTTGCCGTGACCCTCGTTCTCGACGCCAGCGACGCTCCAGCCCAGCAGCCCGGCTGGAGCGTCGAAACTCCGACCGGGGTCGAGCGTCCGATTGCCTTCGAGGCAACTCAAGGCACCTGGATGAGTCTCGCCGTTTCACCGGACGGCCGCTTCATCGCGTTCGACCTGCTCGGCCATATCTACGAGATGCCGATCGAGGGAGGCGCCGCTCGGCGCCTGACCGAGGGCCGCTCCTGGAATCTGCTGCCTCGCTACAGTCCCGACGGCCGGTCGATTGCTTTTTCGTCGGACCGGGGCGGCAGCCATGGCATCTGGGTCATGGACCGGCAAGGGACAAATTTGCGGAGCTTGCATGCCGACGGCGAGCAGGCATATCGCGCCGCCTGGTCGGCAGACGGGCAGCGGCTGTTCGTGTCGGGTACTGCCGGCATCGCATCGGTCGACCTGACCGGCAACCGAACCGCAGTGGCGCGCGGGCCCGGCACCGTCAACGTCGCCGCAGTCGAGCCATCGGGCACGAGTGTTGTGATCGAGCGCCTGGCGCGTCCGGTCTATCCGTTCGGATTCAACCCATACATCACCCCCGCAGGCGGCAGTACGATCGAACGGATCGACACCCGCGCCGGCGAAGTGACCACGCTGATCCAGCGCCCGGGCGGCGCCTTCGCACCGACGCTCTCGCCGGACGGCAAGGCGCTCGCCTATCTCAACCGGCACATCGATCAGACCCGTCTCGTTCTGCGTGACCTGGAGACTCATCGAGAACGGGTTCTGCCCGGGGCAATCGACCCCGATCGCCAGGCCAGTCGAAGCGGATACGGGCCGTATCCGGCGCTAGCCTGGCACCCGGACGGGCAGCGCCTCTATCTCAACACCGACGGACAGATCGTCGCGGTCGAGGTCGCGACCGGAGCGAGGTCCGTGATTCCTTTCCGCGCCCCCGTCGACCGTCAGGCCTCCGAGACGATCCGCTTTGCAAACCGAGAGCCCGACGAGAAGGCGAAGACCCGGACCCATCGGTGGGGCACCCGCATCCCGCAAGGGATCCTCTTCGAGGCCCTGGGCGACCTCTGGCTCCGCGACGCCAAGGGCGCCACCCGCAACCTGACGCTGTCAGCTGCGCACGAGACCAGCCCGTCGTTCGATCCGCAAAGCGGCGCCCTCTACTACGCCTCATGGTCCGACGACAGCCTGGGTGCGGTCTATCGCATGGCGACGCTCGGCGGCCCGACCGAGCGGCTCACGACCATCCCGGCGCAGTACGGCAGCATTGCCATTGCGCCGCAGGGCGGAGCAATCGCGTATGTGCGCGGTGTCGATGGCATCGAACGCGGCACCTTGCTCTCCAACGAGGGCGAGTTCGAACTGCTGCTCAGGAGTGCATCGGGAGCGGAGCGCAGAATCACCGGCATTTCTGCGCAGCCGCTGGTCTATGCCGACATTGCCGGAAAGATTCCGCCCAGCGTGTCGTTCACGGCCGATGGGGAGCGGCTGCTCTTTACCGAGTTCGAGCGGGACACCCTGGTGCTCAAGCAGATCGGGATCGACGGCACCGGTGAGACGGTAGTGGCCAAGTTTCCGAACGCGGTTGCTGCGGTGCCGTCGCCCGACCTGAGCCGGATCGCACTGCGGGAGTATCAGCGGAGCTTCCTGACTCCCTTCCCGACCGGAAGCCAGCCGGCCGTCATTTCACCCTACGAGGGGCTCGGGACGTCGATGCGCGTCGATGCCGAAGACGGCGGCTATCTCGCCTGGTCGGGTGACGGGCGGACGCTGACCTGGACTCGCGGTACCGGGTACTACGAAAAAGAGGTCGCCCGCATCCTGGCAGACCATGATAGTCCTCCCGCTCTGGTGACCACCGCGGAGGCGTGGAACGGACCGCGGGTGCCGGGTTCCACGGCGCGGCGGACCGAGACGGCGCTCGAGCTCACCGTCGCTGCTCCCACGGGCATCACCGCGTTGACCGGCGCACGCGTGGTCACGATGAATGCTGCGCGGCAGGTCATCGACAACGCCACCATTCTGATCGACGGCAACCGGATCGTCGGCATCGGCCCCGGGCTCGCGATCCCGCGAAACGCCAAGGTTCACGACCTGGCCGGCGCGACGATCATCCCCGGCCTGATCGACGCCCATGCACACCCCCACATCGAGCACTCGGCGCTGCACGTGATCGAGCAGCAGCCGACCTATCTGTCCGGACCGCTGGCCTACGGCGTGACCACGATGGTCGAGGTCTACGGCAACGAGTATCGCGACGGCTGGCTCAGCGACATGCTGCGCACCGGGCAGATCGCGGGGCCGCGGCTCTTCACCACCGGGTCCGTCATCTTCGGGCAGCGCCGATCGTTCCGGGCTCGGATGTTCCGCCCCATCGAGACGCTGCACGATGCGCTGGAGCAGACCCGGTGGAACAAGGACCACGGTGCCATTGCGGTCAAGGACTATGCGCAGGACACCCGGAAGCGGCGCCAGCTCACCATCACGGCCGCCCGCATGCTCGGCCTCAACGTCGTCTCCGAATCGAACGCGGATCCGCAGATGAACCTGACGCAGATCCTCGACGGCGTCACCGGAATCGAGCATTCGATCGGGCTGGCACCGTTCTATGACGACATCACGCGGTTCTGGGGCGCCACGTCAGCCGGCAATACACCGACGCTGCTCGTGGTCTACAACGGCCCGATGGGCGAAGGCTGGTACCATCAGTCGACTACGCTGTGGACCGACCCCAAGCTGACCCGCTTCCTCACTCCGGAGCATCTGATGCGGCTCCGCAGCACGACGCATTTGCGGCCAGAGGACATGTTCGCCTGGCGAATGGGGGCGGCGGTCAAGCAGCTTTACGATAACGGCACTTCGGTACAGCTCGGTGCGCATGGCCAGCTCTACGGCATCGACACCCACTGGGAACTCGACCTTCTGGTGCGCAGCGGTTTTACGTCTGCCCAGGCACTGGAGGTCGCAACCATTCGGGGGGCGTGGTACCACGGGCTCGATCGTGATCTGGGGTCGCTCGAGCCAGGCAAGCTGGCGGACCTGGTCATCCTCGATGCAGACCCGCTGACCGAGATCGGCAACGCGCAGAAGATCCGGCTGGTGATGAAGAACGGGGTGCTGTACGACGGCAGCAATGCGGCCCGGGTCTGGCCCGATCCGAAGCCCGCGGCGACGCCCTATTTCGCGCGTCGCCAGTAGGTCGTTAGGCGCCGGACACGACGAGCCCAGGACCGCCCGGTGCTCAGGCGGTCACGTCTTTGAGCGATGGGTCGCGCTTGAGTTGAGCCAGGGCAAAGGGACACGTGGCCATGAACTTGGTCCCGTGCTCCCGGGCCCAGACAACCGCCGCATCGAGCAGGCGTCGCCCGATGCCCTGACCGGACAGCGACGGGTCCACCTGGGTGTGGTCGATGATGACCAGGCTGTCATTGACTCGGCTGTAGGTCATCTCGCCGAGCTGTCGACCATCTACGGTATAGACGAAGGCACCGCGATGGCCGTCTTCCTTGTGTCCGATGGTGCCGGTTGGTTCGGTCATTGTGGTCCTCCTTCGAGTTTTCTCTGGTCTGAGGCAACCTAGCCGCGTCTAGCCGCGATTCGGAGGGGCACTCGCGGCGATCGCCAACGATTGACAAGGTGACCACTAGAGACCACCTTCATGTCATGAAAGTCGCCGGCATCAAGGAACTCAAGGCCCGTTTGTCCGAATATCTGCGGCTGGTTCGAACGGGCGAGACGATTCTCGTGACGGACCGTAACGAGGTTATTGCGGAACTCCGTCCGCCGGTCCCGCGATCGGCCCCCCAGGAAGGGCTCGAAGCGGCCTTGGACCGGCTGGCTGAATCAGGAGAGGTCCGTCGCGCCGCCCGTCCGAAGGGGGACTGGACCTGGCACGCGAAGGGGCTCGGGGCACCGGAAGGTACCGCGATGCGGCTACTCGACACACTCCGCAGCGACTGACGTTGAGCGTTCTCTATCTCGACACCTCCGCTGTTTTGCGCGCCGTGATGGAGCACGGCACGTCGCCGGGTCTCGAACAGCGGATTCGTGATGCTGAGGCGTTGCTGACGTCGCGTCTTTCCCTGGTGGAGACAGCCCGCGCGTTCCATCGACTTCGGGCGGAGCAACATTTCTCAGAGAAACAGCTTGCCGACGCGGAGCGGGAAGTGGCCAGCGTCTGGGCTCAGTGCGACGTTTGGGAAATCACACCCTCCGTCTGCGATGAGGCTGCCGCAGTGGCGCCGCGGACCGCGGTCCGTACTTTGGACGCCATCCATCTGGCGACATACCTGCTTGCCCGACGTCGCCTGGCCGGCGTAGAGATGGTGACGGCGGATCACAGACTCGAAGCTGCGGCCACAGGGATCCGAGGGATCAGTAGCTCAGACTATTTCGGACCGCAAGAATGAGATGCACCTTGAGACGGGACGTGGCAACCTAAAAGGCTCGGATCAGCCTAGAGTAAACACGCGGACTCTGGACACACTGGCTGGGCACCATATACCCAGCACCACTCCACATCATGGCGCCGCGAACAGCCCGAGGCTACGGCTCACCCGGCACAGGTGAGCAATGGGGAGTGACACCGGTTGCCAGTACAAAAGCTGTACGCTCTCCCGACGGCCATTTCAGCTCGGTAACGCGGAGCGGTGGCACGACCTCCGACTGCGTGAAACTCCAAGCCGAGCGCGACGACGCCTTGGTTCTTTCCGACAATGAGCATTCCCCACTGGGGCTAGCAAGGCCGTAGAGCCAGCGCAAGAGTCATCACACCAGAATTCCTGCCATTCGGTGAGGTGGGATTCACGCATCACGACTGATGTCCTGAACGGAGCGAAAGAGCCCAAGTCCATAGTGCGCCGCATATCCTAGCATCAGCGGCCCTCTCACCGGCTCGGTAAAGACCAGGCGCAGTCCATAACCAGAGTCCATTGGCGCGGAGCTCCCACCACGCTGACGCTGCCTAACAAAGTGCCGCATTGACTTCGACAACTCAGGAAGAACTTCGACGCTCACCGCTTGTGACAGTCCGCGGGTTGCTAGCTCCACGTTGACCTGCCCAAGCATCGTGTTCTTCCCTCGCACTTTAAGGAAGCGCGGAAAGACAAAAGGCGTAACACTCTCCCAGATGCAGCTGCCTTCCATTGGCCCGAGCAATGCGGAGGCGCGCTCCAAGGGCAGTTGCCGCAGGATCTCCAACCCGCCGGCACCTATGACGGCCACCTGAAGGTCGCCGACGCCGCCCTTGGTCCAAGTCCGCCGCAGCCGGCGAATAGCCTGTTGCGCAACACCGCGGAGGCCCATCGGGGCATAAATAACGATATGGTCGATCCGGCCGTCCCCATCCAAGTCCAATGGCACCGTATGGGCATGTGCGTGGTGACTCTGGAGCGGCCGACCCTCTTCATCTCGCCCCGTCAGCTCAGGACATACGATACGCTGTCCCTCGCCCGCGCGCCCGACGATCGCGCGATGGAACAGCTCCGCCTGGGGCAACGTGCGTGTGATGGACGGCAACGCGGAGCTATTCCCACTTGGTGTCGTTACTGAGAGAATCATCGTCGTGACGATGGGGTAGCGCGGCGGCCTCGCACGCTGAGGTACTCCCACTTGCAACGCATCGCTTCGACGCCAATAGAGCACTCGCTGCGAACCGGGAGGTTGCGACCATCCGTGCCCTTTCCACCACACCGTGTCTTTGGTGAGACAGGAGAGTAGATCGGAAGGGTACGGAGCAACGACCTTCTCACGCTTGTCCAACAGCACCTTGGAGGGCTTCTTCTTGCCATCTGGCAAAGGCAACTCTGCCAATGCTGCCTCCACCTGCCCGCGACGCCACTCTCCATACGCATCCTGCGGAACCGCCGCCATCAGCGACACTTGCTCGAAACCCCGCTGGGGACGAACCCCTTCCCGATGGGCAAAAGCATTGCAATCGTCCGAACCAAACCCGGATTCCACGAGCAACTCGGCTTCCACCCAGCTTTCACTGCGACCAAGATAGCCCAGGGCGGATGCCAACTGACCCAAGAGCGTTGCTTCGCCCTCTGTCAGTTCGCACGGCCAGTGGACCGTCACCGCGTCATCAGCGCTGATGTTGGCCCACGTGTCGAAGACGAGAGTAGTTTTCTGCTTGCTGCCCTCGATGATGGGCATATAGTGCCTGGTGTGCGCCGCGCTGGCAACAGGCAGCCAGTAGCCAGGCAGCACGGAGGCTAGCTTCTCGATCAGACTTCTCCCAACCGGCGGGACTTCCCCCCATCCCTGACTGGAGAAGCCACAGGCAATCAACGCCCGCAGCAGGCGCCACGGGCTGGGCGGCCACTCGATGAGTCCCTCATTGACGTGATGGCCCCACGGCGTGGCGTGATAGCGCCCGCCTGGAAACCGGAGTCTCAAGGTCGGCACGCGGACCCCTATTCCTCGTCCGTCGGATCGTCATCGGAGTCGTCGTCACTGCTCGACCCCTTCCCCTTCTCCTTCCCCTTCTTCAGCTCATCATCGAACTCGACCTCCGTTTGCACCATCGCTTCCTTGCAAACAGCGATGGCTGCCTTGACTGCTGCATCGAGGTCAGGGAGGTCGGGCAATATGAAGCCAGCGGGGCGGCTGGCGACAAGGTTGTTCCGATCCTCGGGCTCCAAGTCGCACGCCGTCCGCAAGCGGAGGTCGCCATCGAGCAGCTTTCGCACGCGATAGAGCGCGAGCAGGACGAGCAGTTCCTGCACCTTCCTGTCGAGCCCATAGCCGCGAATCTGCGCGAGATCGAGGTTAATGTGGCAATCAATCCGCTCTGCGACGTACTCGTCGCGAGAAAAGGGAACGTTGCCGAACCCTGCCTTGGTATCGCCGGAGGGGTTCACGTGGTCGTTCTTGACACCACCGGACGCCGCGACGGTCACCCCGGAGGCTTCGATGAAGGCCGAAAGGGCACGGGCGATACGCAACCGCCCGCCCGCGAGTTCCTTCTTGGCAAGAAAAACCCCGTGGATGAGACTGCCAACGTCATACTTGAGGAGAACCTCGGCGAGTTTCTTGCGATCAATTGGTCCTTCTTCCAAACCGCCGAGTTCTTCCTTGATGGCGTTGAAGAACTTCTTGTCCTTTCCCTCCAGGAGATAGGGGCTGTTGATTCGGTGCGATTCGAGCATCGTGTCCGTCAGGAAGGCATTCTTCCTGTTCACCCTGACATGACTGATCCCAGCCAGTGCCGCCACGGGCTGGTTCGTCGCCGTGTCCCAGCAGGTAGCCTCCAGCCGGTTGGCCATACTCTGGGTGCTCTCGACCATGAGCTTCGGTCCATCCTTAGTCTGATATGTGGCCGCGCCAAGGCTGGGAAAGCCGGTCGGCTGGAATCGATCTCCCTGCACCGGACGCAGAGGGACGGTCAGCAACAGGCGAGTGACGCCGTCGAGTGCCTCAAGGTTCACGCTAGACATTCGCAGAAACTCTCAGTGAAGGGTCAAGGATCGCTACGGCACGAATCGCCACGTCGCGGTGGATCGGGAATGCGAGTGCGGCCGCCCAACGTCGCGCCGTCACAGAATCGGTCACACCGGTCGAGACCGGCGACCGGATACCGGCCGAGCGCAGGCGCGCATTGGCAACGCGTACGGCACCAGGAACGTCACCCGACAGAAGCAACCGCACGATGCGAGGCTCGGCCGGGAGATTTCGGTCAGGAGAGAGTGGCCACGCGAGACTTGTCAATCGAAGAGCGAGCCACGTTTCATCCGGAACGTCGCCCATGGGAATAGTCCGTGGCCGATACTCTGCTCTCCACTGCTCCCAGCGGAGCGCCATAAATGCGCGCGCCAGTCCCAACAACTTGTCGAGGTCGAGCGCTCCGGCCAGAAACGCCGCGAGATCGTCGAGGCGAGCGCCACAGCCCGGCGCGGCGACCAAGGGCAAGCGGTGTTGGCCGTCCATTCCAGATTCGATCAGACGCCGCTCAACCGTTGCCGCGAGATCGCGAATGGCATCGCGCCCCGTGGCCACGGCACGGGGGTCGTTGACCATTCGTTTGTCCGCGACTTTGAACTGCCGAGCGCCTCGCTCCAGCGGCAACCAGTGATGACGGATGGAGTCGATAGGCCGCCCTTTCCTGTAGAACGATGCGGCACTCCCGAGCGCTAACGCCAAACGAAGCTCCACACTGCCGTCATCGGTCGCCGATATCCACTCCGGGCGGAGCGACGGGATGGGCTGTGCTTCAATGGCCGTCCCGGTTGCCTGCAGTGACTCTACATCAGAGGCCGCGCGGAGAACTTCCTGCCAGCGGTTAGGCGTGTCGTCGTGTGTCAGGGCCGCGAAAACCGCATCGGCCAGGCGATGCTCGGCGTGCCCGAGACGCGCAGGCGCGTTCTTGTCTCGACTGCATCGTTGCAGCCGGTCCAGCCACGCTGCGAGATCGTCGACGAGATAGGCGCGTGGGTGCTGGCGCACCTGTACGCGCCCCAAGGGCACGGCCAAGGTGGCCTGGCCATTGCGCTCGAGGTAGCCGTACCGAACAAAGGCATCAATGCCACGTGCGACACCAAGCCGACCAATGGCTCGTGCCATATCAACCGGACGATTGGCCACCTGGCGGGCAAGCTGCACCCGTGCCTCACCGTACATCGCCGTGAGCTCCTGGAGCCCCGCCGGTTGGCTCCAAAGCGGCATCCACTGTTCGCCACGCCCCGCTTTCTCCGCGCCTGGCGTGGAAAAGCCGGTCGCGTGAGACCGCACAACGAATGGTGCGCTGGCGCGGCTGAACCCGGCAGGGTTGAGGCGCTTTGTCGCTCGTGACGTGAACAGCAGAGAGCCTTCCATCATCAGGACGAAATCCCAAGGATTAACAAGATTTCCGCTAGCAAAGCCCGTCGAACTGTTGGCCCCACCAGCAGCTCCTGGTTGATATTGACCGACGGAGGCCCTTACGAGGTTGTTGACTGGAGCCTGCCAGAACGCATGACCCAGCAACTCCAGTGCCTCCTCGAGAGGTGCGCCATCCGATGATGCCATATCGAACAGCTCGCACAGTTGCTGCATGTAGTTGTTCGTGAAGTCGAGCCGCCCGTCGTTGCCCCCCGTTCCCAACAAGGATGGATAATCGATGTTCTTTTCACCGACGTCGAGTACAAAGGCTGCATCCAGCCAAGCCCGGTGCTTCCCCCGCCACGCCTTCACGGACTCCTGCTGAATCGTCAGCTTCAGCTCCTTCTCCGGCTTCGCTGTCAGTCCACCCAATACGCCTTGTGCCTCCTGTATGCCACGCCGATATGGCTGCATACGCTTGGCCGGAGAATCGACAATCGCTTGGATTGCTCTGCGATTGTCCTTCTTGAAGAAGCCACTTCCACCATTCCACGGTGCCACGAGCGGCGTCGGCTCATACCGCTCCAGAAAGAACTGCCCTAACTCCTCCTTCGACAGCTTAGTCAGCAGACAGAACTGCTCGCCATCCCACCAGCCACGCACCTGCGGATCTGTCTGCTCGCCGACCAGCCGCAAGATGCCCAACGCCTTCAAGTAGTTGGCGAGTGGCGCCGGTGCACAGCCCTTGAGCACATGCACTTTCACGCTGTCACCTCCCGCAGCAGCGCGGGATCATCGGTCCGGAGACACGACGCCCGAACGTCCGCCGCCCGCAGAACGGCTTCCAGGAGCGCCAGTGCCCCGGGGCCAAAGCGCTCCAGCACACGCTGAGAACGCTCACGCCAACTGCGGCCGGTCTTCTCAGAGAGACCGAGCGCAGCTGGTGCCAAAGTGAGCGTCACTTCGGGAAGCGCCGGCTCGCCTGGCACTAACACAACTGACGGCAAGCGGTCCCCCTCACGAATCCCCCGGATCGGCAGGCCACGCCCATCTCGATCTCGATACTCCTGATCCTTCGGTGCCGCGTGTAGGGCAACCCGCACCTTGCCGTGATGGCTGGCCACCAGGTACGTCAGCAGGTCGAACTCGTCCGCTGAAGTTTTCAAGAGACGTTGAACGAGCGGAGAGTCTGGAACGAGCTCACCGGAGTTCAACAGCGGTTTTCCCAATCGTGCCAGGACGTCGGTCCACGGACCTAGCAATGCCTCGTGTTTAGGTTTGA
This sequence comes from uncultured Gemmatimonas sp., assembly GCA_964619465.1. Taxonomy (GTDB): domain Bacteria; phylum Gemmatimonadota; class Gemmatimonadetes; order Gemmatimonadales; family GWC2-71-9; genus SHZU01. The sequence goes on from CAZUES010000005.1 coordinate 109,574, forward strand.
ATGCCTGCAGGAGCGCAAACAACCCGAGCGCACTCGCGAGCTCATGCCGGAATGCCGGACGGCTCTCGCTGTCATCGAGATATCGATACATATCGCGCCGGTGACGCCAGGCATTTTCGGGGCCTTTGGCCAAATCGACGCGGTCCGGACGTTCAGGAGATGCTTTGAGTGCGCCCTGGAAAGCAGGGTGTGACTTGCCCCAATCGTGCCAGAGCGTGGCTGACTCCACAATATCCTGCAACTGTTCGGACAAGCCGACCTGCCTGGCAATCAATCGCGCTTGGTCGGCCACTTCTTTCGTATGGCACGCAATCGTTTTCCACGGGTTATAGCTCAGCTCTTCGCCGTCCTGCCGATCATCGGCACCTTCAAATGCCGCCACATCACGATCCAGTCTAGGCACCACCACGGAGGTCACAGGTTCCCCTGATTTAGCGTCGAACCCGCGGTCAGCCCGATAACCACCGCACGCGCCGGCCACACAGACGACGCGTCCCGGTAAGAGACTTGCCCGCGTAGCCTCTTGCCACTCACCATCGATCCAGTCCCAAACCCACGCCCGCATTCCACCGCGCAGCTTGGGTTTCCTGTGTGTCTTGGCCTCTGGACCGCAGAGCCAGTCGCGAGCCTCCAAGAATGGTACGGCGCACAGCTCTTCCCGCTGCGGACGTCGCTCATCCACGGGCGCTTCCTCCTGTGCCAAATCGAGCCAGAATACTTGTAGGTCCCGCTCATCTCCAGAGCGAATGAACCGGCCGATGTCCAAGTCGGCCCCGGTGAGGTCGGGTGTGGTATCGAACAGCTCATCGAAATCCCGGCGCATCAGAAGATCCTTGGGGGAGTATGGGTACAGCTGCGCACGGTGCTCAGGCGACAGTGACTCCTCATGCACCTCAAGGGCAGCCACTCCGGCACCAGTGAGCAACGGCAGCTCCTCCCACGCTGCCTGAAGATCTGCTGGTTCATATGGCGCTGCGGAGGCAGCGCTGCGCTCGTCATCACTATGCTTGGGCACCCAGCGATCCACGACGAATACCGCGCCGCTCCCGCCGTACCGAGCACAGCGCCCAAATCGCTGTACGAGACTTGACCACGGCGCCAGCTCGGTGATGAGGCACCCCGCCGAGATGTCCACACCGGCCTCAATGACCTGCGTTGCCACGATGATCCGGTCCGCGTCACCCGTGCACGCTTCACGCGACAGGAAGCGCCGCCGCCACTCGCTACGCTCGGATGGCCTGAAACGACTGTGTACGAGTTCCAAGCCGTCCTTTCGCCCAGCATCCCGAAGGGAGTCGAAGGTCTCGCACGCTCGCTTCACAGTGTTACAGACCACCAGGGTGATGCGACCGAACTCGCCAGGCACCAGCTTTGCGTGCTCCTCGAGAATCCGCTGGGCAAAAGCCGCCGCGTCATCCCGAGCAATGACGGATGTCGCCAAGGTCTTCTGGACATCCCATAGCCCGCCCGTACGCCGCTCCTTTGGTACCTTACACGGAGATGCTATCCATCGGTCGTGCTGCGGCATCGTATCAACGCTTCGGAGCCACTCGGGTTGCAGCGTCGCACTCATCCACCAAGTGTGACAGGGGCGGAGACTCTTGTCCTGATCTCCGTCGCGGAAGGCCTGCAACTGCGCAGAGGTCGCCAGCCCCACATCCATCAGCTGCACCTCATCCATCACCCAGAGGGCATCGTGGTTCAGCAAACCAAATTCCATCGGCCATCTGGCACGAGCACTGGCATAACCACGATTTAGTGCGCGCGAGAGCGCCATATCCTGCGTAGTAACCAGGACGGCCTGCTCCTCCGGGTAGAGGCTCCATTCTCCGAGTTGGTCGGTGCCACCCATTAGGATATGCACGCCGACCTTGCCCCGATGGTCCGTATTCGGTTGCCAGAGCAAGCCGAGCCGACCGAGGCACTTCTGAACCTCATCGGTCGTCTGCTCGACGAGCACGCGCATGGGCAACGTCCACACGAGCCTCCGTGGCCATCGATCATCACCCCGTTCCACCCGATGATAGAGCCACGCCCCGAGAACGCCGAGCGTCTTACCATAGCCCGTCGGGATACGGATCACGTTTGAACGAGGCACCTGATCCTGAGCGAGCGTCGCCTGCCACTCTCGTGGCATCAACGGCATTCCACTTGGACTGGCAGCGAAACGTGCAAACCAAGCGGAATATTCCGCAGGCGAAGTGGCGTCGATCATCACGCTGTCATCCCCAGAAACTTTGTTCGAGCGCGGCAGTAGGCCCCGCGAGCACGCGGTTGCCGATTCGCGCGAGCGTCAACTCGAAATTGCGATCCAGACCCACGATCAGCGCTCGGCCTCTTAGAGGTCGAGCGCACTCACAAGGCCTCTCTTCCCCTCTCCCCACCGGCGGCACCGCGGCACCATCTCGCCGCCTTGTACCCGCAGAACCGGCATTCCTGCCACCCCGCCGTGATGCCTTGCTCACCGGCCTCAATCGCCGCAAGAACCGCATCCATTTCCTCAGCCGCCTGATTGCGAAGCCCAGCCGAGGTCTGCTCAGCAACCTGAAAGCCCACCTGCGAGAAATGAAACGCAAACTCCACAACCGGTCGCCGCGCAACAACCTCCACTGCTCTAACATATGCATCTCGCTGCGGAGCGTAAGCCCCCGCCCGTCGACGCGCAGCCGCCAGGTCCGCCACCGCACCGGTCTTCACATCCAGCAGCACGATCCCGTCCTCCCGCTCGCCCGCGAGGTCGATCCGTCCCTGCAGTTCCCGACCCTCCCCCATCAGCCACACGAAATCAAGCTCCCGTCTCGCTCCGGGCAGGTCCGCCACCGCCCGGTACTCCGGATGCGTCGCCACCCGCTCCAACTCCTCCCGTAACGCATGCCGATACCGCCCTCCGGCAACCCCCTCCGGCGGAGGAGCATCCGGATCCCACCGGCCGATCGCATCCTCCAGCAGCACGTCGAGCTCATCCAGCTCCCGCAGGTGCTCTAGTACGTCGTGGACGATGTGCCCGCGCGCTACCGCGTCAATGAACTCGGCGCTCTTCCGATCAACCGGCGGCTCCCTGATCCCCGCCACATACGAGAACCAGTGTTTCCGCTGGCACCGCGTAAACGTCAGCAGCTCAGACGCCGAGTGCCGGACCCGGCCCATGGGAACCAGGATAGCTGCTGGGCGGACCCCCAACTCAGTGGCTGGCAGGACGGAACCCGACACAACGACCTGCTCGGACGGCAGAACTGGTTCGGCAGTCCGCACCTCGGCTCGGAACATCTCGCCCAAGTGGTCACGATACTGCACCCCTGTGACAGCGAGCCCCTCCAGCCGCCGAAAGCACTCGGCCGGGGTTCCATCGAACGAGGCACCGACCTCCCCCAGCGGCACCCCGGCTACGATCAGCCGATCCTGCGCCCGGGTGGCCGCCACGTACCAGAGCCGCTTCCGTTCGGCCCAGCCCTCCAGCTGTTCCGCCTGCCGGATCGCGGCAAACCGCGGGTCGTCCTCCGGCTTCTCCGCGCTCGGAGACCGAAGTCGGACCGCATCACGCCCTACGAGGAACGTATGATCCGGCAAGGCAACCTTGCGGGCGACGTCCGCCCAGATCACGACAGGCCATTCCAGGCCTTTGGCGCCGTGAATCGACGTGATGGTGACCGCATCGACCCGCGACGCGAGCGGCGCATCTCCCTCCTGCGACCAGCGGTCACGCTCCCGCGTCTCGGCGATATCCTGCAAGATTTCGCGAAGCGTGAGATGGCGCCAGCCTCGCAGCTTACGAACCAGTTTACGCACGTTCGCTTCGGGTTGTCGCCCATCCTCGCCCAGCAATCGGAGGTAGCCGAGATATCCCGTGACCTCGAGCAGCTCCTCGAGCAATTCGTCGTGAGGGATTCGGTCGCGCAACCCGGCGAATCGAGCAACGATCGATCGTCCGAAGTCGAGCAGCTCGCCCTCGGCGCAGGCTACCTGATCGAGATGCCGCCAGTAAGGCGTTCGGACCTGGCGGCCGATATCCAGGAGCGTTTCGTCGCGGACCGCGACCATCGGGCTCCGCAGAAACCCGAACAGGGAAAGATCGTCCAGCGGGTCAAGAATCGCTTGCAATGCGACGAGACAATCCAACACCTCTCGCCGCTCCCAGTAGCCCTCGTTGCGCAAGGTCCACGAGGCGATGCCATGTTCGGCCAGCGCGGCACGGTACCGTTCGGCCGCCCCCCACGCAGAGAGAAGGATCGCGATATTGCCCGGAGGCGTACCCGATGCGACCAGCTCCGCAATGCGGGCGGCGACGGCCGGCAGTTCGAGTGCGCGCGCAGCTTCACCCGTACGAGCTTTACCATTCTCCGCCGGCGGGAGAACCAGAAACTCGACGCAGGTGTCGGTCACATCATTCTGCGGAGCAGCCACCAGCGGCTGGTGCAAGACCTCGAAGTCGGCACGGCCTGCCACCAGATCGACCGGCGCGTCGAGCTCCGGGCCCAGTAGGGCATCCACGAAACCCAGGATGGGCCGCCGCGACCGGAAGTTCTCCGTCAGCGTATGAACGACTCCCTGCCCCGCCTCGAGTTCGCGGCGGACCCGCGTCCAGACCGCGACGTCTGCCCTACGGAAACGGAAGATGCTCTGCTTGGGATCGCCGACTAGCATCAGCCGCGTTGTGTCACCGCGACCGGAACCGGGCTCGCCCAGCAGCCACGCGATCTCCTGCTGCACAGGATCGACGTCCTGGAATTCATCGATGATGAGGAGACGAATCCGACGCTGCAGTACGCGGCGGACGTCGGTACGGTCCCGGATAAGATCGCGGGTCAGCCCGATCATCGAGTCGAAGTCGAGCGCCGCCCGCTCGTCCAGCCGGTGTCGCATCGAAGCCAACGTCCGACGCGCCAGCTCCAGAACGCACCGTTCGTGCTCGCTGGCATCGGGATCCCGGCTCAGATGCACCAGGCGGTCGGCGTCCGACGCCAGGTTGGCCGCCCACCCCTGAACGTCCTCCACCGACCGCTCAGCGAGCAAGGCCGGGAGGGCTGGGATATCCCCTTGTTCGATCGCGTACAGCATCGCCTCGCGAGCGGATTCGACCGCTAGCGCAATCCCCTCTGCCTCGTCGAGCGCCTCGAGGCCGGGCGACCGGTCGAGCTGCAGTGCAAATTCGCGGATGATGCGGGCACAGAACGCGTGAATTGTCCCGATTCGGGCCGTATCGACACGATGGACCTCGTCGTCGCACCCGGCATCCCGCAGCGCGCTCCGCAGCTTGCGTTGGAGATCGGCTGCTGCGACGTTCGTGAATGTGATCGCGGCCACATCGCGCAGATCGAGCCGGCGGTCTTCGGCAATGCGCCGCCCGGCAACATCCTCGCCCAGCACGTAGAGCAGCCGTCCGACGACGCACTGGGTCTTTCCGGTCCCGGCCCCGGCATCGACCAGCACGTGGCGCTCCGCATCGTGCGCCGCGGCGCGCTGCGCATCGTTCAGCCTCATGTGTCCCACTGCGTTCCCGGGCCGCCCGCGACCCGACATATGTCCCAGGCATGACAGAAGGGAGGACAGCCGCATGACCGGGCCGGGCGCGCGGGGAACCGACCCGCACCAACCTCGCGGGCGTGGCCCAGGGCCGCATCGAGAGCGGCATCCATGCGTGCCTGTCCGACCTCGTCCGGCTGAATACCCTTCCTGCTCACCTTAAAGAGCGATAGCAGGTGTACACGTATCGCATGCCTGATCGCACGGTACTCCACGCGAGAGACCGCAACACCGGGGCGAAGCTGAGTCAGGGCATGGGCATACATGGGCACCTGCAGCACGACGCCGTCGTCCCAGGCATCCCTGCTTCCGCCTCCGGGAGCGGCCCACTTGCTCGTTTTGTAGTCGACGGCGGCGATCCAGCGGCCCGGCGCACGATCATCGATCCCGACTTCGATACGATCGACGATCCCGCGATAGTGAATCGTCTCCCCGCCGCGTGTCAGCTCGACATCCTCGAACGAAAGCTCGTGCGTCTCGACCGCCGTTCGAACGGTCTTCCCTGCCGTGGTGCGCCCGTCGAGCGACTTCTCGTTCTCCCTGATCTCGAACTCGAGAAACCGATCGAGCAACCTGGTCAGTTCGTCGTACTTGATGTCACGTAGCGCAGGGTGACCAAGCCAGAGCGTGGCCCCCGCCTCGTCGACAGCCGAGCGAAGAGCCTCGCGAAGCAGCGGAAACGCCCACACCCGATCGTCATCCTGCAGAAAGACGGGTCCGCCAACCTTCGCGCGCGCCTGGTCGTAGAAGCGGTTGAGCGCGTCATGCAATACGGTACCGCGAACCCGCGGGTCCATATCCTCATTGGGATCGTCATAAGCCCGAAGCCACAGCAAACGCTCGGAAAACCACGACCACGGACACTTTGCGTACGCTTCGAGCTGCGTAGGGGCCCAGATCCGGCTCGCGCCATATCGCTCATCGAGCCAAGCACGCAGATCAGGCAGTACGATCTCGCCGTTCCATGGTGACAGGCGCCCTGTCGCTCGCTCCCGCTCGATCCGAGCGACGCGTTCCGCGTGATCTGCGAGCGATGCCGTAGCGTAGACGGGCCGGCGGCTCTCCCTCATGGGCGTTATCGACAGGTTATCAGAAAGCAGGTCGACAAAGGACGATGCATTGGCAGGACCACCAAGCTCGTCCCTCGCTACCCAGCTCACAGTCAGAGATTCGCATGCCGATGCCCTGAGCGTGTCGAACAGCGTCCGTTCCTGTGCCTCCCATTCTGCGGTCGTGGCAAGTGGAAGGCCGGCAGTCCGGAGCATTTCACGGTCGAGCTCACCATACAGCAGTGATGCGGGTGGATGGCGGGGGAATGCTCCGGCGTTCATACCAACCAGAAAGACATGATCGAAGCTTCGGCAGGACGCAGCAAGCGCCTCCTGTACCTGCACACCGCGACGCACTTCTGTGTAGAAGGCCAGGTCACCGGCGAGCATGGCGCGAAGGCGGTCGAGGAACCGCGCCGCCGGAAGCGGCGTCTGGTCGCCGGGCCACCGATCAGTTGCCTCCTTCCATTCAGCGATCACGACTCGAAGGCTCTCCCAGCCCTTGAGGTCGATGCGAAGCGCTCCCCACTCCTCGCCGACGACCCGGCCAATCCTGACCGCGATCCGCCACGGATCCTCTTCCAACCAGGTGTGCAGCCAGCTCAGCCAAGCTTTCAGCGGGCGTGAGGTGCCGAGTGGACTCACGTCGGCACAGAAGGCCTCGAACCGATCACGCGCTCGCTCGACCCATTCGGCGGGCAGAGTCCGGGGCCGTCGGTCGTCGTTGCTATCGGCGGCCGCTTCGGCGGCGCGGGCCTCGACGACGAGCCGCTCGAAAGCAGCACCCCATGCTGTAAGGCCAGTGATCCGCTCGCGATAGCCGAGATAATTCACGACACGGGTATCGACATCACTGGCGAAGCACGGTTGGGAGCCCACTTCGACCAGGTCACGACGCGTCCATCCGTTCGCAGCTCCATTGAGCGCGGCAAGCACGGCGCGAACGACGGGAATCTCCAGCAGGCTGACTCGACGCCTGGCCGTCGCGGGCACGCCTGCTCGGCGCAGGGCACGCAGGGCAAGGTCGAGATAAGGACGGCCATCACGTGCAACGACGGCAATGCGATGCGGCCGAGCACCCTGCTCGACGAGCCGCCGGATCCGTTCAGCCACAGTCTCCAGTTCATCGTCCTCATCCGATGCTGCAATAGCCTCAACCGGCCGCACCGTATGGACATCGGTTGGCAACGGCAGGTCGGGCCGTGACAGATGCAGACCAGGGATCTGGGGTGGCGTCGTAGTGTAAAGAACGATCCGATCGATTGCGGTCGACAACTGCAGCGCGGACAGCAATTTCACCCACCCACCCCGGGTATCGGAAAGCCCAACGATCCTCAGCTCTCGCCGACCGTCGAGACGTTCCGCAAACGCTTCCGGGTCGGCTTCGATCGCCACAGCCGTATCCACGAGCGTGTCACGTCCATCGCGGGAGCCGGAGCGATCGAGCTCCTGGCAATAGGCACAATAGACGTCGACCATGATTTCGTCTCGGATCCGCTGAAACGGTTCATGCATCCCGCTCAGGGAAACGGCCGCTGCGAAGGCTTCGGGAGTCACGTCCTCGGACGCAAGTTCGCCGACGAACTGATCCACGGCCGCCAGGAACGCACCCTCGCGGTTACGAAACAGTTCCTGGCCCCTAGTGTGAAGTATCTCCTCGATGAGGGCCGCTCGTTCGAAGCTGCCAAGCGGCCGTCGCGGTGTAGCACCAAAGCGGACGGCAATCTCGTGGAAGACGCATACCGGCGGGTCAAGCCAACCGGGTACTCCGGCGGCAGCCGCGAGCGCAAAGAGGTCGTCTCGCAACCCACCCTGGCGAAGCACCAGGAGCGGCCCGGGCGTCGTCAGCGACCCTGACCCGCTGGAATTGGCGGGGTCGAGTAACTCAGCTGCCGCTTTCCGAAGGAGAGCCGCAGGATCTGGATCGATGACGCTCGATAACGATGCCAACGGTCGCTCCAGAGAGGGAGGTTCGTTGCCTACGCATCAATATCGGATCGGCGTGCGACAGGAGCGCTCCATCGACTTGCAGCTGCGCACCTCGAGCCCATCCGCAGCAATGATGCAGCATCAAACATGCCAGCCCTTCTACATATTGCCGTTTTGGATAGGAATCAGGATCGCATCGTTCCCGTATCACCGACTTCATGATGTCGTGTCTAGGTAGATGCGGAAAGGCTAGCCAGGAACCGTGACGGCGCGCTCACGACGAACTGGCTTCAATGGGGCCGCATCGCTAGGTAGGGTGTCCGGTGGCGGGCGTCGCCACGCCGGCCCCGCACGGGCTTCAATGGAGCCGCATCTAGGTAGATGCGGAAGGGTGTGATCTACACAGCCACTCCGTGCTACGGGATGCACGCTTCAATGGAGCCGCATCTAGATAGATGCGGAAGGCCGCTCGGCGGCACGCGCGGCGATCCCCTCGTGGAGATCGCTTCAATGGAGCCGCATCTAGATAGATGCGGAAGGGAGCGGAACGATCTGGCGTATACGATGCCACCGTAACCCGCTTCAATGGAGCCGCATCTAGATAGATGCGGAAGGGTGGCCCATCAGGATCGGATGAATCGCCGCCGGATCGCTTCAATGGAGCCGCATCTAGATAGATGCGGAAGGGGGAACGTTTGACATGGTGCTGGCGGATGAAGCAGAGCTTCAATGGAGCCGCATCTAGATAGATGCGGAAGGTCTCCAGGCAGATCACGGCCGGGCGCACGGCTTTGGCCGCTTCAATGGAGCCGCATCTAGATAGATGCGGAAGGCCGCGTCGGTGAGATGATGGCCGACCTGAGCGCCCTCACGCTTCAATGGAGCCGCATCTAGATAGATGCGGAAGGGACCGGCTGCGTGTCGCTGGCGCAGGAAGCGGCCCAGGCTTCAATGGAGCCGCATCTAGATAGATGCGGAAGGGCGCGCCTCGGTCCGGTAGTCCGGATCGATCGAATGCTGCTTCAATGGAGCCGCATCTAGATAGATGCGGAAGGCCACTTTTCCGCGGTCGTCCGCGCCTTCGCCTCGTGCTTCAATGGAGCCGCATCTAGATAGATGCGGAAGGCCAGCTCCTCTCCGGCGCCAATCCGGCGCAGCTCTGCCACGCTTCAATGGAGCCGCATCTAGATAGATGCGGAAGGCGCCGTACCGCGCCGATGATGACGCTATCTGCGCATCGCTTCAATGGAGCCGCATCTAGATAGATGCGGAAGGCCTTTCTTTTTCGCACGATTAAAACCCACAACCAACTGCTTCAATGGAGCCGCATCTAGATAGATGCGGAAGGCGATACCGTCGTCAGCAAGGCCCCGGACGGCGCCGGGCTTCAATGGAGCCGCATCTAGATAGATGCGGAAGGGGGGACGCAGGGCGGGCCTCCGGGGCTCTGGGCGAAGCTTCAATGGAGCCGCATCTAGATAGATGCGGAAGGTTCTGCCGCTCGCGCGCCGTGTCGGCGGGAATCCAGAGGCTTCAATGGAGCCGCATCTAGATAGATGCGGAAGGATGCCGACAAGGCTTGCAGGGCATACGATGATGTGCCGCTGCTTCAATGGAGCCGCATCTAGATAGATGCGGAAGGTCTGGTGCGCAGCCTTCGTGCTGTCGGAGTTCTTGCTTCAATGGAGCCGCATCTAGATAGATGCGGAAGGGAGCTGCACCGCCGCTACTTGCCGGACCTGACTCGCGCCGTGCTTCAATGGAGCCGCATCTAGATAGATGCGGAAGGCCCCGGCTACGGGGTCGACACGTTCGACACCGGGTACCCGCTTCAATGGAGCCGCATCTAGATAGATGCGGAAGGCACGCCCGACATCAACAGCGGCGGACGTGATCCGCTCGCTTCAATGGAGCCGCATCTAGATAGATGCGGAAGGGAGCGACGCTCCGAGCGCGTGAGCGCGAGGGTGTCATCGCTTCAATGGAGCCGCATCTAGATAGATGCGGAAGGCCGGCGCGAGTTCGGTATGGTCCCCCACCTCCCGCCGGCTTCAATGGAGCCGCATCTAGATAGATGCGGAAGGGACGCCGACATCATCGCCTACGCCCTGGCCCCACTGCTTCAATGGAGCCGCATCTAGATAGATGCGGAAGGAGGCGGGGTGGACGTGATGCGTTTTGCGCAGCGAGCGCTTCAATGGAGCCGCATCTAGATAGATGCGGAAGGATCGCGGCCTGATCGACCTGCTGCGCGGCAACTACGCTTCAATGGAGCCGCATCTAGATAGATGCGGAAGGGTCTTCCGGCTCGTTCTTGTCGAGGTCGACCATTTCCGGGCTTCAATGGAGCCGCATCTAGATAGATGCGGAAGGTTCGTCCTGGATAGCCGGCGCCGCTGGCTGCGGGTCGCGCTTCAATGGAGCCGCATCTAGATAGATGCGGAAGGCGCACGCGCGGACTGGAGTTCCAGGACTGGGCCGCCGTGCTTCAATGGAGCCGCATCTAGATAGATGCGGAAGGCTATAGTGTGTGAACCTTTTTCAATGGAGTAAGCCACATGCTTCAATGGAGCCGCATCTAGATAGATGCGGAAGGCCCGTCCCTTCTGGCGCGAGAGTACTATGGCGTGGACCAGCTTCAATGGAGCCGCATCTAGATAGATGCGGAAGGCCCATCCGATGCACGCACACCCGTATCTCGTCGACGCGGCTTCAATGGAGCCGCATCTAGATAGATGCGGAAGGTCGTTTGGCCCACCCTCGCCGCCACCAGCGTACACGAGCTTCAATGGAGCTGCATCTAGATAGATGCGGAAGGGGGGCGACCCGGCCCGGCGCCGCGCCGATCCGTCGCCGCTTCAATGGAGCCGCATCTAGATAGATGCGGAAGGCGCCCGGAACGCCGCCCACGTCCCGTTCCACCACGCCACGGCTTCAATGGAGCCGCATCTAGATAGATGCGGAAGGGGGAAGAACTCGACCTTGAGGTCGGCTTCGTCGGTGTCGCTTCAATGGAGCCGCATCTAGATAGATGCGGAAGGGTGGCGCTGTCAGCAGCCGAGCAATCGATCGCCGCCGCGCTTCAATGGAGCCGCATCTAGATAGATGCGGAAGGTTCTCCATCCACAGGTCGAGCGGGGTACGGTACGGGTCGCTTCAATGGAGCCGCATCTAGATAGATGCGGAAGGGCCGAGCGCGCTTCGGCCTGGTCGCCGATGGCGATAGCCGGCTTCAATGGAGCCGCATCTAGATAGATGCGGAAGGAAGGCGCTGATCGCTTTGACGCCCACGCCGGTGGCCGTGCTTCAATGGAGCCGCATCTAGATAGATGCGGAAGGTACATCGTGCGACAGAGGCGCGGCCTCACCTACCATACGCTTCAATGGAGCCGCATCTAGATAGATGCGGAAGGCTGCAGGACATCGCGGGCCAGGGGGGCCGGCAGCTGCCGCTTCAATGGAGCCGCATCTAGATAGATGCGGAAGGCTGGCGCAGCGGTCGTCAGCCCACACGCGACTGGCAGGGCTTCAATGGAGCCGCATCTAGATAGATGCGGAAGGGGCTTCGGAGCCCGATGTTTCACGCCACGCACTACTTCGCTTCAATGGAGCCGCATCTAGATAGATGCGGAAGGGCGCACCAAGGTTCATGTACGCCGCACCGGCCGTCGTGCTTCAATGGAGCCGCATCTAGATAGATGCGGAAGGCATCCCGACGGACCGAGGGCGGCAACTCGGGTTTGTGGCTTCAATGGAGCCGCATCTAGATAGATGCGGAAGGCCGCTCGGCGGCACGCGCGGCGATCCCCTCGTGGAGATCGCTTCAATGGAGCCGCATCTAGATAGATGCGGAAGGCGTGCCAGGTGCGCCGGGAGCAGGAGCGCGCCGAACGCGCTTCAATGGAGCCGCATCTAGATAGATGCGGAAGGTGCCCGACGGCGGGACGCATTACGTCCAGGTCCACCCGGCTTCAATGGAGCCGCATCTAGATAGATGCGGAAGGGGGGCGACCCGTCCCGGGGCGGCGCCGATCCGTCGACGCTTCAATGGAGCCGCATCTAGATAGATGCGGAAGGGCGGCCGTGGTGGGCTTCGGCTCCGGCCTGCAGCAGACGCTTCAATGGAGCCGCATCTAGATAGATGCGGAAGGTGGGTGCTCCGATGGATGCCCTCGCCGCGCAGCCAATCGCTTCAATGGAGCCGCATCTAGATAGATGCGGAAGGGAAGCGCTCGCGGGCGTATTTCAGCGGGTGTGCGATGCTTCAATGGAGCCGCATCTAGATAGATGCGGAAGGCGCCATGCGTCACCACCGATGCGCGGCTTACGCCGCGCTTCAATGGAGCCGCATCTAGATAGATGCGGAAGGGACGAGTTTCCCGAGGCCCATCCCGCGTCGCCCTCCGCGCTTCAATGGAGCCGCATCTAGATAGATGCGGAAGGACGTCGTCCGGTACGGGCTCGCCTCAGCCCAGACGGCTTCAATGGAGCCGCATCTAGATAGATGCGGAAGGGCGAGTTAGGTTCTCCAGATCGCCGGCCGGCCGGGTGCGCTTCAATGGAGCCGCATCTAGATAGATGCGGAAGGCGCTCGGTGATCTCCGTCATCCGGTCCGTCCCTCGTCGTGGCTTCAATGGAGCCGCATCTAGATAGATGCGGAAGGGCGCTGTCAGCAGCCGAGCAATCGATCGCCGCCGCGCTTCAATGGAGCCGCATCTAGATAGATGCGGAAGGGGTCCGGCTCGGCCGGGAGCTCGGGATCCGCCAGCGCGCTTCAATGGAGCCGCATCTAGATAGATGCGGAAGGTGGCGCCGATCGCGGACGACACGTTGTGGCGCGAGCTGCTTCAATGGAGCCGCATCTAGATAGATGCGGAAGGGGGGTCGCGGCACCGAGCGGCAACTGGACCGCGCCAAGCTTCAATGGAGCCGCATCTAGATAGATGCGGAAGGAAGCCCATCCGATTGCGGCGTGTGCCTGTGTCGGCCGGCTTCAATGGAGCCGCATCTAGATAGATGCGGAAGGCCCATTACCAGGTCGAGCACGTCATCCCGGTCCCCTTTGCTTCAATGGAGCCGCATCTAGATAGATGCGGAAGGGACGGCCTTGCCGCCGTCGCCGCCGTCGGCGAAGAGGGGCTTCAATGGAGCCGCATCTAGATAGATGCGGAAGGGTGATCGTCCCGGCCAAGTTGTTTGCCAAGCTCCCCCGCTTCAATGGAGCCGCATCTAGATAGATGCGGAAGGCTGCGCGGGTGACGCCGGGACCGGTTGGGCCGGGGCGGCTTCAATGGAGCCGCATCTAGATAGATGCGGAAGGATCGCCTAACCGCTCGGGAATCGAGAGGAGACCATCATGCTTCAATGGAGCCGCATCTAGATAGATGCGGAAGGAGCTGCTCCGGCGCGAGATGCAGGACTTCGGCTTCATCGCTTCAATGGAGCCGCATCTAGATAGATGCGGAAGGGTGTCGTGAGTCACATCGAGGGTGATGTTCTCACCCTCGATGCTTCAATGGAGCCGCATCTAGATAGATGCGGAAGGACGTTTGCCGCAGTACTGGCAGGTGAACAGATCACGCTTGCTTCAATGGAGCCGCATCTAGATAGATGCGGAAGGCTGCCAGGTCGCCTTATCCCACCAGCGGTGGAACGCCTGGCTTCAATGGAGCCGCATCTAGATAGATGCGGAAGGGGGAAGGCCGGCGTGGCGGGGTGTGCGCTTCCGTGGCTTCAATGGAGCCGCATCTAGATAGATGCGGAAGGATCGACTTCGCTCAGATGCCGTAACCGCCACGCTCGCTTCAATGGAGCCGCATCTAGATAGATGCGGAAGGTTGAGCCGATCACCACGCACACAATTTTCCCCATGCGCGCTTCAATGGAGCCGCATCTAGATAGATGCGGAAGGGTGGTCCCGAAGTGTACGGGCGGCTCAGACGACCCCGAGCTTCAATGGAGCCGCATCTAGATAGATGCGGAAGGACGACGCCATCCGCGCATCGTCGAGCAGTCGCTTGGCGCTTCAATGGAGCCGCATCTAGATAGATGCGGAAGGCTGTACGATCGGGGCGACACGGAACGAAACTTCTTGCAGCTTCAATGGAGCCGCATCTAGATAGATGCGGAAGGCGCGACGGCTTCACGCCGAGCACCGCGCTCCGTCCCAGCGCTTCAATGGAGCCGCATCTAGATAGATGCGGAAGGCTCCACGGCCTGTCTGGAGGCTTCCCAGCGGCATCCCGCGCTTCAATGGAGCCGCATCTAGATAGATGCGGAAGGGGCCTTGACGGTTTTCAGTGCGCCGAGTCCCGGCACCGCGCTTCAATGGAGCCGCATCTAGATAGATGCGGAAGGGTGGGATCGGTGTCGGGTGCGGTCGGGAGCGTGACCGGGCTTCAATGGAGCCGCATCTAGATAGATGCGGAAGGATACCTGACCCCAATTGAGCAGGGGCGATTTCTGCAAGCTTCAATGGAGCCGCATCTAGATAGATGCGGAAGGATGAGACGCGACTGCCAGTAGCCCTGCGTAGAGCCAGCTTCAATGGAGCCGCATCTAGATAGATGCGGAAGGGCGACGGCTTCACGCCGAGCACCGCGCTCCGTCCCAGCAGCTTCAATGGAGCCGCATCTAGATAGATGCGGAAGGACTTGCGCGAGTTCCACCGGACCACGCGCATGTTCTCGCTTCAATGGAGCCGCATCTAGATAGATGCGGAAGGCTCTACTCGGCCGATTCGCCCGAGATCACGGAGGCCGCGCTTCAATGGAGCCGCATCTAGATAGATGCGGAAGGGACATGCTGGCGATGCAGCGCGACATGGCCAACATCGCGCTTCAATGGAGCCGCATCTAGATAGATGCGGAAGGGGCACCGCGCTCCCGGGCGGCATCGCGGCGACGATCGAGGCTTCAATGGAGCCGCATCTAGATAGATGCGGAAGGCCGACGATTTGCTCCTCTCCGATCGAGCGGGCGTCGCTGCTTCAATGGAGCCGCATCTAGATAGATGCGGAAGGAACGCATCGGTCAGCGACGGTAGCTGGCGCCAGTCAGGCTTCAATGGAGCCGCATCTAGATAGATG
This sequence comes from uncultured Gemmatimonas sp., assembly GCA_964619465.1. GTDB lineage: Bacteria > Gemmatimonadota > Gemmatimonadetes > Gemmatimonadales > GWC2-71-9 > SHZU01. The sequence goes on from CAZUES010000005.1 coordinate 125,160, forward strand.
CGGAAGGCTGCCCGTACCGGTAGCCCGGTGGCTCCGGTGCATCGAGGCTTCAATGGAGCCGCATCTAGATAGATGCGGAAGGCCGCTTGAACGTCAGCCTCACCCTGCTTCAGTCGTTCGGCTTCAATGGAGCCGCATCTAGATAGATGCGGAAGGTTCCGGGCCTGTTCCTGTTCCTGGGTTGCGCGTCGCTGGCTTCAATGGAGCCGCATCTAGATAGATGCGGAAGGATCGTCGGCCGGCGTGGGTGCTGCGAGCGGCGACCTCCAGCTTCAATGGAGCCGCATCTAGATAGATGCGGAAGGGTCGCTCGAAAAATCGTCCGGTCGCGTGACGAACCCCGCTTCAATGGAGCCGCATCTAGATAGATGCGGAAGGCCGCGTACCTCGATCGCCAGGTACACGACGACGCCGACGCTTCAATGGAGCCGCATCTAGATAGATGCGGAAGGGACACGGAAGGGTGCCTCTTGGTGGGCGACGGACTGGCCGCTTCAATGGAGCCGCATCTAGATAGATGCGGAAGGGTTGCATCCCGACTCCGCGGCGTATATCGGCCTGGCGGCTTCAATGGAGCCGCATCTAGATAGATGCGGAAGGCAGTTCGGGCTCAGCGGGCTTGACACCCGCCATGATGCTTCAATGGAGCCGCATCTAGATAGATGCGGAAGGGGCGTACTGGTGGCCGCGAAGGGCCTGGCGATCAGCAGGCTTCAATGGAGCCGCATCTAGATAGATGCGGAAGGTGCGGCGGGCTTCGCGCTCACGGCGTGCCTTGGCCTCAGCTTCAATGGAGCCGCATCTAGATAGATGCGGAAGGCAGTCGAGGTCATCTCCCGCGCCCTGTCGATTCACACGCTTCAATGGAGCCGCATCTAGATAGATGCGGAAGGATGGACCGATGTCCGCGAACAGTATGCTGAGCGGGAGATGCTTCAATGGAGCCGCATCTAGATAGATGCGGAAGGGACATCTCTGCCGAGCAGCAGACGCAGATCGACGCCTAGCTTCAATGGAGCCGCATCTAGATAGATGCGGAAGGGTCACGATAACTGCCCATCCACGTCCGTCGCCCCTTCTGGCTTCAATGGAGCCGCATCTAGATAGATGCGGAAGGCCGTCGACGGCGTACCCCCCGCCCGAGGTCCGGCTGCTTCAATGGAGCCGCATCTAGATAGATGCGGAAGGTCCTTCGTGAACGCCGCGATGTCGGGGCGCGGTTGACCGCTTCAATGGAGCCGCATCTAGATAGATGCGGAAGGTTCGGGTTCATAGAGCCATTCGATGTTGAGGGCATCGCTTCAATGGAGCCGCATCTAGATAGATGCGGAAGGGGGCTCGTCGCCCAGATGCAAGCCGATGCCGTCCAGATCGCTTCAATGGAGCCGCATCTAGATAGATGCGGAAGGGCGGGCGTGCCGATCGGATCCCCACCGGCCAAACGTCCGCTTCAATGGAGCCGCATCTAGATAGATGCGGAAGGTTCACCGTCGTCGGCACGACCCGCATATGCAGCGCGGGGCTTCAATGGAGCCGCATCTAGATAGATGCGGAAGGGTCCTCGAAAACCGCTGGGACATGCTGCCCCGCGACGCGCTTCAATGGAGCCGCATCTAGATAGATGCGGAAGGTTCCGCGGCGGCCTCCTCGGCCAGGATCTGGCGGTCCGCTTCAATGGAGCCGCATCTAGATAGATGCGGAAGGAGGGTGGCGATGACGTCGGTCGGGCGCGCCCCCACCTTCTCGCTTCAATGGAGCCGCATCTAGATAGATGCGGAAGGTGGTACAGCCAGATCTCATCGACCGGGACGCTGTTAAGGGCGCTTCAATGGAGCCGCATCTAGATAGATGCGGAAGGGCGTTCCCGGTCAGGGTCTGGAGAATCGACTGCCGCACGCTTCAATGGAGCCGCATCTAGATAGATGCGGAAGGCTGCTGTCGGCGCTGCGCATCGGCATCGCCGTGAAGTCGGCTTCAATGGAGCCGCATCTAGATAGATGCGGAAGGAAGAGCCCCCGTGTTACGAGCACGGGGGCCGAGAACCACGCTTCAATGGAGCCGCATCTAGATAGATGCGGAAGGCTGCTTGGCCAGCGACAGGGCGCGCCACTCGCCCGGCGAGCTTCAATGGAGCCGCATCTAGATAGATGCGGAAGGTCGCGGCCGATCGCACGGTGGGCAGGGAACGTCATCGGAGGCTTCAATGGAGCCGCATCTAGATAGATGCGGAAGGTCGATGTAGTCGCCGGCGATGTCGCCTTCGGCCACGCTTCAATGGAGCCGCATCTAGATAGATGCGGAAGGAAGGCTGCCCGCGCCGAAGCGTCCCGCCGTGTCACGCTTCAATGGAGCCGCATCTAGATAGATGCGGAAGGCCCTGGGTCACCTGGCGCGAGCTCGTCGACGAATGGCTGGCTTCAATGGAGCCGCATCTAGATAGATGCGGAAGGGAGTGGATCGAGCGGAAGGTCAGCACGCTCGACGCAATGCTTCAATGGAGCCGCATCTAGATAGATGCGGAAGGCTGGTCGTGGAACGGCGGCGCCCGACAAAGTTGGCACGCTTCAATGGAGCCGCATCTAGATAGATGCGGAAGGAACCGCATTCGCTCGATGGATCAGTTGACCGCCATGGAGCTTCAATGGAGCCGCATCTAGATAGATGCGGAAGGGAGCACACGCCCGACGGCCTCATCGGGCGCGTCGAGCTTCAATGGAGCCGCATCTAGATAGATGCGGAAGGCCCAGGATGGCGAGACGTGGACGGTCACGATTCCCGCGCTTCAATGGAGCCGCATCTAGATAGATGCGGAAGGCGGCCGTGAGCAGCCCCACGAACCCCGGCACCTCCGCCGCGCTTCAATGGAGCCGCATCTAGATAGATGCGGAAGGCACCCAGCGGGCGATGCCGTTGGCGTGGAACTGGACGCGGCTTCAATGGAGCCGCATCTAGATAGATGCGGAAGGCGCGCGTCATGCGTGTCTCGACCGTGGGGATCAAGACGCTTCAATGGAGCCGCATCTAGATAGATGCGGAAGGGCAGCACCGTCGCTGCGGGGTTGGCAGGCCGGTCGACGCTTCAATGGAGCCGCATCTAGATAGATGCGGAAGGGACGAAGGTGCCGTTGCGGCGCTGCAGGTGCGCCGTGCTTCAATGGAGCCGCATCTAGATAGATGCGGAAGGGACACCGCTCGCCTGGAAGTCGCCGCAGCGCGTATTCGTGCTTCAATGGAGCCGCATCTAGATAGATGCGGAAGGGGTTCAAGGCGCCGCCCGCGGGTGGTGGCGGAAGCGCTTCAATGGAGCCGCATCTAGATAGATGCGGAAGGGAACCGAGCGGGGCGAGGGGGGGCAGTCGTGACCGCACGCTTCAATGGAGCCGCATCTAGATAGATGCGGAAGGGTCGATGAGTTGGTCGCGCGCTGTACCGTCGTGGCGCTGCTTCAATGGAGCCGCATCTAGATAGATGCGGAAGGTGACCCCCACTTCCGCGACACCCCCCGGCGCGCGGCGCTTCAATGGAGCCGCATCTAGATAGATGCGGAAGGGAACGCACGGCTTCGGTCGCCGCACGCAATCCACCCGCTTCAATGGAGCCGCATCTAGATAGATGCGGAAGGCGGGCGAATAGTGGGGCGAACTGGCCGCAGGCGCTGGGCTTCAATGGAGCCGCATCTAGATAGATGCGGAAGGCCGCCAGGGCGGCTTTCTGTTGGGGAGCTCGCCTCGCTTCAATGGAGCCGCATCTAGATAGATGCGGAAGGGAGGAGGCCGCGAAGCTGATCGAGGATATCAAGCGCGCTTCAATGGAGCCGCATCTAGATAGATGCGGAAGGGGGTTCCGCAAGATGTAGGCGGGGTGATACGTCGTGTAGCTTCAATGGAGCCGCATCTAGATAGATGCGGAAGGCCGGCCAACCGCCTGAGGCCGGCGGCGTTGGTGGCCCGGCGCTTCAATGGAGCCGCATCTAGATAGATGCGGAAGGGACGCCGCAGGTTCAGGCTCACCACCAGCGCCGGCAACGCTTCAATGGAGCCGCATCTAGATAGATGCGGAAGGAAGCTCGAACCCCCGATCAAGTAGCCCGATGCCGGGGCTTCAATGGAGCCGCATCTAGATAGATGCGGAAGGAGGGCGAAGCGTGGGACGCCCACGTCATGCATCTCGTGCTTCAATGGAGCCGCATCTAGATAGATGCGGAAGGCCGGCACGCCGGGCAGGTGGTGTAACCGTCCTCGATGTGCTTCAATGGAGCCGCATCTAGATAGATGCGGAAGGATCGCAATGGCGCCGGCCTCGCCCTCGGTTCGGACGCTTCAATGGAGCCGCATCTAGATAGATGCGGAAGGCCGGTCGGCTAGCCAGGCGACGCCCGGCGGAGGCGGCGGGCTTCAATGGAGCCGCATCTAGATAGATGCGGAAGGCATCGCTTGCGGTGGCTTCCCGCCGGCGACCGACGCTGCTTCAATGGAGCCGCATCTAGATAGATGCGGAAGGCTGGTCGATGTGGAGAGTGTCGCCAACCTGGCCAGCGCCGAGCTTCAATGGAGCCGCATCTAGATAGATGCGGAAGGGATGGTCGCGGAAATGCGGGCCGAGGCGGCCCAGATGCTTCAATGGAGCCGCATCTAGATAGATGCGGAAGGCCGCGGGTGCGGCTCTCGCCCCGGAAGTTCGCCTGGTACGCTTCAATGGAGCCGCATCTAGATAGATGCGGAAGGGGCAGAAACTCGTCGACCGTGCTCCACAGCGGCCGGCGGCTTCAATGGAGCCGCATCTAGATAGATGCGGAAGGTATGCGGGCTGGTTCGACACCAGCCCAAGCCCCTCCGCTTCAATGGAGCCGCATCTAGATAGATGCGGAAGGCCGCTGGCTCCAGCGGCAGCGCTCGATCACCTGGATCGCCGCTTCAATGGAGCCGCATCTAGATAGATGCGGAAGGTTACGTCGTACAGGTGCTGATGGATCTGCTCGCCGTAGCTTCAATGGAGCCGCATCTAGATAGATGCGGAAGGGAGCCTCAGGCGCCGCTCGCGGCCCTGGCACGCGAGCTTCAATGGAGCCGCATCTAGATAGATGCGGAAGGTCTCCCAATCGCGCACGTCCTCCCGCTCGAGCGACTGGCTTCAATGGAGCCGCATCTAGATAGATGCGGAAGGTATGCCTTCGGTGCCCGACCTGCTCCACTCCGCAGAGCTTCAATGGAGCCGCATCTAGATAGATGCGGAAGGCCCGTAGTCGTCGAGCCAGTGGTGCTTCGGCCCGTAGCTTCAATGGAGCCGCATCTAGATAGATGCGGAAGGGGATCTACTTCCACGCGGGGAACACCCCGGGCCACACGCTTCAATGGAGCCGCATCTAGATAGATGCGGAAGGGACGCCGAGCGCTGGAACGAGGCGTGCGATCGGACGATGCTTCAATGGAGCCGCATCTAGATAGATGCGGAAGGCCTGTCACATGGGGTGCGGCAACCGGCGTCGCTGGGCTTCAATGGAGCCGCATCTAGATAGATGCGGAAGGCTCCCGCTCCCTCAATGCCGAACAGAAGGCACAGATCCTGCTTCAATGGAGCCGCATCTAGATAGATGCGGAAGGATTCCCGCGAGTGCGCGGGTCTTTGCCGCGTTTCGGATGCTTCAATGGAGCCGCATCTAGATAGATGCGGAAGGCGGTTGAGGATGTGGGCGTGCTGGGTCGGTGGTTGAGGCTTCAATGGAGCCGCATCTAGATAGATGCGGAAGGTCGGTCCGGGTATACCCGCGATCCAGCATGTTCAGGTCGCTTCAATGGAGCCGCATCTAGATAGATGCGGAAGGCTGCTGAAACGCCAAGTCATTGCGGCTCTGGTCCACGCCGCTTCAATGGAGCCGCATCTAGATAGATGCGGAAGGGATTCCAACCAGGGCCTGGCAACACCGCGATTAAGATTGCTTCAATGGAGCCGCATCTAGATAGATGCGGAAGGCTGGAATCCCAACTTGATCTGTGTCCCCACGTTCCCCCGCTTCAATGGAGCCGCATCTAGATAGATGCGGAAGGCTGCCTCCGCTGTGGTCCGGGCCGTCTCGTCACGGCGGCTTCAATGGAGCCGCATCTAGATAGATGCGGAAGGGAGTCCGACATCCGCCTGCTGGCCTCCCTGCTGCCGGAGCTTCAATGGAGCCGCATCTAGATAGATGCGGAAGGGCGGGAAGCTGTCCACTCTTGGCTCTCGCGGCGGTGCGCTTCAATGGAGCCGCATCTAGATAGATGCGGAAGGGATCAACCCGTGACGCATCGGCAGCCTGACCCTGCGCGCGCTTCAATGGAGCCGCATCTAGATAGATGCGGAAGGGCCCTGACATTCTCCCCGATACCTACGGGGTGGCTTCGCTTCAATGGAGCCGCATCTAGATAGATGCGGAAGGGATCTCGGGGAAAATGCGGACCTAGCATTTGACGCGGTGCTTCAATGGAGCCGCATCTAGATAGATGCGGAAGGGAGTCGGTGATCAGCTCTTCCGTCTCGAAGGCGAGTCCGCTTCAATGGAGCCGCATCTAGATAGATGCGGAAGGACGAGGACGTGGCGGCCAGCTTGGCGGGCAACTACCGCGCTTCAATGGAGCCGCATCTAGATAGATGCGGAAGGATCGGAGACGGATACCGCGCTCGCGATTGTGGCGTCGCTTCAATGGAGCCGCATCTAGATAGATGCGGAAGGTGGCCGTGGGTCTCGCGCCGCGCCTATGACGCGAAATGCGCTTCAATGGAGCCGCATCTAGATAGATGCGGAAGGCAGACGCCCTACGGGGTCCAGGAACCTGTGACGCTGCTTCAATGGAGCCGCATCTAGATAGATGCGGAAGGCGGCGAGTCCCCTGCTGACTACACTAGTTGGGAGGGCTAGCTTCAATGGAGCCGCATCTAGATAGATGCGGAAGGTCGTCTCACCCCACGATGGCGCGCAACGGGGTGACCCCGCTTCAATGGAGCCGCATCTAGATAGATGCGGAAGGCCCATGGTTTACCCCCTGACGTACCGTTTCAGGTTGCTTCAATGGAGCCGCATCTAGATAGATGCGGAAGGAGGTCGTTCGGCGGTTTCGTCGACCTGACGTGCCAGGAAGCTTCAATGGAGCCGCATCTAGATAGATGCGGAAGGCCCCCACGATCCCCGTGCCCGCCCCATTTACCTTGCGCTTCAATGGAGCCGCATCTAGATAGATGCGGAAGGGACACCGGAGCCAACAACTGGCGGGCCAACGTCCACAGGCTTCAATGGAGCCGCATCTAGATAGATGCGGAAGGGGCGGTGATGACGATACGACCCCTGCGGTGATGATCGCTTCAATGGAGCCGCATCTAGATAGATGCGGAAGGGGTCAGGGTCAAGAGCAAGGCCGAGGGCAAGCGATTGGAGCTTCAATGGAGCCGCATCTAGATAGATGCGGAAGGGAGCGCCGCGAGGTCCGGGAACTTGCGCCGGGCCACCTCGCTTCAATGGAGCCGCATCTAGATAGATGCGGAAGGGGGACGCTTGCTCCGGTACTGGAGTGGTTGCGTTCCGGCTTCAATGGAGCCGCATCTAGATAGATGCGGAAGGTCGGGGGCTGTCATCGGGATTACCGTCGCCCCGCCAATGCTTCAATGGAGCCGCATCTAGATAGATGCGGAAGGGTCCCTTGGCGGACCCCTTGATCTCGTCGGCGGGCCGCGCTTCAATGGAGCCGCATCTAGATAGATGCGGAAGGAGGCAAACACGTCGATGACGGCATTCCATGTCCGGTCGCTTCAATGGAGCCGCATCTAGATAGATGCGGAAGGGCGCGCGTGAAGGCGTGGGTCGCGGCACTCGACGAGGGGCTTCAATGGAGCCGCATCTAGATAGATGCGGAAGGCGGCCAGGCGGCGGACACCATCGTCGCCAAGAACGTCATGCTTCAATGGAGCCGCATCTAGATAGATGCGGAAGGCACCCCCGTGGCGTCACCCGGCAGGCGGGCGGGAACCGCTTCAATGGAGCCGCATCTAGATAGATGCGGAAGGGTTTTCGAAGCCCGTCGCCATCGCGGGGGCGATACCCTGCTTCAATGGAGCCGCATCTAGATAGATGCGGAAGGCTGCTTGTCCCAGACGATGACGTTGCGCGCCCACCCGGCGCTTCAATGGAGCCGCATCTAGATAGATGCGGAAGGCAGCTGGGCCGGGTTCACGACCGTGAGCCCGTGCCGCCGGCTTCAATGGAGCCGCATCTAGATAGATGCGGAAGGGCGTCGTGTCGCGCCATACTATATTGACCTCACGCAAGGCTTCAATGGAGCCGCATCTAGATAGATGCGGAAGGAAGGCGACCCGCTCTTTCTGGAGACGTACCTCCTCCTGCTTCAATGGAGCCGCATCTAGATAGATGCGGAAGGTACGTAGTAAGCGACGTTGATCTTGCCGTCGCGCAGGAGCTTCAATGGAGCCGCATCTAGATAGATGCGGAAGGTGGCCGAACTGGGCAACCTGCTCGGCCCTCGGCAACGGCTTCAATGGAGCCGCATCTAGATAGATGCGGAAGGGAGGAGAGGCCCCGCGTCCCATCGCCCCAGCCCATGTTGCTTCAATGGAGCCGCATCTAGATAGATGCGGAAGGATCCGCTGGTACGGATCCCTTGGGGTCCGGCTCGAGCGCTTCAATGGAGCCGCATCTAGATAGATGCGGAAGGGTCCGTGATCGCGTGCGTGGTGCCGCTCTTCCACTGCTTCAATGGAGCCGCATCTAGATAGATGCGGAAGGGCGGTATCCAGGGGGCTGTCAACAGCCTGCATGAGGCGCTTCAATGGAGCCGCATCTAGATAGATGCGGAAGGCATCACGGGATCCGGCCATCCCCACGCTCCAAAGATCGCTTCAATGGAGCCGCATCTAGATAGATGCGGAAGGCGCCCTCAACGTAACTGCTTGAAGGGGAACAAGATAGCGAGAGTTTTGCGAGGAGTAGGTCACCCAACCGCCGGCAAACAGACTCAACAACTGAAAGGCCTCCTTATAAATCATTTCACAGCAACGACTTCGCATGCCGCCGCTTGACCGGCCACCACATCGTTGCTCGCTCCCACCTCATTCAGAAAATCGTCGTCCTGGCAGGAGGTTGATACGGTCGGCCGACCACTTCCAGCGTGTTTTCCAGTGGTCTGGTCTCACGCCCCAAATCTACCAGCAAACACTGGTCCTCCACCTCGTTCACGATGTCGCGAATCCTGCTCCGAAGGACGATCAGCTCCTGGGCAGTCAGGTCCGCAAAGAACACACTGAACTGTACATGGTTCCCGTATCCGAGCAAGAGCTCGTAGAGCCGTGTACGCCGTTTGTCATCCGAGACATCATAGCTGATTACGTACCGGCGTCGCATCACTTACCTGGTACGGATAGGAACGTAGGTCGGAATGTCGCCGCGCAGCCATCGCGACAACAGACGGGCCTGCAGACGGATCACTGTACGCCATGAACACCGATACTCGAAAATCGGATGCGTGACGAGCTCGTCCATCCGACCCTCGTATGCGCGCAAGTAGTTCTTTCGCCCCAAGGGGGTCAGCGCGCACGCAGCCGCTGTCCGCTGAAACGATTTCGCCGTAACCATACCCGTATTGATCGCGCTGATCACAGAGCTGTCCACGACCAGTGGCCTGAACTCTTCCATCAGATCAAGCGCCAGCGCCGGGCGCCCATGTCGAGGTTGATGGTAGATGCCCCACCAGGGGTCGAGCCCTTCAGCCAACAGTGCGACCGTGCACTCCTTCACAAGGATGGCGTACCCGAAAGAGAGCAGCGCGTTGACCGGATCGGTCGGCGGGCGACGGTTCCGTCCTTCGAAATCAATCGCCGCCTCGAAATCTCGCGGACGCAATAACTCCGCAAACAGGCTGAAATATTTCGCAGCGGTCGCCCCTTCGATGCCGAGCAGTTCGTCCCTTGATGCAACTGTCGCCACTCGACGAAGGTACATGGACATTTCTTTCAGCGTATGAACCGGCCTTGGTCGGACGTTACGTCCAAGAAACGTCCGCTGGTTCAATCCCTTCCCGAGCACAATCGCTCTTGCCAAGCTCAACGAACGGACCGGATCAGCCGCCACAGCATACTGCGCCGCCCGGTCATACGCATTGCGCAATGTTATCCCGGTAGTGATCCCGTAAAACCAGTGCCCGGTCGAGACGTGAACCAAAGGAATACCCGACTCACACAGCAAATGAACGCTCTGTGCTGATGTTGAGACGTTGCCCATCAACACGACTTGTGAGACATCTTTGAGTCGTGCCTCACCGAGTATCAGGTCATCTTTGGAGATGACGAGGCGCTCGCCACGCTTGCCGACACGGGCACCTTGCTCCTGGATATACAATGGCAGGGCGTGTACACGCGGCGGAAAAAATCGGCGGACCGTGATGCTCGCCGCCTCTCCCTTACCATCAGATTCATCCGTGCCTTCTGCGGTCGATGTCGAGCGCTGTAGCGCCAACGTCTCGTCAGGCAGGCAGATTCCCCCCAATGAGCACCCGTTGCACTTGGGGCTGTCATCGAGCGGAGGTGGCATGACCTTGGTCCGGGCAAGGTCTTGTGCCCGTTGAATGAACTCACGCGTTTGCCGCTCAAGCGGTTCCGTGAGTGCAACTTCGACACGGCTCCGGGAACCTGCGAAGTACAATACACCTCGCTCACAACGGTAGCCATGCTCCCGTAATAGGAGGCCCTGAGCCATGAGCTGTACTCGCTCCGGCTCCCAGCTCCTTTCGGTGTTATTCGGTACTCGACCCCGCTTCGTATCGACCGGAACGGCAACATCGCCAGCAGCCTCTACCAAATCCAGTTTCGCGGTAAGGCCAAGATGCAAGCTTCCCAAACTTACGGAGCGGACGACGGCGGGCGCGTCGTCGCCGTCATCCGCCACTTCTCTGGCTTGTTTCGGATCGGGAAGCAAATGATCGGTACGATCGACCCGTCGGTGAGCCTCACGACCCTCGTGGGTGAACTCATTGTCCTCCCACCGCCCTTCCACATGCATCAGGTAGAACAAGCGAGGACAATAGGCGAACTCGTTCAGCATCCTAACGGGAAGAAGGTCGCCACTGGCTCCTTCCGGAGATACCGGCAGATCCTCGGGGGGCATCGCGTCTGTCCTTATGGCTGATAATAGACCTTATCGGCACCGGAGCCTGATCCTGAAGCAACAGCCGTCACCCATCGCAATAAGCCGGTTAGGGATTGCGAAATCGCTTAACGGCGTTAAGTTGACTGACATGACCGCCCTTTCCGCCACCGACGACACCCGCGCCCGCATTCTCGACGCGGCCCGGGAGCTTTTCGTTGCTCGAGGGGTTGAAGCCACCACCATGCGGGCCATCGCCGGCAAGCTCGGTGTGAGCGCCCCGGCCATTTACCACCACTTCGCCGATAAGCACGCCCTGATCCAGGAGTTGGTCGTTACCGACCTCCACCGCCTGGCCACCGCCTTCGCGCGCGCTCAGCGGGTCCGCGACCCGATCGAGCGGCTCAAGGAACTCGGCCTGGCCTACGTCCGCTTCGGCCTCGAGAACCCGCAGCTCTACCGGCTCCTCTTCATGACGCCCGATCTCAAAGCCGGCGCGGAGGAGGAAATCCAACACGCCCTCGAAGCAACGCCGGAACGCGACGCCTACGGCATCGTCCGGACCTGCGCCGAAGCGGCGATCGGCGCCGGACGGCTCGGCCCGACCTATCGCGATGCGGAGCAAGTGTCACAGGCACTCTGGGCCAGCGTCCACGGCATTGTAGCACTTCATGTCGTTTTTGCGTGCGAGGCATGGATCGAATGGCGGGAGACGCTGGTCACCGCCGAGCTCCTGATCGACGCGACCCTCGCCGGCATGCAGATCGGGGCGGCTTCGGCCGCCGGATGAACCGCTTTTTATTTGATTGTCACCTTAACGCTGTTAGGTAGAACGATGCGCGTTGCTCCGATCCTCCTCCTCTTTGCGATCGCCGCCGGCAACCTCTCGGCCCAGACGGCCGACGTGGCCGGCTTCATCCGCGAGGCGGTCGCTGCGCATGCGGGCGTCGCTGGCGAGCGGCTCGCCCTCGAGCGCGACCGTCTCGCCGTCGGCCGCGCCCGAGCGCTGCGCCTCCCTACCCTCTCGTTCGAGGCCATGTGGGTGGAGCAGAAGGGCGGCGTCGACATCGGCGACCTGGTGAACCCGGCCTTCGCCGCGCTCAACGAGATCACCGGCACCGACCGCTTTCCAACCGACGTGTCGTTTCGGTTCCCCCTCAAGCAAGACGCTCGTGCCCGGCTGGCGCTGCCCGTGTTCGATGCCACGATCCCGGCCGCCGTCGCCGCGTCCGCCGCGGTACGCGACGCACAGGCTGCGCGCCTGTCGAGCACCGAGCGCGACGTGACCATCGCCGTGCAGTTGGGTCTGACCCGCCATGCCGCCGCGACCGAGGTGGTGCGGCTCCGCCAATCCACCTTGACGGCGCTGGAGGAGCAGGTCCGCGCGGCCGAGCGGCGGGCCGACGCGGGTCTCGACGCCCCGGACGTGGTACTCCGGGCCCGGGCCGACCGCGAGGAAGGCGCCCAGCGGCTGCTCGAGGCCGAGCGGGCTCGCGACGCCGCCCGCCGCGGCGTCAACCGGCTGGCCCGGCGCCCGCTCGATGCCGAGCTGCCGCTGGTGACCGACTCGACCTTCGCGGCAGAGCTGCCGGCAACACCCGACGAGGCCCGGCGACGCGCGGCGGACCGGACCGAGCTGGACGCGGCCGACGCCGCCGTGAGCTACGCCCGCGCCGGACGCACCGCCGCACTGGCGCCCTCGCTCCCCACCGTCAGCGTAGCCTTCGACTACGGCTTCCAGGGCGATCGCTGGCGCTTCACCAATGACAACGACTTCGCCCAGATGACGGTCCAAGCCCGCTGGACGCCCTTCACCTCCGGCCGCAATGCCAAGCGCCGCACCGAGGCCGCGCTCGACGCCGAGCGGGCGACGCTGGCTCGGCAGGATGTCGGGGAACAGCTGCAGCTCGAGGTCGAAGAGGCCTGGGACGCGCTCGCCACCGCGGAGGCTGCCATGACGCCAGCCATCGAGCGTGAACGCGCCGCGGTTCGCACGCTGGAGTTGGTGCGCCGCCGCTGGGACGAGGGACTTGCCTCGCACCTGGAGCTGGTGAGCGCCCAGGCCGCCGCGACCGCCGCCGAAGTATCCGCCATCCTGGCCCGGTATCACCTGGCCGAGCAGCGTATCGCGCTCGCCAAGGCCACCGCCACTCTGCCGACCATCCGCTAAGCCCACGGGGACCTTCTCATGTTCACTCGACGTCCGATTCTCCTGTTCGGCCTGGCCCTGGCCGCCTGCGCCCCATCCGTACCGGACCAGCCGCCGGCCGCTGCCCGCCCGGTGCGCACTGCCGCCGTGGTCGACACCGTCGCAGCTCGGCCGATCGTCGCCGTTGGGACGCTCGGTGCGCGGAACGAGTCCGACCTGGCCTTCACCGGTGCCGGCGTGGTCTCGCGCGTGTCGGTGCGGGCCGGCGAACGCGTCCGCGCCGGCCAGACGCTGGCCACGCTCGACCCGCAGCAGGTAGACGCTTCGCTCGCCGGCGCCCGCGCCGCACTCGAGAAAGCAGAACGTGACGCCAATCGCGCCCGGCGGCTCCACGCCGACTCGGTGATCGGCCTCGCCATGCTGCAGGATGCCGAGACGGCCGTCGCTGCCGCCCAGGCGCAGATGGAAGCAGCCAGCTTCGCACGACGGACCGCCGCCATCACCGCCCCCGTCGACGGCATCGTGCTCGCCGTGCTCAGGGAAGCCGGCAGCGTGGTGGCGCCCGGGACACCGATCGTCCGGTTCGCCGGCACCGCGCGCGGCTCGGTCTTTCGCGCCGGGCTCACCGACCGGGATGCCGTCACCGTGGCCGTCGGCGACGCCGCGGAAGTCACCCTCGACGCCCTGCCCGGCCGCGTGCTGCGCGGCAAGGTGGTGGAGCGCGCCGCCGCACCGACGCCCGGCACCGGCACCTATGCGGTGGAGATCGCGGTCGACGGCGTGACCGATCTGCCCCGGGGCTTGGCCGGCACGGCAACCATCGCCCGCCGAGCGGGAGAGACGGTGCGCATCGTGCCGATCGCCGCGATCGTGGAAGCGGATCGGGAGCGCGGCGTGGTGTTCGCGCTCAGCGGCACCACGGCGGAACGGCGTGAGGTGACGATCGCATTCCTCGCCGGGAGCCGCGTAGCCATCGCCGGCGGACTCGAAGGTGTCACCAGGGTCGTGACCGACGGCGCTGCCTATCTGGCACACGGTGAGACGGTTCGCGAGGTCTCACCATGAACATCATCGACCTTTCGGTCAAGCGGCCGTCGGTAACCGCTCTGCTCTTCCTGCTGATGATCTCACTCGGCCTCACGGCCTGGGGCACGATCCCGCGGCAGGAGGATCCCAGCTTCCCGATCCCGATCTACACGGTGGTTGCCGCGCTGCCGGGCGCCACACCGATCGACCTCGAGCGCCTCGTGGCCAAGCCGATCGAGGAACAGCTCGGCGAGCTGGAGTCGATCAAGGAGATCGACACCCGGATCAGCGGTGACGTGGCCGTGGTGCGCGTCGAGTTCGAGGTCTCGGTCGATGCGGAGCAGAAGTACGCCCAGGTGCAGCGCGAGGTCGATGCCATCCGGGCCGACTTGCCCGATCAGCTGGCGCTGCTCGAAGTCCGCAAGGCCTCGACCTTCGACGTTAACATCGCACAGCTGGCGCTCGTCTCCGCCACGCTGTCCGACGCCGAGCTCGACCGACTGGCAGAAAGCCTGGAGGAGCGCCTCGAAGCAGTGGCAGGTGTGCAAACCGCCGAGCGTTGGGGTGAGGCCGAGCGGCAGGTGCGCGTCTCGCTGGATGTCGGACGACTGGCGCAGCAGGGCATCCCGATCGGAGCCCTGCTCCAGGCCATCGGCGGCGAAAGCGTCGACATTCCGGGCGGCGCCGTCACCGCCGGCTCGCGCCAGCTCTCGGTGCGCACCAGTGGTTCCTACGGCTCCCCGGCCGAAGTCGCGGCCACGGTCGTGGCCAGCGGCAGCGACGCCATCGTGCGCGTCGGCGACGTCGCGGAGGTCGGCTGGGCCTCAGCCGATCCGACCTATGTCACCCGATTCAACGGGCAGCGCGCCGTGTTCGTCACCGCGAAGCAGCTGCCGGGCTGGAACATCGCCGCGGTGCGCGACGGGATCTGGGCCGCGCTCGACGTATTCGAGACCCAGCTGCCGGACGGCGTCACGCTGGAGCGCGGCTTCGATCAGGCCAAGAACGTGAGCCAGCGGCTTTCCCGCCTGGGTGCCGATTTCGCCATCGCGATCGGGCTCGTGGCGATCACCCTGCTCCCGCTCGGCCTGCGCGCCGCCGGGGTGGTGATGGTGGCGATCCCGCTCTCGCTCGCGCTGGGCATCGCGGCGCTCGGTGTGCTGGGCCACTCGCTCAACCAGCTCAGCATCGTCGGTTTCGTGATCGCGCTCGGGCTGTTGGTCGACGACTCGATCGTGGTGGTCGAGAACATCGCCCGGATGCTCCGCGAGGGGCTGTCGCGCGTGGACGCAGCCATTGCGGGCACGCGCCAGATCGCCAAGGCCGTGATCGGCGCCACTGCGGTACTGGCCTTTGCCTTCCTGCCGCTGATGATGCTGCCGGGTCTATCGGGCCGCTATATCCGCTCGCTGCCGGTCGCGGTGGTGGTGACGGTACTGGCATCGATGATCGTCGCGTTCACCGTAATCCCGTGGCTCGCGAGCGTCATCCTGCCGCGGGAGGAGCACGCCGAGGGCAACCGCGTCTTCCGGGCGGTGACGGGTGCGATCAATCGGACCTACGCGCCGCTGCTCGAGCGCACGCTCGCCGCGCCGCGCGCCACGCTGGCGCTGGCGCTCGTGGTGGTGGTCGGGGTGATGAGCCTGGTGCCGGTGGTGGGCTTCTCGCTCTTTCCGAAGGCGGAGACCCCGCAGTTCCGGATCGACGTCCGGCTGCCGGTGGGCAGCTCGCTCGCGGCTACCGACAGCGCGGTCCGGTTCGCCGAGCGGACGGTATCGCGCCGGGAAGATGTGCAAGCCGTCTTCAGCAACGCCGGCCGCGACAATCCGATGATCTACTACAACGTCTTCCCCAGCGAGGAGGACGTGAGCGTGGGCCAGCTCTTCGTCACCCTCGACCGGTACGACACCGGCACCACGCCGTTCATGCTGGATTCCGTCCGTGCCGAGCTGGCGGAATATCCCGGGGCGCGATTGGAGATCCGGGAGTTCGAGAACGGCCCGCCGATCGACGCCCCGATCGCGTTTCGGATCCAGGGGCCGGACCTCGACACCCTGGCCCGGATCGCCGGCGACGTCGAGGCGCTGGTTCGGGAGACGCCCGGTACGCGATACGTCGTCAACCCGGTCCGATTGACGCGCACCGACCTGCAGGTATCCATCGATCGCGGCAAGGCCGGCCTGCTGGGCGTACCGACGGTGGAGATCGACCGTGCTGTCCGGCTGGGCATCGCCGGGCTCACCGCGGGCGAGGTACGCGAGGCGGACGGCACCGTGCGGGACATCGTGGTACGGCTGTCGCATGATGAACGGCCTAGTCCGGACGCGCTGCAACGGGTCTGGGTACCGAGCGCGCGGAGCGGCGCAGTGCCGCTGGCGCAGCTGGCGAGCGTCGGTTTCACGTCGTCGCCCGCGGAGATCCGGCGCTATCAGGAGCGGCGGACCGTCACCATCTCCAGCGATGTAGAGACGGGGCAGAACGTCGACCGCCTGACGCAGCAGTTGCTGGCGTCGCTCGATCGGATCCCGCTGCCGGCCGGGTACGAGATCACCCCGGGTGGCGAGCTGGCGAGCCGGAGCGAATCGTTCGGCGGGCTGGGCAGCGCGGTGGTGATCGCCGTGTTCGGCATCCTCGCCATCCTGCTGCTCGAGTTCGGTACCTTCAAGACCAGCATGATCGTGACGTCGGTGATTCCGCTCGGCGCGATCGGCGGCGTGCTGGCGCTGCTCGTCACCGGCAACACGCTGTCGTTCACCGCGATGATCGGGTTCGTGGCGCTGGTCGGGATCGAGATCAAGACCACGATCCTGCTGGTCGACTTCACCAATCAGCTGCGCAGGGAGGGCGTGCCGCTGCTCGAGGCGGTCCGCAAGGCCGGCGAGGTGCGCTTCCTGCCGATCCTGCTCACGGCGTGCACCGCGATTTTCGGGCTCTTGCCCGTGGCACTCCAGGGCACCGGCCTCTACGCTCCGCTCGCGTGGGTGATCATCGGGGGACTGGTGACCTCGACGCTGCTGGCGCGGCTGGTAACGCCCGTGCTGTACGTCATGCTCGAGCCCAAAGTGGCATAGCAGGGTCCCTCGTGTCGCGATCGAGGCGAGTATGACCTGGCGTCTCGAGCTACCTGACGCCGATCAGTCGCGGGGAGAGGAACCCGCTGCGCGGAGGGTGCCGACCTGGAGCTGGGCACGCTCGACGGCGGAATAGATCCGGCCCGCGGCCACGACCAGATCGATCTGTCGGGTATTGCGAATGTCGATCAGCGGGTTGGCATCGAGCACAACGAGATCTGCCACGCACCCCACGCAGATGGCGCCGATCGAGTCGACGGCGAAGTAACGCCCCGGCTCGACCGTCGCGGCGCGCAACGCCTCCCAGGGCGACAGGCCGGCCCGCACCAGGGCTTCGAGCTCGGCGTGGAGCCCGAATCCGGGAACGCTGTTGGGAAGCGGTGCGTCGGTCCCGGCGAGGATCGGCACGCCGGCGCGGGCCAACCCGAGCGTTACCTCGAGCCGCTTGTGCCAGAGCATCCGGCCCAGCAGGTGCGCATCAGCCGGCATATCGGCTGGGATGTCGAGCGCGGCAGCCATCGCATCACGGAGCAGCTTCGGTAAATAGTGCGCCAGAGTGTCGGACGGCAGGCGCTCGCCGGGCATGGCGGCAATCATCTCGAGCGCGACGAGCGTCGGCGTGACCCACGTCGCGTGAGCCGCCACACGCCGATAGCCGGCCTCCTGCCCGGCGGCGGCGCACTCGCCCAGCACATCGCGGTGGAGCGCATGAACGGCGGCGAATCGGATCGAGTCGCTGGCCGAGCACAGGCTGGCGAAACCGTTCAGGTGCTCGAGGCTCCGCTGGCCCGCCTCGGCCGCCTCCTCGTTGGTCACGCCCGGCTGCACATGGCCCGTCAGCACCAGGCCACGGGCTCGGGCCGCGCGCGCCAGGGCAAAGAACGATTCACGAGGCACCAGCTCATGGACCTTCACGAAATCGACACCGAGGCGCGCCAGCGAGTCCACGGCGGCCCTCGCTTGGTCCGGATTACGCACGACGAGATGCGGCAGAGCGGCCCGCCCGCCCTGCAAATACGGTCCCGAGGCGACGATGCGCGGACCCGCCAGCGTCCCGGCGCGGATCCGACGGCGCCATCCCTCGATGGTTGCCAGGTCGCCCCCCATGTCGCGAACCCCGGTCACGCCATGCGCGAGATAGAGGCCGAGCAGCCCCTCGCCTCCGGGAACCGCGGTGTGGACGTGCATATCCCACAACCCTGGAATGACGAATTTCCCGCCGACGTCGATAACACGGGCCGACGCGGGCACGGCAATCGCCGATCCCGGCCCCACCGCAACGATCCGGTCGCCCTCGATCAGGATGGTGCCGTCGCGGAGGGGGGCGGAATCCGCCATGGTAAGCACGTTGGCGTGTACGATGGCGATAACCCCGGTCGGGGCGACGGGACGCTCCGGCCGGGTCTGCGCAGCGGCAGGTCCAGTCGAGCCGAGCCAACCGGCGAGCGCGAGCACGCCACCAAACCACTCGAGCAAGGAGATTTTCACTATAGTGTCCTGTTGTCTACTATAGTAGTATAGTAGGACACTATATATTCCGACACAACAGCCGAACAAGCCCGCTGATCGCGACGCCCCGGCGGCTCCCTCATACCTCCACCTCCTTCGTCCCGTGCCCTTTCACGATGCCGTCGCCCTTCGCCGCCGCCAGCTCGGCCTCAGCCTGCAGCAGCTGGCCCAGCGCAGCGCGGTGAGCCCCGCCATGCTCTCGGCGGTCGAACGGGGGCAGAAGAGCCCGACATTGCGGACCGCGACGCAGATCGCCGACGGCCTTGCGTGTACCGTCTCGGATCTGCTGGACGACGAAGCAGCGCCTCGGGTGACCGTGCGACGGCGGCGCGAGCGACGCGGTCTGACCGACCGGGAGAGCGGCATCGAGCGGCAGTCACTCGCCCCCACCCTCCTTGCTCATGGTATCGAGGTGGTCTGGTACGTGGTGCCGCCCGGCAGCGCGAGCGGAACCTTCGCCCCGCAGCGCAACGGCGTGCTCGGCCACCTGACCGTCGTGCGGGGAACGCTCGAGTGTCGCACAGACACCCTAGATCCGATCCGGTTGCGCCCCGGCGACTCCCTCGATTACCCGGGGAACATCAGCCACCAGTTCCGTAATCCCGGACCGCGCACCTGCGAATTCATTCTGGTGGTGGACGCATCGTACATCGCTCGGCGCTCGAACACCGAGTCGGTGAGGCCTGCGCCGTAACCGTGCGGTCCGGTGTGCATTGACGGGGCGCGATACACCCGCCGGCCCTTTGGTTTAGCGGCCGCTCATAAGACATTCCCTGGCACATCGGCCATCATCCCTCATCCCCGCAGAGCCCGGCCAACCCCGCGACCCGGGCGGAGACAGACCGCATGACGACCAGATCGTTGCTCATGACGACCGCGCTCGCCCTGATGGCGGCACTGCAGGCCTCGGCACAGGCACCCGCCGATATCGCCTGGGACGTCACCAAGCCCCGAGGCCAGACCCGGACGATCGACTTCACGGCGTCCGAAGGCACCTGGACCTCGGTCGACCTGTCTTCCGACGGACAATGGATCGTGTTCGACTTGGTGGGCAGCATCTATCGTATGCCCGCCGCGGGCGGCGAGGCGAGGAATCTGACCGAGTCGAGCGGCATCGCGGTCAACTACACCCCGCGGATCTCGCCGGACGGCAGCACGATCGCGTTCATCTCCGACCGCAACGGCCAGGACAACCTCTGGATCATGAACGCCGATGGGAGCAATCCGCGCCCGGTGGGCGTCGATCAGCGGGCCACGATGCGGTCGCCGGTGTGGACCGCCGACGGCCAGTACCTCATCGTGACCAAGTCGGCTTCGGGATTCGGCCGATCGCTCTTCATGTATCATCGCGATGGCGGCCAGGGCATCGAGCTGGTGAAAGCCGAGCCGGGCCGGATGCCGTCGCGCCCGACGACCTCCGCCGACGGCCGCTACCTCTATTACGACGTCTACACGGCGCAGCCCACCGGGTTCTGGGGCCGAGATGATGTGCTCAAGGGCGCGGTCCAGATCCATCGTTATGATCTCCGCACCGGCGAGGTTCGGCCGATCACGGCCGGCACGGTGAATCAGCAAGACCAGGGCAGCAGCGGCGGCGCCTACGCGGCCGAGCCGAGCCCGGATGGCCGATACCTGGCGTTCATCCGGAAGGTTCCGGGCGGCACCCTCGAGTACAAGGGCCAGCGCTTCGGCCCCCGCTCGGCGCTCTGGATCCGCGACCTCCGGCTGGGCAGCGAGCGGCTGGCGATGGATCCCGTGGAGATGGACCTGGCGGAGGAGAGCATCCCGATCAACGGGAGCTATCCCGGCTATCGCTGGGCAGCCGACGGCCGGAGCATCGTGCTTCATCAGGGCGGCAAGATTCGGCGGCTCGACGTCGCCACCGGCCAGGTGAGCACCATCCCCTTCACAGCGCGCGTCCGGCGCACCATGTCGGAACAGGTCTGGGTCAAGAATCCGCTGTCGGACGGTCCGTTCGATGTGCGCTTCATCCGCTGGGCTTCGGCATCGCCCGACGGCAAGCAGCTCGCTTTTCAGGCGATCGGCCGCATCTACGTCATGGACCTGCCGAACGGGACGCCGCGCCGGCTCACGCCCGCCGACTTCCAGCCGCTCGAGTTCCAGCCCGCCTGGTCGCCGGACGGGCAGTCGCTCGCGTTCACGACAGTGGGCGACGGCAACCGCGGTGCGCTCTGGCGTATCGCAGCAAGCGGAGGCACGCCTCAACAACTCTCAGCCGATCCGGGCGAGTACCTCAATCCGGTCTGGACGCCCGATGGCCGAGAGATCATCGTGGCCCGCGGCTCCGGAGCAACCGCACGCGGCTCCTCGGTCCGGCGCAATCCGTACTTCGACCTGATCCGCATCCCGGCCGGTGGCGGCGCGGAAACCGACATCGTCCAGGTCGCGGGCTCCGGCGCCCAGCTCCGTCCTACAGTGGGCAGCGACGGACGGCTCTACTACGCCGTGTCGAAAGTGTTCGGCCCCGGCGCCGGGGGAGTGCCGCTGTCGGGCGTGGAAGTGGCCTCGATCCGGCTCGACGGTACCGACCGGAAGGTCCATGCCAACGTACAGCATGCCGACGATGCGCAGGTCTCGCCCGACGGGCAACGGATCGCGTTCAAGCAGGGCAGCAACGTCTACCTCGCCCCGCTGCCCCGGGGCGGCGCCGGCAATCAAGTCCCGCTGATCGCCAAGGCGGGCGGGGCGTTCGCGGCCAAGGCGCTCTCGACCACCGGCGGCCTCTTCCCGCGCTGGCGCTCCGCAACGCGACTCGACTTCGCGAGCGCGGACAAGTTCTTCTCGCATGACGTGGTCACCGGCCGCAGCGACACCGTCACCGCAAAGGTCACCGCCAGGCGCGCATTGCCGGGCGGCACCATCGCGCTCACCGGCGCGCGGATCATTACGCTCGACGACAAGCGGGTGATCGAGCGGGGAACCGTCGTGGTCCGGAACGGCCGCATCACGTGCGTCGGCGAGTGCAGCACGAGCGGCGCCGACCGGGTGGTCGACGCGGCCGGCAAAACGATCATTCCCGGTTGGATCGATACCCACGCGCATCACCACCGCGAGCATCTGGGGATGATGCCGCCGCAGGATTTTGAAAGCGCGATCTACCTGGCCTACGGCGTCACCACGACCAACGATCCCGCGCCGTCGTCCATCGCGGCGTTTCCCACCGCCGAGCTGATCGAGGCGGGCGTGACGGTCGGCCCGCGCGTCTTCAGCGTGGCCGAGCCGCTCCGGGCGGGCGACTCGCCGGGCACCAACGACATCGCGAGCCTCGACGTGGCGCTGAACGACGTCAAGCAGCGACAGTCGTGGGGCGCCATCATGCTGAAGCAATATCTCCAGCCGACTCGGCGGCAACGGCAGTGGACCGTCGACGCCGCTCGCCAGCTCGGCATCCGGATCACGGCCGAGGGCAGCATGGACCTGAATCACAAGATCGGCATGGTGATGGACGGCCACACCGGCGGCGAGCACGTCACCGTCCAGGCGCCGCTCTATGCCGACCTGACGAGCTTCTTCGCCAAGGCGCGCTACGTCTACGCCCACACCCCGCTGGTGAGCGGTTTCGGCGCCTGGAACGAAGAATACTTCTGGCAGGAGAGCCCGATCTGGCTCGACCCCAAGCAGCAGCACTGGATTCCCTGGCGGCAGCTGATCCCGCACACGCGGCGCTTCATCATGCGGCCGGAGACCGACTACTCGAAGGACATCATCGCGCAGCAGATCGCCGATATCGTGGCTGCGGGCGGCTACTCGTCGGTCGGTTCGCACGGGCAGCAGCCGGGGCTCGGCTCGCACTGGGATGTCTGGATGCTCGCCAAGGCGGCGGGCCCGATGACCGCGCTCGAGGTCGCCAGCGTCCACGGCGCCGTCTTCCTCGGCATGGAGGACCATCTCGGCAGCATCACGACCGGCAAGCTGGGCGACCTGATGGTGCTCGACGGCAACCCGCTCGACGACATCCGGCAGACGGCGAACATCCGATACGTGATGAAGGCCGGCACGTTGTACGATGCGATGTCGCTTGACGAGGTGTGGCCGACGCAGCGCCGCTTCGGCGACACCTACTGGGTCATGCCCGAGATGTACCGGCAGGACACCAAGCCGGTCGATACGTGGGATCGACCGCGTTGAGAAGGCCCGGCGCGAGGCGGGTGGCGGGTTTCGGACGTTCTTTGCGTTCCCTGGTGAGATGTGGGTCAGCCACACCGCTCTCCAGGAGGCGCAATGTATCGGACCACCCTGCGCGTGCCGGTCCTTTCGGCCGTGCTCTTTCTCTCCGTCGCCGTGACGCCACCGCTCGGCGCCCAGATCACCTTGACCGATCTCGTGTACGTGACCGGCGGAACCGGGCACAGCGAGGAAATCCGCAAGATGACGACGGCCGGCGTCTCGACATCGATCCTGAAGACGTGTCCGGTCTCCTGGCCGACCTCCTGGCCGACGGGCAACCTCAAGGATGGCCGGGGGTGCTTTCTCTTTGATCCGGTCGTCGCGCCAGGTGGGCAGTTGATCGCCTTCCGCGCCGGCTACGTCGCCGGCGAGATGCATTGCTACAACTCGCTCTGGGTCGTCAGGGCAAACGGGAGTAACCCGAGGCAACTGGTCTTCGGTTGTGACATCCTGAACATGGCGTGGGCGCCTGATGGGCAGACGATCCTGTACCACCGTTACGGAAAAGGGTGGTTTCTGGCCAACCCCTGCACCGCCAAGCTTCCGATCAACGACCGGAACGCGACCAGCATCAACCTCGGCGCGAACGCCACGTACGCCAGCTTCTCGCGCGACGGTCAGTGGATCGTGTTTCAGGTCGGGAAGCAGATCCGGAAGATCCGGCCGAACGGCACAGGCAACACGCTGGTCGGCAGCCCGGGCACGTTCCCGCGCTGGACCAAGCCCGGGACACTCGTCACCCCGACCACGGACCCCAATGCCTACGACCGGATCATCTTCATCTCCGATCGCGACGGAGCAGGCGACGTGTACACCATGAACGCCAACGGCGCGGATCAGAGACGCATCACGACGACCAACGGCAAGAAGGAAAGCGCCGACTTCAACACCGTTCAGGCCATGATGGTGTACGTCGACCGGAAAACGCCGACCCCCAACATCATGTTGCGAACCACCGGCGAGCCCAGGCTGCTGGGAACCGGTGTGGCACCGGCGTTCGGAGACCTGCCCCGCGGCATTCAGGCGTGCCCGAACTGACGCGGACGACCAGGGTGGCCGTCTGCCTGCTTCGCCGTGCCGAAGCCCCCGCGCCTACTGCTTGAAGGTCACCTGCTTCCACGCGATCGGAATCTCCGCTCGGCGGCGATCGGCCGTCTGCGCGGAGCACGTCTCGATCCAGCCCCAGATCCCGGGCTTCGGCTCGCAAGCACCGACCACGTCGAACTCGTCGAACAGATAGGGCAGCCCTTCGCTCCCGATCGGCTCGGTCGTGTCGCCGAGGTGAACGTGAAGATGCGGAGCCGGCGTGTTGCCGGTGAGCCCCAGGAGGGCGACGACCTGCCCGCGCTTCACCCGGTCGCCCACCTTGACCCGCAGGCTGCGCGGCTGCAGGTGCGCATAAAAGACGTAACGCCCCTTGCCGATGTCGAGCATCAGATAGTTGCCGCCGATGGTCTGAAGCGTGATCGGCACCGCCCGGCGGCTGGCGTGCGGCATGGCATTCTCGGGCAGCGTATCGACCGCCGCCGCGATGATACCATCCGCCACCGCCAGCACCTCGGCACCGTAGGCGTAGTAATCGCTCGTCTTCGTGGTGTCACCGGAGAAGAGGTGGCCGTCGCGGTCCACCTTATAAAAATCGATGGCATAGCGCTGCACTACCGGTGCGCGGCCGCCGATGGGCAGGATCGTGCGCTGGTGTCCGTTGGCATGCCCCGGTCCGAACGCGACCACCCAGGGGCCGCCCCGGAGCGGCGGACCGAACACCGGCGCGTCGGCGGCCGGACGAACCTCCGTCGCGCCTTCGACCGACAGCTCCCCGCCGCCCGCGGCGACCGTGATCCGGTGGCGCAGCTGCCGTGGCTCGGCGCCGGCCCCGATCGGAAGCCAGACGAATACCACGTCGAACCCGCCGGCCCCGAGCCGGCCCGTCGAATCCGGCTTCCCGCTCGGCCACAGGCGCATCGACGCCAGCTCGGCGCCGTGATAACTCGCGGCCGGTGCCGGGCTCCGATCCAGGAACACGTCGATGCGAGCGAGGGCGATATCGACCGGCGCGAAACTGCTCAGGTGGATTTCGTAGGCCAGGTAGCGATTCCCCATCGCCGCAACCGGTGCCGGGGCCGCTGGCACACGGATCGCGACCGGCGCAGGAAAGGGTTGCGCCACCGACTCGCCCGCGATGAGGGCCCCGACGGCCAGGAACGCGGTGAACGAACGGAAAAGAGGCATGAAGACTCCGACACGGAGAGGGGGTTATCCTCCGTTAGTCGTCGACAGCACACCGGATCTTACCCGTCCCCCGGTAACGATGTCCGCCCCGTCACGAGCGGGTTCAAGCGCCCCAGATTTCCTTGGCAAACCGCAGGTAGTTGAGCCCCAGCACCTTCTCGATCGCCGCAGTGCCGAACCCCGCCTTGGCGAGTGCCTGGTGAAGGTTCCGGAACTGATTCGGGCCGATCAGCCCCTGGGCAAATGGCAGGACGTCGGGATCCTCCCCGGTCGACGCCGTCTTCGCAGCAAGCCGGCGCCGGACGAAGTCGCCCCAGAAGGCGCGAACCCCCGCCATGTCGTCCAGCTCGACGATGCCGTAGTCGGTACCGATCCCGACATGATCTTCGCCGCAGACCTTGATGGCGTGCCTGATGTGCGCCACGACGTCGTCGATTGTCGCCTCCCGCCCGCGCGCCAGGAACATCATGAAGTAGATCCCGACGAACCCGCCGCGATCGGCCACCAGCTTGAGCTCTTCGTCGGTCTTATTGCGCGGCACATCGGAGAGTGCGCGGCAACCGGTGTGATTGATCGAGATCGGCCTCGTTGACGCACGGGCCGCATCCAGGCAGATCTGACGGCCGCTGTGCGACAGGTCGACCATGACCCGCTGCGCATTGAGTCGCGCGACTACCTCGCGACCGAACGGCGTCAGACCCTGATCGGCGGAATCCATCGCCCCGCTGCCCAGCTGATTCCGCATGTTGTAGGTCAACTGGATGCAACGCATGCCGAGATTGGCAAAGATGTCGACTCGCTCAGCCTTGTCGCCCACCATCGTGGCGTTCTGAAAGCCGTAGATCATCGCCACCTTCCGCTCGGCCTTGGCGCGACGGATGTCCTCCGTGGTGTGTACCTTGAGAAGTGAGGTTGGATTGGCGCGGATAAAAGCGTCGTATCGGGCGATTGCCTCGACGGCAGTCTCGAAGTTGTCGCCCCCGGGTACAGTCATGTTGATGGCCGTCAACCCGGACGACTTGGCCGCAGCCAGAGCACCGGGACTGACGATTGCGCGCGGCCCGGACGGTGGCGGCCCGTAGACCTCGTCCAGAAAACCGAGCGCATTGACGACGATCATGTTGGCAATCGGATCGGGCTGCAGCGACACCGACACGGCAGCATGATCGAGCGACACTCCGGCCCACGCGCGCGTCGTCGGCAGCACGCCGAGCGCCACGGCGGACGAAGACAGCAGAAACGAACGGCGACTGGTCACTAGACGCTCCAGACTTCTTTGGCGAACCGGAGATAGTTGAGGCCGAGAACTTTCTCGATCGCGCCGGTCGTGAGCCCGGCCTTCTCGAGTGCCCGGAACAGGTTGCGGAACTGCTCCGGACCGATCAGTCCCTGAGCAAAAGGCAGCACATCGGGATCCTCACCAACCGAGGCGATACCGGAGTTGATCCGCTGTCGGATGAAATTACCCCAGAAGGCGCGGACCGCGTTGATCTCACCCGGATCGACGATGCCGTAGTCGCTCCCGATCCCGACCTGATCGATCCCGCAGAGATTGATGGCGTGTTTGAGGTGGGCAACCACATCGTCGACCGTCGCCTCCCGCCCCTTGGCCACGAACATCACGAAGTAGATCCCGATGAACCCGCCGCGGTCGGCCACCAGCTTGAGTTCTTCGTCGGTTTTGTTCCGGGGATAGTCGACCAGCGCCCGACACCCGGTATGACTGATTGCGATCGGCGCCTTGGACGCGCGGGCCGCATCGAGACAGATCTGGCGACCGCTGTGCGCGAGGTCGATGATGACGCGACGTTCGTTGAGTCGAGCCACGACCTCGCGCCCGAACGGTGTCAGCCCGGGATCTCCCGGAGCCATCGAACCGCCGCCGAGCTGGTTGAGCGAGTTGTAGGTGAGCTGGATGCTCCGGATCCCCAGGTTGGCAAAGGTATCGACCCGGTCGACTTTGTCGCCCACCATCGCGGCGTTCTGAAAGCCGTAGATGATGCCGACCTTCTGCTCCGCTTTGGCACGACGGATGTCCTCGGTCGACAGCACCTTGAGCAGGTCATTCGGGTGCGCCCGGACGAAGGCGTCGAACTCCCCGATCGACGCGACTGTCTCCTCGAAATCAGTACCGAGTGAGACCGTGATGTTGAGCGCCGACATGCCCGAAGCCTTTGCCGCAGCCCGCGCCTCGGCACTGGCGAGTGTGGGCGGACCGGGAGGGGGCGGCGCATACCCCTCGTTGAGACCGCCGAGCGCATTGACGACGATCATCTTCGCGATGGGATCCGCGGGTTGCCCTGTGAGCGCGTCAGCGACATCGGGCCCACCGGAGATACCGGCAATGGCACGGGTGGCCGGCAACGCCCCCAACGCAACGGCGGAGGTAGACCGCAGGAAGGAGCGACGGCTGGTCACGAGATCAACCTCCGGGGAGAGATACTGCCCTACATCAACTTGGATGCCGAGGACGATATCCCGGCTTGAGATCCTCCGCAACGAGATATGCCGCCCTGACAAGAGAATCCCACCCAAGCATCAGAGAGTGGCGTGACATCTGCCCTTTGCCTTGACACGGCCGGACTCGGACGTCATAATCATTGTACAATAGTACATTTATTGTGGCATATTTATGCAATTTGTAATCGACACATCCGCGATCGTTGCCGTGCTGGTCGAAGAACCCGAGCGGCCGGCTATCATTGCCGCAACGACCGAGGCAGACCTGCTCGCCCCGGCTTCACTACCATGGGAACTTGGCAACGCCCTGGTCGCTATGGTGCGGCGGCGGCGACTGACCCCCGCCGACGCTACAGAGGTCTGGACCAGCTATGAGTCGATCCCCCTTCGATTCATGGACGTGGACGTTGGGGAAGCAATCACGACGGCCAACAAGGTCGGTCTCTATGCGTACGATGCTTACATGATCGTTCTGGCTCGCCGGATGAACCTTCCGCTGCTGACACTCGATCAGCGGTTACAGACCGTCGCCAGAAGCCTCGGCATCACGATCGTGAACCTGGAGGAGTCATGAGGACATATACGTACTCGGAAGCTCGGCAGCGCCTGGCGACGCTGCTGGATCAGGCACAGCAGGAGGGTCAAGTGCGGATTCGACGTCAAGACGGCTCGACGTTCATCCTGCAGCCGGTAGCGCTCACGAAGTCGCCGCTCGACGTCCCCGGTGTTCGGAGCCGCCTGCGACCCGGTGAGCTCGTGGAGCTGATTCGGAGCGAGCGGGAGCGCGCAGGCGAGCGTATCGTCGACAGCCTGTCCGGGAGACGCCCGGAATCGCCCCCGACGCCCACGCCGAAATCTCGACCGCCGCGCTCTCGCAGGCAAAGAAAGACATCCGGACGTGAATCACGCTAGCCTGGACTACGCCGCCGATCGACGATCGATACCAGAAAGCCAATACATCACTGCGAGCGGATCACCACGCCGGGATCGATTCGGGCCGCG
>CAZUES010000006.1:0-153789 GCA_964619465.1 uncultured Gemmatimonas sp.
GCAAGACGGTCGTGATTCAGGAGCTCATCAACAACGTGCAGAAGGGCCACGGCGGTCGCTCGGTCTTCTGCGGCGTGGGTGAGCGGACTCGTGAAGGCAACGACCTCTACCTCGAGTTCAAAGAAGCCAACATCCTCGAGTCGGTGGCGCTGGTGTACGGGCAGATGAACGAGCCGCCGGGCGCGCGGCTTCGCGTCGGCCTCTCCGGCCTGACCATCGCCGAGTACTTCCGTGATGTCGAGGGCCAGGACGTGCTTCTCTTCATCGACAACATCTTCCGTTTCACCCAGGCCGGTTCCGAAGTCTCGGCGCTGCTGGGCCGGATGCCCAGCGCGGCCGGGTATCAGCCGACGCTTGCCACGGAAATGGGTGACCTGCAGGAGCGGATCACCTCGACCAAGAAGGGCTCGATCACGTCGGTGCAGGCCATTTACGTGCCCGCCGACGACTTGACCGACCCGGCGCCGGCCAACGCCTTCGCGCACTTGGACGCCACCGTCGTATTGAGCCGCGCCATCTCGGAGCTCGGCATCTATCCCGCGGTCGATCCGCTCGACAGCTCGAGCCGGATCCTCGATCCGCAGTTCGTGGGCGAGCGGCATTACAACGTCGCGGTCGGTCTGCAGCGCACCTTGCAGCGCTACAAGGCGCTCCAGGACATCATCGCGATCCTCGGCATGGACGAGCTGACCGAAGAGGACAAGCTCATCGTCGCCCGCGCGCGGCGGTTGCAGCGCTTCCTGTCGCAGCCGTTCTTCGTGGCCGAGCAGTTTACCGGCTTTCCGGGCAAGTACGTCAAGCTCGAGGATACCATCGCGAGCTTCGAGCGGGTGCTGGCCGGTGAGTTCGATCACCTCCCCGAGCAGGCGTTCTACATGGTCGGCACGATCGACGAAGCCGTCGAGAAGGCCAAGAAGCTGGCGGGTGCGTGATGCAGGTCACCGTGATCGGTCCGGAAGCGTCCGTCTTCAACGGCGAGGCGGACGCCCTCGTCGCCCCGGCGTACGACGGGCAGGTGGGAATTCTGCCCAACCATGCGCCGTTCATGACGCTGTTGGGCTCCGGCGTCCTCACGGTGAAACACCGCGGTGCCGTTCATCGTTTCACTGTGCAGGGCGGCTTCCTGCAAGTCGTCTCTAATCGGGTTCGCGTGGTGGCTGAACACGTGGCGCCGGCGGCATAAGCGGCGCCCCACTCGAGGGAGACAATCGATGTTCCGTAAGGCTCTCGTACTCGGCGGGCTCGCGCTTGCCATTGGTGGCGGTGCGGTCGATCTGGCGGCCCAGTCGACGGGTACCCCCGTCTTTCAGGCCCCATATCGGGCGTTTCAGCGTGTCGAATTCGGTGGCACCATCTCTGACCCCGGCTTCGGCTTGGCTGCGGAGGGATTCTACCGCATTGGCCAGCGTCGCTGGGACGTCGGATTCCGCGGTGGCTTCCACGATGGCCGTGGCTCCGATACGCGCCTCCTGCTCGGCGCGGATTTCCGTACCCGTGTCCTCGATCACTCGGATGACTTCCCCTTCGACGGCGCCTTCACGGTCGGCGTGGGCGGCAATTTCGGCGATGGCGGTTCGGTCATGTACGTGCCGGTGGGCATTTCGCTCGGCCGCCGCGTCCAGCTCGAAGACTCGGACATCCAGTTCGTGCCCTTCGTGCATCCTGTTCTGGTTCCGGCCTTCGGCGGCGGAGACAGCGACCTGCTCTTCGGGCTTGGTCTCGGGGTCGACATCGCCTTCAATCGGCGCTTCGAGCTGCGTGTCAGTGCCGGCATTGGCGACTACGACGGCGTTGCGGTGAGCTTCGCTTTTACCCGGTAGTCGTTCGGACTGCGGGACTGGTCAGGGGCCGGCCGGATGCCCCGTGTCAGATCGGAGTCCCGGGTGCGATTGTGGGCCCCGGGACTTCGCGATATTAGGTGCTCCGATCGCGTTGTGGTCGGTTGCTGCAGGTTGAGGGAGGGCTGGACATGAAACGAATTCTGATCGGCGTCATGGTTGCCGGGCTGGCGGCTCCGCTTGCTGCGCAGGTGCCGGGCGTGCCGGTCGTCAATGCCGGGGTGTCGAGCGGCGTCAGGGTCGGAACACTGGTTGGACGCGGCAACGATGGCGCGGGTGGCGGTACTGCGGTGGCGTTGATGGCCAGCATGGGTTCGCGACGGGCCTCGATTGCCGGGTACCTGGGGCGGCTGGGCGGGTCGGCATGGAGCGACGATCCGATTTACGCGCCTGGCGTCGTCGGCGCCTACCGTCTGGCGGGCGGGCCGCTGGTTCCGATTGCGGTCAACTTCCAGGCCGGCGCCGGTCGGCATTCGGTACCGATCGGGCTTGGCGGCGAGCGGGTTTCGGTCTGGCAGGTTCCGGTCGGGGTGGGCATTTCGTGGACCATTCCGCAGCCGGCCCTGGCCATTAAGCCGTGGGTTGCGCCGAGGATGCAGTACAGCCGGCACAGCATGCCCATAACCGTGCTCGCAGCCGGGGCGGAGAGCGTCACCACTACGGATGTCGCATTCGGTCTCAGTGGTGGAATCGCCTTCGGCCTGCTCAACGGGGTCGGGATCGATTTGGCCGTCGACCGGGTCTTCGATGACCGGCTGACGTCGAAACCGACCACGGTTGGCGTCGGAGTCAGCCTCAACCTGAAGTAAGGGGAAGAGGAGGTACATCATTCGACCGACCATCTTTGCGGCCTTGTTCTTGGCCGGCTTCGCTCTAGTTTCCGACGCAGCTGCCCAGATATCGGGCATCCCGATTCGGAACGCCGGTGTCACCGGCGGATTCGGCCTCGCGGCCGACGTGGGGTTCGGCAGTATCAAGAATTCTGGCGCCAACGATAAATCTCGTGCAATCGGGGTGACCGGCGCGCTGGGCTTCGGACCGCTTGGTCTCTCTGGCGGATTGATCCGGACTACGATCGACCCGGCCATGGGGCCGAACGTCAGTCAGACCTCGCTTGCAGCGGCGGCACAGTTCGCGGTATTCGGCGGTCCGCTGGTGCCACTCAAGGTTACCTGGCAGGCGGGGGTGATCCAGCCGTTCGACGCGCCCGAAGGAGGATCCAAGCCGTGGCGCGGCCATCTCGGCGTCGGTGCCGCGCTGGCCATCCCGGCGGTCGCTGTCTCGATTCGGCCCTGGATTGCGCCTCGATTCGACCTGATCCGGGTCGACGGGACGCAGCTCAAGGGCGCCGTGAGCGGCGGTATCGATTTCGGACTGCTGTCAGGACTCGGGTTCCGTTTTGCGTATGACAGCCGCCTGGGCTGGGCCGGCGAAGATCGGTCTGCATCCGGCTTCAGTGTCGGGGTGGGTTACCACTTTCGGTGAGGGATTGACGTTGGCAAGCACAATGCGGCGAGTGATGGTGGCAGGGGCGCTGGTGGGGCTGTTGAGTGGATGCGCCCAGACCTTCGATGCAACTTCGTTGGGGGTTCCCGCCACCATGGCGGCCGCGGCCGGTGATCCGGCGGCTGGACAGGCGTTCCAGGTCCGGACGCACACCGTGCATGCCTTCTGGGGTGCGGTGTCGCTCAAGGAAGCGCGCCTCGAGCGCGCCCTTGCTTCGCAGCTGGTGGGCGGCAAGGAAATCGCCCAGCTCAAGATCAAAACCAAAAGCCGCTGGACCGATCTGCTGGTCACCGGCCTTACCCTTGGTATCATCGCTCCCAAAACGGTGGTGTACGAAGGGGTCGTCGTCGGTCGCTGAGCCTAAGGCATAGGCCGACGGGCCGCCGACAGGCCTGTGCGCGCCATCAGTGATTCCACCAGGTCTGCATTACGAACGTCAGCTCCGGTTTCCTGGTCGAACAGGCCGGCAGCTGCGCGCCCTGCGGTGTCGCGCAGGGCGGTGTCGCTGAGCCATTGGTCCCAATCCCTGACCAACTGATCGGCAGCGGACGTTTCCGGCAGGGCACGGGCAGCCCCTGTACCAAGCAGCAGACCGGCCTCCCGGCTCGATTGCCACCGCGGCCCGAAAACGACGGGTATGCCGCAGGCTGCGGGCTCCAGCACCGAGTGGAGTCCCGCTCGTCCGAATCCTCCCCCGACATAGCCGATAGTGGCCCCACGATACAGGCCGGCAAGGACCCCGACCCGGTCGACCACCAACAGGCGCGGGATCGGCCCGTCCAAGTCGAGGTTGGACAGTCGATGGTACTGGTCACCGGTGGCGCTGATCAGCGTGGCAAGCGATGATAGATGGCTCGGCGCCGGTTCGTGCGGGACGATGATGAGCCGCGCCTCCCGGTGCCGGTCTCGGATTGCCTTCCAGGCATCGAGCAGGATCCGCTCGTCGCCGCTCCAGGTCGAACCGGCAACCAGAGTCGGTGCGCCGCGCGTCAACCGCGCCAGCGGCCAGTCCGCCGGGAGGGCGAGGATCTTTTCGCGGGCACTGTCGAAGCGAGGGTCTCCGGTAATCGTGACCTGGTCGGCGGGAACGCCGAGTTCGATCAGTCTCGCCGCGTCGGCTGCGGCAACTGCACCCGCCAGGTTGATAGCCTGGTAGCCCGGTCGCGTCAGTGCCCGGGCCATCGTACCGCGCCGCCGGCTCACCGGACTCACGGTTCCGGCAATCAGGCCGACCTGGCCGCCGTGCCGTGCCGCCCCGATTGCGAACTCGGGCCAAACGTCGAGCTTGGTAAATACCAGCGCCGCTGGTTTCAGCGCATCGAGCACGGCGTCGACATTGGCTCGGGTGTCGTAGGGCAGGTAGTCTGCGCAGTCGACCGGTAGCTGGCCAGCCAGTGTTGCAGCGGACGGACTGAAGTAGGAGTAGACGATCTGCCATTCGGGATGGCGCTGGCGCAGCACCTTCAGAACCGCTTCCGCCTGGAGTCCTTCTCCGACCGATGGCGCGTGAACCCACAGCAGGGGACGGCGATCGTCACGGTTGGTCCGGCCCCAGGTAATCCAGCGACGGACGGCAGCGCGGCGCGCCAGATCGCCGGCTCGCAGTTTGGACGACACACCGCGGATGAGCGGCAAGGCGAAAACGGCGGCATGGGCCGCGGCGCGATAGACCAGGCTCGTGGCGAGCACGGACCAATGATAACCGCCGTTTCCTGAGGCGGGAGCGTCCCGGATCAGGAGCACTTGTCAATCGGCGCCCGCCTTCGCAATTTAGTACTGCCCCTGTGGCAACACCTGTTCCACCGCCAACTGAGGAGGTGATCCATTGTCTAGCGAAAAACGTCGTTCGAGCTCGAGCTGGGCAAGCGGTCGCCAGGAGATCGCGTAGCTCCGAGAGCGTGAGTTGGACCTCGGAGCCAATCGGTTCCCGGTGGTCGTCTCGAGCTCGAAGACTCAAAATCGCGCCGTTCGCTGATACTGGCGGACGGCGCGATGTATTTTGTGGTGACCGATGAATCCTCCGCGTCGGAAACCCGTACGACGAGAATATGCAACGCTCCTCCTATTGGGCCAGGACACGAGCTCCTCGGCACAGCCTGACCTTTGCGCTTCCCTTGCTGCTCCTCTACGAGGCGCTGGCTTACCTCCTGAGCGGTGATGCCGTTGCCGGCGTGCGAAACGGCGCCGATGTACTTCTCAAGAGCGCCTTCCTGTTCCTTGGAGGGCGCCATGGGTTGACGGTCTTTGCCGTAATTCTGGTTGGCGTCGGTGCCTATCTCGTGATGCGCGATCGCAAACGCGGGCCGATCGAGCCGAGACTCTATTGGGGAATGCTGGGCGAATCGCTGCTGTATGCGGTGGTCCTGGGCGGTGTCGCCAGCACGCTGACGGCAGCGTTGCTTGGTCAGCTCAGCTTCGTGCTGGCTGCGGGGGCATTCGATCAGTTCGGCTTTGCGACCCAGATCATGATCTCGCTCGGCGCGGGCCTCTATGAGGAACTGGTCTTCCGCGTCCTCCTCGTTTCGGGGCTGGCATGGATCGGAACACGATTGCTGGGCTGGTCGCCCAGGGCGAGCGCCATTGCGGCGGCCGTGGCAGGCGCGCTCGTGTTCTCTGCTTTTCACTACATCGGTCCCTATGGCGACCCGTTTCGGCTCGAGTCGTTCACCTTCCGGGCCATTGCCGGCTTGCTGTTCAGCGGGCTCTACTTGACCCGTGGTTTTGGAATTGCCGCGTGGACGCATGCGCTCTATGACGTGATCCTGGCGGTGCTGCGCTGAGGAGGGCGTTCATGCCGATGCCGGAGAAGGGATCTGGTCGGTGGCCAGGAGGCGCTTGACGATCAGGATGAACAATCCGGTGCACAGCAAGTTGAACGCAAGCGACAGGACGGCGACAGTAAGGGCAGGGCCGCCAAGTCCGTAGCCGATACTGACGACCAGCACACCGGCGCCCACTTCACCACGAGGGAACATGGCAATGGAGAGCGCAAATCGCTCTCGAAGTGTCGCCTCTTTCCGGTAACAGAAAACCGGGAACATCTTCCCGAGGTTGGCAATCAGCGTGATCATCAGGACGTGGAAAGCGATCATGCCCGGACTTGGCATGGCATGCTTGGCTGCCATGATCTCCGGAGCAACTCCCGCATAGGCTAACGCCTGGTACGCAGCAGGGTCGGCAGCTGCTGGCGCTGATGCGAACACCGGCGGCATCGAAAGCCCGACCAGCACCATGAAACATGCCGAGACGACGGTCATGACCCGTTGCTCTGCAGGATCCTCCGGACCCTCCTCCGCCCCTTCGATCGCATCATTCCGGTGCGGGTCGGCGCCTGCCGGCCGCGCAAGCATGCATCCCAGGACGAAAGCCGGGAGGAGCACCTCCAGGTGAATCGGGACGGTGACATCGATAGCCTTGCTGGCCAGGTAGACACCTTCGGATGCGGCGGCAATCACGACGGCATACAGCATCACGAATGGCCAGGACACCGGAAGGCGGAACTGGTGCAGGTAGCGCCAGGCAAGCCAGAGCAACAGGAAAATCACCGTAACGACTGCGACGAGCTGCCATTTGAAGCCCACCATCATGACTTTGAGCGGAATCATGAACAGGATGGTATCGAGGTCGTCGAAGATCGCGAGGATTCTCGCCTTGTTGAAGACCCAGGTCGCTGCCAGGCCGGCCGCAGCCAGCATCGAGAACAGAACTCCGGCGCTCGTGGGTGAGGCAAAGCGGGACTCGAGCAGCGACTCCCGCCAGAGGTCGCCGTGGCTCCAGAGTTCCGGTGGCGCCATCACGTAGACGAAGTACAGGGCGCAGAAAATCCATGGAAACGCGGCAGCCGTTCCGGCCACGATGTAATCCCACAGATACTGGCGCGGGCGCGACTTGTCGATCTCGAACTCGTAGCCCACGTGGATCATGATGAAGGCGAGCGCCACCATCGTGAGAATACGGATGGGCCAGTGGATCGCTTCGATCCCGGGTAACAGCTGACTGGCGAGGAGGCCGGCAACGAGCAGAAGGGAATACAGCAGAACCTTGCGCACGGGACGATCCGTTTCTGCCGGCGCATTACGCGGCGGCTCGAAAGGATGACGGCCCGATCATCCCAGGAAGTCCCTGCAGCAACGATCGTCGCTGCACCCTGAGTTGTACCTGATCCGAGGATAGTAGCCCGGCGGCGCCGACTCGGCAACCGGTTTGATCGTCCACGGCTGGTGGAGACGATCAAACCGGCGAGCAAGCCATCGGCGCCAACCGTTCGATCATCTGGCCGAGACCTTTTGAGTCGGATAGGGAATCGCTCGTGCGATGGACAGCACGTCGCCCTCGAGCTCCTGGCGCCGGGTGACGACCCGTTCATTCGAGAACGCGACGCCGAACTCGTCGGCGCTTCCCGGTCGGAAACAGTGGGTCGGTACGCCGGCTTCGTTGAGGCGGATATAGACCTTGCTTCCCGACGCGACCGGCGGGTGAAAGCCGAGCCAGACCCCGTTGTCGGGATCGGTGCCGTGCCAGGCGATCCCGGGGCGGGTGGGCGGATAGTATTTCAGCATCTCCATTCCCGCCGGCGACGACCATCCGCGTTGGAAGGAGAACTGGTGCCGAGCATCGACACTGTCGCGGTCCTCTTTGCTCACCGGCGGGTCTTTGACTTCGAACGCGAGAACGCGCACCGTGCGGCCGGACGGGGCAATTATTTCGATTTCAGGTTTGGCATCATCGTGAACCAGGACGTGCCGATCCGTGACCCCGAACATGGTCCGCCGCGGAAAATTCACCCGAAGCGCTCCCCGCTCCTTGTTGCGCATGATGATCCGCATTTCCGGACCCGGGAACTTAGCGCGGAGGGCGTCTGCCGTCCCAGCGCCCGGTTGCCACGTAACCAGGTCGATGGTCGGTCGGTGGAAGCCTTTGTCCGGTATTCCTTCCGTCAGGTGATGGTTGGCTCCGAAGATCAACTTGCCATCGCCGAGTCGACCCATCAGGCCGGCCACACCGAGCGAGGGGACGGCGCCGTGGCTGACCGCCCGCACAAACCCCTCGTTGGTAAATAGTGAGATGCGCGCCGTATTGACATCCCGAACGGCGATGGTATCTCCTGCCCAGCGAAAGAGGTAGGCCGCGATCTGGAACTCGCCCGGTCCCTCGCCCAACCGGCCCAGTCGTGCCAACTCCTTGCCCGTGGGGGATATGACTCGCATCGTCTTGGCGCTGCGGTCCAGGAACACGAATCGCCCATCGCGCATCAGCAGGTACTGGCCGGGCAACGCCATCTCCTCGGCCACGATCGGGGCGGGCCAATCCGTTGGCCCGTTGGCCGATGCGCGGCAGGCCTGGGGATTGGCCAACGCCCGGGCCAGCGTCGAACGGTCGATGCGTACCGTATCGACGGTCGACGGAGCCGGGTTCGACATCCCGGCGTGACTACTGCTCAAGAGCCACAACGTCAGCGGAACAAAGGACAGCATCGGAGTCTCCTGGCCGGCGACGGGTCATAGGAGGTACGAAAAGGCCTGCGAACCTATTCTCCTGATTATCGTAGCCAGCCGCGCATCCCTTGAGCGGAGGCTCGATTGACCAACCTGGCTATAGCCGGTCAACCAACTCTCAATCACGGGCTGAGTACGCGTTGATCGATGCCCCGCAGGGCGGATGGTCGCCGCGGCCAGTTCGCTGTCGAGGGGCCCCAGGCGCCGCCATGGCCGACGCAAATTCGCAGGAACTCGACCTGGGCCAGCGACCGGGGTCCCGGCGCACGCGGATTGAGGATCGGTTGACCGTTGCCCGCTAGGGTGGGGGTACGGTCCTGCTGTCGGGTGGGCCGCGAGTGAAGCGGAGCGGAAGCCCCGATGATCGACCCGGTACGCCGGGCGACCATCGGGGGCCGCGTCGTGCTTACATTGTGCTTACTGCGATGGGGCAGGCGTCGCGGCGGCCACGTCGCTGACCCGGAGCCAATGCCCTTCCACCAGATGCCAGTGGATCATATAGCTGCCCGACTCCGTCGTTGCCGACCTGGCGCCTGGTGGCGTGATCGACAAGGAGTAGTCGCCCAGTTCGACGGCGAGCGGGCCGTGGCGGGTGACCAAGCGCGCCCGCGTCGTGATGGCGGCCCTGACCTTCGCCATCTCGGCCACCGCCCCGGCAATGGCCTGGCGCCCTTTGAAGGGCGGCTGTCCGCTGACGATCAATTCTCCCTCCGGCGTGTACTGCGCAGCGACCACGTCGCCCAGACCGGAACTGAAGGCGCCGTTGAACTCGAGGTTGAGCGAGTCGATGATCCGCTTGACCTCGGCGGTCTCGGCGGCTTCGCGTTGCACCGACTGTTCCGGCGTCTCGGCCGGCGGGGCGGAGGAGCAGGCGGCGGCGAACAGGAACACGGCGGGTAGCAGGTGTCTCATCGAGATGCCTTCTGTCGGGGTTGAGAGCGGGGCCTTCCGAAAGCATACTTCGCGGCACCGATCGCAGCCAGCGGCGACGCGGACCAAACCGCCGGGACGCTCCAGTCGCCACGGGCGCCGTACGTTCTGCGGGAGACCCACGACACCACCGAGGCTTTATGAGGTATTTGGTCGACGGGGTGCGCGCCATCTCGATCCGGTGCGTGGTTGGGGCAATCGGCCTCGCCGGTTGCGGGGAATCGCCCGACCTGACGGTACGCCGAGACAGTCTGGGTGTTGCGATCGTCGAATCGAATGGCCCGGCCTGGAGCGTCCGACCGGCCTGGCAGGTCGATACCGCTCCGCTTTTGTCGCTCGGCCGCGAAGATGGCGGACCGGCCGAGGAGTTTCACCAGGTGGTCGCCACGGTGCAGCAACGCAACGGCGATATCGCGGTGATCGACGGCGGCTCGGCTGAACTGCGGTTGTTCGACAGCAGCGGCCGACATCGCTGGACCTTCGGGCGCCGGGGATCCGGCCCCGGGGAGTTTCGGCAGATCCTCGCCTTGCTGCGCTGGCCGGGCGACTCCCTGGCCGTCTTCGACTACATGCTGGGCCGGCTGACGATCGTGTCGCCCGAAGGCAGGCTCGGGCGCGTGGTGCCGGTCCTGGGCGGCGGCCCCGGTACTCATGGTCTCCAGATCCTCGACGACTCGGTGCTGGTTGCCAAGTCGATCCTGCTTGCTGCGCTATCGGGAACCGGGCATACTCGCCTCCCTGCAGCGATCATCACGGCCACCCTGGCCAGTTCCGATCCGGACACCATCGCGATCGTGCCCGCCGAGGAAACCATTCTCTTTGGTGGAGGCGGCAGCGGCGGAATTCTCTATGGTAAGGACGCCTCCGTCGCCGTCGCCGGCAACACGATCGTCCTGGGCACCGCCGAGCGGCTCGAGATCATGTGGCTCGATGGCAAAGGACGTCTGACGCAGCTTGCCAAGGTGCCGGCGTTCGACCTCTCGATTCCAGCCGATGAACTGAAGCGTGAGCGGAACTTTCTGCTCGGCGCGCATCCGTCGCCGCAAGTGGTGGCGCGCGTCGACGCCATGCCCGTATTGACGGAACGTCCCGCCTACAAATCCCTGGTCGGAGATCCGACCGGCGCCGTCTGGGCGGCGCCGCACATTCCCTTTTCCGACCGCGAAACCAACCGCCCCTGGCAGGTCTTCGCCTCCTCGGGCGAATGGTTGGGACCATTCACCATGCCGGCCGGTTTCCGGCCTCACGACATCGGTCGGGACTATCTCCTCGGCGTGCAGGCGGATTCGCTCGGCGTCGAACAGATCCGGCTGCTCCGACTGCGGCGCGAGTAACCGCGACTCCCCTACATCCCTCCCGCCGATCCGACTAGGTTTCGGGTCTGCCATTTTGGCGCTATTGCCTCTCAATCTTTTGGTCAGGTTCAGCACCATGAGCGATTCGATGTCCCTTCTCCAGACTCCTTTGGCCGAGATCCACCGCACCTCCGGCGGCAAGATGGTTCCCTTCGCGGGGTGGGAGATGCCGGTCCAATACACTTCGGGCATCATGGCCGAGCACCAGGCGGTGCGGACGGCGTGCGGCGTGTTCGATGTCTCCCACATGGGAGAGTTCGAGGTCACCGGGCCCGACCGGAACGCGTTCGTCAACCGGGCTACCTGCAACGACGTCAGCGCCCTGGCTCCGGGCCAGGTACATTACTCGGCGCTCCTCACTCGTGAGGGGACCTTCATCGATGACTGTACCGTCTATCGGTTCGATGACAAGCTGATGCTGGTGGTCAACGCCGCCAACCGGGCCAAGGCGTGGGAGCACATCGTCGATCTCAAGGGCGGCGCCAACATCCGGCTTCGGGACGTCTCCGACGACATCGGCCTGCTTGCCGTGCAGGGCCCGAAGACGCAGGAGCTGCTGCAGCCGATTTCGAGCGTGGCCCTCGACGCCATCGGCTACTACCACCACACCACCGGCCGGATCGACGGGGTCGACTGCTTCATCTCCCGGACCGGCTACACCGGCGAGGACGGCTTCGAGATCTATTGCCGCTGGCGCGACACGGTGGCGCTCTGGGACGCGGTCGTCAAAGTCGGCGCCAAACCGATCGGCCTGGGCGCGCGTGACTCGCTCCGTCTGGAAATGGGCTACGCGCTGTATGGTCAGGAAATCGACGACACCATCACGCCGCTCGAGGCCGGGCTGGGGTGGATCGTCAAACTCGACAAGGGGGCGCCGTTCGTCGGGGCCGAGGCGTTGCGGTCGCAGAAGCAGAACGGAGTGACCCGCCGGTTGGTCGGCTTCAAGCTGCTGGGCCGAGGCTTGCCGCGACCGGGATATCCGGTCTGGATCGACGGGCGCCAGGTCGATCAGGTGCGCAGCGGCAGCCAGAGCCCGTCGCTGGGTGCGCCGATCGGAACCACCTTCCTGCCTGCTGCGCAATCAAAGGCGGGAACCCGGTTCGAGGTCGAATGCCGCGGCGAACGGATCCCTGCCGAAGTGGTCAAGCGCCCCTTCTGGGACAAGGGATCGGTCCGCAAGGCCTGATGAGCGGCGGGCGTCCGGTCCGGGTGGCTATCCTCACCGTCTCCGACGCCGGTGTGCGCGGCGAGCGTGAGGATACCTCGGGCGACGCCATCGCCGCCTGGGCAGCCGAGCGCGGCTATCCGGTCGAAGCGCGGGCCCTGGTTGCCGATGAGGTGGCCGAGATCGTCCCGGTGCTGGTGCGCTGGGCCGACGAGGGGGTGGCCGATCTGCTGCTCACCACGGGTGGCACCGGCTTCACGGTGCGCGACGTGACACCCGAAGCCACGCGCGTCGTCCTCGAAAAAGAAGCGCCCGGAATTGCCGAGGCGATTCGGATGACGGGGTACCGGCAGGTTCCCAGGGCGGTGCTGTCCCGCGGGCTCTCCGGAAGCCGGGCTCGGAGCCTCATCGTCAATCTGCCGGGTAGTACCGGAGGGGTCCGCGACGGGCTCGCGGTGCTGACGCCGCTGGTCGAACACGTGGTGGACCTGCTGCAGGGAGTCCGTACGGGGCATGGCTGATATCGTCCTCACGCTGGCGGATCTCGAAACCGCCGTTCCCCTGAACGCGGCACTCGAACAGGCGGGGTTCACCACCTCGCTCGTTTCGGCGGTCGACGACGGCCGGGCCGCGGTTCGCCGGGAGCAGCCGGAGCTGGTCATCTTCACAGGATCGGTTCATGAAGGGCCGGCGCTCGAGCTGATCACCTACGCGCGCGAACTCGAGATCTATACCCTGGCGCTGCTCGAACCGACCGATTCGGAGCGGGGTGAGCGGGTCGATCGTCTCGGCGCGACGCAAGTTGCTCCCAAACCGGTTCCGATCGTCGAAGCGGTCGCGATGGCGCGGCGGCTGGTCGATCGCCGGAAGTTGCAGCAGCGGATCGGCATCATCGGGCAGAGCAGCGCCATTCACGAGGTGCTGGTCAAGATCGAGCAGATGGCGCCTGTCTCGACCACGGTGCTGATTCAGGGCGAGTCGGGTACCGGCAAGGAATTGGTCGCCAAGGGACTTCACGACCTCTCGCCTCGGCGCGGGAAGCCGTTCATTCCGGTCAATTGTGCGGCGTTGCCCGAAACGTTGCTCGAGTCCGAACTCTTCGGGCACGAGAAGGGGGCTTTCACGGGCGCCGCGGAGCGCCGTCTCGGTCGGTTCGAGCTGGCGGATGGCGGGACCATCTTCCTCGACGAGATAGGCGAAGTGCCGCAAGCCGTGCAGGTTAAGTTGCTCCGCGTCCTGGAGACTCGCTCCTTCTTCCGCGTCGGGGGTGTCCAACCGATCAAGGTCGATGTGCGCGTGGTGGCGGCAACCAATCGGGCGCTTCGCGAATCCGTGGCGCTCGGCGAGTTTCGGGAAGACCTGTATTATCGGCTCAGCATCCTCAATATCGACCTGGCTCCGCTCCGGGATCGGCGGGAGGATGTCCCGATCCTGCTTCGGCGCTTCATTCGGGAGTTCTCCAAACAGCACGATCGGCCGTTTCGGGGCATCACGACGGAGGCAATGGCGCAGCTGATCCGGGCGCCGTGGCCCGGCAACGTCCGGCAACTCCGTAATCTGGTCGAATCCATGGTGGTTCTGGCACCCGGAACGGAGATTCGGGCCTCGGATATCCCGCCGGAAGTGTTGGAGGGAACCCACACCTTGCTGCCCGTGCTCGTCAATTCGGGCGGCCGGCAGGCCTCGAGCCAGGAACTCGAGTTTATCCTGCGCGGGCTGATGGACCTCCGTTTACAGGTCGAAGAGCTCCGTCGGCGCCTCGATGACCGGCCTGCGAAGGTCCAAGTGATCGAAATTCCCGAGTCGTCGATCAGTTCCTTGCACGAGATAGTGCCAGAAGTTGCACCAGCCGATGTGCTCTATCGCCCTGGCATGACTATGGCGGAAGTTGAAAAGGCGACAATAGGCGCCGCACTCCGGGAATCACACGGTAACCGACGTCAGGCAGCTGCAAAGCTTGGCATTGGTGAGCGAACGCTCTACCGTAAGATCAAGGAGTACGGACTCGACTGACGGGCCAGGTGTAAAAAAATAAGGCACTGGAACTTGACTTTGATCCGATCAATGTTGATCGTTCTTGCGTCACCCCCAGAGCCATTCAGGGCGTAGCGTGCATTTCGTCATCAACGACGAGGCCTGCGTCGGCTGTCTGGCGTGCGTCCGGGTGTGTCCCAGCAACGCGATTGCGGTCGCGCCGGACGGCTCGTGGGTGCGCGTCATCGACGAGGCCTGTGTCCACTGCGGGCTGTGTGTGCCGGAGTGTCCCCATGGCGCGGTCGATGTGACCGGTGAGTTGGGGCACGCCGTCGCGATAGCTGCGGAGGGAACGGGAGCGCTGATCCTCGACACCGAGTGTGCCGCGCATTTTTACCCGGCAGTGCCTGAGCAGGTGGTCAACGCCTGCTACGCAGCGGGGTTCCGGCTGGTGTCGCGCGGCGTGATCGGTGATGAGCTGGTGGCGATGGAGTATCTCCGGCTCTGGCAGAGCGAGACCTGGGGGACCATGATCCGGTCGACCGATCCGGTCGTGGTGGCCACGGTACGATCGGAGTTTCCCGAGCTGGTGCCGTATCTGGCACCGGTGGTGCCGCCGGTGGTGGCGGAGAGCCGCTACCTGCGCTCGATCCAGCCCGAGGGGATCAAGCTGGTCTACGCCGGCCTGACACCGATGGCGGGTGTCCCGGAGATCGACGCGGCGGTCACCTTTGCGGAGCTGGAGGAACTCTTCAGGGCGCGGGGCGTCACCGTCCAGGCGCAGCCGACGGTCTTTACCCGGGTGCCGCAGGAGCGTCGTCGGCATTTGAGCGTGGCGGGCGGGTTGCCGGTCACCATGCTGGAAGAGGCCAAGCACTCGAGCCGGCGTTTCCAGAAGGTGCGCGGGTTGGCGGGGCTCAAGGCCATCTCGCGCGCGGTCACGGTCGACCGGATCGAGCTTGGCTTCGTGGATGTGCTCTCGTATGAGGGAGCGCTCGATCACCCGCTGTCCGGGCCGCGCGACCAGCTTTACTGGCGCCGAGCCGTGGTCCAGAACACCGAGCCGCCGCGCAGTCGGGTGCCGGTGGTCGAGGCGGGTGTGGTGGCCAGTGTCGGGGCGGTTTTCGACATCCGGCCGCGCTCCAACTCGGGCGCCGAGCCGGAGCAGGTCGAGCAGGTGCTGGGCGCCATCGGGCTCGGCCCCAACGGGCGCCCCTGGGACTGCCGGGCCTGCGGCTATGACACCTGCCGGGCCTTTGCGGAGGCAGCGGCGCTGGGGCGGGCGTCGCTCAAACAGTGCGGGCCGTATCAGGAGCGTCAGGCGGAAGAGGCCCATCGGGCCGCCGCGACGGATCTCCTGACCGGGCTGGCGACCTTCCGGGTGCTGCGCGACCGGTTGACGCACGAAGTCGAGCGCAGCAAGCGAAGCGGTGATCGCTTTACCGTTCTGTTTCTGGATCTTGATCGGCTCAAGCAGGTCAACGACCAGTTTGGCCATGAGGCGGGCAACGAAGTTCTGAAAGAGGTTGCTCACGAAATTCGGG
Organism: uncultured Gemmatimonas sp.; assembly: GCA_964619465.1. Taxonomy (GTDB): domain Bacteria; phylum Gemmatimonadota; class Gemmatimonadetes; order Gemmatimonadales; family GWC2-71-9; genus SHZU01. Next base: position 15,808 of record CAZUES010000006.1, read on the forward strand.
CGGCCGTCCGCGCGTCGGATCTGGCGGCGCGGTACGGGGGCGACGAGTTCGTGGTCATTCTGACTCGGACCGACTTGCTTGGTGCGGAACGGGTGGCCGAAGCGCTTCGGCGCGGGGTGGAAACGGTGGGGCAGCGGATGGGTTTCCCGGTGACGGTCAGCGTCGGCATCGCGGAGTATGACCCCGACCGACCCAGCGGCGGCGATTTGTTGGTCAACGCGGACCGGGCGCTCTACCGCGCCAAGGCTGCGGGGCGCAACACGGTGGTTTAACGGCGACAACCGAAGGACGGACAGAGTGACGGGACCCAATCCACTGCGCCAGGACATCGGCTCGGCCAAGCCGGCCGAGAGCATGCCGGACCCGTGGGGCGTGCGGCGGGCGGAAAACCTGCTCACCACCCTGGAGGGTGTCCTCTCGGCGCGGGTGGTGACCACGCCGCTGGGTGAGGTGAGCGAGATCCACGTGCTCGCGCAGTCCGGGTTGCAGCCCAAGCAATTGGTCCGCAATATCGAGTCGGCCTTACTGGCGCAGCTTGGCCTCAAGGTCGATCATCGCAAGATCAGCATTGCCCAGACCGCTGAAGTTCGTCCGATGGAAACCATCGAACGGGCTTCGGTGCGGGAGCGGGCCATGCAGCGCGGCGTGCTGTTTGAGGATCTGGTGGTGCGCGGCAGCGACCGTCCGCTTCGGGTGGTGGTTCAGGTCTCGCTGTCGATTGCCGGTCGGCACGAAACCGCCGAGGAGGAAACCACGGACACGCCCAGGGGCCGAGTCGAAGGGTCTGCGCGGGCGACGGTGGCGGTGCTCGAGCGGCTGCTCGAAAAGCACAGTCTGATGGTCGAGAATGTCCAAGTGGTCGAGGCGGCCGATCGGAGTGTCGTCTTCGTGGCGCTGCAGGGCATGGGCGGGCGCGACGGGGTGCTGCTGACCGGCACGGCCGAGATCCGGCAGAGCCCGGAACGGGCCGCGGTGTTTGCGGTCCTGGACGCGACCAATCGCTGGGTGGACGCGCGGCGTCCGGCGTAATCGATGGTTGTCTCGCCCTGCTGGAGCAGGCGAGTGTGCGGTTTGACTCTTAGCGAGTGAAAGGAAAATAGGGAGGGGGGCCCGGTCTTCGAGGTAGTGTGAGCGGAGCCGAGCGGACAACTGAGCGGAGCGTTAGGTGGGCTATAGCGAGGCCTGCCGTCCCAAGGGACTGTGATTGACCCGGAGGGGAGGTGATAACGCTCATGATCAGCTGGCTCGCGGCCGTTGCTGGCGGTGCAGTGGACTTTATTGTCTCGCTGCTCTTCGCTGAAGTTCAGAGCTGGTAAGCGATGACCGTTAGCCCCTTATCCCGATCTTCTCATGACATCTGTACCCCGTTCAGTAAAGACCTACGTCACCCTCAACGTTGTTTTTGCGTTGGTGGTGTTGGCGTGGTCGTGGATGGGATATAGAACTGTCCCCGGTATCTGGGAGATTTTGGCGCTGCTCTTTGTTGGCTTCTTGCTTGAGGTCGCGTCAACGACCCTGAGGAGCGGAGAAGGCAAAGGGTCGATCTCATTCGTTAGCGACCTCGCTGCCGGCCTCCTATTCGGCGCATTTTGGGCAGGCGCTGTTGCTGCACTGCTAATGGGTGCAAGTCAGCTTTGGCATCGGCGTCCGACCATTCGTGTGGTTTTCAATGTAGCACAGCGAACCTATTCCTCGGTCGCAGCGATAGCGGTTTACGCAGCCCTCGGGGGTAGTCAGCCACTCGAGTATTTCGAGAGTGGTGCAGTCTTTGATACGGGTGTCTTTCTCAAAGATATCCTATGCTTTGCAGCGGGCTCGTTATTCTACTTCCTGCTGAACTCTGTGGCGGTAAGTGGAGTTCTTTCCATCTCTCAGGGCGTACCCCTTCGTTCCGTTTGGCGCCGCAACACCGTTTGGGTGCTTGGCTATGATCTAGGTGCGAGCGCTCTCTCGATTCTAATCGCTTGGGCGTATATTCGGTTCGAGGGGGATACAGTTCAGGGTAGATTTTTCTTCCTCCTGATACTGCTGCCGATTGTAGCCCTCAGACACATCTACATTAAGCTGAATACTCTTCAGGGCCTGTACGACCAACTCGACTCTGCACACGATAAATTGGAGTTGGCTCTCCGAGAACAGCTTGAAATGATGGTTAAGTCCATCGAGGCGCGCGATCCCTACACCTCAGGTCATTCGCGGCGCGTTGCCGCCCTTTCGAAAGTGATCGCAGTAGACTTGGGGATCTCAGGTGAAGCTTTGCTTGAGATTGAGAATGCTGCGCTTCTTCACGACGTTGGAAAGATTCACGCCGAGTTCGCGCCGCTTCTCCAAAAGGAAGGGCGGCTGACGCAGGAGGAATGGGAGATCATGAAGACGCACTCCGCCAGGAGCGCGGACCTTGTTGGACAGTTCTCCCGATTCGTTGGCAATGTTCAAGAGTGCGTGCGATCGCACCACGAACGCTGGGATGGAAAAGGATATCCGAATGGAATTGAAGGGCATCTTATTCCGCTCGGTGCGCGAATTATCATGGTGTCAGACACCATCGATGCAATGACGACCGACAGGCCGTACCGCAATGCGTTGTCCTTTGAGAAAGTCGTTGCAGAACTAACCAAATATCGTGGGAGTCAGTTTGATCCTACTGTAGTCGACGCGGTGACTAACTCAGTTACGGTTAGACGACTGGTCTCGGATAAGGAGTTTTTTGTAGAACAGGCAAATGTCCGTCCCCAGCCCGCGGGTAGGTCAAGGCCTGCCTATAGATCCCAATCCAGCCTCCTAGACGCCCTTCGCTCAGGGATTTCAGGTAATTAGCGCTAGCTAGAGGCCCGCCTGTCGGTCGCCGCCCTTTAGGGTCACGACATCAGGCGAGCAACGGTATCGATTGTGGCCACGGGTAGAGTGCGGCTTAGTATGCCGAGCTCTTCGTCGATCGATTGGCTGCACAATGGCGCCCCGGACTCACAATATTTGATGACATTAAGTAGCTCGTATCGGTCTAATGCGTCTAGTGATTCTCGTTGCTTGTATTCTTCCTCGACGATGCGAGCAAAGTCTTCTCGCGGGATGAATTTGTCGACCAGCTTCGCTTGCCAGCGCAAGAAACTCCCAGTTGTTCCCTTGGCAAGCGGGTAGTCGGAGGTCGTGCCAACGATGCTCCTTGCCTCGGATAGGGACTTGTTCTTCCAACCCGCTAACCACAGAATGTCCAGTTTGTTAAGCTGCCACTTTTGAAGCAACCATGGGCGTTGCGCGTTCGAAGCGATGAGATCCCCATCTCCAATCCGGTCCAGCGCTTTGTCGGTTTCTCCTAATGCAACGTAGGCCCCACATTCGGCGTAAATAGCGTTGCATCTAGCCACGGGATCCGACTCACTAGGAACCGATCTGGCGGCAGAAATTGCATCCCGGTAGTGGCCTAGGCGAAATAGCGTTAGGCATAGGTTGCCTGTGCTAGTGCCAACTAGGCTTCGGTTGTCGATGCGGTCAGCCAAGGCGATGGCCGACCGAAAATTGATGAGTGAGCCTTCATATTCTCCCCGCGTGGCTTGGAACGCCCCAATGCCTAGATCGAGGCGCGCCCTCGCAGCGTTGGTGATTCCGTGCTGCACAAGGATGTCATGCGCTCGGCGAGCGGCCGCCTCACCTTCGTGAAGTCTTCGCGAATGAAATGCTAGTGCGGCAATTGCAGTCAGTAGCGTTGCGTTCTCGAGGTGTGCTGCGGCGTCGGTGCCTGGGATGGTTGCCCGAACTTGGTCCATCAGGCTTTCATCTTTTAAGTCACCACTGATAAAGGCCGCGAGCAGGAGTGCACGGTCGTAAAAGGCAACGTCAGGTGACCGACCGTAACTGAGAAGCTCATGCGTCAGTGCTTCATGCTCGCTTTGGTTAAGATTTCCCATGCGCCATTGGGCTTCAATGGCGAGGATCCGGAATGTAGGCGCAAGAGGTGTGGCTTCGTGCTTGGACGCTATCCGTAATCCGTCTTCCCATCGTGCCGTTTCGTAGAGCGCTTCGACCAAAATCGCTGATACAGCTGTAGCCTCGTCATCGTTCTGGGGAACATCCCGTAGATAGCTTTCCAATGCCAAGATGACCTCGTCAGGTGCCCCGCGGAGGAGCGCTTCTTCGGAACCGGATTTGAGGTACGGTAAGGCTTCGGGATTGCGATGCGATCGAATGAGGTGCCACGCGATCTCGAGGTGCTGGTCGCGGCGAGCCTGGTCCGTTTGCGCGATCAGATGGTTCGCAACCATGCCGTGCAAACGCACGCGAAGAGGCGTAGGAATCGATCCGTAAACATGGGCTCGTACCAGTTCATTCATGAACTCCGTACCGCTCCCGACATCGCGGAGGATTCGCCGATCCGTTAGTTCGGCCAGACTTTCCATCGTCTGGCCCAGAGTTAGTTCGAGGATTGAGTAGGCTGCCAAGTCGCCAAGATTCGGTCCGAGAACAGAGGCGAGGTAGAGGGACTGACGCATGCTTGAGGTGAGGTCGGTCAGCAACCTTGCGACCAATTCGCGGAACGGATCGGCCTCCCCTGATCGAGCAGACTGGTAGGCCGTCGTAAACGCCCGTAATGCCAGCCCCATGCAACCTGGACCTCTGGCTATCCAGTCCTGAGCAAAGAGTTCGAGCGCCATTGGGTAGCCACGGGAAGCGGTTACCAGGGCCCGCTTCTCGGTCGAGCTGGGTGCCGGGTGACCCTCGGGTAAGATTGCGTCGAGTAGCTCAAGGCAGTCCTCTCGCGGCATCGGTTCCAGCGCGATTCGGGTTGCGACCAGGCTCGAGAGGTCGTCCTCCGCAGCTTGATACTCCGGCCCCACATCCGATCGCAGCGTTGCGACGACCATGAAGCGCCGATCGTCGATCCGCCGAGTGACTAGATGCAGGACCGCCCGGCTGACTTCATCGGCGTAGATCCAATCGTCGATGACGATGAGCACCGGTCGCTCGGAAAGCAGGGCGCGCAGCAGGTCGACCGTCGCTTCGGCAAACAGCAGGCGGACCGACTCGCCCTCGACGCTCTGCGGCTCCGGCAGGCGCGCAAACAGCTCCCGGACCTGCGGAATGATGCGGGCGAGTTCCGCCAGGGCAGTGGGAGCGGCGGATGAAACGCCGGGCCGATCGAGCAGGCCGAGTATGATGCTGCTGACGGCGGCGTACGGGATCCGCTGCTCGACGTGGTAACACTGGACGCGAGATACCGACGCCCCTTCCAGTCCTGCCGCTGTCACCAGGCGCTGGGCCAGCGTGGTTTTGCCGACACCGCTGTCCCCGGTGATCAGCAGATGCTTGGCCTGGTAGTGGTGGACTCCCTCCCAGACTTCGTAGAGATGCTGGTACTCATGGCGTCGGCCCACGAACGAGGTGCGGCGCCATTGTTCGGCAGGGACGGCGGGCGTCGGCTTGGCCCGGCTCGGTTGCCAACCCCGTTTGCGAAGCTGGGCAGCCATACCTTCGACCATGCGCGACGGCTGCGCACCAAGGTCGTCGAGCAGGCGGTCCTTCCACTCGTCGAAGATCCGCAACGCCGAGACCCGATCGCCCACCAGCGCGAACGCTTCCATCTGCGCCCGGATGCCCTCCTCCGCCAGGTGGTCCAGCGACAGGATCCGCTCGGCCCACATCATGATCTGGTCGTGTGAACTCCGCCGCCTCCCATGGTCGATCAGCGCAAGCAGTCCGGCATGCACAGCCGGCATGCGGCGGACATGCTCCCGCTCTTTCCAGAACATGAACTCTGGCGCGTCGTCGATGTCGAAACCCCGGAGAAAACCATCGACATCCAGCAACGGCTCGCCGTCGGCGCCGATGATCTCGCCCGACTCCAGGTGTTCGAGGTCGAGCGCGAGTGCCGACGGGGTGAACCGCAACCCGGCTCGAGTATGGATCAAGGCGTCTTTGCCGAGGATGCTGCGCAGCAGAGAGACGGCGGTTGCGCAGGAGTGGCGTCCACGATCACGGGGAGCGTGCGGCCAGAATACGTCGACCAACCGATCGCGCGAATGCGGCCGATTCCGCTCGACGGCAAGATAGACGAGCAGCGCCAGGTGCTTCTTGACCCGGATGCGGACCGCCTTGCCGTCAGGGGTCCGAAGCTCCGGTATGCCGAGGCATTTGAGGTGATACGTGACTGGGCGCATCTACCCTGGTGTGAATGATTTCTGACGATGCTATCGCCCGATCAAGTGGAATTCAATAGCGAAATCAACTGCTAGTTGGGATTGATTGAGACATTGTAATGTGTCGATGTCACCAGGTTCTATTCTATAAGTCGTTGATTGGTAACATGTTGAGAGGTTTGTGGGCTGCGATTGAGGCCTGATATATCACCGGTCGGGGAATCCTAATCCGACATTCCCAGCGTCGGGGCCGGATTTCCCCCGCTGGCGGCGACAGGACCCGCCCATGGCTCCGCCCGGTCGATGGCCTACCGCCCACCACCTAACTCACCTACAATTCACAACATGCAGCGCAAATGGCGCTGCGAGAACCCAAGCCAGAAGCCCTGCCCGACGAGGCTCCTGACCGAGTCCCCGCTACCACCAAGACTGGTGCGGGGAGCGGCGGGACCCTTACGAGGGGACAGGGCTCGGAGCTCAAAAAAGAGTGACAGTCCCACACAGCCGGTCGCGCCGCATGGCGCCGCCGAGTCCGCAGGGTGCGCCGTATGCGGCGCCCCACGCACCGCACGCCGCCCTCCTGATCGACTTCGACAACGTGACCATGGGGATCCGCTCCGACCTGACCAAGGAGCTGAAGACCCTCCTCAACAGCGAGATCATTCGCGGTAAGGTTACCGTCCAGCGCGCCTACGCCGACTGGCGCCGCTACTCCCAGTACGTCATGCCGCTCACCGAGCGGTCGATCGACATGATCTGGGCCACCGCCGTCGGCGCCACCAAGAAGAACGCTACCGATATCCGCCTGGCGATCGACGCGATCGAACTGGTCTTTACCCGCCCCGAGATCGGCACCTTCATCGTCCTGTCGGGCGACAGCGATTTCTCCTCGCTGGTGCTCAAGCTCAAAGAGTACGGCAAGTATGTGATCGGGATCGGCATCCGCGAGTCGGCCAGCGATCTCCTGATCCAGAACTGCGACGAGTACTACTCGTACAGTGAACTCGCCGGGCTGCACCGCGAGGTCGATGCGCCGAACGTGCAGCGCGACCCCTGGGAGCTGGTGCGCGAAGCCGTCGAGCAGATGGTCCGGCAGGACGACGTGCTCCGGTCCGATCGCCTCAAGCAGGTGATGCAGCAGCTCGATCCGAACTTCGACGAGCGGAACGCCGGCTTCAGCCGCTTCAGCAAGTTCGTCACCGAAGCCGCCAGCCGCGGCCTGATTACGGTGACCAAGCTCGAGAACGGGCAGTACGAGGTGTCCCCGGGCGAGGGTCGCGCCGTAACGCCGGCTGCGGAGCCTGCTGCCGAGCGAGAGGGCGAGCGCCGAGGCCGCGGACGAGGCCGCGGCGGGCGGGATCGCGACCGCGAACGGCGCGACCCGGTCAAGGAGCGGACTCCGCGCAGCGAGCGGGAAGCCGCGCCGCCGGCAGCCGGCGAACAGCGTCGCAAGCCCGCGGCCCCCGATGCGCCGCTTCCGGTTGCTCCTCCCGACGGTCATCTCTCCCTGGGCGGTGCGTTCAAGTTGCTGACCAAGGCGCTCGGTGAGCTGCCCAATCCTGCCCCCCACGATGTGGTGCGGGCCCGGATGGCCGCTCTCCACGGCCGGGAAGACCCGCTGCTGGAGACCGAGCGATTCGCCCGGTTCCTGCGCCAGGCCAACGATGCCGAGTATGCCGAGGTGAAGAAGTTGGGCGACGACGGCTTCGAGGTCTCTCTGACCCGGTCGTCGCGCGCCCGGCTCGGCCCCGCCACGATCGGAACTGCCGCCGCCCCGGCGCCGGCAGAGACGGCTGAAGGCGGCGCCTCCCGCGAAGAGCGACCGGCGGATCCGCCGCCGGCTGAGGAGAACGGCGCCCGAACCGCGATGTTGCGGTTTCGCCGCGGCTCACGTGGCCCGATTCGTCCGCCGGCGATTCCGACGGTCGGGATGGTTGAAACGGAGGTCGAGGCGGTGCCAGTGGTCGCGACTCCGCCCGTCGCTGCCGAGCCAGTGGCGGAAGCGGCAGCCCCGGCCGGACCCAAGAAGTCGGGCGCCAAGCGCGGTGGCCGAGGCCGCACGGCGAAAACGGCCAAGACGGCCAAGCCAAGCGGAGCCGTCAAGGCGGAGCGGGCTGCGAAGCCGGCGGAACCCGCGGCGAAGCCGGTCGCACCCGCGCCGAAGGCGGCAACACCGGCTGCTGCGGAAGCCAAGCCCGCGCCCAAGTCGCGCGCGCGGCGTAGCCGCGGCCGGACCGCCAAGAAGGCCGGCTGACGGCACCGCTTCCTGACGAGTTTTTCTCCCGTGACGCCGGGACGGTAGCCCGCGAGCTCCTGGGTGCCGAACTCGTCACGGAAGTCGGCGGGCAGACCGTCCGTTCTATCATCGTCGAGACCGAGGCCTATCTCGGTCTCGACGATCCCGCTTCCCACGCTTACCGCGGTCGCCGCCACGCGCAGAACGAAGGGATCTACTCACCGCCGGGGTGTTGGTACGTCTACCGGAGCTACGGCATCCACTGGTGCGCCAACCTGGTGACCGGCGCGCCCGCATCAGGCGCCGCAGTCCTGCTTCGCTCGGTACGCATCGTCGACGGCGTCGAGGCGGCCGCGCTCCGTCGCGGCTCGGTGCCACTCGCTGCCCTTGCCAACGGCCCGGGCAAACTCTGCCAGGCGCTGGGCATCGATCGCGGCCTCGATGGCCGGCCGATGCGCACCTCGTGGGCGCGGATCTATCCTGCCCTGACGCCGATGGCGGAGGTGACGGTGACGCCGCGGATCGGGATCAGCCGCGCGGTGGATTGGCCGCTGCGGTTTCTAGCAGGATCTCTTACGCAAAGAAAACGGGGCGGCCGATGAGGCCGCCCCGCTTCACTGCGAACCCAAGGGTCGGTCAGTAGCCGCCGCCCTTGATCCCTTCCCTGGCATTGCCCAGCGAGACCCGCAAACCACCGGTGACCGAGTGCCCTGAGCCGCGGAGCAACTTGCCCGCCGCCGGGGCGCTGTGCAGCTGGTACTGGCCGAACACAACCAGGCGGTCGACGCGGGTCTGGACGCCCAGAACCGCAGCAAGGAAGCCGCTGGTCGAGCGATCGTCGGCATCGGCCTTGGTCACGGCCGCATGCTGCGGCGACGTAAAGAAGCCGAGCGGTTGGGGATCGACCACCTGGACCAGCCCGAAGCCGAGACCGACGTACGGCTGGGTATTCCCGGGCACCGGGAAGGCGGTCAGAACGGCGGTGTATTTCCGGATCCGGTCGAAGGAGACTTCCCGGACGCCGTTATTGGCTACCGCCTGGCCGAAGCCGGAAGCTTCCGAACTGCCGAGCGCTTCGTCAACGGAAAGCAGCAGTCCCGATCGCTTGGCGACGATCAGCAAATGGCCGCCGACCGAAGGGGACCACGAACGGGTCTGAGTCGGGGTCTCGAAGCCGAGCATGCCGCCCTGGCCACCGATGTACCACCTGAATGAGTCGTCGCGCTGAGCCGAAACCGGCGCCGACAGGACGAGCAGGCCCGCGAAGGCCGCACCAAGGACTTGAACAGGACGCATCAACGGCCTCCCTGCCTCTTTGCGATAGGGTATTGAGACAGGGGCATCTGTGGCAAAGGCCGTGCTCAGGCCACTCCCTGCACCTGAAGCAGGGGTGGTGTCAGATAATTGTCCGGGTGTCCTGCGGTGCTTTGATAGTTATCATGTTGTAAATAAAGGAGATACGCTCAAGAGGGCGGCCTGAAGTAAGCTGTCGCGTTATTGGCAGGTGCTTGGAGGGGATGGGCAAGCCGGCCCCGGAGGGTCGGCTTTTTCGAGGGTTCGTGAGGAACGCGAGAGGTCGTCTCGCGTTCCGCCACGGGGGGATCAGATGAGGTCGAGCTGTTTCCCAACCTTGGCAAAGGCCCGGAGCGCCTCGTCCAGGTCGTCGCGGGTGTGGGCCGCCGAAATCTGGCAACGGACCCGGGCGGTGCCCTGGGGCACGACCGGGAAACCGAACCCGGTGACGAAGACCCCCTCGTCGAGCAACAGCTCGCTCATCCGGATCGCCGCCGAGGTTTCGCCGATGATGACCGGGATGATCGGGGTCTCGCCCTCGAGCGGCTTGAAGCCCAGGCTCTGGAGCGCGCCGCGGAAGTAGCGCGCGTTGTCCTGCAGCCGGGTGGCCAACTCGGGATGGGCTTCGAGGTGTTCGATGGCCGCGAGGCCGGCCGCCGCCACCGGAGCCGGCAGGGCATTGGTAAAGAGCTGCGGCCGGGCCCGCTGGATCAGATAGTCGGTCACCTCGTGAGATCCCGCCACGAAGCCGCCGGCGCCTCCCGAGAGCGCCTTGCCCAGCGTGGTGGTGATGATGTCGACTTCGCCCACCAGATCGAAATGCTCGGCCGTGCCCCGTCCGGTCTTGCCCAGCACGCCGGTCGAGTGGCTGTCGTCCATCACCACGATTGCGCCATGCTTGCGGCAGACGGTGAGCAGGTCGGGCAGGTTGACGATGCTGCCTTCCATCGAGAAGACGCCGTCGGTCACCACCATCTTGACCTTGCGGTCCTTGGCGGCGGCGAGCTTGGCGTCCAGGTCGGCCATGTCGTTGTGCTGGTAAACTCCGGTCTGGCACTTGGTGATGGCCTTGGCGAGCCGAAGGCCGTCGATGATCGAGGCGTGATTGAGCTGGTCGCTCAGCACCAGATCGTCTTCGGTGAGCAGCGTGCCCGGGAAGGCCTCGTTGGCGTTCCAGCAGCTCATGAACGAGAGCGACGACGGCGTGCCCACCAGGCGAGCGAGTGCGGCCTCGAGTTCGCGGTGGATGGTCAGTGTTCCACAGATGAAGCGGACCGATGCGGAGCCGGCGCCGAACTTGTCGAAGGCCGCTTTGCCGGCGGCGACCACTTCGGGTTCGTTACAGAGGCCGAGATAGTTGTTCGAGGAGAGAATGATGACCTCACCTCGGCCCTCCATCTTGACCCGGGCGGCTTGCGGGCTGTCCAGGTAGTTGAGGCGCTTGTAGACGCCGTCTTTGCGGAACTGCTCGAGCTGTGTGCTCAGCCGCTGATCCAGCAGGTTCGTCATGAGGCAATCTCCAGGATCACCTTGCCCGCCTGACCTTCTTTGATCACGGCAATGGCGTCGGCAATCCGTTCGAGCGGGAAACGATGGGTAATGACGGGGCGGGGGTCGAACTGTCCGCTCCGGATCAGGCGGCTCATGGTGTTCCAGGTGCCGTACATCTTGCGGCCGGTGACACCATAGATGGTGAGCCCGCGGAAGATGACCTCGCGCGCGAAGTCGACCTCGGTGCTCTTGCTCGGCGTGCCCAGCATATTGACTCGGCCACCCAGCCGAGCGGAGCGGAATGCCTGGGCATGCCCGGCCGGGTGGCCGCTCATTTCGCAGACCAGGTCGACGCCGATGCCGTTGGTTGCTTCGAGAATCCGGGCGTCGATATCGTCGCGGCTCGGGTTGAGCGTCAGGTGGGCGCCCATCTGCCTGGCCAGGTCGAGCCGGACATCGTTGAAGTCACTCGCAATCACCAGCGACGCACCGGCGGCGCGGGCCACCCCGGCCGCGAAACACCCGATAGGTCCGCAGCCGATGACCAGCACCGTCGATCCGGGAACTTCAGCCCCTTCGAAGACGGTATGGACTCCGTTGCCGACCGCGTCCATGATGGCGCCGGTTTCCACCGGGATGCCGTCGAGCGGGACGATGTTGCCGGCCGGCATGCTGATGTAGTCGGCAAAGGCGCCGTCGCGATCGACGCCGATGATCTTGGTCTGTTTACAGAGATGGCCGGCGCCGGTGCGGCACTGGAGGCAGACGCCGCAGACGATGTGGCCTTCGGCGGTAACCAGCTGGCCGACGGAGAGGATGCCCAACTTGGCAGCTTCTTCGCCGATGGCGGCGATTTCACCAGCAAACTCGTGACCGATGGTCACGGGGGGATGCATCCGGGTGCTGGCCCAGCGATCCCATTCCCAGATATGGAGGTCGGTGCCGCAGACGCCGGCAGCGTGGACTTTGATGAGGACGTCAGATGGGCCGTAAGCAGGAACCGGCACATCTTCGAGGGTCATTCCGACACCCCGAGTCGTTTTGACGATGGCGCGCATGGAGCTCGATGGGAAAAACCGGGGTCAAGATAGCCGCGGTGGGAGACTGGGGTAAGACGCGAAGCGGGGCGGACCTGAGAACCGGTCCGCCCCGCGCGGGCTGTCAGTCGTCGTCGCCGTCAGGACCGATCGGCCTCGATCGCCATGATTCGTCATAGACCCGTCGGCGAAGCATGACGACTTCGACTCGGGAGGCGGTATCCAATCGACCCGCCGTTCGCGACGTCGAGGGATGCCAGGCGATGGCGACCGGATGGATCGAGAAAGACTGAGAGGTGAACATGGTTGCCTCCTGGCAGGGCTCGCGGGGCCGTTCTAACCAAGGAGACGTGCTTGACCCTCGGCGTGACACACCCGGCCGAAAACCGGGTCAGCGCAGCGAGGTCAGGGAGGTGGCCGGTGGCACCGGAGGACCGCTCAGTAGCAGTCCCCGGAGGCCCTGACGGGAGGTCTTGGTGACGGGCTCACCACCGGAAACGATGCGCTGCCAGTCCGGGTAGTAGCCCAGGTACCCTTCCGGCGCGATGTCGGCGTCGGAACTGACCAGGGCATGCAGCCCGTCCGGCGCGGTGCGCTGCTGGGCCTGGAGGATCAGCGTACGCTGGCGCTCCCGCGGCAGCGGGGCAACCGCGGCGGCATCCATCACGACCAGATGGAAGGGACCATTCACATCGCCGGGGAGCCAGCGTTCGCCCAGCATCACGACATAGACGCTGCACTGCCCGCTCAGCGATTCCGACGCCATGGTCCCTTCGAGCCGGTGCGCCGAGTTGGTGTCGCCCACCAGGCACTTGAGGTCGGTATCATGGGCCGCGAGTAGATAGGCCGCCTGTTCGGCACCGCCGCCGACGACCAGGACGCGATCCCCCGGCTCGATTCGCGGCAGCACCTGCGCCACCGGATCAGTAGTTCGGATCCCCCACCGCGTCGGACTCCGCTGCGCTTCTCGCAGGGGGAGAATCTTGGAACGCCACTTCTTATAGGTTGCCAGATTGAGCCGTTTGATGATCTGCTGGTCGACCGTTTCCTGCATCAGCATCTCGGTCAGGACGAACTGATCGTCGGCGCCCCCCTGCAGCTCGCGCGCGGCGACATCGCCCAGGCGCAGCAACTCCTCGCGGCTCAGCGAGTCTTTGTAGTCCTCGATCCGTTGCATGAGATAGGCGCGATACTGCTGTTCCAAAGACGGCAGGGAACGAATCCGCTTCGGAGAGGACTGCGTCTGGGCGTCGAGTTGCGTAGCAGTCAGCACGGTAGTGAGGGGTCCGGCTTCGCAATATAGCAACGCAGTACCGAAGCAGGGGAGAGGGGGGATCGAGCGGCTTGCGTCGACTCACTGTGCGGGCGGACTCGGCCCGAACAGACTCCGAATCTGAGCTGTCCTCGCACCGTCAGTCGATGCGCAGCACGACCCCTTTGAGGTAGCCGGTTTCCGGGATGGTGAGGATTTCCGGGTGGTCGGCCGGCTGGGCCAGATGGTCCAGCATGGTGACGCGCCGGCCGCTGTCGACGGCGGCGTCAGCGATCATGGCCAGGAAATCCGGCCAGCGGAGGTGGAAGGAGCAGGAGGCGGATACCAGGCTGCCTCCCGGCCGGACCAGTCGCATGGCGTGCAGGTTGATGTCCTTGTAGCCGCGGATGGCCTTAGGGATCGAGGCCTTCGACTTGGCAAAGGCCGGCGGATCGACGACCACGACATCGAAGCGCAGCCGTTCCCGGTCCATTTCCCGCAGCGCATCGAAGGCATCGGCCTCGCGCCACTCGATGTTGGCAAGTCCGTTGAGGTCGGCGTTGCGCCGGCCGCGTTCCAGCGCATCACCGCTCGAGTCGAGCGCCACCACCTGGCTCGCTCGGCCGGCAAGATGCAGAGCGAACGACCCGTGGTAGCTGAAGCAGTCGAGGCCGGTGCCGCCTTCAGGCATGGCGGCCGCGGCGCGCAGTCGATTGCTGCGCTGATCCAGGAAGGCCCCGGTTTTCTGGCCGGTCCTGAGCGGCACCAGATAGCGGACCGGGCCTTCGCGCACTTCCACCTCGTCGGGAACCTCGCCGGCGGCAACCAGGATTTCCTCGGCCAGTCCTTCGTGGCGGCGGACCGGGGCGTCGTTGCGGAGCAGGACGCCATCGGGACCGAGCACCCGATCGATCGCCATCAGTATGTCCGCGCGGCAGGTCTCGAGTCCGGCGCTCAGCAACTGGACCGCGACCCAGCGATCGTAGCGGTCGATCACCAGCGACGGGAGACCGTCTCCCTCGCCGTGGACCACCCGGTACGCCGTCGCGTCGATGCCGTCGCGCCGCGCCAGCGCTTCGCGGAGCCGCGCAGTCCACCAGTCCGCGTCGATTGCCACCTCCGCACGGCGGTCGAGCAGGCGGAGGCGAATCTCCGATGTCGGCGAGTAGAGCGCCTTGCCGAGCTGCTTGCCGCGCTGATCGGAAACGACGACGATGCCTGGAGGGCCCTCCTCGCGGATCAGGTCGCTGGCAAAGATCCAGGGGTGCTGACGGGTCCAACGGAGGGCGCCGCGCTGGCTGACACGAATTTCATTCGACATCGGGCGGAATCTAGCGCCCTTGCCCTGCTCGGGGGATATTCCGAGCCTTCAACCATCAAGAGGAAGCCGTTCATGCAGCCTCGCCTTGCGGTCGTGCTCCTATCGTGCGTTGCCTTGGGCTGCGCTCGTCCTGATTCGGAATCGGCCGCGGCCGCCGCCGATCCGCTGGCGCGCGTCATTGCGCGCGGCGACTCACTGGCGTTGCCCGGCACCTGGGAGGCACCGCCCGGCGACCCGCTGGCGCACGCGATTTCCGGGTTTGCCAAAACGCTCTGCTCGGCGGTCTTCATCACCGGGCTCGATCCGGCCGATGCTGCGGAAACGGTGGGGTATTTCACCGGCCCCAAGGCGGAGCGAGCCCAGGTGGTGGACACCGTGGTCGATCGCGCCTCACAAACGGTCCGGCTTCGGACCGGATCGGGCATTACTCGGGTCGCCAAGCGCTACGGCAGTCAGGGCTGCATCACCCATACGCTCGGTTCCGATTCGATCGAGTTCGCCCCGTCGGTGGTTCGACCCAATCTGCCCGACCCGACGACCACACCCTGGCCGATGGGAGACCGGATCGTCTCGGCGCCCTGGCCCGCCGGAGTGGACTCTGCCAAGGTGGCGGCTGCGCTGGAGGCGGCGTTCGAGTTGCCGGAGGCGATGACGCTGGCGTTTCTGGTGACGCACAAGGGTCGCATCATTGCCGAGCGATATGCGGCGGGCATCGGCCCGACCACGCCGCTCGAAAGCTGGTCGATGGGCAAGAGCCTGACCGGCAGTCTGATCGGCGTGCTGATTCAGCAGGGTGTCTATCAGCTCGACCAACCGGCGCCGATTCCGGAGTGGCAGGGCGAAGGCGATCCGCGGAAGGAGATCCGCATCTCCGACATCATGCGGATGTCGAGCGGAATCCGGATCCGGGCGCCGCAGGATCCGGGCTACGATCCGTCGTTAGGCTATCCGGACCATCTCTACCTCTACACCGGGCCGGATGCCTTTGCCTGGGCCGCGAGTCGTCCGCTGCAGTGGCAGCCGAATACGGTGGGGCGTTACCGCAATACCGATCCCGTGCTGGCCGGGTATCTCGTCAGACTGGCGGCCGAGCGGCGCGGCGAGAATTATCACGCCTTTCCACAGCGGCAGCTCTTCGACAAGATCGGGATCCGCAACATCGTCATGGAAACCGATCCCAAAGGCAACTTCCTGACCCAGGGCTACGAGTTCGTGGCAGCCCGCGACTGGGCTCGACTTGCCAACCTGTATCTCCAGGACGGGGTCTGGAACGGCGAGCGGATCCTGCCCGAGGGGTATGCGAGCCATGTGCGCACGGTGGCCCCGGCCTGGGAGGCGGATGGCCGTCCGATCTACGGTGGCGGTTTCTTCTGGGTCAACGGCGACGGTGCGCAGCCGCTGCCCAAGGATGCCTATTCGATGCAGGGTGCGGGAGGCCAGTACGCCTTCATCGTGCCATCGCATGACCTGGTGATCGTCCGTCTGGGCAAGTACAAGGGCGGCCGCGAAGGGGGCCAGTCGCTCGACCGCGCCATGACTATACTGATGGAAGCCGTGCCGGTCAGCGATCCATCGCCAGCACCGCGTTGAAGAGGACGTTGGCTCCGCGGGTGATGTCCTCGGCGCGGGAGAACTCCCGTGGCGAGTGACTGATCCCGCCGATGCTCGGAATGAAGATCATCCCCATCGGCGCGATGCGGGCCAGTTCCTGCGCATCGTGCCCGGCGCCGCTCGGCATCCGCTGACGGGTGAGTCCCAGCCGGGCGGCGCTTGCTTCGATCGTGTCCATGATATCGGCGTCGGCCAGGGCCGGCTCGCTGTTGGTGCTTTCACGAAATGAGAACGCTGTCCCGGTGGCGCTGCCGATCTCGCGGCCGAGCTGCTCGAATCTCCCGGCAAATCGGGCCAGCTTGTCGGGATCGAGATCCCGCAGGTCGACCGTGAGCAGAACCCGTCCCGGGATCACGTTTCGGGTGTTGGGTGACGGCACCACGTGGCCGACGGTGGCGACCTGGCGCCCGGGCTCGCTCCGCACGGCGTCGTTGACGGCTACAGTGAACCTGGCGGCGGCAAGCATCGCGTCTTTGCGCTGATCCATCGGGGTGGTGCCCGCGTGGTTGGCAAATCCGTCGATGGTCACTTCGAGCCAGCGCAGTCCCACGATGCCCTGAACCACTCCGATCGACAGTCCCGCCTGTTCCAGCAAGCCGCCCTGCTCGATGTGGAGTTCCAGATAGCAGCGTGCGCTGCCTTTGGGTCGGACCTCGTCGTCGAGCCGCGCCAGATTGCCGCCGATCAGTCCGATGCCTTCGCGAATCGTCTTGCCGGAGCGGGCCGTGCTGTCGAGGTCGACGTTGGCCAGATCGCCGATGGCGAGTTTGCTGCCGATGACGCCCCCTTCTTCGTTGGCCCAGATCGCCACCTCCACGGGGTGGCGGAGCCGGGTCGACTGTTCGCGCAGCGAGCGGGCCACCTCGATGGCCGCGAAGGAGCCGACCGGCCCGTCGAAGTTGCCGCCATCGGTGACGGAATCGATGTGCGAGCCGATCACGATGGGCGGCAGCGACGGGTCGGTGCCCGGCACCCGAGCCAGGATGTTACCTGCCGCATCGATCCGAGGCGAAAGCTCCGCATCGCGGAGCAGGCCTAAGGCAAACTGACGCCCGGCCAGATCGGCTTCCGAGTAGGCGACCCGGTTGATGCCGCCCGCGGTGCGACCGACGGCGTCGAACTGCTGCAGCCAGCCGTTGAGGCGGGCGCCGTCGAGCTGAGCCGGTTGCCTCGATGGTGCGAAGCGGATGAACGGCGTGGCCGCGATTGCCGAAGCCTGTCGAACGAACTGGCGTCGTTTCATGGAATTGCCGGGGGGTTAGGCGGTGGATACAGGGCCGTACTGATGCTGGAAGGTGGCTCGGCCAGCTTCCCGGCGCCAGCCGCCGGCGCGGTGCACTTTCCGGTGCCGGGGAGCGTCTCTCGAATAGTGGCCCTACAGCATGGAAGATGACCTCATGGCCAAACTATCCCGTTCGATCAAGCAAACCGCGCGGCGGGTCCGGAATGACGCAGGCGAACTGGCCACCTCCGCGCTGGTTGCCGGCGCCAAGGCAGGCCTTGTGGCTGCCGGCGTGGCAATGGTGATGGATTTGAACCGCAACGTGCAGCGGATCGCGCTCGCGTCACGCTGGTCTCGAGGCGCCAAGATCGCCGGCGTCGTGGTGGTGTCGGCCATTGCCGGCCTGGCGGTGACGCAGATTCGAAATCGGGTGCGCTGAATCTGCGCCTGCCTGGTGCCTTTCTGCGCTACCGGGAAGGGGCAGGTGCGATCCGTTGAGTGTAGTCGAGACGAACGACATGCAAGTTGAGGCCGCGACCGATCCGGAATCCGAACGATCCCTCCGCCGGGAATGACGCCCGGGCAATCGCGCCAACGCGGGCCCGATTGACGGAAAAGCGCAGGCTGTCCTGCTCGGCGTCGATCGTCAGCACGATTCGCTGGGACTCCTTACCGGGATGTGCGCCGAGGCTATCGGTGGTCCGGTAGGGAACGAGTGCCAGGTCCGCAGAACCCTGACGATGAATTACGCCGGCAGTGCCGTCGCGGCGGACCAGCAGGCCGAGCCAGTCTACCCGACTCGGTTCCTCGAGATCCTTACCCGCAATGAAGAGCCCTACCGGCTGGTCGGTCGGATCCGGAAAGAGGAAGAAGTCCGTCTCCAACTGAAAGCGTCCCGTTGCTTCGAGACCTGGATCGAACAGTAGCATGCCGGGGCCGTTCGTGATATGCCAGCCGGGCGGCATCCGGGTGAAATTCCAGGCTTCACCGAGATTGGGCTCTACGCCTGGTGGAACGAACCGGCCAGGCGAGTCGGTGACCGCTCGCCAGCCGGTCGGCATGGTCGGTTCCTGCGCGGCGAGCGCTCCTGTTCCCAGCAGGGCCAGGACGGCGACGATGGACATGTATCGGGTCGGTCGACGGGCAGAGGTCATGGTCAGGCTCCCTGTGGATCCCGAAAGCTTCGGTCCGTTCGGCTGCGTCACCGTCTCGGAGGCGTACCAGGATCGAGCTTCGGGTCGTCGGAAAGCGATCGTGCGCGAAGCTGGTCGTCAGGGTTGAGTTTACCGATTCGGTGCCGGGGGCGGAAGAGTGCCACCGGACGGGGCCCGTCGGTTCAGGCCCGGGCGGATTGCCTGACGATCTCGACGATGGCCGGGCCGAACTTCGTGGCTTTGGACGGTCCGATCCCGTAGATGCCCTCCAGCGCAGCGAGCGTTGCCGGCCGCTCCGTAGCGACTTCCCGGAGGGTCCGATCGCTGGCGACGACGTACGGCGGGACGGATGCCTGCCGGGCCTCCTCACGACGCCAGGCGCGCAACGCTTCGAACAGATTGGTGCTCTCCGCATCGAGTTCCTGTTCCGCCGGCGCAGCGCGCCGTCCGCGCTCGGCGCGCGTGGCGCGGGGTTGCCTGGCTTCCGAGGGCAGCAGAAGTCGGACGGGGCCATCGGCAAACAGCACGGCCTTGCCGCTTCGGGTCAGCAGGACGAGGGGGCGCTCGCCGGTGGTGAAGTCGATCCAGCCTGCTGAGGCGCAGCGTCGGAGCAGGGAGAGCAGCCACGGTTCGCTCCGCCCGGCCAGCGCACCCATCGTCTTGCTCTGGGTCAAGCCGGAGCGCTGCAGTCGCGGGTCGGCCTGGCCGGCCAGCAGTTTGACCGCCGCCTGCAGGCCGAATCGGTTGTGGCATCGTGCCGCGGCCGCCAGCGCCTTCCGTACCATGGTGGCCGCTTCCAGCGGATCGATCACGTCGGGCTGGTCGAGTGCGGCGCAGTTGTCGCACCGGCCGCAGCCGGACAGGGTTTCGGCTTCGTCGCCGAAGTAGCGCAGGATGGCGTCGTGACGGCAGCTGCCCCCGTCGGCCCAGCGCATCAGTTCGAGAAAGAGCGACCAGCGGTGCTGCACTCGCGCCGGGTCGGGAGCGATGCCCTCGGTGGGCATCTCGAGCAGCCGGCGGCGGAGCGGCAGGTCGGCCGGGCCGATGCAGAGCGCACCGACGGCGTCCGCTCCGTCGCGGCCGGCGCGTCCGACTTCCTGATAATAGGCTTCGATGCTGCCGGGTGGCGCGAGGTGGATCACGGCCCGCACGTCGTGCCGATCGATTCCCATCCCGAACGCGTTGGTTGCGACTACGACGTCCAGGGTGCCGTTTCTGAAGGCGGTCTGGGCCTCCGATCGGGCCGGGCCATCGAGCCCCGCATGGTACGCAGCAACGCCCCATCCATTACGTAGCAAGCGGTCGCGCTCTTCCTCGGTACGACGGCGGGTCGGCGCGTAGATGATGGCCGTTCCCCGTCCGGCGCCCGGTGCGCCGATCGACTCCTGCAGTACCGCATCCACGGCGCGGCGACTCGCTTCCGCCGAGCGGACCTCCAGGACGCGAAGCGCGAGGTTGGGGCGGGCAAAGCCGCGAATCAGCTGCGGGGTATCGTCGCCCAGGCCGAGCCGGGCCAGAATCTCGTCGCGCACGACGGGAGTGGCGGTTGCGGTGCACGCCAGGATTCTGGCGTCGCCTCGTTCGGCGGCCAGTTCTCCCAGTTGCAGATAATCGGGCCGGAAATCATGGCCCCACTCGGAAATGCAGTGGGCTTCGTCGATGGCGATGAGTGGACAGTCGAGATCCCGGAGCAGGCTGCGGAATCCCGGGAAGGCGAGTCGTTCGGGCGCCAGGTAGACGACCGTCTGCTCGCCGCGTCCGATGCTGCGCATCCTGGTGCGCATCTCTTCCGTCGGCAGGGTGGCGGCGAGAAAGGTGGCTGTCACGCCGCGCTCGGTCAGGCCGGCCACCTGATCCTGCATCAGGGAAACCAGCGGAGATACCACCAGCGTGGTGCCTTCGAGCAGCAGAGCCGGCACCTGATAGGTGAGGCTCTTGCCGCCGCCGGTCGGTGCGATCAGCAGCAGGCGGCGGCGATCGAGAATGGTTTCGATCGCCTCACGCTGTCCGGGACGGAAGGAGGTGTGGCCGAGTCGGCCGAGTGCGTCCTCGAGTGAGGTCAGCGGCGCGATGTATGCCACGCGGGTGTGGCGAGCAGCTCGCGGATCAGGTCATCGCTCGAGCGCTCGGCAGCTTCGGCGGCAAAGTTGGTCACGACGCGGTGTCGCAGCACGTACGGAGCCACCGCTTTGACGTCGTCGAGATCGGCCATGGGCCGTCCTTCCATCGCGGCGCGCGCTTTGGCGCCCAGTACCAGATACTGCGAGGCGCGCGGGCCGGCGCCCCATTCGACGTACTCGCGCATGAATCCGGGCGCCTCGGCGTCCTTGGGGCGCGTCATCCGCGCCAGGGCCACGGCCGAAGAGATCAGCCCTTTCGAAACCGGGACTCGTCGGACCAGATCCTGCATGGCGTGGAGTTGGGCGGCATCCAGGACGGGCGTGAGGGTCACCTTGCGGCCGCCCGTGGTCTGCTCCACCACCGCTTCTTCTTCGGCCCGGGTCGGGTAGCCCACGCGCAACTCGAGCATGAACCGGTCGAGCTGTGCTTCGGGGAGCGGATAGGTGCCTTCCTGCTCGATCGGATTCTGGGTTGCCAGGACGAAGAACGGATCGGGCAGGTTGTAGGTCTTACCGGCGGCGGTAACCTGATGCTCCTGCATGGCCTGCAGCAGCGCAGCTTGCGTCTTGGGCGGAGTCCGGTTGATCTCGTCGGCCAGCACCACGTGGGCGAAGATCGGGCCGGGCACGAAGCGAAAGGCGCGCCGTCCGGTGGCGGGATCTTCTTCGATGATCTCGGTGCCGGTGATGTCGCCGGGCATCAGGTCGGGCGTGAACTGCACCCGGTTGAATGACAGTTCGAGCGCCTCGGCGACCGTCTGCACCATCAGCGTTTTCGCCAATCCCGGGACGCCTACCAGCAGGGCATGTCCGCCCGCCAGGATGGCGTTGACGATGCCGTCGACGACGTCGTGCTGACCGACGATGCGTTGCGCGACCTGTTCCCGAAGGGAAACCATGGCTTGGGCCAGGCGGCGGAGTTGTTCGACGTCGTCGGCCGAGCCGTGTTGTTCGGAAACAGTCATGAAATGCGCCATTCAGAAGTGGGAACGTATCCCTCATCCTACGGAAGCCGGTAAGGAAACGTTGCGCCGCTCTCACGGGCAAGGGCCTGTCGAGGGTCAGGAGCGCGTTCGTGATTATAGCATCGCCTGAATCGAGTTGGGGTATCGTTTTCCTGCTCACCGGGAGCCCTGTGCCGCGTTTTTCGACCAGCGGCGGCCGGCGGGAGCGGTGCCGGCTGGTTGGGCGCCGCCCAGTCACCGCTGACCAGCGCGAATCCGGTCTCCCAAGATCGCTCCCGTCTGGTCGTCGCGTCGTCATCTAAGTCGTTTATTTACAATAGCTTGCATAGGCATGGGCGGTGCTTGCGAAATTTTTCACAAGCCGATATCTTTGACGCCATGCCTGACCCGAATCGCACCCGAGCATTCGGAGACGGGACACAATACCTAGCGGCGGCGCTGCGGTTTGCCGGAGCGGTAGTGATGTTCCTGTTCGGCGGTCTGGCGCTCGACCGGTGGCTGCGCACTACGCCCCTCTTTACCATTGCCGGCGCCTTGTTAGGCGCGGTGCTTGGGATGTTGAGCGTGTACCGGGAGCTGAAGCGGGATCCCGATCACCAGGCCAAGCTCAAGTCGTGGTCCGACAAACAGCAGCCGTAGGCGTTCTGCTGGTCGGGCTGGTCGGGGTCGGGCTCTGGTTCGGGTTCGGTCCGGCGGGGATGATCGCCGGAGTGGTGTTCGGGAGCGTGGCGGTGGCTTCGCAGATGGCGGCGGTGGCGTTGACGGCTCCCGCGCTTCGAGCGGAAGATTATCGTGGGCTCTTGAGGGGATGGGCGATGGGAGTCGGGGTTCGCTTGCTCGGGGTCGTCGCTCTCCCGGTTGCTGTTGGGTATGACAAGACAGTCTTTCCGCCCTTACCGGCGGCATTGGGATTCATCGCGGTCATGGTACCGCTTTTGTTCTTCGAGATCCGGCGGTTTCGATGAGTGACACGCAGGGCGGCCCGATCAATATCGGCGAGATCGTGCTCCACCACACATCCGACTCGTACTCCCTCGATTTCGAGCCGCTCGGCACGATTGCGTGGGAGAAGTGGCCGGATCTGCTTCTGGGCGGCATTGCCATCAATCTGACGCCGACCAAGCATGTCGTGTTCATGATTCTGGCTGCGGTGCTGGTGCTCCTGGTCATGTGGATCACCAAGCGAAGCCTGATTGCGCAGCGGGCCGACCGCAGGGCGCCGACCGGGTTTGCCGGCTTCGTCGAGCAGATCGTGCTGTGGGTTCGCGACGACATTGCGGTGGCTGCGATCGGCAAGGAATCGGGCTACAAGTATGCGCCGTTCATTGTCGCCCTCTTCTTCTTCATTCTGTTCATGAACCTGCTGGGCCTGGTGCCCTGGGGCGCGACCGCCACGGGGAACCTTGCGGTGACGGCGGCGCTTGCGCTGCTGGTGTTCGTGGTGATCGAGGTCGGCGGCTTTCTCAAGCTGGGCGCCAAGGGCTACCTGGGCACCATCTTTCCGCAATTCGAGGGCGTGGGCGGCATCGGTGGCGCCGTGCTGACGATCGCGATGGCCCCGATCGAAATCCTGTCCAAGTTCGTCAAGCCGTTCGCGATGGCGGTCCGTCTCTTCGGTAACATGACGGCCGGGCACTTCGTGGTGTTGTCGCTGATCGGTATCGTGCTGTTCTTCGGCAGTTGGGCAATCGGGATCCCGACGGCCGTGGTGGTGGCGTTGATCTATCTGCTCGAACTTCTGGTCGCGATGCTGCAAGCGTATGTCTTCGCGCTGCTGGCTTCGACGTTCATCGGGCTGATGCAGCACGCGCATCACTAGCGAGTAGTAGCAGGACCCCGGAGTCGCTCGGCGCTGACGCGATTCCGGGAGGTAGCCGGCCTGGTGGCCGGCGAGGCTCGCTGCCTGTGGGCATCGGCGAGCGTCAGTGGCGGAACGCACGGGAGCGCGGATCCGGCGGCTGGCAAGCGCACACAACGTGAGAGTCTCCCTCGAATCGAATAGGATATGGACATGTTGAACATGCTCGCTCTGTTGCAGGACGTCGCGCTTTCGCCCGAGGCGGCCAAGAACAATCTCGGCCTTCTGGGCGCCGGCATCGGGATCGGTCTCGCGATCCTGGGCGCAGGGCTTGGCCTGGGCAAAATCGGTGGCGCCATCGCTGATGGCATCGCGCGGCAGCCCGAAGCCGCCAAGGAGATCGCCAGCGGTCCGTTCATCATCGCGATCCTTCTGGAGGGTGCCACGATCATCGCGCTGGTCTTCGCCCTCCTGTTCAAGCTGCTCTAGTCGGTGAGTGCAATGACTTTCGGGATGCTCGCCATGCTGGCCGCCGATGGTGGCGGTGGCGGGCCGTTTGCCGTCAATCCGGGTCTGATCCTCTGGACCTGGGTCATCTTCCTCATCTTCCTGTACTTCTTCAAGAAGACGTTCTGGGTGACGATCGTCAGCCGGGCGGAAGAGCGGGAGAAGACGATTGCGGCGCAGCTGGCCCAGGCCGAACGCCTGAACACCGAAGCCGCCGCATTGCTCGCGGAGCAGCAGAAGGTGTCGGCGGAGGCACGAAGCGAGGCGCAGACCCTGCTGGCCGATGCGCGGCAAGCGGCCGAGAAGGAACGGGCGTTGAGCTTCGAAAAAGCCAAGCAGGAGCAGGATGCATTGCTCGAGCGGGCGCGGCGGGACATTGCGGCCGAGCGTGACCGGGCGTTGACGGATCTGCGCCGCGAGGCGGTCGAGCTGGCGCTCGGTGCGGCGGCCAAAGTGATTGGACAGCGCCTCGACACCGAGTCCGATCGCAAGATCGTGCTCGATTATCTGGCGAAGGTGGAGCAGGCGCACTGATGGCCGGCTCGATCGTCGCCCAGAACTACGCCGAGGCGTTGTTCGAGCTGGCCAGCCGAAGCGGCCAGCTCGAACGGTACGGGGCGCTGATCGACGCGGTGGCGCAGGCGTTTGCGTCGACGCCCGAGTTGCAGGCGGTGCTGGTGAGTCCGCGGGTTGCCAAGTCGCTCAAACGCGACCTGGTGGGCCGGGCGATCAGTGCGACGGGAGCGCCGGTGGAGTTTGTCCGGTATCTCCAGGCGGTCGTCACGCGGAGCCGTCAGGCCGAACTGGGCCAGATTGCTACGCTGTATGGCGATCTGGTGGATCAGCAATTCAACCGGGTGCGAGCCGCCGTTACCATGGCGCGGACCCCTGATACGGCTCTGGTCCAGACCATGACCGAAACGCTCACGAAGGTGCTGGGTAAGTCGGCCATCCTCAACATTGCGCTCGACCCGGATATTCTGGGCGGCGTTGTCGTCAAGGTGGGTGACCGGGTCTACGACGGCTCGGTGCGCTGGAAGCTGACCCGGCTCAAGCGCGAACTGCTGGGCTAGTAGCGCCCACCGGTTCGGCGAATTCCAGGGCGTCCGTCACGACTGTGGCGGGCGCCCTCGTCGTTTCCGGAAGCGACGGAGCGTGAACGCGAGCCCGCTGTTGCTTGGCGAATGCAGCAAGCTGCGCATCGCTGTAGCTCCCTCCGCTCAGTGACGACCGGGCCTCGATGGCCGCCAACCGCATGGCCATGGTGGTGAGTCCGTGCCGCCGCCAGACGCAACGGACGCCGGCCGGCGAGAGACGCATGCCGCGCGCGGCAAGGGCCGCGGCAACCCTGGCCTGGCCGTGGGCCGGAAAGGCAAATGCCAGCTCCAGCACCGCGGCCTCGATTTCCGGCCCGACGCGATTCTTGAGCAGCGGCTTCCGCCGACTCTGATTCTGCAGGGCAGATTCTCCGCCTGCTGCGTATTGGGCTTTGAAACGATAGAACGAATCACGGCTGTATCCCGTCATCCGACAGGCGAGCGTGACATTGCCGATTTCCTCGGCCAATGAAAGCAGGTCCACCTTTTCGCGTACACGGTTCGTGTGCATTGCCGTCCTGCGCTGATCGATCGTTGCCATGCGCCGCCGTCCGACCGACTCGTGCCCTGCGGCGCGTCAGGGCGAGTCGTAGCGAATGTACGGGCGTTAGGCGCTACCAATCGCTTGGTCGGTAGTCCATGAAACCTTGTCGAACGAATCGACGTCCCGATAAGAAGCAATACGACGGAACATCGTCAATCGGTTTCATTGTTTCCTTCGACCGTCGAGGACGATCATGCGTGTTCCCGTTTTTCCGTGGGCCCGCCTACCTGCTTTGACACTCGGATTGGCCGTGAAGGTTGCATTGGCCGGACCATTGATGGCGCAAGCCGGAGTGGTAACCGGAACCGTCACCGATCAGGCCACCGGCCGTCCCCTGGCCGGGGCGCGAATCCAGGCGACGACACAGCAGGTCTTTGCCCTGACCAATCAGCAGGGCCAGTACACTCTCCGGGGCCTGACGCCCGGGGCTCATACGCTGCGGACCTTCATGTTGGGGTACGCGTCGGAAGCCCGGGGTGTGACGGCGGGCGCGGGACCGGAGACGGTCGACTGGGCGCTGCGGGCAGTACCGTTTCAACTCGAAGAGATCGTGACCACCGCTACCGGCGAACAGCAGTCGCGGGAACTCGGCAACTCGGTTTCCAAGATTCAGGCCGCGCAGCTGGTCGAAACTGCGCCGACCACGAATCTGGCGCAGGTGCTGAGTGGCCGAGTGGCGGGGGTCAACGTTCTGCAGAGTGCTGGCACCAGCGGTACCGGAGCGCGGATCCGGATTCGTGGACTGAGTTCCGTTTCGCTGTCCAACGATCCGCTCTTGTACATCGATGGAATCAGAGTGGCTGCCGACGCGCCTGCGGGCGCCTTCGTCGGCGGCTCGAGCGTTTCGAAACTGAATGACCTCAATCCGGAAGAGATCGAGAGCATCGAAGTCGTCAAAGGCCCCTCGGCGGCGACCCTCTATGGAACCCAGGCCGCCAACGGGGTGATCCGGGTCACCACCAAGCGAGGGCGGAGCGGCAGCGCCCAATGGAATGCCTGGCTCGAGGGCGGCATGCTCAAAGACAGTTACACCTATCCCAAGGTGTACTTCAACGCCTCGGCCGATGATCCCGACGCCGATTGCCTGACCTACATGGCGGCAGCCGGCGACTGTGTCATTGCCAACCGCTACCAGCTCGATCTGCTCAACGATCGGCGCACCACGCCATTCACCAACGGCTACCGCCAGCAGGTCGGGGCAAGTCTCTCGGGGGGGTCGGACCTGATCCGGTACTTCGTTTCGGCGGAAGAGGAATCGGAAACGGGTGTGCTCAAACTCAACGATGCCGAGGGTGATTTTGCCGCAACGCTGCGCGGGTTGGCGAGTCGATCCGACTTGCCGCGCGAGCAAGTCCGGCCCAATCATTTCAACAAGTACAACTTCCGCGTCAACCTCAACGCCTCGCCGCGCAGCAATCTCGAACTCGCGCTGTCGACCGGCTACATCATCAACAATATCCGGTTGCCCCAGACCGGCGACAACTTCTCCTCACTGATCTCTTCCGGTCTCTTCGGGTCGGCCAATCCCAACATCGTCGCCAATACGGCGGGCTACGGGTTCTCGCGGCCGGCCTACTCGATCGGTGAAGTCAGCTGGCGGAAGAACGACCACTTCATCAACGCGGCGACGGTCAACTGGAGGCCGTTTGCGTGGCTCTCGACCCGCGGAACCTTCGGAATCGACCATCTGGATTATGTCGATGAGCAGAACGTGCTTCGTGGCCAAGGCTGCCTGACTTGCGGAACCGAGAATCAGGGCAAGCGGATGGTCAACCGCTACATCGATACCAAGTACACGGTCGACCTGAACGCCACGGCCCAGACGCAGCTCACATCCCGGATCGGGTCGAAGACGGCGGTCGGTGCCCAATTCAATCGTGACAAGCTCTTTGCGGTCCTCGCGCAGGCCGATATCCTCCCGCCGGGCATCATCTCGCTCTCGGCTGGCGCGCAGCAAACGCTGACCGAGGCGACTACGGACGTCATCACGCTCGGTACCTACATCGAACAGCAGTTCAGCCTCGACAACCGGTTCTACCTGACGGGCGCCGTGCGGGTGGACGACAACAGCGCGTTCGGTTCGGCATCACGATCGGCCTACTATCCCAAAGTCTCTGCCTCGCTGGTGGCCGTCGATGGAGCGAGCGGCGCGATCAATAGTCTTCGATTCCGCGGTGCCTACGGTGCCACGGGGCAATCACCCCGTCCGCTCGATGCGCTGACCTATCAGAGCCCGGTGACGGCCAGCATCTTCGGCCAGGCCTCGGTGCCCGCCGTGACGCTTGGCGGGCTCGGCGATCCCAACCTCAAGCCGGAACGGTCGCGCGAGATCGAGGCTGGTTTCGACTTGGCACTGCTCGACAACCGGGTTGGCCTCGAAGTCACCTTCTACGACAAGCGAACCTCCGACGCGCTGGTACTGCGCCAGCAGCCGTACTCGCTGGGCGGCGTCGCGACCCGGCTCGAGAACGTCGGGGTCGTCAGCAATCGCGGTCTCGAGATTTCCGTCAATACGCGATTGATCGACGGGCGCGACCTTGCCTGGGATCTCCAGCTCGAAGCGGCGGGCAACCGGAACCGGCTGGTACAGCTGGCCGAGGGGGTTCCGCCGATTGCCGGCTTCGGCTTTCAGAACATTCCCGACTATCCGATGTTCGGGCTCTGGTGGCCCGGCCTGGTCGGGTATGAGGACGCCAACGGCGATGGCGCCATCAGCCCGGACGAAGTCGAAGTGACCCCGGGTAACGTCTTCCATGGCTCGACGGTGCCGACCAGAACGCTGGCTGCCAATACCAGCCTGGCGCTCTTCAACAATCGGCTGCGAGTAGGTGCGCAGCTCGATTATCGAGGCGGGTTCGTCACTCACAACGTCAACGACCTCTTCATGTGCGCGTTCCAGGTCAATTGCCGGGCATTGCATGACCCGGCCGCTTCGCTGGAGGAACAGGCGGCGGCGGTTGCCGGTCCGATTGCCTTCGGGGCGTATGCGCAGAATGGAGAGCATCTCAGGCTCCGGGAAGCCTCGATCACCTACACGTTGTCGAATTCGGTGGCGCGCGCTTTCGGCGCCAAGACGGCCAACCTGACCGTGACCGGTCGAAACCTCTGGCTCAAAACCTTCGGCTTCACGAGTTGGGATCCGGAGAATGTGACCGGTTCGGCCGATGCGTCGAACTACAACCTTTCAGCCCAGCGCCAGCCGGTCGTCGGCATTCTGCGCGTCAACCTGACCTTCTGATGAGGCCGGCTTTCATGAACCGCTCTATGATGCTTTCGGGCCTGCCCAGCGTGCGGCGGATGGCGGGGTTTCTGCTCGTCGCGGGCCTGGCCGCCTGTTCCAAGAACGACATTCTGACGCCAGATACGCCCGATGTGATCACGCCCGGGCAGCTGGAAACGCCCGAGGGGCTTGCCGCGGTACACGCCGGCGCCGTATCCGACCTGGTCGTGGCGTCGACCGGTATCAACGGCCTGGTGATCTATTCCGGGCTGTTTACGGACGAGCTGATGCATTCCAGCACGCCGCCGGCGGTGCGCGAGTGGGATCTTCGCAACGTGGTGGCGACCAACAGCGTCCTCACGCTCGGGAACACGGTGGCCAACCCGGCGGGCGGACCGTTTCTCGGGATCCAGCGGGCCCGTTCCGCGCTCGAAATCGCCGCGTCCAAGCTGCCGGCCGGCGATGCCCGCACGGGTGAGTTGTACGCGCTGGCCGGGTTGAGCTACATCCTGCTCGGCGAACTCTGGTGCTCGGGTACGCCGATCTCGGAGCGGGAACCCGATCTGGTGCTTGGTCCGCCGCTCAGCACCACGGAACTGTTCGATCGGAGCCTGGCGCGCCTCACCAGCGCCGCCGCCAGCAGCGGTGGCGATGCGCGGATCGAGCAACTGATTGCCGTGCTCGAGGGCCGGGCCTTGCTCAATCTGGGCCAATATGGGGCCGCCGCGACGGCCGTGTCCGCGGTGGCGACCGACTTCAGCTATGAGTTTCTGCACGGTGCTCCGCCAGCTCGGCAGGGCAACCAGATCCACCTCACGACCGATACCGATATCTACTCGGTTCCCGACCGAGAGGGGGGGAACGGACTCGACTTTGCGACGGCCGCCGACCCCCGTGTCCCGGTGGAGTCGACCGGTCCCTCGCGGAACGACGGCGTGACGCCGATGTACGTGGCGCTCAAGTACCCTGCTATTGGCTCTCCGGTGCCGATGGTGACGGGAATCGAAGCGCGGTTGATCGAGGCTGAAGCTGCGCTGCAGGCGGGTGATCCGGACGGGTGGCTCGCCAAGCTCAATCTGGTGCGGGAGACGGTCACGGGTCTCGCGCCGTTGACCGATCCGGGTACGGTGGCGGGTCGAGTCGACCTGCATTTCCGGGAACGGGCCTTCTGGTTCTACCTGACCGCGCACCGGCTGGGAGACCTGCGCCGGCTGGTGCGCCAGTACGGCCGAGCCATCGAGAGCGTCTACCCGAGCGGGGCGTACCACAAGCAGGGCCTGACCCGCGGGACTCAGGCCACTCTGCGAGTGCCGCAAGTGGAGGAGAACAATCCCAATTACGACCCGGAGGCCTGTCTGGTGACGCAGGCGTAATCAGCCGGTATCTTTATCGGACCCCTTCGGTGGAGCGAGCTATGCGTTGGACTCTGGTGGTGATGACCCTGGCGCTTGCTGCGACGTCGGTCGCGGCGCAGGATGCCGACCGCAGCGTCAAGGATGGTGGAATCAAAGTCAGTGACTGGAAGGGCCGGGTCGATCGGCGCCCGGCGTCGCAGGGGAAGACCCTGGCCGATTCTCGTCTCGCGGCGGAGGGGGCCGGCCTGCGGCTGTCGGTCGGTCCGGCCGGCAATTTCTGGCGGGATGCCGATGTGGCCAGTGGCAACTACGAGGTCAAGGCCACCTTCAAGGAACACAAGATGGCGGCTGCGCATCCGCATTCGTACGGCATCTTCATCGGTGGCGCCGATCTCGAGTCGGAGACGGAAACCCTGATGTACTGCATTGCCTACGGGAACGGGACTTACTCCGTCAAAACCTTCCACGGAGCCAACGTCACGACGCTGGTCGATCGCGCGGCCTCCGATGCGCTCCGGAAGGCGGACGCCAACGGCGAAACTACCAACGAGATCGGATGGCAGGTCAAGGACGGGAAGGCCTCATGCATCATCAACGGCACCGCGGTCAAGACGTTCGATCGTGGTGAAGTGGTGACGGCGGACAAACTCAAATCGCTGGACGGCGGCTACGGGATTCGAGTCAGCCACAACCTGGAACTCAGCGTCACCGGGCTCCAGGTAAACAAGCAGTAGTCGATCAGTTACCGGCGCGGCGGGGCAGATGATGGTGATCTGTCCCGCCGTGGTGTTTCCGTCAGGTCAGCAGCCGTCGGGGCGGGTCGTATAGACGCCGCCCTCCAGTCGCCAGGTTCCTTGCTCGCGCACCAGGTGGAATGCGTCGTGGCCGCAATGGCTCAGTCGGCCGCCGATCAGAAAGCGGTAGGGAGCCCAGACCAGGGCGATGTCGCCGTCGATCCGGACCACGATGTCGTAGAGCTGTTCGTCGAGGACTCCGCCGGGTCGGGTCAGAATCTGGACATCGGCGATGGCCGGCCGGCGTCGGATGGTGATGCCCTGGTCGCCGTAACCGGCGGTGACCCACTGAGCGCGCGGCGAGAAAAGGCTCACCAGCAATGCGGTGTCGCGGGTCCGGAGTGAGGTTACAAAAGCATCGATCGGCTGCATGACCGCGCGCCGTTCTTCGGCGCCAGGTTCCGGCAGGGGGAGTGGCTGTTTCGCGACGGTCCGAATCGACGGACAGGCATCGGGGCGCGCCGTGTAGATCGTCCCGGCGATCTGCCAGCGACCTCCTTCCCGCACCAGATTGAAGGCATCGTAGCCGCAGTGCATCAATTGGCCGTCGGCGTGGATTTCGTACGGCGCCCAAACCGCTGCGATTTCTCCGCCTTGCCAGACTTCGGCGTTCAGCAACCATTCTCTCGGTCCCGGGCCCGACCCGCTGGCGATCCGCTGGTTGGTCGCCGTGGCGAGCCCGCCCGACACCGTCGCAGTATTGTTGGCGTATCGGACCGCCACCATCATGGCTCCGGGATGGGTCACCGAGCCCATGATGGCGGTGTCGCGAGCCCGCATCCCGTCGAAGTATCGGGTCACGGTCGCCAGGATTGCGTCGTGATCGGGCGCGGGCTGGGCCAGGGTCGGCCGGGTGAGCAGCCCGAGCAGGGCGAAGCAGAGTATCGATGTGCGCATGGGATCAAAGGTATCGCCGGAGGCCGGGCGGTGCTCTCAATCTGGAACCGGAGGCAGACGAGGTATTATGGCGATTCGGCTCGAAGGAAACGTAGTCATCACCGGAGCGGCGGGCGGCTTGGGTGAGGCGGTGCTCGAAGCCTTCCTCTCGGCCGGGGCCGTCTGTCACCTCCCGATCCGCGGGACGGTACCTGATGCGCTGGCCGGGCGAAACGGGGTCGTTCCAGTCGGCCAGGTCGATCTGACCGACGAAGCGAGCGTCGAGCGTTACTATGCGGACCTGCCGCCGGTCGTGGCTTCGATTCACCTGGCGGGTGGCTTCGAGGCGGTGCCGATCGCCGAGACTACGCGAGCCGTGCTGGATCGCCAGCTGAGCATAAATCTGGTGACCACCTTCCTTTCGTGTCGCGAGGCCGTCAAGGTTCTGCGCCGGCAGGGGCAGGGGCGGATCGTCAACGTCGGGGCTCGCGCGTCGGAGGTGCCGTCGGGCGGGTCGGCTGCGTACGCCGCGGCCAAGGGTGCGGTTGCTGCGCTGACCCGGGCGTTGGCGGAGGAAGTCCGGCAGGAGGGCATCCTCGTCAACGCGGTCTTGCCTTCGATCATCGATACACCGGCCAATCGGGCGGCGATGCCCAAGGCCAGACACGACCGCTGGCCCCAGCCGGCCGAACTCGCCCAGACGATCCTGTGGCTCGCTTCGGCGGAGAACACGCTCACTTCCGGCGCGCTCGTTCCGGTATACGGACGGGCCTGATTATCGACGGACTGGTATCGGGCCGTTCGCTCGATGGCGGATTTGAGCCTATCTTTGCGCCAATCGAATACGTGAGGTTGCTGATGCTCGAAGCGATCGCTGAACGGCTGGGTGGGATGCCGATTGCCGGCGTCGTGGCGCTGCTGGCGCTTGCGGCGGTTCAGATCCCGCTCCAGATCTTCGCGCTGGTGGACCTGGCGCGCCGCCCGGCGGTTGCCGGCGGCCGCAAGTGGATCTGGGTGCAGATCATCCTGGTCGGCAGTTTGATCGGTACGGCCGCGTATCTCATTCGTGGCCGGCGGGTCGAGGCGGCGCCCTCGGATGATACCGGCGACGCCGGCGCCGCCGAGCGGACCCGAGCCCTCGAACGGCTCTACGGGCGCGGCACCGATCGGTGACTGCCACAGCGGCCGTCGAGATCCGCGACCTCGGCAAGCGGTTTGGCGAGGCGGTGGCGCTCGACGCCGTCTCGCTCGACGTGCCCGCCGGCTCCGTCTTCGGGTTCCTCGGCCCGAACGGGGCGGGTAAGACCACCACCATCCGCATCCTGACCGGGCTGGCCCGGGCGACCCACGGCAGTGCCCGGGTCCTGGGCCGAGACGTCGCGTCCATCGACGACGAGGTGCGGAACCGGATCGGCTTCCTGCCCGATGTCCCGGGTTTCTACGATTGGATGACGGGCCGCGAGTTCCTGCGGTTTGCCGGCCGGTTGTTCGGCCTCGCTGGTGCGGAGCTGTCGGACCGGGTCGAGGCGCTGTTGGAGATGGCGGGGCTCGGGCCGGTTGCCACGCGGATCGGCGGCTACTCGCGAGGCATGAAGCAGCGGCTGGGCGTGGCGCAGGCGCTTATCAACGCGCCGGAGCTGCTCTTTCTCGACGAGCCCACCAGCGCGCTGGATCCGATCGGCCGCCGCGAGGTGCTCGAGATGATCGCGTCGCTCCGGGGCCGCACCACGGTGTTCTTCTCGACGCACATCCTGGCCGACGTCGAGCGGGTTTGCGATACGGTCGCGATCCTCGACCGGGGGCGGGTCGTCGCCAACGCCTCGGTGGCCGAACTCAAGCAGCGGGCCGGGGTTGACCGGGTCGCGGTAACGGTCGATGGCGACGCGGAGGTGCTTGCTCGGCAGCTGGCGGGTGCGCCCTGGTTGGTGGAGACCGACGTCGCCGGCGCCACGGTGCGCCTCACGGTCCGCGACCAGGGCGCCGCGGCGCGCGAGATTCCCCGGGCGGTGGCGGCACTCGGCCTGGGGCTCCACCGGCTCGAGGCGGTGGAGGTGAGCCTGGAGGACGTATTCGTGAGCCTGGTGGGGCGGGGGGCGCCATGAGCGGGTTCGGCGCATTCCTCGCCAAAGAGTGGCTGGAGATCCTGCGGACCTGGCGTATCTGGGTCATTCCCGGGATGCTGCTGTTCTTCGCGGTGACGAGTCCGATCATGGCGCTGGCGATGCCGGCGCTGCTCGGCTCGCTGGCCGGCAGCGAGCCCGGGATGGTGATTCAGATCCCGGATCCCACCGCGCTGGACGCCTATGGACAGTTCATCAAGAACCTGTCGCAGCTGGTGATCCTGGCGGTGGTGATTGCGGGGGCCGGCATCGTGTCGGCCGAGCGCTCGAGCGGGACCGCCATCCTGGTGCTCACCAAGCCCTTGTCGCGCGCCGCGTTCGTGCTGGCCAAGCTGGTGTCGCACCTGGGTCTGCTGCTGATCTTTACGACGGCGGCCGCGGTGATCACGCTCGCTGTGACCCGCGCGCTCTTCCCGCCGATCCCGGCCGCGCCGCTGTTCGGGGCCGTGGCGCTCTGGTTGGTCCACGCGGCACTCCTGGTGAGTGCCATGACGTTCTTCTCGGTGGTGTTCCCATCGCGCGGCGCGGCGGCGGGTGCGGGGCTGGCGTTCATCTTCGGGACGCTCCTGCTGGCGATCTGGCCGGCGGCGTCCCGCTACACCTTCATCGGGTTGCCCGGCGGCGTGGGCACGGTGGTGCGCTCGGCGCCGTTTGCCGCGACCTGGCCCGTTGCCACGGCCGTGCTCACGATCGTGGCGTTTGCTGTTGCCGCAGTGGCGGCCTTCCGCCGCCAGGAGCTGTAACCCGCACGTAGCATCCTGCACACCGAGCGAAACCGATCATGAAACCCGCCGGATCAGGCGCCCACCCATCGCCAGATGGCGGTACCGTCCGTCGGGCTCGCGGTTGACGAACCCCACCGCACCGGCGCCGAGCGCAAAACGCCCGTCGTCGATCGGCCGGAGCGGGGCGGGCGGGCTCTCCTCCAGACTCGACGTGTCGTAGATCTTGAACTTGGGGCGCGACGTGATGGCCACGCCCCGGTCGTGCGGGATGATTCGGACGACCATGGCGACGTTCTCGTACTGTCCGGCGTACGGCGCGGGATCCACCGGCGCATCGGTGGCTCGCTGTGCCAGGGCGGCAACGTCGGCGCCCGGTAGGTCGGCCCCCGCTACGGTTTTGAGCACGGGTCCGACGATCGGTTCGAACAGCAGCGCGCCATGGGCCGAGTTGGTGAGGACCGCGACCGCGGTGCGGGACGGCGGATGGACGAAGAGTGACGACAGAATTCCCGGTCCGCCGCCGCCGTGTGAGACGACATCGTTGCCCGCCAGCATCCACCCCAAACCATATTCGGCAACGCCCGGACCCTGATACGAGGACGTCTTGACGCGCATGCGCCGCGCGCTGGCTTCGGAAAGAATCCGACGTCCGTTGGGGGCGACGCCATCGTCGAGGTGCGCTCTGGCAAACGTCACGAGATCGGCAGCCGACATCATCGCCGTGGCGCCGGCAGGCGCGTAGCTCTGCGGCAGGAAGGCGAACGAGGTGCGGGTCTGCGTGCCCGTGGCTGGGTCGAGGAAATGTCCCACGCTGGCCCGGTGGAGCAGGGCATCTTCCGGAAGGACGACCGCGTGTGCCATGCCCGCCGGCTGGAAGATGCGCTCCATGACGAGGTGGTACCAGCTTCTGCGCAGGAGGCGCTGGGCCAGATAGCCGGCCAGGACCGTGGCCGGGTTGCAATACGAGGTGTCAGCGCCTGGCACGTGGACCTGGCCCATTCGCGCGATCCGGTCGATCGCGTCGACGATGCGTTCCTGGTCCGGCTCCGCGCGCGGCGTGAGTTCGCCGTCGATGCCGCTCGTGTGGTTGAGCAGCATCTGTATGGTGATCCGTTCGGTTGCCTCGCGATCCGCCACCCGGAAGTCGGCCAGGTAGGTCCGGAGCGGGGCGTCGAGATCCACCAGCCCCTCGTCGACCAGTTGCATCACCAGGGTGGCGTTCATGACCTTGGTGATGGAACCGATGTGCATCACCGTGTCGGTCGTCATCTCGACGCCGGATGTCAGATTGGCCACGCCAGCCGCGGCGGTCTCCAGCTTCCCGTCTCGGAACACGGCGACGCTTGCGCCGGCGATCTTGTAACGCGCGATGGCCTCCGCCAGCTGCGCCTGGAGATCGGCTGGCTGGCTGGGGATGCGGACCGCGGGCCGGGACGCGATTGGTGCGGTCGAGGCGCCGAGCCGTGAGAGGGCTCCAGCCAGGCCCATTTTCCCCGCGCTGCGTAACAGATCACGACGATCCATCATGGTCTCCGATCCTGAATGGGCGGATGCCCTGTGGAGCAGGAGGTATCGCGGAGTAGCCCTAAGAAGAACCCGGTAGAAATACGTGATTGACCATGTCCTCGATAGGGCGTTACTCTTACAAATCATCAAAAAGAAAATGATAACCATTTTCATTTTCTAGATAGCGTAACAGGGCACTTTCCCAAGTCTTCTCCTGACAAACGCAACCTCTGGCCCTCGCGTTTTGGAGCCCAGCGATGTTCGACGACGATTCCAACCCTGACCCGTCCAGCTCGTCTGCCCAACCCGCCGTCGCCGAGGTGGAACGGATCGCGCGGGGATGCGGTTCGGGCTGCTGGCGGCTCCTTCCCTGCTGGAATGCGCTCTTTGCCGAGCTTCGGGCGATCGGGAAAGTCCGGGCGGTGGTCCGGACGCCGGGTGTCTGGATGGCGCGGTGCCTCGATTTTCGCAGGATGGTGTCGGCCGGGGGGATTGCGGATCTCGTGATGGGCGCGGGACATTTTCGGGCCGATCTGTCCAGGTGGGCCAGCGTTTACCTGACGGATGAGCGGTGGACCGATGGCCAGGCGAGGAGCGTGCGGTGGTTCGATGGAGCGGGGGGACCGGCGCTCGAGATCCACATTCCGATGGAGGCGTGGGGCACGCTGGATTTTCTGGTGGCCGGGTTTTCCGATCCGGACCAGGGTCCCGGCCAGCTCGTGGCACCCGAGCCCCTCCCGAAAGAGCCTCCGAACGACGATATTGATGTCAAGGAACTCCGTGCGGCCTGGGATCGGCTGAATCCGAGGACGCCGTTCTCGTCGTTACTGGTCCGGTTTGGCATCGGGCGCCCACAGGCGTACCGGCTGGCCGGGCCGAGTCGTGCGGAGCCTGTTGATCCCATGAGCGTGTGCCGGATTGCCTGCCAGGCCCGGAAGGTTGGGCGACCGCTGGTAATGCGAGTGCATGCTGGGACCTCGTCTTTGGCCTACGCAGGGCCAATCACGGGCCAAGCAACGGCGGATGGCGAACTGCGGATGGTCGCCCCCTGCCTTGCGGCTTCGATCCAACTGGATCGGATCCATAGCGCGTGGAGTGTTACACGACCGGGTTGCGGCGGCGAGTCGTCCGTTGCGCTCGAGTGTTACGACGAACAGGATCGGTTGCTGGTCGGGGCTGCCCTGCCCACCGAGCGTTACGTCGACTACGTGTAACCAGTGTGTGTACCGTTATCTCTGGGAGCAGTCACAAGTGAATCTTCGTGGTCCGAAGGGTAAGATCGCCCGGGCGCTGGGCATTCCGTTGTCCCCCAAAACGGCCAAGGTCCTGGCGGCCCGGCCCGAGCGGCCCGGCCAGCATGGCGCGGCCCCGCAGCGCAAAGTCTCCGAGTACAAGAAGCAATTGATGGAAAAGCAGCGGCTTCGGGCGCAGTACAACCTGAGCGAGCGGCAGCTCGAGAACGCCTTCGCCGAAGCCTCGCGTTTGCCGGGCAATACGGGTGAGCGGCTGTTGCAGTTGCTCGAACTCCGGCTCGATGCCGTGGTGCTCCGGTCCGGTTTTGCGCGGACCATCTTTGCGGCGCGGCAGCTGGTGGCCCATGGCCATGTCACGGTCAACGGCCGGATCAGCAAGACCCCGGGCCGCCGGCTGGCGCCGGGCGCCGTGATCGGCCTGCGTGAGCGCAGCAAGGACATCGTGCCCGTGGTGGCGGCGCTCGAGGCGCGGCCCGTCGTGCCCACCTACCTCGACGTGCAGGGCGCGGCCCGGAAGTCGACCGTGCGGGCATTGCCGGTGCGGGACCAGATCCCGGTGCTCTGCGAGCCGGCTCTGGTGGTCGAGTTCTATTCGCGCTGATCGTCGCGATCACTGGAATGCGAAGGGCCCCGCTCGCGCGGGGCCTTTTTCATGCTGTACCTTCGTTCCCCTGCAGGGTCGTTACTTGGTCAATCGGATTGCCAGGTTCGCTGTGAAGGCACTACCGCAGTCTCGATGGCGGCTGACGGTGATGGTGCTGTCCCAGGGCTGATAGTCGGGATGTCTGATGGAGACGGCGTACCTGGCGGCAGGAGCGAAGACGGTGAGCAACGTCGGCTGGCCGGTGCCGTCATGCCCGGTCCGATCGAATGCTCGATAGAACGAAGGTGTTCGAATAGCGCCGGTGGTTTGCGAAACAAGAGAAACGGCTGTCTCGGCATCGACGACCGTCGCGACGATGGCTGGAACTTCGATCTGGGTACAATCGCTCGATGTGGCGCATCCGGCCATCGTGATAACGATCGCAGCGGAAGCTGCGCATGGAAAGTGCCGGTCGACTCTGGTCATAGATCGAGTTTAATGTGATCGGATTGCGTGTGCTGTGGCGTAAGTCACATCACGTCGGTCGGTGCAGTCCGGCTACCCTCGTTCAGACCGGCCAAAGCCGGCTCGACTCGATGTTGACTCCAACCGGCCTGCCACTAAGTTGAGGACGACTTCGGTCCTTCGCGCTCGAATCCGAGCCGGAGGGAAAAGGGAATCCGGTGCGGCGGTCAGGACGACGCCAATTCCGGAGCTGCCCCCGCAACTGTAAGCGGCGAGCGAACGGTCGTCCTCGTGCCACTGGTGCATCGTCACCGGGAAGGCCAGACCGATTTCGCATTGACCCGCGAGCCAGGAGACCTGCCCAAGTCGCCGTCGTGCCATTCCTCGGGCGGGGTGCCCCGTGGGATCGCGTTCAGTCGCGGACCCGCTTGCCCGGCCGTCCCCGCTCCCCGCGCTCCCATCAGTCCATCCCCTCCGAGTCCAGCTCGGACTTTCTTTGCGCAGGGGGACATTCGTGCATCTCGAGACCATTCCCGCCTCCCCGGTGGCCGCATCGTCGTCCGGGTGGGGCGACGATGCGTCGGCCCAGGCCACGCCGGCACGCGTCATCCGCCGTAACGGCTCCCTCACACCGTTCGACGCGACCAAAATTGCCATCGCGCTGACCAAGGCGTTCCTCGCGGTGGAGGGCTCCGAGGCGCAGGCGTCGGCGCGCATTCGGACCCTGGTCGAGGAACTGACGGCCCGGGTGGTGGCCTCGCTGGCCAACCGGATGGCCGCCGAGCGCCCGCTCCACATCGAGGACATCCAGGATCAGGTCGAACTGGTTCTGATGCGGGCCGGCGAGCACAAGACGGCGCGGGCCTACGTGCTCTATCGCGAGCAGCGGGCGCAGGCGCGGGCCAAGACCTCGGTGGCCTCTCCCGACCGGCTGGCGATCCGGGTTCGCGGCTCGGACGGGAGCCTCGAACCGCTCGACCTTGCGCAGCTCGGCTCGATTGCCGCCCATGCCTGCGACGGCCTCACCACGGTTTCTGCGCAGGACCTCCTGGCCGAGGCTCGGCGATCGCTCTATGATGGAATGAGCCGCGCCGAGGTGGACCAGGCGCTGGTGATGGCGGCCCGGGCGCTGATCGAGCGGGAGCCCGACTACAGCTATGTCAGCGCCCGGCTGCTGCTGCGGAGTGCGCATCAGGAGGCCGCCCTGGCCGTACTCGGCAGTGCGGAGCTGCCGGCGGACCTCGCGAAGTTCTACGCCGAATACTTCCCGAGCTACGTCAAGCGCGGCGTCGAACTCGAGCTGCTCGATCCGGAGCTGGCACGCTTCGACCTGCCCCGTCTGGCGGCCGCGCTGCGTCCCGACCGCGACCGTCAGTTCCAATATCTCGGCGTGCAGACGCTGTATGACCGCTATCTCCTGCACAGCAACGGCACCAGGATCGAGTTGCCGCAGGCGCTGTTCATGCGAGTTGCCATGGGCCTGGCCGTGCGGGAAATCGACCGGGATGAGCGCGCCATCGAGTTTTACGAGTTGCTGTCGGCCTTCGACTTCATGTGCTCGACGCCGACCCTCTTCAATGCCGGCACGCCGCGTTCGCAGCTGTCGTCCTGCTTCCTGACCACGGTCCCCGACGATCTGGACGGGATCTTCAAGAGCATCAAGGACAACGCGCTGCTCTCCAAGTATGCCGGCGGGCTCGGCAACGACTGGACCCGAGTGCGCGGCTTGGGAGCCCGGATCAAGGGGACCAACGGCGCCTCGCAGGGCGTGGTGCCGTTTCTCAAGATTGCCAACGACACGGCCGTGGCCGTCAATCAGGGTGGCAAGCGCAAGGGCGCGGTCTGCGCCTATCTCGAGACCTGGCACATCGACATCGACGAGTTTCTCGATCTTCGCAAGAACACGGGCGACGACCGCCGGCGGACGCATGATATGCACACCGCCAACTGGATCCCGGATCTGTTCATGCGGCGGGTGGCAGCGGATGCGGAGTGGACGCTGTTCTCGCCCAATGAAGTGCCGGACCTCCACGACCTCTACGGGCCGGCGTTCGAGCAGCGCTACCAGGAATACGAGGCCCGGGCGGATCGTGGCGAGGTGCGGATCTTCCGTCGGATCAAGGCGGTGGACCTGTGGCGCCGGATGCTGACCCTGGTGTTCGAGACCG
The DNA here is from genome assembly GCA_964619465.1 of uncultured Gemmatimonas sp. GTDB lineage: Bacteria > Gemmatimonadota > Gemmatimonadetes > Gemmatimonadales > GWC2-71-9 > SHZU01. The sequence continues at coordinate 56,652 of CAZUES010000006.1, forward strand.
GCCATCCCTGGATCACCTTCAAGGATCCCTGCAACATCCGCTCGCCCGAGCAGCACGCCGGGGTGATTCACTCGTCCAATCTTTGCACCGAGATCACCCTCAATACTTCGGATGGGGAAGTTGCCGTCTGCAACCTGGGATCGGTCAACCTGGCCCGGCATGTCACGCCGGAAGGACTCGATACGGTTCGCTTGCAGCGCACGGTCCGGACGGCGATCCGGATGCTCGACAATGTGATCGACATCAACTTCTACACCATTCCCGAGGCTCGACGCTCCAACCTGCGGCACCGGCCGATCGGGCTCGGCCTGATGGGATACCAGGACGCGCTCTACCAGCTGCGGATCCCGACGGTGTCGTCGGAGGCGGTGCAGTTCGCGGACGAGAGCATGGAGCTGCTCAGCTACTACGCCATCGAAGCCTCCACCTCACTGGCGGCGGAGCGGGGCCGGTATCCGGCCTTCAGCGGATCGCTCTGGAGCCGTGGCGTGTTGCCGATCGACTCGGTCGAGCTCCTGGCCGAGGCGCGTAATGCGGGTGAGCTGGAGCTGGATCGCTCGGTGCGACTCGACTGGGCTGCGCTTCGGGAGCGGGTTACCACTATCGGAATGCGCCATTCCAATGTCCTGGCCATCGCGCCGACCGCGACGATTGCCAATATCTGCGGCGTGACCCAGTCGATCGAACCGACCTTCCAGAATCTGTTCGTCAAGTCGAACATGTCGGGCGAGTTCACGGTGGTGAATCCGCACCTGGTGCGTGATCTCAAGGCGCGGGCTCTCTGGGACGACATCATGGTGGCTGACCTCAAGTATCTGGACGGAAGTCTCGGCCAGATCGATCGGGTGCCGGACGACCTCAAGGCGCTCTATGCGACGGCATTCGAGATCGACAGCCGCTGGCTGATCGAAGCCGCGGCGCGACGCCAGAAGTGGATCGACCAGGCGCAGTCGCTGAATCTCTACCTGGCGCGCGCCAGCGGGCCTGAACTGGACGCGCTCTATCGGCTGGCCTGGCAGCGAGGACTCAAAACGACTTACTATCTGCGCACGCGGGCGGCCAGTCGGGTGGAAAAAAGCACCCTCGACCGATCCGACGGCACCTTGAATGCCGTGGCGGCGCCTGCGGCCGCCGTGGCGACCGGTGTGAGTTGCTCGCTCGACGGCGAAAACTGTGAGGCCTGCCAATGACCGCCGATTCCCGGGACGACCTCGTCCTCGACTGGTCCGAAGTACCCGCCGAGCCCGTCGTTCGGTCTGCCGAGACTCCGGAACGCGCCCGACTGTCCGCCGAGCCGGCGGTAGTTCCAGCTCCGGCTGCTGCTCCAGTTGCGGCTCCGGTTGCTGCGATATCGACGGTGGACGCGCCTGGTACGCCGACCGGTCTCGAGGCGATCGACCGCTCGGGCGGTCGGGTGCAGGTCGACGACAAGGCCATGATCAACTGCAAGGCCGACGTCAATCAGTTGCTGCCGCTCAAGTATCGCTGGGCGTGGGACAAGTATCTGGCGGCCTGCAACAACCACTGGATGCCGTCTGAAGTCTCGATGCAGGCCGACATTGCGTTATGGAAATCGAACGACGGCTTGAGTGATGATGAGCGCCGTCTGATCAAGCGGAACCTTGGGTTCTTCGCGGCGTCCGAATCACTCGTTGCCAACAACATCGTGCTGGCGGTGTACCGTCATCTCACCAACCCGGAATGCCGCCAGTATTTGCTGCGCCAGGCCTTCGAGGAGGCGGTTCACACGCACACCTTCCAGTACATCGTGGAGAGCCTGGGCCTCGACGAGGGCGAACTCTTCAATATGTACCGGGAAGTGCCTTCGATTACTGACAAGGCGTCGTGGGCGCTCGACTACACTCAGCATCTGGCGGATCCTGATTTCAAGACCGGAACGCCAGGGGCCGACCGGGCGTTCGTCCGTGACCTGATCGCTTTCTACGTGGTGTTCGAGGGGATGTGGTTCTATACCGGGTTCGCGCAGATTCTCTCGCTCGGTCGGCGCAACAAGATGGTCGGGATTGCCGAGCAGTATCAGTACATCCTGCGGGACGAGTCGCTCCATCTCAACTTCGGTGTCGACGTGATCAACCAGATCCGGGCCGAGAATCCCGGACTTTGGAACACGGAGATGGAAACCGAGGTACGCCGGATGCTGGGTGAGGCGTGCGAGCTGGAGATTGCCTATGCCCAGGACACCATGCCACGAGGTATTCTGGGATTGACGGCGCCTCTGTGTGCGCAGTACATGCGGTTCATCACCAATCGGCGTTGTGCGCAGCTGGGACTGGCGCCATTGCATGGGCAGGTCGAGAACCCGTTTGCCTGGATGTCGGAGGTGATGGACCTCAAGAAGGAGAAGAACTTCTTCGAGACCCGCGTGGTGGAGTACCAGCACGGCAGCGCGCTCAGCTGGTGAGCACTCCGGGTTGTCGTTGATGAGATTGGGAGCGGGGAGCGTTGTCATCACGCTCCCCGTTTGCATCGTGTGGCTTTACTGGATCCGGACGGTCCTCTCGAGCGGCGGATCGGAGGGCCGTATCACGCGAATCCTGAACGGGTCTTGAAAGGGCGGAGGCAGCTGCACTTCGTGGTCGAGCGGGATCGGATCCAGCGTACACAAGGCATTCCGGTACTCGCCATCGAAGCGGATCTCGAAGACGTTTGGTCCGCGAGCACTCCGGATATCGACCAGGCGATAGCATCCGCTAGGTCCGATAGACCCCAGAAAACGAATGGTCAGCGGTTCATCGGGTCCGATCGATGAAGGTGCTGCAATACTGTCGACTCGGACGATGTAGTCCTGTGTTCCTGATCCGAATACTTCGCATCCGGAGCTTACGATCAGGAGCATCGCTGCAAAGGCAATAGGGATACGCATTAGTACCATACGATAGCGCTGCCGGTTATTCCGTCACTCAATGGAACCGGATCTGTGCTCCCAGGCCGATGGATCGGTACCGGACGCCGTCGCCGGTGCTCTGAGCCCACCATGCCACAGGCCCAATCGCCCATGCCCTGCGGTGTCGAAGGTCAATGCCCGCGCTCACTTCGAACCCGTGCTTCCATTCGTGAACATAGCGTCGCGGGCATGAGGGTCCGGAACCGACACAGATGATCTCATCGGAACCGCGTATCCGTCCCAGGCCGCCGCGAACGAACGCCCGGTCCCCCAACCGAAGGACCGGGCCCAGGCTGAGGGCGCGAAATGGGGATGCGCCTTCGAGCCCGAGGCTCGTGCGAATGCCGGCGTCGATGGCCAAGTGTTCACTGAGTCGAATGCCAACCGCGCCCGAAGCAAGCACGTTGATGGAGTTCGCCGTCGTATGGGTGAATAGCATTGCCACATCGCCAATCCCGAGCGAGGCAGCTGCGTATGGCGCGATGTGGTCCTGAGCGGCTGCGTCACCTATACCGAGTGCAGCGAGGACAAGAAAGAGACGAGGCACCATGATCCAGCATAGTACCTTTGTTGTCGCCACGTGGTGAGCTGCGTCACAGGCTGGGTGTCGGCTGGGTCGCGGTCGCCGTCAGTGGGGCGGCGCCGAACGGGCAGGGCGCTGACCGGTCCATTGGCGGGGCGGTAGAGTCGTGGTGGCCATGACGTGAAACCAGTAGGCCAGGCGGCTAGCTTTGGACACCGGCCGGGCGGTCGCCTCGCTGGTGTCGCACTCTCGATCGGATGCCGATGTCATCGACGATACTGTCTCTGGCTCTTCTGCTCCAGGCTACGTCAGCCTCTCCGCCACCGCCGGGCTACTGGCAGCAAAGCGTTTCCTACGCAATCGATGCCTCTCTCGACGAGGCGGCCGGAATGCTGCAGGGGACGCAGCGCCTGGTGTATCGGAACCGATCGCCGGACACGCTGAGCACGCTGTCGTTTCACCTCCATCTCAATGCGTTTCGGCCCAACTCACGCTGGGCCCAGGCTGATCTGGCTGAGCAGCGCCGTCGGTTCAGCGACCTGCGCGACCCGGATTTCGGGATGAACCAGGTTCGCAACGTCCGAATCATGGGTCAGTCGGTCACGCCGACCTATCCCTTTGCCCCGGACAGCACGATCGTCCGTTTTGCGCTGCCATACTATCTACCTCCGGGCGATTCGCTGGTGGCCGAACTCGAGTGGACCGCTCGGCCGTCGACGCTGCCCAGGCGGCAGGGCCGTCGCGGCCGGGCGTTCGACTTTGCCCAGTGGTACCCCAAGGTCGTGGTCTACGACAAGCATGGTTGGCAGGAACAGCCGCTCTACCCGGCTGGAGAGTTTTACGGCGAGTTCGGCGACTTCACCGTGAAGCTCGACCTGCCCGAGGATCAGGTGGTCGGCGCCACCGGTGTGCCGATGTGCGGAGATCCCGGATGGGAGCGCGCCAACCGGAATCCGTCCCGCGCCGTCGAGTATCAGCGGGATCACTATCCCGATGCGCTTGCTACGCTGGGGTCCGATGCCTGTGCCGCAAAAGCGCCTGGTCGTAAGACGGTCGTCTGGCGGGCGGAGCAGGTCCATCACTTTGCGCTCTCGATGCGCCCCGACTATAGCTACGAGGGTGGCCGGTTCGGACCAGTTGCCGTGCACGTCCTCTATCAGCCGGGAGACGAAGCCACCTGGGGCGGCAGCGTGGTGGTCCAGCGCACCGAAGCGGTGATGGCCTGGCTCGATCGGACCTTTGGTGTCTATCCCTGGCCCCAGATGACCAACGTTCACCGCCTCGAAGGCGGCGGTACCGAGTTCCCCATGATGATGCACAACGGGAACCCGAGTCTTGGCCTGATTCTCCACGAGGCCGGCCACAACTATGTCATGGGGATCCTGGCGAACAACGAGTGGCGTGAAGGGTTTCTGGATGAAGGATTCACCAGTTATCAGACCACCCGCTACTTCCTCGAGCAGGGCGACTCCTCTCGCTATCGCGCCGCCGAGGCGCGGATCTTAGGTCTGGATCTCGATGGCCGTTCGGAGCCGGTCAGCTATCCGAGCCATGCGTATCGGGATTTCGCGACCTATAACGCGATGATCTACACCCGCGGCGAGCTGTTCTTCCACCGGCTGCACGCCGCAGTCGGAGCGGAAACCATGGCGCGGATTCTCCGCACCTACTACGACCGGTGGAAGCTCAAGCACGTCGATGAAGAGGCCTTCCGCCAGGTTGCCGAAGAGGTCGCCGGCCGTGACTTGTCGACCTTTTTTGCGCAATGGCTGCATGGCAACGTCCGATATGATTACGCCGTTCGCAAGGTCCGGTCGAATCGCGCGGCCGACGGTCGTTGGATTACCCGTGTCGAGGTCCAGCGTCGCGACGACGGCGTGTTGCCGGTCGAGGTTGTGGTTCGAACGCCAACCGATCGAGCCTCGGTGCGGATCGACGGGTACGCCACCCGGGAGACGGTCACGCTGCTGACTCACGGGCGCCCCAATGAAGTGGTGCTCGATCCCGACGGCGTGACCCATGACTGGGACATGCTCAATAACCGGCAGCGGCGTAGCTTGCTGGGGTGGCATGTCGCGCCGAGGACGGCTGTCTCGATCGATCGAGTCGTGTCGACGCCGGTGCATCGTGATCGGCGGGCGCTGGGGGTGCTGCCGACCGTCTGGTACAACGACGCCGGCGGCGTGACCGCGGGGTTCCAGTTGCGGTCCAACTATCTCGGTCGGTTCAATCAGTATACCTTCCGGCAGAGCGTGGCGACCCGGTTGTGCTGCGCCGGCGGTGAGGCGTTCAATCAGTGGCAGCTCAGCTATCGGAACCCGACCGGGCTGTACGCTCCGCGGCTTGCGACGGCGTTCGAGGCGTTCTCGCTCGAGGGCCGCTGGGGCGCGTCGGTCCAGGTGGAAAAGGAGCGGCTCGGCCATCTCGGCTTCGGACCCCGTGATTGGTACGGTGTGACCGCACGCTGGGTCGCCACGTCGGATATGGCTTTTCTGGATCAGGCTCTCTACGAAAATGCAGGGACCATCGAGGCCACGGCGCACTGGCGGACCGAGCGACGCTTGGGCGCCGTCGGAATGCGGGGCCGAGCCGATCTGACCGGGGGTGTCGAGTATCGGAACCGCGAGACCGGCATCGCAACCACGGATCGGTACGATGCGCAGCCCTATGCGCGGCTGTCGCTCGATGCCGCCTTCCGCCGGCCGCTCGGTGCCCGGAGCGACGTCGGCCTGCGCGTCTTCGGCGGCGTCATTGCCAGCGAGACCGATCCGGTACGACAGCGCTGGTTCTACCTGGCCGGCGCGGATCCGTACCAGCAGCTGGGCAATCCATTCACCCGCTCCCGGGATGCCTGGCTCACCGGCGACGTGCATTGGCACACGCCGGGAGGCGGCAATCTGCGCGGGTTCGAGCGGGATGTCGCCGCGACCGCGGTTGCCGCGCTCAATCTCGAACTGGATCGATCGATCCTTTCGAGGCCGAACGCCGCGTTGTTTCGCGACACTCGCCTGGCCCTCTTCGGTGATGTGGCGATGAGCGACAGGTTCTTTTCCTTCTCGGGCTCGGGCCGCTTCGCGGGTGATGCCGGAGTCGGGGTCCGATTCACCCATCGCCTGGGTGAGACTACCTTCGTGACACGCTTTGATATGCCCCTGTTCGTCTCCCACCCCGACCGGGCCGTCGGGGGTGCCGCGGGCGATGGACGTTTCGGGTTCCGCTGGACGATGGCCCTGAGTCCCACGTTCTGAGGTGCGTATGGATCGACGAGTGGCGCTGATTGCGTTCGGGATTCTCTCGGTGGGCGCCGGTACGGCGGTCGGCCAGGGCCGAGCCTTCACTCCCGAAGATTGGTATCGCCTGACCAATGTCTCGAGTCCGGCCGTATCGCCCGACGGCAAGTGGGTCGCGTTTACGGTCACAACGGTGCGCCAGGCGGAAAACAAGCGCCATTCCGAAGTCTGGATGGCGGCGACCGCCGGCGGCGCCCCGATGCGACTGACCTCGCCCAGTGTGACGAGTTCGAATCCGCGCTGGTCACCCGATGGGAAGATGTTGCTCTTCACGTCGACCCGACCCAACAGCCGAGCCCGGACCTGGGGCCTGCGGGTCGACGGTCCCAGCGGCGAAGCGTTCGAGGTGGACAGCATTCCGGACGGATCGTTCACCCGCGACGGCCGGACGGTCGTCTGGGCGGATACCGTCGAATGGAAGCGCGACACCACCCGGCGCGACCCGTACGAGAAGACCCAGCCGATGGCGCGCCCGCCCTACGGGTCGGTTACTGCGCCGCTCGATCCGGGCCGCTTCGACGGCCGGCACATCGTCGATCTGGGTTACAAGTTCAACAATCGCGGATTCATTCCGGCGCCTCGCTTCGCACCGCGTTGGAATCCGGCGCAGATCTGGACCCGGGGCCTGGACGGCGGTGCCAAGCGCCAGCTGACCAATACGGCCTACTCGCATCGCCAGGTCACGGTATCGCCCGATGGGACGTGGATCGCGTTCGTGGCCGACTCACGATTGCAGTCGGACTCGCTGTCGCGGGCGGAACAGGACTCGGTGCAGCGTGCGCCGTATGACGCCAAGCGCAGCGAGGCGCCGCGCAACGATGCCGACATCTTTGTCATTCCGGCAGCCGGCGGAGAGCCCCGCCGATTGACCACCGCAACGGGAACCGAAGGCGAACTCACCTGGTCGCCCGACGGGACCAGGTTGGCCTACATCTCGGCGCTGACGCGGACCAGCTCGCGGCGGATCTGGGTGGTCGATGCGCAGGGCGGGACGCCGGTGAACCTGCTCGGCACCTGGGTCTACGAGCCCAGCTGGATGCAGTGGCTTCCCAGCGGCGAGATCCTCTTCGGCGCGTCGGTTGGCGGGCGGGATGCGGTGTTCTCGCTCGATCCCGAAACGCGAGCGCCGCGTGAAGTTGTGTCGGGGCGTCGGCGCTTGCCGGGGACGTCGACCGATGCCGCCGGCCGCATCATGGCGTACGTGGGAACCAGCATCACCTCTCCCACCGAGCTGTATCTCGCGAATGCGGACGGCAGCGGTGAGCGGAAGGTGACGAACTTCAACGACAAGCTGAATCAGGAAGTGTCCTGGCCCGATGCGGAGCGGTTTACCTACAAGAGCGTGGGTGGGCTCGAAATCGAGGGGTGGCTCCAGAAGCCCTACGGGTATCAGGCGGGCAAGAAGTATCCGCTGGTGCTCTACATCCATGGCGGCCCCCACAGCGCCTACGGCGAACAGTGGTTCGACGAGTTCCACAACCTGACGGCGGCGGGGATGTGGGTGCTCTTTACCAATCCGCGCGGGTCGAGCGGCTATGGATCGGCGTTTACCTACTCGACCCGCGGTCGCTGGGGACTCGAGGATTATCAGGATCTGATGCGGGCTGTCGACATCGCTGCGCGGCGGCCGGACGTCGACTCGACTCGGATGGGTGTAACCGGCGGATCGTATGGCGGGTTCATGACCGCCTGGATCACCACGAAAACCAACCGTTTCAAAGCGGCCCAGGCCGACCGGATGATCAGCAACTGGTGGTCCTGGTGGGGCACCTCGGATGTGCCGGGGCTGACCGAGTTCGAGTTCTTTGGGATGCCATGGGAGCGCGCCGCGCTCTACGACTCGCTCTCACCGATGCGGCACGTGAGCAAGGTGCGCACGCCGACGCTGATCGTGCAGTCCGAGGAGGACCACCGCACGCCGATGGCCGATGCCGAGCAGTGGTTCCAGGCGCTGCGGAAGCTCAACGTGCCGACCGAGTTCATTCGCTACCCGCGCTCGACCCACGATCTGTCGAGGACGGGGGAACCGTGGCTGCTGGTGGACCGGCTGGGCCGCTTGCGGCAATGGTTCGGGCACTGGCTCAACGACGACAAGCCGATGGCGGTGGGCGGGCAGGGAAGCCGGTAGGCGAGGCGAGGTACGAGGCGGTCAGAGCGGCCGCCTCGTATCCTTCCCGACGATCAGAGGGAGAAGTAGTAGTTCCCCTTCACCAGCAGCACGTTCCGCATATCATCCCCGAAAATATTGCCCAGGTCTCTGAGCGCTCGGAATCGCGGGTCGCGGTCGAGGTTGGCCCGATTCTGGTTCCAGACCAGGAATAGAGTCGAGCCCGGGCGGTACTCCCAGCGGAGCACCACATTGCTGCGGAGCGAGCGAATACTGAAACTGGGGTCGGCGTAGGTGAACGCCGGGGCCGGTCCTCCGCCATCGGCGTCGACCGTCAGGGTTCCGTTGTCCGGGTTGCGAACCAGAGTCGAGTTGCCGCTACCGAACTCTGCAAAGTCGCCGCTACGGGCGCGGAGCAGCTGTTCCGGCGAGGCAAAGCGCGCGCTTGCCACGAACGGCTCGGCGTAGAGCTGCAGTGACAGCGCCGGGGTGAAGTAGAACTCCAGTCGGGTCTGGACGGCGAGGCCCTGTTGCACCAGCGGCGCGAAGACGTAGCGCCGGCCAAAGGTCTCCGTTGCGGTCGGATCGGCGTACCCCGCTGCGTAGAAGGCCCGGTAGTTCTGGTGGGTGTAGCTCGGCGTGATCGTCACGCTGTGGCCTGCGCGGGTCTGTATCAGACCGCGCACTTCTCCCCGGAAGCTATCGGTTCCGTCATCTGCGGCGCTCCACTGGGCCAGAAGGCGACCTGAGACGACCTTCCGCGAGTCGAGACCGTAGATGGCGGTCGCGTTGACCTTGCCCGGGGCGCGAATCAATGGTCCGCCCCGGGTGGCGCGATCGTCCTGACCGGGGAATTGGTACCCGGCGCTCAGCGAGAGCGTGGAGAGCGAATGGGTCGAAAGGTTGGTAAAGGCGTCGATGGCCGGGCCGGGACCGTCGCCGCCGAAATTGACCACCTGATTGAGACGGAGACCGAGACTGGCTCGTCGGGTTAGCCGAGTTGGGCGGACCCAATTCCTGCTGATCAGGCTGGCCAGGCGAATCCGGTCGGCCTCGAGTTGAAAGCCGGCGTCATTGATCTCGAATCCTGGAGATGACGCGTTGGCCCCGACAGTATAGGTCCAGTCACCGCCCAGCTTGTCGAGCTGGATCTGGGCGGTGTACCCGCTCAGGCTGGTTCGGGTCGGATCGAGCGTGACGTAGTCCTGATCCGGGCGCTGGAAATAACGGGCCGATCCCAGTTGCGTGAGAGCGATCGCTTGCGCGGAACCCGCAACGCGCGACATACCCACGTTTCCGCTCAGCTGGTAGGTGTTGCGACGCCACCGATGGAAGAAATCGGCCCCACCGACTACCGCGCTGCTGCGCAACATCGCGAAGTCGATCGAATCGGCGTCGCGCTGAACCCCGGTCAGGATAAAGCCGTATCCCGAGGCGCCCCGATTCAGATCACGTCGGACCCGTGCCACGGTGTAGTTCGACAGCGGCTCGATCGGGATGCGTCCGATCGGGCTCCCGGGGTCTGAAAGCTCCGCAGTGCGCGCATACTCGGCACGGGTCACCGCGTTGAGGACGCCGATCGACCAGCCGGAGCTGGTGCGGCCGGACAGCTTGGCGGCGCCGAGGATGGCCGATGAGGTGGGCTGGTCGACGTATGGTGCGCGCCCGAGGGCCGAGAGGGTGGGTGCGCGGCCGACGCGGCGCGAATAGAAGAAGCGATCGTTTCCGAAGGTACCGAAAAACGAGAACAGATTAGCGCCCTCGACGAAAAACGGGCGGCGTTCCTCGAAGAAAGTCTCGAACGCCGTCAGGTTGACGACTGACGGGTCCGCTTCCACCTGGCCGAAGTCGGGGTTGATGGTGGCGTTGAGGGTGAATGCGCTCGAGATGCCATACTTGAGGTCGAGGCCGGCCGTTGCGGAGGTCACGCTGCCGTCATCGAAGGGGTTGCCCGGGGGAATTCCCTGGGTCAGTCGTGCCTGGCTCGAGAGATACGGCAGCAGTTCGATCCGCTTCGGTGCGGGGATGTTCGCCAAGCCCAGCAAGTGGCCGTACTTAGAGACGACACCAGGCTCCGTAGCGGGCGACCACTCCCAGTCCACCGCTTCGCCGGCGCGGACGTTGTCCCGGCGGAACTGAATCCCCCACACCTGCTCCGCAGCTGACGAGAAGCGCAGCTGGGAAAACGGAATCCGCATCTCGGCCACCCAGCCCAGCGAGTCGATCGAGGTGGCGGCTTCCCAGACCGGATCCCATCCGATGTCGAGGCCACTCTGTCCGTCGCCGGTGGAAATGCCGTCCCGGCGTTCGCCGGCTGCGGTGACGCCGAAGGCGACCTGGGTCTGATGGTCGTGGTGCGGGTCGAGGATGACGAAGAAGATGTCGTTGAACGAGGAGAACGAGTCGTGCCGGTTGAGCCGTCGCGAGATCAGATCGGGACGATCGTCGTACAGCCGGGCGGAGACGTACAGCGCGTCCCGATCGTAGACGACTCGAACTTCGGTTTCCTGCGTGGCTGGCTTGCCATCGCTCGGTACGTCGCGACGAAATCCGCGTTCCGGAGTGACGGTGGCCCAGGCCGGATCATCCAGCTTTCCGTCGATGCGTGGCGGGGTCGTCGTCGGCACGGCGACCACGGACCGCGGCACGCGGCCGTTGGCGTGCATCAAATCCGGTCGAGGGGTAACCGCGGTCGACTGCATTTGCAGCAAGATGGCTAGCGGGAGCAGCATCGGGTGGTAACTCGGGATGACGGGAAGGCGCCGGCAGGGCCGAGACGTAACTTCGCGGCTGATGCAAGCTACTGGAACCGGCTCGACCGTCCAAGGGGCCGTATGGCCCTACGGTTAGATTTCGGCATGCAGATTCTTTCATCTGGAGCGTACCATGGGGCCAGGTTGGTGCCGGACGGCGCTATTGATCGGACTGGTTACGGGTGCCATGTCCGCCGAGCCTGAAACGCTCGCAGCGCAGCGGGGCGATTGGTCGGCCGCGTGGGCGCCCGTCAAAACCTTCTTCCACCAGACGTTAGCGGAGGAAGGGGTGGTCGGGGCCAGCCTGATGGTGTTCCACGGCGACTCCGTCGTGGGGCGCGAGTTTTATGGCTTTGCCGACCTCGCCAGCCGGAGGCCGGTCGACGAGCGGACCATCTTCCATTGGGCCTCGATTACCAAGACCCTGACGGCCATTGCCGTGATGCAGCTTCGGGACCGGGGACGGCTTGGTCTGGATGATCCGATCATCCGGTACGTCCCGGAGCTTCGGGCCGTTCACAACCCCTTCGGTCCGATGGACGGGATCACGATTCGGCAGCTGCTGTCGCATTCCGCCGGATTTCGGGCAGGAACGTGGCCCTGGGGGGGGAACCGGCCGTGGCACCCGTTCGAGCCGCGGGAATGGTCCCAGTTGGTTGCGATGATGCCGTACACCGAGGTCATCTTCCAGCCCGGCTCGAAGTTCAGCTATTCCAACCCCGGGGTCGTCTACCTGGGTCGGACCATCGAGGGCCTCGCGGGTGAAAATTATGAGGTCTACGTCGAGAAGAATGTGCTCAAGCCGTTGGGAATGACCAACAGCTATTTCGACGTCACGCCGTATCACCTGCTGGCTGACCGCTCCAACAACTATTCGGTCCGATCGGGTCGGCCCGAGGCGAATGGCCTCGATTTCGACACCGGGATCACCGTTTCCAACAGCGGCCTCAATGCCCCGCTTCCGGATATGATCAAGTACCTGCAGTTCTTGGCTGGTGCGCCTGGGCAGAGCCCGCCGGCCGCCGGGGTTCTGGCCCGTTCGAGCCTGGATGAAATGTGGCAGCCGGTGCATCCGGTCGGGACGGCCGAGGGGGACTCGATAGGTCTCGGGTTCTTTATCCGCGAGCACAACGGTGTTCGACTGGTGGGGCACACCGGGAGCCAGGCGGGCTTTCGGGCCTTCGTGTATGTCGACCCCGTCCGCAAGGCTGGCATGATTGCCGCGTTCAACACCGCCCCGTCGGGCGATCCGAGGAACCCGACGGACGAGGGGCCGGAGAAGCCGAGGATTCCGCTCATTTTCAGCGGGCTGATCGAGCGGATCACCGCCAATGTCTTTCCGCATTTTCGCCCGTGAGCGTCTGGGATCACGATAGCCCATCCGACCGCCGGCAGGTCCTGCGCGACGGGCTCAATCGCTGGGTCAAGGCCCTGGTCGAGCGGACCGAGGACCGGGTGGTGCAGCAGCGCTATGTCCGTCCGCCTGGTGCGCTGCCGGAGGTGGCCTTTCTCGCGGCGTGTACCCGATGCGGTGCCTGCGCACCCGTCTGTCCTCCGGGCGCGATTCGGACGGTGCCGACGTCGGGTGGGCTGGCGGCTGGAACGCCGGTGCTCGAGCCGGCCATCGAGCCGTGCATAGCCTGCGCGGATATGCCGTGCGTCGCTGCGTGTCCGACCGGTGCGCTGACGCTTCCGGAGGAGGGGTGGACCGGCTACCGTTTGGGCACGGTGGAGTTTGTGCCCGAGCGCTGCATCACCTTCACGGGCACGACCTGCCGTGTCTGCGTCGACGCCTGTCCGATCGGCGACTCGGCGCTGGCACAGGACGAGGCGGGGCGTCCCGTGTTGCGGTGGGAAGGCTGCGTCGGGTGCGGCGTGTGTGTACGGAAGTGCGTGACGTCTCCATCTTCGTTTCGCTTCAATCCTGCGAGGTCTTAGGTGGCGGCAGTCCCGTATCGCGTCGAGAAGCCTTGGGGCTATGAGCTGATCTGGGCTCAGACCGATCGCTACGTCGGCAAGGTGCTCCACGTCAATGCCGGCCATGTGCTCAGCCTGCAGTATCACAATGTCAAGGATGAATCGATGTACGTGCTGTCGGGTGAGTTGATTTTGCGGACCGCCAATCCCGATGGTACTCTGATGGCTCGTCCGTTGCGGGCCGGCGAGTCGGCGCACATTCCCGCCAAGCTGATCCATCAGGTCGAGGCCGTCGTCGATAGCGACATCCTCGAAGCATCGACCCCAGAGCTGGACGATCTGGTCCGCCTCAACGACCGGTACGGGAGGAGTTGAACATGCAGGTCATCATTCCGCTTGCCGGGAAAGGCACCCGGGTTCGTCCGCATTCGCACCTGGTGCCCAAACCGATGCTCAAGGTCGCCGGGCGCCCGGTGATAGACTGGGTGATGGATCGCCTCAAGGGACTCGACGTCTCCGAACTCATCTTCATCACCGGACACCTCAAGGAACAGGTCGAGGCGTATGCCACGGACCGCTACGGGCTGCCCTGCCGTTTCATCGAGCAGACGGTGCAGGATGGGACCGCCGGCGCCGTGAACCTGGCTCGGCCCCACGTGACCGGCCCGGTGCTCATCATCTTCGTCGATACGGTTTTCGAGGCGGACCTGTCACTGGTCAATCGAACTGACGCCGACGGGATCATCTGGGCCAAAGAAGTCGAGGACTACCAGCGCTTCGGTGTCGTGGTCACCGACGACAGCGGGTACATGACCAGGATCATCGAGAAGCCTTCGGAGCCGATCTCCAAGCTCGCGAACATCGGACTCTATTTCATTCGCGACGTTGCGGCGTTGTGGGCCGGGATCGACCAGACGCTTGCTGCAGCCCCGAACAAAGGCGAGTACTACCTCACCGATGCGTTCCAGCACATGATCGACAACGGCCGGAAAATCCTGACCGCTGAAGTGGGCGGCTGGTACGATTGCGGCAAGCTCGACACGATGCTGGAGACCAATCAGATCCTGCTCGAGAAGGGCGCCGCCAAGCGTGGCGACTATCCGGGTGTGACCTTCTTCGAGCCGGTGCTGGTGGAACCGGGAGCCCGGATCGAGCAGTCCACCGTCGGACCCAATGTCACGGTGGAGCAGGGCTCCGTGATCGTCAATTCGAGCGTGTCGCACTCGCTGCTGGGGCGCGACTGCCGCATCACCGATACACGCCTCAACGCCAGTATGCTGGGCAATCGGGTGACTGTGACCGGGTTTTCGGGGAGCCTGAGCGTCGGAGACGACTCCGAAATCCGCGGTGCCTGATGACGTTGCTCGAGCTCTACCGTTCCTTTGCCGACCTCTGGAATCATTTCGACTCGGCCGAGGCGTTCGGTTTCGGTCGAGGCTATCCGCTGCCGTCGCTGCAGGCCTTCGATGAGGAAACCTGCCATCAGCACGCCGCCGCCTTCCGCTCGCTGATCGGCGCGGTCGAGGATCTCGAACTCGAGACCCTGGACGAGGAAATCGACCGGACGGTGCTGCTCACTGCGCTCCGAACCCGGGTCGAGCGGCTCGATGTCGAGCGTCCCGAGCGCTGGAATCCGGCTCTCTGGGTCAATCGTCTCCTGCAGGCGACGGTCACGCGCCCGGGCGATCCGGCAACGCTAGCTGCGCTCCCCGATTGGGTTGCCAGCGCCATGGACACGATCCGGAAGCCGTCCCTCTTCTCGCTGCAGGTTGCGCTGGGGCAACTCGATGAGGTGCGCGATCGCCTGCGAGGCGAGGAATGGTCGGCCGATCCGGATGCCCGGTCGCGCGCCCTGGCCGCGATCGAGGAACTGGACCGCTTTCTCCGGCATCACGTCGAACCGGATCCGGAGCCGACGGCGGGTGCGCTTGGTGCGGATAAGGTGGAATGGCGGCTGCACCACGAGCACCTGCTCGAAGTGTCGAGCGGCGAGGCATTGCGGCGTCTGTCGGGGCGGGTGGCAGCGCTCGCCGAGCGATCCGAGCCGGTCGAGGGCCGGCCGCCGGCTGTCATCGAGCCGGATCCCGTGGCCTTCGAGATCCGATCGCGGCTGGTTGCGCCCTCGTGGGGTGAGGCGTGGATACTCTTCATCGCCGGGCTGGCCGGTGGCCGCTCCGCCTCCGATGCGCTGCTGGCCCAGGCCCGGAAGGGTGGTCTCGACTATGCCGTTCAGATGGGGCAGCTGGGGCCCGTCGAAGGGATTGCCCGACTGGGTGGCGACAGCACCGCGTTCGATGATCTCGTGGTCTTTCCCCTCGCGGCAGCGGCGACCACGCTGCTGATTGCCGAATGGGAGGCAGTGCGGTCGCGCTGGACGGGCACCGACGCTTCCTTCATCGAGGCGGTGGCCGGTCACGCCGTGCTGCACCCGATCCTGGCCGCGTGGCGGCTCGACCTCGCGCCCTAACTTGCGGTTGGCTCGGCGGACCGATACCTTCGCGCCAAGACTTATGCCCTTATCCGAGTTCGGTCAGTCGCCGTCGTGGCAGAGCGCGGAATCCACCCGCGCTGCGGTCTTGCCCGATACGGAAGCACGGCAGCAGGTCTCGCCCGGGTTCCAGGGAAAAACCGTGCTCATTACCGGCGGCGCAACCGGTCTCGGCCGGGCTGTGGCCATCGAGTTTGCGCGGCGGGGCTGTAACGTCGCGTTCTGCTTCATGAATCTGAGCGGCCGAGACGTCCGGGAATCGGCGCTCTTCACGGAAACGACGCTGGCGGCAATGGGGGTTCGGGTTTTTGCCGACAGTTGCGACGTGCGGGATCGCCGGCAGGTGGTGCGATTCGTCGAGGCCGTGCGCGAGCGATTCGGTGCGGTCCACTTCCTCATCAACAATGCGGGAATTGCGAGAGACGGCGCCTTGTGGCGGCTGGGCGAAGAGGACTGGAATGATGTGATCCAGACCAATCTGATCGGCGCCAACAATTGCATCGCGGTACTGGCCCCGGTCTTTCGGTCCCAGCACTACGGCAAGGTCGTCAACATCAGTTCGCACCAGGCGACCCGCCCCGGGTTTGGCGTCACCAGCTATGCGGCGAGCAAATCGGGCCTCGAGGGACTGACCCGTGCCGCCGCGGTTGAACTTGGCCCCAGCAATGTCAACGTCAATGCGGTGGCTCCCGGATTTGTCCGCACGGAGAGGCTGCAGTCCTTGCCTCCGGAAGTTCTCGAGCGGGCCCGATCCAGCACCGTGCTGGGCCGTCTGGCCGATCCGGCCGACATCGCCCACGTCGTCGTCTTCCTCTGTTCCGACGAAGCGCGCCACGTCACCGGCCAGATCATTCAGGTCGACGGCGGCCTTTCCCTCGACGTCCGATAGCCGTTCGAAATCCGGTCCCGATCCCGGGCCCGCCTCTTGCTGCCTTCCTGGTCGTTTTCTGGCGAGTCCCAGACTAGATTGGATGCAGCTATGTCACGTCGTTTCAACACCTTCGCCGCAGTACTCGGGCTGGCCGCCCTGGTCGGAATCTCGCCGGCTCTAGCCCAGAAACGTCCGGTGGCGCAGCCTTTGGCGACGGTCGGTATTGCCGGGCAAGGCGTGGCCATCGTTCCCATCAACCTGCTGGTGATCGAGTCATCGGTCGAGCCGGGGCTGTTTTCGGCTGATCGGCCGACAACGCTTCGCCTGATCGACTCGGTGTTGGCCGACGATGCGGCGATCCGCGCGCCGGACGTGAATTGGATTTCGGCCGATGAACTGCGCCGAGTGGCCCGACGGACCGGCGGGCTGATGGGCAATCCCGATCAGATGGGGCAGTCGGTCATGCGTGCCTGGTCGATGGCGACCGTCCCGGACCCGCTTCGGTCCAATCTGCGAAAGCTGCTGGCGGCCGCAGGCGGGTGGCGATATGCGTTGATCCCCGCGTCGGCCACCTTCCAGTCCGACAGCCTGGGCGCGCTCGAAGTGAGAATGTCCGTGGTGCTGGCCGATGTGCGCACCGGCCGGGTCGTCTGGCGGTCGCTGGCGCGCGGCACCGGTAATACGGCCGAGGAAGCGCTCAAGAGTGCCGTGGGAACGATCTTTCCCGTCGATGATGGCAGCGAGGAATCATGAGTTATGATGTGACCCTGATCCCCGGCGATGGGATCGGGCCCGAAATTACCGCAGCAACCGTGACGGCTCTCGAGGCCACCGGCGTGGCTTTCACCTGGGATCAACAGCTGGGTGGGATGGCGGCGGTCGACGCGGTCGGCACGCCGCTGCCGGACAGCACGCTCGACAGTATTCGATCGAGGCGGGTGGCGCTCAAGGGTCCGCTCACGACGCCGGTCGGCCCCGGATACCGTTCCGTCAATGTCGCGCTGCGCAAAGAGTTCGAGCTCTTCGCCAACCTTCGTCCCGCCAAGACCATTCTGCCCGGTCGCTACGATAACATCGACATCGTGCTGGTACGCGAGAATCTCGAGGGTTTTTACACCGGCATCGAGCACTGGGTCGCGACGGCGGACGATCCGCACGCCGCGGGCGTTACCACCGGTGTCACGACGCGTTACGGGTGCGAGCGGATCATCCGCTATGCCTTCGAATACGCGCTGACGCACGGCCGCAAGAAGGTCACCATCGTTCACAAGGCCAACATCCTCAAGATGGTGAGCGGGCTGTTCCTCGAGGTGGGGCGCGCGGTGGCGAAGGAGTACGAAGGCCGAGTCGAGGCGAATGACATGATCGTCGACAACTGTGCCATGCAGATCGTGCTCAGGCCGGAACAGTTCGACGTCATAGTGGCGACCAACCTGTTCGGCGACATCCTGAGTGATGAGCTGTCCGGCCTGGTAGGTGGGCTTGGCCTTACGCCGGGTGCCAACATCGGTACGACGGCTTCGATCTTCGAAGCGGTGCACGGTAGTGCGCCGGACATCGCGGGCAAGAGTGTGGCCAATCCGTCGGCGCTGATGCTGGCGGGCGCTATGTTGCTCGATCATCTGGGTGAGCGCGAGGCCGCAACGCGACTGCGCGCCGCCATTCATCGCACCATCGTGACCGACGGGATCCGCACTCGCGATCTGGGCGGCAATGCTTCGACTGAACGGTTTGGGGACGAGGTCGCCGCTCGCGCCCGGGGGTGACCCGGTCCCGTGCGTCCAGTGTGACCGCCGGGAGGCAGGCCTCTCCTGGGGGGATTTCTGTTCGGTCTGCCGCCGAGAGCGGGCCCGGCGTGCCGACCGGCTGGCGCAGCGGCTGGCCATCGTTGCCGCCCTGGTCCTTGCGGCCTACCTGCTGATCTGGCGCACCCCGATCCATTTTGCGCAGCGGCTCTTTGCGGCCGCATCGGTGCTCCTGGTGTATCTGGTGATACGCCGGATCGTCTCCCGCCTGTTGCAGGAGTTCATGCCCAAGGAGATGAAACCATGAGCCAGAGATCGGTGGTACGCGGACGATGGTTGCTGGCGGCAGGAGTGGTCGGCCTCGGTGTGGCGGGTCCGGTGGCCGCTCAGACCAGCCTGACCATTTACAACGATGGACGGGTGCTGCATCGTCGTACCCTTCCGGTCAGGGTTCCTTCCGGGGTTTCCACCCATGAGTTTGCGCTCGGTACGCTTGACGCGTCGTCGATCTTTGCGCTCGATTCAGGAGTGGCCATCAACGGGCTCGTCTTCGATCCCGCAATCGACCAGGGCAACGCCCTCCGCCGCGCCGTCGGCCGCGAGCTTCGCTTTGCCACCCGCGGCGCCAATGGCGCGCGCGAGGTGGTGACGGCTCAGGTGCTGGGCGTCGATCCCGAGCGTTTCCGGCTGGAAGACGGCACTGTGGTATTCGAGCGCCCCGGCACGCCGCTCTTTCCCGCCGATCTGGTGCCCGCCGAGCCGTCGACGCAGCTGACGGTGCGGAGCGACCGCGCCCGCAACACGCTCGGCGTCGGCTTCTTTTCCGACGGCGCTGCTTGGCGTGCATCGTACAGTGTCGTGCTGGGACGCGCGCAGGCCCAGGTCAGCGGTCAGGCTCTGATCACGGCCGGTCGCCTTCGGGCCGATTCCGCGGAGATCCAGGTTCTGGCCGGGAACGTGGGGCGGGTAGTACAGCAGTTCCGCCGGGAAGCGCTGCAGGCAGCGCCGATGGCCGCGCGAATGGACGTGGCCGGAGAGGAGAGCGTCGGCGAGGCGCATCTCTATTCCCTGCCGGGCCGGTTCACGCTGATGCCCGGGGTCGAGACGGCCGTGGCGTTGTTCGATCCCGTGGCTGCGGCCTACGAGCGCATCTACACGGTGCGCGGTCAGTTGCCTTGGGTCGGCGGGCTGCCTCAGTATGGCGACGAGCAGACCGAGCCCGTCGCGGTCACCTACGTCGTCAAGCGGGCCGCCAAGACGGCGTTCGGCGATCGGCCGGTTCCGGGCGGGGTGGTCCGGATCTACCAGCGCGATCAGCAGAGCCGGCTCCAATTGGTCGGCGAGTCGGCGCTCGACCATACGGCAGCCGGGCAGGATCTCCGCTTGAGCGCAGGTACTGCGTTCGACCTGACGGCGCGGCGGATCCAGACGGCCTATCAGACGCAGCGCGAAGGCCAGCGCACCGTCGCGACGGCGAGTTATACCGTGACTGTGGCCAATGCCAAGGACTCGGTGGCGACGGTCGACGTGCTGGAGGAGCGGCGCGGCGAATGGTCGGTGCTGCAGAGTTCCGTGCCCGCCGAGCGGGTGTCCAGCACCATGACTCGTTTCCGGCTCCGCGTGCCCGCCAAGGGCGAAGCGACCGTGACCTACCGGGTTCGCCTCGTATGGTAGCGTGATCCGGCTCGTCCAACTCTCCGATCTTCATTTCGGCCGGGACGTCGACCTCGATCAGATCGACGCCCTGGCCGCGCTGGTTCCCGAGCTGGCGCCGACCGCCGTGGTCCTCGCCGGCGACCTGACCCAGCGGGCTCGTCACGGCGAGTTCCAGGCCGCCCTGGCCTTCGTGAAGGAGCTGCGGAAAACCGCGCCCACGCTGGTGATTCCCGGCAACCACGATGTCCAGTGGTGGGCCAGTCCCTTCGATCTCTTCGGGGTCCGGCGCAAGTACACCAAATACCGGATCTACTTCGGCGAGGACCTTTCCCCCGGTCTCGCGCTGCCCGGCCTGGCGGTCGAGTCGCTGCTGACCAGCCACGGCGTGGCTCTGGGATCCATGACCTGGAAGTTCTGGCGTGATCCGGCGGTCAAAGGGCATCTCCCGCGTGCGGAGCTTGCCAGGGTCGCAGCGCGCCTCGCGGTCGCACCGCCCGATGCGCTGCGCGTCGTGGTGACGCATCAGAACATTCTTCGCGGCGAGATCTCGCGGCGGATGGGGCTGGCGCGCTGGAAGGCGGCGCAGCTTGGCCTGGGTGGCCTCGGTGCGGACCTGGTGCTCTGCGGCCATGACCACCAGGAGGGGGCCGGGCTGCTCGGTGAGCAGGTTGTGGTGGCCACCTCGAGCACGCATACCGGTCGCACCCGCGGTCGCCGGCCCTCCGCGTTCAACCTGATCGACGTTTCGACCGACACGATTCAGGTCCGACACGGCTGCTGGGATCGGACTCGGCGGCGGTTCGATCTCTGTGATCCGGCCGCCTTTCCGCGCCGCCGGCGGGCCTCGATCGAGGCCCGCCCGCCCGGCTAGATTACCGGCGTGTGCGCCTCGTTTGCTCCCGTTCAGTACGCCCTTTCGCTCGACGATCCTCCCGATCTGATCGCTCGCCTGCGTGGGGCTGGGCTGCCCTCCCGAATTCCGGTCACCCTCCATGAGAATCGGCGGGTGATGGTGTCGTTCGACCAGCACGGCGGGCTTAGGGTCCACCAGGGGTACGCCCAGGCCCCGGATCACATCGTCGCGGCCATTGCGATCTGGGCGCGGCCCTGGGTGCGACGCCGCGACCGGAAAGCGGCGGCCCAGGTCTTCCTCGAGTTCTCGGTGCACGGCGATGCCCCGCCACCACTCAAGCGCAGACGGGACGCCACCGAGCCAGGCGACGAGGAGCGCCTCGAGCGCCTCCGCGCCCTGCATCTCATCCTTAACCAGCGCTGGTTCGGAGCGCAGCTGTCCTCGGTCGAGATCGTGCTGTCGAGTCGGATGCGGCGTAAGCTGGGCCACTATGAGCCGGCGTCGTCCGGCGCCCGGGCCATTGCCATCAGCCGGCGCCATATCCGCCGGGATGGCTGGGAGGAGGTCGCCGATACCCTGCTGCATGAGATGGTGCACCAATGGCAGGACGAAAGTGGCCTCGCGGTCGACCATGGCCCAACCTTCCGCAAGAAAGCGGTCGAGGTCGGGATCGAGCCGCGGGCCATTGCGGGGCACCCCTCCGACTAGGCGGCCACCGGCCGCCCGGCAGGTGAACCGGATACGCCAGGGGCGAAAAAAGCCCGGGCCGCCAACCCTACCACGCCACAGTCCGGTTGGCTATCTTTGAAAGTCTGGTAACTTCAGCTTTTACAAGGGGTTGGACCATGTCCGTCGGATCCGCCGCCTTTACCGGCGTCGATTTTTATCAGCTCGATTCGCTGTTGTCGGAAGAAGAGCGGGCGGTACGTGACACGGTGCGCACCTGGGTCGATGAAGCGCTGATTCCGATCATCGGTGAGTACTACAACGACGCCAAATTTCCCAAGCAGCTGATCCCCGGGCTCGGCGAACTCGGCGTGTTCGGTGCCAACCTGCCGGAAGAGTACGGTTGCGCCGGACTCGGCAACGTCGCGTACGGGCTGATCATGCAGGAACTCGAGCGGGGCGACAGCGGCATTCGCTCCTTCGCGTCGGTGCAGGGCGGCCTCGTGATGTATCCGATCTATGCCTTCGGCTCCGAGGAACAGAAGCGGCATTGGCTGCCGCGGCTCGCCAAGGGCGAAGAGATCGGCTGTTTCGGATTGACCGAGCCCGATTTCGGTTCGAACCCCGCGGGGATGATCACCACGGCGCGTGAAACGGCCGACGGCTGGGTGCTCAACGGCACCAAGATGTGGATCACCAACGGCTCGCAGGCCACGGTCGCCATCGTCTGGGCCAAGACGGGCGATATCAACGACTCGAAGTCGGTCCGCGGCTTCATCGTCCCGACCAACACCAAGGGCTTCACCGGCAAGGACCAGAAGGGCAAACTCTCCCTTCGCGCCTCCGACACCAGTGAACTGCACCTCGAAGATGTCCATCTGCCGAAGGACGCCATCCTGCCCAAGTCGGGCGGGATCAAGAGTCCGCTGATGTGTCTGACCCAGGCCCGGTACGGGATTGCCTGGGGCGCCATCGGAGCGGCCATGGCGTGTTACGACGAAGCGGTGCGCTACGCCAAGAACCGCGTCATGTTCGGCAAGCCGATTGCCGCGACGCAGATCCAGCAGGTCCGTCTGGCCGACATGCTGACCGAGATCACCAAGGCGCAGCTGCTCTGCCTCCAGTTGGGCCGGATGAAGGATGCCGGCACCATGACTCCCCAGCACGTCTCCCTTGCCAAGCGGAACAACGTCGACATCGCCTGCGACATCGCGCGCGAGGCCCGGCGTCTGCTCGGGGCCAACGGGATTCTGGTGGAGTACCACTCGATGCGCCACATGGCCAACCTCGAGTCGGTCTACACGTATGAAGGCACCCACGACATGCATTCGCTGATCCTGGGGCAGGAGATCACCGGCGAAGCGGCCTTCTAGGTCCGCAACGCCGATTACACACGGAGTTCGAGAGTGAAGATCGCCGTTTGTTTGAAGCGCGTGCCCGACACGACGGCCAAAATTGTCGTCGGCGGGGACGGAAAATCCATCGACGAAGCCGGGGTCAAGTTCGTTCCGAACCCCTATGATGAATACGCCCTCGAGGCCGCCATCGCGCTCAAGGAAAAGGCCGGCGCGGGCGAAACCGTGGTGATCTCCGTGGGCGGAGACAGCGCGGCGGAAACGATCCGCACCGCCCTCGCCATGGGAATCGATCGTGGCGTGCTGCTGCAGAGCACGGGGTCGGCGGACGGGCTCGAAGTGGCCAAGGCGCTTGCCGCGGAAATCGGCGCTGGCGGTTTCGATCTGGTCCTCTTCGGCAAGATGGCGGTCGACGACTACAACCATCAGGTCGGTGTCATGGTCGGCGAACTGCTCGGCCTGCCCGTCATTTCGGCGGTGGCTTCTCTTACCATCGAGAACGGCGCCGTCTCCGCCGAGCGGGAAATCGAGGGTGGTGTCGAGGTGCTGAGCTGCCAGTTGCCGGCCGTGATCACGGCCGACAAGGGCATCAACACCCCGCGGCTGCCGTCGCTCAAGGGCATCATGGCGGCCAAGAAGAAGCCGCTCGAATCCAAGCCGACCACGATCGGAGCCGGGGGACTGACCGTCGGCGGGCTCTCGCTGCCCGCCGAGCGGCAGGCCGGCCGGATCGTCGGTGAAGGGGCCGACGCGGTGCCGGCGCTGGTGCAGTTGCTCCGCAACGAAGCGAAGGTGATCTGACCATGGCCGCTATTCTTGCAGTGACCGAGCAGCGCCAGGGTGCGCTTCGGAAGGTTTCGTTGGAAGTCGTTTCGGCCGCGCGGACCGTCGCGGACGGGTTGGGTGGCACCGTCGACGCCCTGGTGCTGGGCAGCGGCGCCGTCGACGGAACCGCCGGGCTCGGCGGACACGGCGCCGATCGGGTGCTGACCGCTTCGCACGACGGGTTCGGACTCTACAATCCCGACGGCTATGCCGCGACCATCGCCTCGATCGGCGCGGGCTACGCGGCCATCGTATTCGCCGCGAGCGCCATGGGCCGCGACCTTGCACCGCGAGTGGCCGCGAAGCTCGGTCAGTCGCTGGCGACGGACGTGACGGCGCTGTCGGTCGACGGCGGCCAGCTGGTGGCGACCCGTCCGGTCTATGCCGGCAAGGCGCTCCAGAAGCTCACCCTGACCGGTTCGCCCGCCATCGTCTCGGTCCGGCCCAATACCTTCCCGGCCGATGGCAGCAAGGGGAACGCCGGGGAAGCGGTTGCCGTCGCAGTGCCCGACTTTACCCAGCGTGTCACGGTCAAGGAAATCAAGGCGCCGGCGCAGGCCGTGCTCGACGTGACCGAGGCAAACATCGTGGTGTCGGGCGGTCGCGGTCTCAAGGAGCCCGCCAACTTCAAGCTGCTCGAAGATCTGGCCGCGGCGCTTGGTCCGGCGGCGGTCGGTGCCAGTCGCGCCGTCGTCGACGCCGGCTGGCGGGAGCATGGTGCGCAGGTCGGTCAGACCGGGAAGACCGTGGCGCCGTCGCTCTACTTCGCGGTGGGTATTTCCGGCGCGATTCAGCACCTGGCGGGCATGCGGACCTCCAAGGTGATCGTCGCCATCAACAAGGACAAGGACGCTCCGATCTTCAAGGTGGCCGACTACGGCATCGTCGGTGACCTCTTCGAGATCCTGCCTCGACTCACGGACGAGATCCGGAAACTCCGGGCCGAGTAGGTCGTCGATGGCGGAGCGGCTTCCGGACCTGTCGGCCGACGCGGCGCGCCTGGCGGCCGTCGCGCTGGCCGAGGATGGTCCGGTCGATCTGACCACGGCGGTGACCGTCCGGGGTGCTCCGGCCGGCGAAGCCATCATCGAAGCCCGGACGGCCACTGTGGTGTCCGGGCTTCGTTATGCTGAGCAAGCGGCTGAACTGGCGGGTTGCGGGATCGTCTGGCGGGTGACGGAAGGGCAGGCCGTCGAGCCGGGCGAGATCGGCCGCCTGACCGGGGATCTGGCCGCGATTCTCCGCGCCGAGCGCACCGTGCTCAACCTGCTCCAGCGTGCCTCGGGCATCGCGACCGCTACTCGGCGCTACGTCGAGGCGATGGGCGGAACCGGCTGTCGGGTGCTGCACACCCGAAAGACCGCGCCCGGGCTCCGGCTACTCGATGTGGCGGCGGTGGTGGCCGGAGGGGGGACGGTCCACCGGATCGATCTCGCCCACACGGTCATGGTCAAGGACAATCACTGGCGCGCGCTGGAGCGTGACGGGCGCCGGTTGGCCGATGCGCTGGTCGAGGCGCGGTCCCGTGGGGCGGTTGCCTGCCAGGTCGAGGTCGAGACCGAGTCGCAGCTGATCGAAGCGTGCGAGGCTGGCGCCGACCGGCTCCTGGTCGACAATCAGACGCCCGAAACAGTCCGCCGCTGGGCCGAAGTCGCCCGTGGGCTCCGACCCGGCATTGCGATCGAGGCGACGGGCGGGATCACGCTCGACAACGTTCGCGACTACGCTTCGGCGGGCGTCGATTTCATCTCCATCGGGGCGCTGACGCATAGCGTGCGCGCGGCCGACATCTCGTTGAACCTGCTGTAGACGGGCCGCGTCCCGTCCGCACCGAGCCACGTGAGGATGGTCTTCATGCCTCGTATCCTGCCCATCAAGCATCAGCCCGCACTTCCGGTCGACCGGTTCATTCGCGCCGATGCCCCGAGCGCCGAGGCGATCGAGATGGACGTGCTGTTCGTCGGGGCCGGTCCGGCCGGGCTCGCGGGCGCCATCGAACTGGCCCGGCTGGCCAAGGCCGATGGGACCCTGGGTGAACTCAACATCGGCGTGCTCGAGAAGGCGGGGAGTCTGGGCGAGCACAATTTGTCGGGTGCGGTCGTCAATCCGATCCCGTTCCGCGAACTCTTTCCGGATGTGCCCGTCAGTGAGCTGCCGTTCCGTCAGCAGGTCACCGGCGAGGCCGTCTACCTGATGACGTCGAGCGGCTCGGTTCGGATCCCGACGCCGCCGACCATGAAGAATCACGGCAACTACGTGGCCTCGCTCTGCGAAGTGGTTCGCTGGATGGGCGAGCGTGCCGAGGCAGATGGGGTCAACATCTTCGCGGGGTTTCCGGTCGATGCGCTGCTGGTCGAGGGAACCAATGTCGTCGGTGTCCGGACCACGCCGGCGGGACTCGATCGCAACGGCGAGCCGGGCGACGGCTATGCGGAGCCGACGGACCTGACCGCCAAGGTGACCGTCCTGACCGAGGGCACTCGTGGCCCGCTGGCCCAGGCATGGCGGAGTTGGCGCGGTATTTCGTCGCCCAACCCGCAGATCTATGCGCTTGGCGTCAAGGAAGTCTGGGAGGTCAAGAAGCCGCTCGACCGGATCATTCATACCCTTGGCTGGCCGCTGCCGCGCGATGCCTTCGGCGGCACCTTCATGTATCCGATGGGGCCTAACCAGGTCGCCATCGGACTGGTGGTGGGGCTCGATGCGCGGGATGCCAACCTCGACGTCCACGAACTACTCCAGCGCACCAAGCTGCACCCGCTCTTTCGCCCGTATCTGGAGGGTGGTGAGCTGGTGGAGTGGGGGGCCAAGACCATTCCCGAGGGCGGCTACTACGCACTGCCCGATCGCTTCTCCGGCGATGGCCTGCTGATGGCCGGCGATTGCCTTGGTACGGTCGAGGTTGCGAGCCTCAAGGGCATTCACTATGCCATGCAGTCCGGTATCTATGCTGCTCGCACCGCGTTCCAGGCGCTCAAGGCGGGAGATACCGGGGCTGCGGCGCTCGGTGCGTACGACAAGATGCTGCGCGAGAGCTACGTCGTCTCGGACCTCAAGAAACGCCGGAACATGCGGCTCGCTTTCAAGCAGGGCTTTTACGTCGGCGGGATCAAGAACCTGCTGCTGACGGCGACGGGCGGCGCCTTCCCCGGCGGGCAGATTCATAGCGAAGAAGATGCCGAGGAACCGCGCGATGTGTCGGTGGCGACGCCGTTCGTGCCGGACAATACCCTGACGTTCAGCAAGGTCGACGCCGTCTTCAAGTCCGGTAACGCAACTCGCGACACCATTCCGTCGCACCTGATCGTGGGACAGGACGTCACGCCGGAGGTGGCCGATTTCTACAGCCATGTCTGCCCGGCTGGCGTCTATGAGCGGGTGGACGATGAACTGCGGGTCAACCCGCCCAACTGCGTCGACTGTAAGGCCACCGACGTGCTGGGGCCGCGCTGGACACCGCGCGAAGGCGGGAGCGGCCCCAAGTATCGGGTGATGTAACCGGTCGGTCGCGTTCTCATGTCTACGAACCCGGCTGTCACCGCGCCGTCTGGGCGCTCGTCGAGCCGGGGTCGTCGTTTCTGGGCGCCCCCCGACGAGTATCTGCGCACCGCCGGCAAGGCGGGCGAACTGCTGATCGCCAAGATCCGGCTTGGCCTGGTTCTCGCACTCACCGCTATTCCTGCTATCAACGTCAATGTCGTGTCGGCGGAGCAGCGCAGCCAGCATATGGCCGCGCTCTGGATCGGTGTCTTTGCTTCCATCATTGCCGGGATCGTCTACTGGGCCGTCGCGCGCGACCGGCGCCAGGCCTGGCTCCCGCCGGTCACGACGCTGCTCGATGTGACGCTCATTTCCAGCGTGCTCGCCGCGTATGCGTTCACCGGCGATCCGCACTTGGTTACCAACAGCAAGTCCACCTTCGAAGCCTATTTCATCGCCATCGGGGCGACCTGCCTCCGGTACGACTGGCGTCTGTCATTCGTCGCCGGGGTGGCCGCAGTCACTCAATATCTGATCCTGCTCATCGTGGTGGTGGGGATCTTCAATCTGGATGCGCCGGGCCTGGTCAGCGAATTCGGTCGGTTCCGCTGGACCGACCAGCTCTCCCGCCTGGTCCTGCTCGCCACCGCGACGGGCCTCGCGATGCTGATCGTCCGGGAAATGCAGCAGCAGCGCGAACTGGTGACCACGGACCCGCTGACCGGGATCTTCAACCGCCGTTTTTTCGACGACTACTTTGCCAATGAGATCGCCCGGGCGCGCCGGGCCGAGACGCCGGTGTCGGTGGTGATGGTGGATATCGACCGCTTCAAGCGATTCAACGACGTCCATGGTCATGCGGTGGGCGATGCGGTACTGCGGCGGGTCGCGGAATTGTTGCGCGACGGCGTCCGCCGGAGCGACCTGGTGGCCCGCTACGGAGGAGAAGAGTTTGTGGTGATTTTCCGGGACACCACTGCGGAGCAGGCGTTCGATCGGATCGATCTGATCCGAAACGCGATTGCCGCGGAGCAACTTCCGGTTGCTCGTGATCAGGCGCCCGCGCACGTCACCGTGAGTGCCGGTGTCGCCACCTGGCCGGCCGACGGCGGCGCCCCGGAAGTGCTGCTCGCCGAGGCGGACCGTCGGCTCTTTCGGGCCAAGAACGAGGGCCGGAACCGGGTGGTCGGCCCGCCGGGCTAGAGAATGCCCGGGAGCGTCAGTCCGGCTGCCCTCGCGGTTTCCAGGGCAATCGGATAGCCGGCATCGGCGTGTCGCATCACGCCCGAGGCGGGGTCGTTCCAGAGAACCCTGCCGAGTCGCGCCGCCGCCGCCGCGGTGCCGTCCGCGACGATCACCACGCCCGCATGCTGCGAAAAGCCCATCCCGACGCCGCCCCCATGATGCAGTGACACCCAGGTCGCCCCGCTGGCTGTGTTGAGCAGCGCGTTGAGGAGCGGCCAGTCCGACACCGCGTCGGAGCCATCCTGCATCGCTTCCGTTTCACGGTTGGGCGAAGCTACCGATCCCGAGTCGAGATGGTCCCGCCCGATCACGATCGGCGCTTCGAGTTCGCCGGACGCGACCATTTCGTTGAAGGCAAGTCCGAGCCGATGCCGGTCGCCCAGCCCGACCCAGCAGATCCGCGCCGGCAGGCCCTGGAACGTGATCCGCTCGCGGGCCATGTCGAGCCAGGTGTGCAGATGCCGATCGTCGGGGAGCAGCTCTTTGACGCGCTGATCGGTCTTGTAGATGTCTTCCGGGTTGCCCGACAATGCGACCCACCGGAACGGCCCGACGCCGCGGCAGAAGAGCGGCCGGATGTAGGCGGGCACGAAGCCGGGGAAATCGAATGCATCCTGGACGCCTTCTTCCAGGGCCATCTGACGGATGTTGTTGCCATAGTCGACCGTTGGGATGCCGGCGCGATGGAAGGCGAGCATGGCGCGGACCTGCACCGCCATCGACTTTCTGGCTTCGCTGGCGACGAGAGCGGGTTCGGCGGCGCGAGCAGCCTCCCATTGTTCGACCGTCCATCCGATCGGGAGGTAGCCGTTGACCGGGTCGTGCGCCGAGGTCTGATCGGTGACGCAATCAGGCCGGACCCCGCGGCGGACCAGCTCGGGGAAAACATCGGCAGCGTTGCCCAGCAGGGCAACCGAAATGGCGCGTCCCTCCTGCCTGGCGCGCTCGAGCAGGGCCAGGGCGTGGTCGAGGTCGTCCGCCTGAACATCGATATACTTGGTCCGCAGCCTGAAGGCGATCCGGCTGGCCTGGCACTCGACCGCGAGGCACGAGGCGCCGGCCATGGTGGCGGCCAGTGGCTGGGCACCGCCCATGCCGCCGAGGCCGGCGGTCAGGATCCACCGCCCGCGCAGGTTGCCGCCATAGTGCTGGCGACCCATCTCTACGAACGTCTCGTAGGTTCCCTGGACGATCCCCTGGCTCCCGATGTAGATCCACGAGCCGGCGGTCATCTGGCCGTACATCATCAGCCCTTTGCGGTCCAGCTCGTTGAAATGTTCCCAGGTGGCCCATCGGGGCACCAGATTGGAGTTGGCGAGCAGCACGCGGGGTGCATCGGGATGGGTGGTGAAAACACCGACCGGCTTGCCCGATTGAATCAGCAGGGTCTGGTCCGCCTCGAGCGCGCGTAACGCATCGACGATCTGGTCGAATGCGGCCCAGCTTCGAGCTGCGCGACCGATCCCGCCGTAGACGACCAGATCGTCGGGTCGTTCCGCAACATCCGGATCGAGATTGTTCATCAGCATCCGGAGCGGGGCCTCGGTCAGCCAACTCTTGGCGGACCGCTCCCGGCCCCGCGGGCTTCGGACCTGACGGGCTCCGACCATCTGCTCGGCGCTTGTCATGCGAACTCCTGTTTCGATCGGCTGTTCACGGCTTCTGGTGGCTCAGGGTACGACGACCGGCAGCACAGCCCGCCCTGCCGCATCGGCCAGGGCTCCGGATCGCACCAGGTCGGTCGCGGCAGCGAGGTCCGGCGCCAGGTAGCGGTCGTCGACCAGCGGCGGGATGACACCTCGGCAGGCGGCACGGACGCGCTCCAGCGCATCGCTCGACGCGAGCGGCGCATGAAAGTCGCACCCCTGCGCGGCAACCATAAGCTCGATCCCGATGATCGCCGCCGCATTCTCGGTCATGCGAAGCAATCGATACGCGCCGTGCGTTGCCATCGAGACGTGATCTTCCTGATTGGCGGACGTGGGAATCGAGTCGACGCTGGCCGGATGGGCACGTTGCTTGTTTTCGGAGACCAGAGCCGCGGCGGTGACCTGCGGCATCATGAATCCCGAGTTGAGGCCCGGCGCGGGTGTCAGGAACGCGGGCAGCCCCGACAGGGCCGGGTCGATCAGCATCGCGGTCCGGCGCTCGGCAATCGAGCCGATTTCGCAGACGGCCAGCGCAATCGTGTCGGCAGCGAAGGCCACCGGCTCGGCGTGGAAATTTCCGCCGGAGATCACCTCGCCGGTGTCCGCAAAGACCAGCGGGTTGTCCGATACGCCGTTGGCCTCGTCGGTCAGCGTTACTGCCGTCTGCCGGAGCAGATCGAGACAGGCACCCATGACTTGGGGCTGACACCGGAGGCAATAGGGATCCTGAACCCGGGCATCGCCCACCAGGTGCGAAGCGCGGATGGCAGACCCTGCCATCAGCGCACGGAGCGCAGCAGCCACGTCCCGCTGTCCGCGATGGCGGCGCAGGACATGAATCCGGTCGTCGAACGGTCCGTCCGATCCTTTGGCCGCGTCGGTCGAAAGCGCACCGGTGATGAGCCCGGCCTCAAAGACCCGTTCGGCCTCGAAGAGCCCGGCAAGCGCCAGCCCGGTCGAAACCTGAGTGCCGTTGAGCAGGGCCAGCCCCTCTTTCGGGCCGAGCACCAGGGGCGCCAGGCCTGCCGCAGCAAGCGCCGATGCAGCAGGGACGATCTGTCCCCCGACCACGAAGTGGCCCACGCCCATCAGCGCAGCGGTGAGGTGCGCCAGCGGGGCGAGGTCGCCGGAGGCGCCGACAGACCCTTGGTGCGGAATGACCGGAACGAGCCCGGCCGTCAGGCAGGCGCCCAGCTGCTCGAGCGTGCTCCAGCGGATTCCCGATGCGCCTTGGGCCAGACTGGCCAGCTTGAGGGCCATGATGAGCCGAACCACCGGGACGGGCAGGGGCTCCCCGACGCCGACCGCATGGGAAAGCACCAGGTTGCGTTGCAGCTTCGCAAGGTCGGCAGCATCGATCCGCACGCTGGCCAGCTTGCCGAAGCCGGTATTGACGCCGTAAACGGGGTCACCCTTCGACACGATGGCCTCGATGGTCCGGGCGCCGGCATCGACCGGAGTCTTGGCGTCCGCGTCGATGACCGCCCCGGCGCCGCGATAGATGCTGCGCCAGGTGCCCAGCTCGACTCGGCCAGGGTGCAGAGTCAGGATCGGTTCATTGTTCATTGGCCCCTCCAGACCCGCCGGAAGAGCGGGTTATATCCTATGCGGTAAACCAGTTCGGCGGGGCGGTCGACGTCCCAGATGGCCAGATCGCAGGCCCGGCCCGCTTCGAGCGTGCCTCGATCGCGCAAGCCGAGCGCCTGCGCAGCGTATCGGGTGGTGCCCAGCAGGCACTCGGTCACGGTCAGCCGGAACAGGGTCGCGGCCAGATTCATGGCAAGCAGCACCGAGGTGAGCGGCGAGGTGCCGGGGTTGCAGTCGGTGGCGACGGCCATCGGTACGCCCAGCTTCCGGAATGCCTCGATCGGGGGCAGTTTGGTTTCGCGCAAGCAGTAGAATGCGCCCGGCAGCATCACGGCAACGGTCCCGCTCGCGGCGAGGGCCGCCGCGCCGGCCTCGCTGGTGTATTCGAGATGGTCGGCCGAGAGGGCGCCGAACCGGGCGGCCAGCGCGGCGCCGCCGGAGTCGGAGAGTTGATCGGCGTGGAGTCTGACCGGCAGGCCGTGCGCCTTGGCCGCCTCGAATACCCGCGCCATCTCGGCCGGACTGAAGGCAATCGTTTCGCAGAACCCGTCGACCGAGTCAGCCAGCTTGGCATGGGCCACCGCGGGAATCATCTCGCGACACAGTTGGTCGACATACCCGTCGCGATGGTCCGTTGCTTCGGGCGGGACTGTGTGCGCACCAAGGAAGGTGGTGTTTACCGAGATCGGCCGCTCGTGGGCCAGTCGTCTCGCCGCCGCAAGTGACCGAAGCTCGGCCGAAAGCTCGAGCCCGTATCCCGACTTGATCTCGACCGTGGTGACCCCTTCGGCTATCAGATGGTCGAGTCGTCGGAGCGCACCGGCAACCAGCTCATCCTCGGTCGCTGCGCGGGTAGCTCGGACGGTGGACATGATGCCGCCGCCGCGCTGCGCGATGTCCTGATAGGTGGCGCCCTCGAGCCGGGCCTCGAACTCCCCGGCCCGGTCGCCCCCGAAGACGAGATGGGTATGGCAGTCGATCAGGCCGGGCGTGATCAGCCGGCCGCCGCAGTCGATCTCGTCCGGATCAGGTCCGGTGAGGTCGGCTGAAAGTCCGGCTTCGCTGCCGACATACCGAATCAGCCCACCCGACGCGATCAGCGCGCCGTGTTCGATCGTCTCGAGCCCACGGGTCATCGAGACCAGGCGAGCATTCCGAAAGATCCGGACTCCGGTCACGGGAAGCCGAGGCGGGTGGTTGACGGGATCAAGAGGTCTCCGGGGAGCGATCGGAGATATGTATAGACCAATGGGATTTCGTGCAAGAAGGCCAGATTCCTATCTGGCCTTCTTCGAGACGGATGGCGCGTGAGTGCCCGACGGCTCAGGCCGAAGGGGCGAACCGGGCTACCAGCTGGTGTACCGAGCCGGGATAGGTCAGCGTGACATGGGTGACGGTATGGTCGGTCCGCCAGGTCCGCCGTTCCACCACGAGGCAGGCCGTGCCTCGCGGAATCTGGAGCTTGAGCGCCATTTCGGCGCTGGCGGGTACGGCGCGGATCCGATGCTCGGCTTCGGTCCACGGGACGTGGTTGACGAGCCAGGAGCCGGGAGAGATATCCGCAAAGCTCTCCTCCGCCGCCCCGGGTACGGCCGCCAGATTGATGACGCGCCGTTCATGGCAGAACGGTTGCTCGGCAGCCAGGTGCAGGCCGGTGACTTCGAGGACCGCCGAGTCGCCGTCCAGCTCGAGGTGCTGGCGGTCGGAAGCGCTGGCAGGGCGGGCAACCCGGTCGATGACCCGGTAGCCGTACGCCATGCCTAACGCGCTGACCTCGGCCTTGAGATCATGAATTTCCAGGATGGCGGCCTGCGAGTGGGGCCGCTTCACGAAGCTGCCGGTCTTGCGCTTCCGCTCGATCAGGCCGGCATTGGCAAGCCGGGTCAGCGCTTTGTTGACGGTCATGCGAGAACAGCCGTAGTAGACCGTCAATTCGCGTTCCGATGGAATCCGGTGACCGGGGAGCCAGTTGCCCGCGATGATCTTATGCTCGAGCTCCTCCTGGATGCGCTGATGCAGCGACATAGCCAGGGTTGCGGTGCCTCCATTGCTGCCGTAGCTGGTTGTCGTCATCGTCATCGTCTTCCTCGAATCAGCGGACCGCCACAGGAACCGGCGGAATCGGTTGTACCCGGCAAGCGCCGGAGCGATCGAAACGGTTACAAACGGTTCAATTCACTGGTCGTCCAGCGGACCTCATCATCGACGGCGCGGCGCGAATGATCGACTTCGATCGAAGTCGGTATCCCGGTGTCAGGGTCGAATCGAACCGTCACATCGTCGGCCTGTGCGTAGGCTCGCTGGATCTCCGTGAACAATCCGGGGACGTCCGGATAGCGGCTGGCCAGGTGGTCGCTGATGGGCGTGCCGGTTGCCGCATTGGTGCGCGACACGACGGTGCCGTTTTCGACCCGGACCCGGATCGGGATATCGGCATGCGGGCAGAAACAGGCCATCGTCACGGTCAGTTCGTAGCTCCGAATGCCGGCCTGCTCCCAGCGATGCATGGCGTCGGCAAGCCGTCCGGCCGGACTCCCGGGCTCGAATGCGCATCCGCCGAGCAGAACGGCCAGCAGAGATACGGCGAGTCGGGTGCGAAGCGAGCGTATCATGGGATCGACAGGATCCGGCCTGTAAAGAGCACGGTACCCGACAGCCGCTCACGGATCACGAAGACATAGGGGCGATCTATCGTGACGGAGACACGCGCCGGCGCGCTGGTGACGCCGACTCCAACCGAAGTGACCGCCGCGGCTTCGGTGCCTTCCTCGTTGATGTCGACGAAGGTCTTATGATCGACCCGGGTAATCCGCAGCGGCGCCGCCTGCGAAATGCCGCTCAGGTCGGCCTGGCGGGTGAACGCGATGCCCATGCCGAGTTGCGTCAGGACCGAGCCCAGCGAGTGCTTGTCCTCGAGGCGGAGCTTCGGCATCGCCAGCACCACCTCCGCCTCGCGGAGGCCGTCGGTGACGGTTGCGAACTGGTCTGCGTTCAGGCGACGGACCAGGTCATCGGCGGTGGTGGTTCCGGTCGGCACCAGCACGGTCATCGAGTAAGCGCCTGCGCTGTACCAGAGGTCGACGGCGTGGAAGTCGCTCCCTGCGAAGTATGGGGCGTGTCCTTCCCGGTGCATGAACGGCACCTGCTGTCGGCGGCCGTCCTGGGCGTGGAAGGTTGCCGTCCGTGTGTCGGCGGGCCGGAACTGCTTGCGCCAGCTCCCTTTGAAGTGCACCGCGTTGATGGCAAAGAGGATCTCGTCGGGGTCGATCCGCTCGAGAATGGTCGGGATCTTCCCGGCGGTTTTTCGGTTGACCCACGAGTTGATGGTGGACACCGCGCCCGGCGAACGGAAGTCGAGCGCCTCAGCCTCGGCATCGAAATAGGTGCGTGCGTTGTTGAGGAAGGTCGGCACAATCGGGAAGGTCTGCTCGGTCCAGATCGAGTTGGCGATGGTGAGCTGAACTTGCTCATCCAGCGATCCGAGCAGCGCCATCAGGTCCCGGTATCCGGCGTTGATTGCTCCGGGCGGTAGCGCACCGAAACCCAGCGTGCTGGCCATGGCTTCCCGGGTGGCTCCGCGCGCGCCGTCCATCACCATACCGAGCGCCAGGGAAACGGATAGCGGGGAGAGAAAGACGTTCTTGACGGCATCCGTTTCGGCGACCCGTCCGAGCAGGCTGAACGCGAAGGTATTGTTGGCGCGGATTGCGGCCAGTTCGTCAGACGAGAGGGTGCGAGGCAGACGCTGCAGCAGCGGCGGTTCGCCGACGGGGTCGACGCCGGTAACCGATCCGCAACCCTGGACCAGGAGCAGCACCAGGCACAATGCTCGCATTCGCACCCGAATTCCCTCCCGATCAGGACGGGATTCCTTAGGGCAATGGTCATGCCTTGCAGGGCTGCTACTGATTACCTCATGTAGAACAACGGCTTACGCCGATGGGACGGAGTCGCTGCCGTGACGGATCGACACACCGTTGCCGTGCGCGGCGCTGTCGCTCCGACACGCCCGACTCGGTGATGTGGATCACACGGAAACCGGGCCTGGTCCTGGGGCGACGGCCGGATCTGGGGGGCGCTAGGTAGGAAGCGAGGGGGCGTGGTGGCCCCCTCTCACATCAGTGACCGATCTCAGGCAACCCGATCTCGACGGGTTTTGATGATCGACATTACGATCGACGCCGTCAGGACCGTCAGAATGACCCCGAGCGAAATCGCGACCGGCAGATGGAACCATTTGATGAAGATCATCTTCAGGCCGACGAAGGCCAGGATCAGACCGACACCGGGCTTGAGGTATTTGAAATGCTGAATGGCATCCTGGATCACGAAGAACATGGCGCGGAGGCCCAGGATCGCGAAGATGTTCGACGCGTAAACGATGAAGGGGTCCTGCGTGATCGAAAGAATCGCCGGAATGCTGTCGATCGCGAAGACGACGTCGGTCCACTCGATGACCAGCACGACCACGAAGAGCGGCGTTGCCAGCCAACCGGCCGGCGTTTTGACGAAGAATCGGGCGCCCTCGTAGTTGGGCGTCATCGGCACCAGCCGCTTGGCTAGCTTGACCAGCGGATTCTTCTCCGGTTCGATCTGCTCCTCTTCGTCCTTGAACATCTTGGCCGCGGTAAACAGCAGGATGACGCCGAGGATGATGAACAGCCAATCGAAACGTCCCAGCACTGCGGTGCCGACGACGATCATGATGCCGCGCATGGCGGCCGCACCGAACACGCCCCAGTTGAGCACCTTCGAATGCGCAATCGGTGGCACTGCGAAGTACTGGAAGATCAGGATGAAAACGAAAAGGTTGTCGACCGACAGGGACAGTTCGACCAGATAGCCGGCATAGTACTCGAGCGCCGACGTCGGACCGCTCCGCCAGAGGACGATCAGGCCGAACAGGAGCGCCGTCGAAACGACGACGGCGCTCCAACGGGACGCTTCGCGCATCGAAAGGACTCGCGCCTTTCGGTGCACGACGAAGAGATCGGCCGCCAATAATGAAAAGGTGACGACCGCAAACAGAACCCACTCGATTGAGTGCACGAATTAATGCCTAGCGCGCGTTCGCCATTTCCATCAGCTTGGCGACCCGTTCCGCGGTTGGAGGATGGGTGGAAAAGAGTTTGGAGAGTCCCCCGCCCGTCGCAGCAAGCGGATTGACCTGGGCCAGCGGAGCTGCCGCGGGAGCAACCTGCATCGGAATCCGCTGCGCCATGGCGTCGAGCCGCGTCAGCGCGCTTGCCAGGGAGTGTGGCCGACCCAGAATCTCGGCGCCGACCCGATCCGCCTCGAACTCGCGCTGCCGCGAGACCGCCATCTGAATGATGGCGGCCGCCAGCGGACCCAGGATCATGGCGGCAAGTCCGGCAATCGGATGGCCCCCCTCGTCATCCTGATTCCGGCCGAACATGATCAGCCAGGGCAGGTACCCGATGGCCCCCGCGATTCCGGCCGCGACGGTCGAGATCAGCATGTCCCGGTTCTTGATGTGAGCCAATTCGTGGGCCACTACGCCTTCGATTTCATCGACCGGCAGCGAGCGCAGTAACCCGGTCGTCACGGCGACGACGGCCTTTTCGGGGCTCCGACCGGTGGCAAAGGCGTTAGGCTGATTTTCGTCCGTGATGGCCACCACCGGCATCGGCAGCCCGGCACGCTGGCGCAGTCGATCGACCATCCGATACAGCTCGGGCGCCTCCTGCTCGCTCACGACGCGAGCGCGGTACATCCGAAGCACCATCTTATCGGAAAAGAAGTACATGATAAAGTTCATGGCCGAGCCGATGATCAGGGCAAACACCAGCCCTTGGCTCCCGCCGATGAGTTGCCCGAGCGCGAGAAACAGCGCCATCAAGGCAGCCATCAGGATGAACGTCCGCATGTTATTCATAGTGCAAAACCTGGCACTCCTGCCGTTCATGTGCAAGAAAAAAGCGAGACCCTCGTCACCGCCCTCACGGAGTGAGTCGGTAGACGAAGGTCTCGCTGGAGTCGTTTCGCGACCCGGGGTAGCCGTGCTGGCCTCGCAGCCAACAGTCTTGACGACTACCTCGTCCGTCTTTTTCGACGGATGAGCTACTCCCCTTCTAGCGACGAAGGGTACACCCTGAGCAGCCGCGGTGTCAATCGGAATGGTCGAAAATCGGTGCTGCCGTGACCCCGAGTGAACCGACTCGTGATCCGGTCCTGATCGTAGGGTCGGGGCTGCCGGCCGCCGCCGTGGCGCGTGCGGTTGCGGCAACTGGCCGGAGGGTAGTCCTGGTCGATGAACGCGAGCCGGTTCGCCCGGGTGGTGGCGAGGGGCTCTGGTACGCGCCGTGGTGGCCCGGTGGGGAGGCGTCGATCGTCCAACTGACCGATGCCGGGATCAACCGCCTCGAAGCGGTCTACCAGGAGAGCCGGGAGGCCTTCCGGGCCAATCGTCGAGGCCGCCTCGTGGTGACCGGACGGCCCGAGACCGCACGCTTGCTGCGAAGTATGGCTGGCCGTCAGGCCGCGCTGGGTCTTGGGCCGCTGCGCGAACACAACTCGACCGATTGGTACTTGCCCTCCCCGGCGGACGGGTTCCGGGGGGTACCTGACGGTTTCGACCTGCTGGAAGGCGCCGGCCTCCGTGCCGCCTTCCCGTTTCTCGATCCCGGCATGACGCTGGGTGTCCACGTGCGCCGCGCCGGCTGGGTCGATGCCCGCGCGCTGCGTCGCTGGCTGCTCGGAGCGCTACGCGACGCCGGGGGAGGCGTGGTATCGGAACCGGTGCGCGGGATCGAGCCTGCCGCGGACGGATGGCAGGTGACGACCGCATCGGGCGCCCGGCTCTCCGGGGCCACGCTGGTGCTGGCCGGCGCTCGGGTCCGCTCCCTGGGCCGGCAGGCCGGGTTCGAGATTCCCTGGACCGACTATACTCGTCTGGTAGGTGTGCTCGACGGCGGCGGACGGGCCATCCCCGCACCCTGTCCGATGGTCGCGGCCGATGTGGGCGACTGGGGCGATGCCGGGGCTGGCGGCGAACTCGGTCCCGATGCCGCCTGGGGGATGCCATCCCTGCTGGCCGATGGCGACGGCGCCCTGCGACTCGAGGCGGTCGTCCCCGGCGTTCCCGCAACCGACGAACTTGGCCGCCTGGGCGAGGCGCTGCTGCGGCGGCTGGGACGGGCGGTCACCAGCCTGCCCGGTTATCGGGGAACTCCCGGCGGACTGGTCACGGCGGGCTACCCGATGCCGCTGGCGCCCGATCTGCGGCCCGTCATCGGGATGGCTGATCGGCGAGGCGGGTTTGTGGTGTCGGGAGCGAGCATGACAGTCGGGTTGGTTCTGGGGGCTGCGGATCTGCTCGCCGCGTACCTGGCTGGGGCGCCGCTTCCGGATTATGCCCCCGCGTTTGTGCCGGGGCGGTTCGGACCCAGCACCCTGCGGCCGCCGAACGACACGACCAGCCGGGTTGATTTCTAGCCGCCGCGCTCGTATTTCCCGATTCAGGATACGCCGCATGGCAAGGTTGTACCCAAGTCTCAACGGAGAAACAGCGATGACTCGACGTAACGGCATCTGGGCGGCGGCCATCGCCGCAACCGTGGCAATGGCCGGAGTGGCCGAGGCCCAGCAGCAGCAACCGATCCTGTCGCCGCGGGACACCACGAAGGCCACGATCGCGGGCGCAAACATCCTGGTGGACTATGGCCGTCCGTCGAAGCGGGATCGCCAGGTGGTCGGCAATCTGATTCCCTATGACAAGGTCTGGCGGACCGGCGCCAACAAGGCGACCCACCTGGTGATCGACAAGAACCTGATGTTCGGTAACGTCATGGTGCCGCCCGGGACCTATACGCTCTACACCTTTGCGTCGGAAACGGGCGCCTGGAAGCTGGCCATCAACAAGCAGACCGGGCAGTGGGGCACCGAGTACAAGCCGGAGGAGGATCTGGCCCGGGTCGATCTCAAGGTGGCCACCTTGCCGTCATCGGTCGAGCAGTTCGTCATCAAGATCGAGCCCACCAGCGGTGGCGGTGTCTTGAAGCTCGAGTGGGATACCGTGTCGGCCAGCGCCGCGTTCATGGTCCACTGACAGATGCGCGAGGAAGATCGGGCGCCGCTGGCGTCGATTGCCTTGATTGCGGCGTTTGCCGACGGATTCCGCAGCCCCGAGGAGATGGCGGAACTCGGGCGGATTGCCGTGCAGATCGGGGGGACCGGCTATGACGACATCGCCCATCGGGTCGTCTCGGAAGGTGCGGACCTGCCGGGCCTGGTTGCGCAGCTGTCAGGTCCGGAGGCCCGCGCAGCGGCACTCGAGTTGGCATCGGCCGTGATCCACGCCGATGGTGTGGCCACCGAGAGTGAGCAGGCGTTTCTCCGTCAGCTGACCCACCTGCTCGAGCGCGACGGCCATGAGGCGCCCGAGGTTCGCCGCGCGGCCGAAGTGGCCGAGGCATCAGCGAAAACCCCCGACGCCGTGGCCGTCGCCGGGACCATGACGCCGGCGGAGATGGACCGGCTGATCCTCGACAACGCGATGCTCGCTGCCGCGCTGGAACTGCTGCCGCAAGGATTGGCCACGCTCGGGATCGTGCCGCTGCAGCTCCGGATGGTTTACCGGGTCGGTCGTGATCACGGCCAGGCCCTCGACATGGATCAGGCCAAAGACCTGGTGGCGGCCATGGGGGTCGTCGCGAGCGGACAGGTGATGGAAGGGGTTGCCCGGAAGCTGCTGGGTGGCCTGACGCGCGGCCTGTTGGGCCGGCTTGCCGGGGGCCTCGTCGGGGCCGCGACCGGGGCCGCGCTCACCTTTGCCACGACCTACGCGCTCGGGCACGCCACCAGGCAGTATTACGCCCAGGGACGGTCGCTCAGCACCGGCGATCTCAAACAGCTCTTCCTCCGCTTGCGCGGCG
Source organism: uncultured Gemmatimonas sp. (assembly GCA_964619465.1). GTDB lineage: Bacteria > Gemmatimonadota > Gemmatimonadetes > Gemmatimonadales > GWC2-71-9 > SHZU01. The sequence continues at coordinate 97,461 of CAZUES010000006.1, forward strand.
AAGCGCAGCAGCTCTTTCCATCGCTCGAATCAAAGGTCCAGGATCGAGCGGCCAAGGTGGATGTCGATTCGGTGCTTCGGGAGCTTCGGAGCGCCTAGTCCGGATCCGACAGATTTCGTTCGCAAGGGGAGGCCATCCGGCCTCCCTTTTGCGTTGGTCGCCTCGGTCGGCGTAAGGGCGCCGTGAGCCAATCCTGCCCGGTTCTGCGCGTGGTTCGAGACGTTCGTACGCGAGGCGACTTGACTGTCGGAACCATGGGGCGAAGTATTATGAATCACTTGGCGGCCACCCGTGGATTCTTCGCAGTCCGACGTCACGCAGTTGCTGGTCCTCGTCTCGGATGGCGATTCGGAGGCGCTCGATCGCCTGTTGCCCCTGGTCTACGACGAACTCAAGCTGCTCGCCGCCAGTCACCTGCGGCGCGAGCGCGGCGATCACACCCTGAGCCCGACCGCGCTGGTCCACGAAGTCTTCCTCCGCCTGGTCGGGCAGCATTCGGTCGACTGGGCGGGCCGGGCCCATTTCTTCGGCATCGCCGCGCAGGCCATGCGCCGGATCCTGGTCGACCACGCCCGGCGGCGCACCGCGCGCAAGCGGGGCCGGCAGCATCAGGTGACCCTCGATACCAATGCGGAGCTGCCGGCGGCGGCGTCCTCCGACGAGGTGATGGCCGTCGACGAGGCTCTTGCGCAGCTTGCAGAGCTCGATCCGCGCCAGGCCAAGCTGGTCGAGCTCCGTTATTTTGCCGGGTTCTCGATCGAAGAAACCGCCGCCGTCCTCGGAATCTCGCCCGCCACGGTCAAGCGCGACTGGGCCCTGGCGCGCGCCTGGCTGCAGCGCCGCCTCGGTTCGTGACCCGGGTCACGCCGCAGCTCCGGGGGTGCCGGTGACAACCCCGATGACGCCGGACCGCTGGCGCCTGGTCAAGGCCGCCTTTGCGGACCTGGCAGAACTCCCCCCTGACGAACGCTCCATCCGCCTGGCCGAGATGACCTTCGGCGACGCCGCCCTCCGGGCGGAGGTCGAAGCGCTGCTGGCGGCCGCCGATTCGGTCGGCGACCGCTTCGAGCGCTCGCCCCTCGAGGCGCTAGCTCCGGAGGTGGGAGCCGAGCCGGCGGACTGGCGGGTCGGCGCCTATCAGATCATCCGGCCGATCGGCCGGGGCGGCATGGGCGCGGTCTACGAAGCCCATCGGGCCGACGCCGATTTCCGGAAGCGTGTCGCCCTCAAGATGGTGGTGCGCGGCCGGGACTCCGACGCGATCCTGCGCCGCTTCCGCTACGAGCGCCAGATTCTGGCCCGGCTGGAGCACCGGAACATCGCCGCGCTGCTCGACGGCGGCGTGACCGATGACGGTCAGCCCTACTTCGTGATGGAGTACGTCGAGGGCGAGCGGATCGACCGCTACTGCGCCGCGCTGCAGCTCGGCGTGCACGACCGGCTGCGGCTCTTCCGGCAGGTCTGCACCGCGGTCCAGTATGCCCACCAGAACCTGGTGGTCCATCGCGACATCAAGCCGAGCAATATCCTGGTCAGCGCCGACGGTACCGTCAAGCTGCTCGACTTCGGGATTGCCAAGGTGCTCGACCCCGAAGAGTCGGACGCCGAGCCGATGACCCAGACGGGCATCGCACCGATGACGACGGCCTACGCCAGCCCGGAGCAGCTGGCGGGCGATCCCGTCACCACCACGAGCGATGTCTACTCGCTTGGTGTGCTGCTCTACGAACTGCTGACCGGCCGGCCGCCGTTCGACGTGGCCAATCTGCCGGTGCTCGAGGCCCGCCGCCGGCTGGTCGAGTCGATGCCCGACCTGCCGAGCCGGGTCGTGGCTGCCGAGACCCTGTCCTCGGCGGCGGAACCGACCACTCGGCGGCTGCAGCGAGCGCTCGAGGGTGAACTCGACGACATCGTGATGATGGCGCTCCGCAAGGAGCCGGAGCGGCGCTACTCGTCGGTGGAGGCCATGGCCGAGGATGTGCTGCGCTTCCTGGCCGGCCTGCCGATCCAGGCCACACCCGATTCGCTGCGGTATCGGGTTGCCAAGCTGGTGCGGAGGAATCGAGGTGCGTTCGCTGCGCTGGCCGTGGCCATCGTGGCCCTGGTGGGGGGGACGGGGGCCAGCTTGTGGCAGGCGGGACGGGCCCACGCGGAGCGGGATCGGGCCGAGTTCGAGTGGGCCAAGGCCGAGAGCGTCACCGAGTTTCTGCGTTCGGTCTTTCTGGCCGCGACGCCTCAGCAACTCGGCCGCGAAGCCACCGTTGTCGATGCCATCGATGCCGCGGTGCCCCGGGTCGACTCGGCCTTCGGGGATCAGCCGGCTGCGCAGGCAGCGGTCAAGAGCATCCTGGCTTCGACGCTGTTCGACATGGGGCTGATCGACCGGGCCGAACCGCTGTCACGCGAGGCCTTAAGGCTGCAGGCCGTGCTGGACAGTGGTCGAGTCACCTGGGCCGGTGCCACGGCCCGGTACAATCTGGCGATGGTCGAACGGATGCTGGGTCACCCCGCGGCGGCCGAGTCGCTATTGCGGATCTCGCTGGCCCAGTATGAGGCGCTGCCCGACATCGATCCGGGCGACATCGCGGTCGGCTGGGCCGAGATGGCGTTGCTCATCGGCGATCAGGGACGCCACGCCGAGGCGATTGCTTTGCAGGGGCGGGTGGTGGAGCTGCTGCGCCAGCGCAGCGGAGCGCCGCTCCGCCGCCGCTCGGTCAGCATTGCCAACTATGCCAGCATGCTGACCGAGGTCGGCCGGCTGGCCGAGGCCGAGCCGCTGCATCGGGAAAGCGTTGCCTTGGCCGAAGAGGCTCGCGGCCCCGACGATCCGCTGGTCGGCAGCATCCTCCAGCCCTATGCGATCAATCTGTTGTACGCCGGCCGGCCGGTCGAAGCGGAATCGGTGGCGCGGCGAAGTTATCGGATTCTGTCGAGCAACTTCGATCCCTTCAACCCGGCCACGCTGGTCGGGCTGCGCGGCTTGCTCAACGTGCTGGTGGAGCAGGGCGGCTGCCCCGAGGTGGTCCGCCTGGCGGAGCCGGTCGTTGCCGAGCGCGGCAAGCGAGTTTCCGAAAGCGAAGTCTCGCTCGGCTCGGCCTATCTCGCGCTGGGTGACTGCCTGGGACGGGATGGCGACCCGGTCCGGGCCGAAGCGATGCTGCGGGAGGCGGTGCGCCTGCGGCGGCTGACCTTGCCGGCCGGGCACTGGGCCACCGCGCACGCCGAAAGTCTGCTGGGTGAGTTCCTGGCCCGTCACGGGAAGGCCGACGAAGGCCGCGGGTTGGGAGTACGTGCGGTTGCTGCGCTAGAGGCGGCCTTGGGCAGCGAGCACTACCGTACCTTGCAGGCCCGCAGCCGCCTTTTGCGCAGCTAGAACGCCGGGTCGGCCCGGTGGCTCGGTTCGTCGAGCCGGATGGCCGGCAGGCGGGCGCCGGCCGGGGTGTCGTGCTGGCCTTCGGGAACGATCATCAGCGCGTCGGCCCGCGCCATCGAGGTCAGCACGCCGGAACCTTGCGACCCCGTCACCCGCGCCGTCGGAAGGATCGGATCGCCGCTCAGGTTGACGCGCAGGAAGTGCTGCAGGACGGGGCCCAGCGTGATGGGCGATTCGGTGCGGACCTGAATGGCCTCCCGGAAGGGCAGCCGATGTCCCATCAGAACCCGGATGGCGGCGCGGCCAAACAGCTCGAACGTCACCATCGTGCTGACCGGATTACCCGGCAGACCCAGCCACGGGATGGTTCCCAGCATGCCGAATCCGACCGGCGCGCCGGGGCGCATCCGGAGCCGCCAGAAGTCGATCCGCCCCCCCATCGATTCGATCACGCCGCGCAGATGGTCGTGCTCGCCGACGCTGATCCCGGCGCTGGTGATCACGAAATCACACTCCGGCGCGCGCTCCAGCTGGGCCCGGATGCTCTCGGGCGTATCTGCCGCGAGTCCCAGGTCGACCGGTTCTCCGCCGGCTTCCCGGATCAGCGCAGCAAGGGTGTACGTATTCGAACTGGCAATCCGCTCGCCGCGCAGAATCAGGTCGGGCTGGTCCAGTCGGGCCAGCTCGTCGCCGCTGGCGGCGATTCCGACTCGTGGACGGCGCCAGACCAGCGGATGGGTCACCGCCAGCGACGCGAGCACGCCGAGATGGGCCGGGCGCAGTTCGGTGCCGGGCTCGAACACCAGAGCGCCGCGGGGAATGTCCTCGCCGGCCTGGCGCAGGTTGGCCAGGCAGTCGCGGTCGGCGACGATGCTGACCTCGGGCTCACCCAAGTCGGTGTCTTCCTGCCGGATCACGCTATCAGCGCCGTCGGGCACCGGGGCGCCGGTAAAAATCCGGGCGGATTGGCCGGGACCGATCGCGCGGGCGGGGACCGCGCCTGCCGGGATGCGTTCGATGACGGTGAGCGTGCGCGGTTGCTCGGGTGACGCCCCCAGGACGTCGCTGCTCCGAACCGCGTAGCCGTCCATGGCGGCGTTGGTTCGATAGGGGACGTCGATCGGGCTGGTAATCGTTTCGGCCAGCACGCTGCCCAGCGCCTGCTCCAGCGGGACGCGGAGCGGCGGCTGGGGGGTCAGAGCGGCCACGATCCGACAGGCCGCCTCGCGAGCAGTCAGTCGAGTATCCATACCAGGTGTATCGCGGGGTGTCAGGGCGTCTCGACCTGCCGGGCGCGATCCCAGACCAGCGCCGCGAGAAACTGCAGCCACATGGTGTCGGTGAAGCGAAGCACCGAGCAGCGGATCGAGGGCAGCTCGATATCGCTCAGGACGGCGACCCAGTCCTGGGGGGAGTCGCTGGCTGCGGCGAGGGGAGACGGTCCGATCGACGAACGGAAGACCTCGATCTTGGGAATCCCGCTTTCGTTGGCGTTCTCGGCCAGGACCAGATCGCGATCGCCGAAGTACCGGGTGGCGAGGTCGATGGTGCCGGCCTTGGCGTCGACTCGCTCGAGCAGCATCCGGGTACTCTGCCCGACCTGGAGAAAGCCGTCGAGCTGTCCCTCGTGAAAGATCGACCCGGAATCGTTGCCCCGGTCGAGATGCTCGAACGGGTCGGCCACGGAGCGGATGGCCGCAACTCGCTTGCCTCGACGGGTCAGTTCCCGAGCGAGCATGGCGAGCAGCGTGGTTTTGCCGGCGCGCGAATGGCCGACAATCGAGATGAGCCGCATGGCAATACGAGGACCAGGCCCCGCTCCAGGTGAGTCCGGCCGGACATGGCCGAACCCCGAAAGTGTACTTGGCTTGTGGTGGGAAGTCGAGTCACCGCCGCTATCGGGGTGTGGTGGCGTTGGCACGAGCCAGGTCGTCCGGGGTGTTGACGTTGAAAAAGAGCTGTTCGACCTCACCAAACGCAGCAAGCGTGTGCGGCGGAATCCGGCAGACGCGTGCGTCGGTAAGCCATCCGGTGACGCGACGGTCGCCTCGGGCCAGGGCTGCGTCGATTGCGGCGAGCGCACCGGGACCGTACCCGGCGCAGAGCGGCTCGAGCCGCTCGGGGCTGCTTTCCGGAATCACCACGTCGTAGCGACCCAGCGGTGCGGCCACGGCGCGCAGGAGGTCGGGAGTCAGAAACGGCATGTCCCAGGCCAGGCATACCACCGGGCCTCCCGCCGCGCGGATTGCCGTCTCGATCCCGCCCAGGGGGCCGAGTCCCGGCGCGCGGTCCGGTACCACAGTGAGCCCCGGGGTCCATTCGTGCGCAGCCGGCGAGCTTGCTACCAGAAACGGGGCCTGACCGAATGCGGCTTGGCAGGCATCGACGATCCGGTCGAGAATGCGGCGGCCGTGTACTTCGAGCAGTCCTTTGGGAACGCCACCGAGCCGGCGGGCCTCGCCGCCGGCAACCACGGCGCTCTGCACCGTCAGGGAAGGCACTTGGCGCCGAGCCTTACCGTGCGAAGCGGGCGGCATTGCACGGCTGGCGGCGCGTCAGAAGAACGGGTTGCGGAACGCGTACCCCAGCCCGGCATGCAGCACGGGGGTCGGCGCCCACTGCTTGAGAGGCTGATCGGCCAGGAGCGGCTGCATCGGTCCGAGTCCGTCCGGGTCATAGGTCCGATAGAGCGCGGGGTACGACAGGTTCCAGAACACGGCGCGCGCCTCGGCGCGGACATAGAGTCGCCGGGTGACGAAGGCTCGCATCCCGAGCGCCGGCGCAAAGTAGAACTTGGTGCCGAACTTGTAGCCGGACTGATCTTCGGGAACACTTTCACCGAAGGCCAGGCCGAGTCCCAGCCCGACGTAGGGGGCCACGCTGTTCCAGGTCTTGCCGCCCGTCAGATTGAGTTGGAGCAGCCCTTCTGCGAACCAGACGTTCTGGTCGACCGGACCGCGGAACCCCTGGCCGGAGGTCGAGGTGTCGGCAAAATTACGCTGCAGCTGTGCGTAGCCGGCGCCGAAACCGATGGTGAGGGGGCGGTCGGCGAGGAACTCGTAGCGGGCCCAGAGCGAAGGGCCGTCGTGCGGTCCGAGACCATACGATCCGCCCTTACCGAAGGCCTGGCCTGCCGTGACCGAGATGAACTGGCCCCAGCGGAGGTCGCGGTAGGGACTTCGGGCAGGATCATGGCCGACCTGCGCCGCGACCGGCCCGGCAAGGGCAACGGCAAGGGCGGCGGCCGGCGTAATGCGCAGCAAGAGACTAAGCACGGGACAGACTCCGTCCGGTCATCTCGACCGGTTGATCGAGGCCAAGCAGATCGAGGACGGTTGGCGCCACATCGCAGAGGGCGCCGCCTGATCTGAGGCCAGTGAAGGAGGTACCAACGGCCACGAACGGGACCGGATTGGTCGTGTGTGCGGTGTGTGGCCCGCCTGAAACCGGGTCGACCATCATCTCGCAGTTGCCGTGGTCGGAGGTGATCAGGACGCGCGTCCCGCTCCGCTCTGCGGCTTCGAGGATCCGGCCGAGGCAGGCGTCGATCGTCTCGACCGCGCGGAGGATCGCGGCGGGCACACCGGTATGGCCTACCATGTCCGCGTTGGCAAAGTTACAGAGGAAGAAGTCGTGGTTCCGTCTGGTCATGGCGGTACAGAGAGCATCGGCAATTCCCGCGGCGCTCATTTCCGGCAGCAGATCGTAAGTGGCCACTTTGGCCGACGGAATCAGTTGCCGTTCTTCGCCGGGGTAGGGTGGTTCGATGCCGCCGTTGAAGAAGTACGTCACGTGCGGGTACTTCTCCGTCTCCGCGGTGCGGAATTGCGTCCGTGACGCGTCCGCCAGCACCTCGGCCAGGATGCGGGCCAGGTTGAACGGCGGGAATGCGGTCGGGAGCGCAAAGGTGCCGTCGTACTGGGTCATCGTCACCAGCGACAGGGCCGGACGGTCGTCGACGGCAAAGCCGTCGAAGCCGTCGATCGCCAGGGCGCGGACGATCTGGCGCATCCGATCGCTGCGGTAGTTGAAGCAGAAGACGCCGTCGCCGTCGCGCAGCAGCGCGGCCGGCACGCCGTTCTGGTGGATCACGATCGGCTGGATGAACTCGTCGGTCTCGCCCCGCTCATAGGCCGCCTTGATCGCAGCAACCGGATCGGTGGCCACCGCGCCGACGCCGTGGACCATCAGGTCGTACGCAAGCTTGGTCCGATCCCAGCGCCGGTCGCGATCCATGGCGAAATATCGGCCGATCAGACTGGCCAGGACGCCGCGATCGCCGGTGATGCGGCGGATTTCCGCCGTGAGGGTCTCGACGAATCCGAGCGCCGACATCGGCAGCGTATCGCGCCCGTCGAGGAAGGCGTGAACGGCAATCCGCCGGACGCCGAGCCGCACGCCGAGTTCAAGCGCAGCAAGCAGATGTTTGTCGATGGCGTGGACACCGCCGTTGCCGACCAGGCCGACCAGGTGCAAGGTGCCGCCGGTCCCGGCCAGCCGGATGCCGAGTTCGCGGAAGGCCGGGAGATCGAAAAACGCGCCGGTCCGGATGCTTTCCGAGATGCGAACCAGATCCTGCATCACGACCCGGCCGGCCCCCAGGTTGAGGTGGCCGACTTCGCTGTTGCCCATCTGGCCGGCGGGCAGCCCAACGGCCAGCCCGCTCGCGTCCAGCAGGGTGCGCGGCGATGCGTTCCAGACCTGGTGCCAGACTGGGGTCCGGCCGAGTTCGATCGCGTTATCTCGAGGGTCGCTGCGATAGCCCCAGCCGTCGAGGACGATCAATGCGACCGGGGCGGCTTGGTTTGACATGGTTTGGAGCGTCGTCTACAATCCGGAACGTGTTAAAGCTGCCGCAATCTAGTCCTGGGCTCGGTCGCCTACCAGCCTACCTGGCGCTCGTGCTGGTCGCCATCGCCTCGCCGCTGTCCGGCCAGAACCGACTTCGCGCCAACGCCGCCGCGCCTTTACTCAAGGATCCCAACGGGATCCGGCTCGCGACACTGATCTCCGGCACGACCTACCCGGTCGGGCGTACTCGCGAGGGCCATGTCCAGGTGACCCTCGAAGGCTGGCTCCCCACGACATCGGTACAGGCGACCACCCGGGATGGGTTCGATCTCGTGGTTTCGGCGCGCTCCGGGGAGCCGCTCAGAACCGGCCCTGGCACCGGCACAGTCGCCCGGCTCCAGGAGGGGACGCTGCTCACCCGGGCCGAGACGCGGGGAACCTGGGTTCGGGTTCGACGCGAAGGATGGGTGGGCCGATCCGGCCTCAGCGATCCGACCGTCGAAACGGCGGCTGCGCCCGCGCCTCCGCCTGCTCAGACTGTCGCACCGCCGGCGCCCCCGGCAGCCGCGCCATCCTCTGCTCCAGTCGGCGCTGCCGCACCGTCGGTCGATTCAACTCAGACGGCGCGTCCGGTTCCTGCCAGCGGTGATGCCGGACCGGGCTCGGGCGTCGCGCCTGGCATGGCGGCACTCCGGGCCGGCGCCGGCATTTCGTCCACTCGGGATGGGAAGCCGATGGTCACTGCTTCCGGTGGATCGACCGTCCAGGTGCTCGAGCGCACCGGCGAGTGGATGCGGGTCCGGATGGAAGGCTGGGTCCGGGCAGAAGATGTGGCCGATGATGCGCCGGTCATTCCGAGTATCACCGGGGCTATGATTCGTGAGGTTCCGGAACGTTTCGTCGGGCAAACGCTGACGTGGCGGCTCCAGTTCCTCGCCGTGCAGGAAGCTGATGCGCTGCGGCCCGAAATGCCGCAGGGTCAACCGTACCTGCTGGTACGCGGTCCGTTGCCCGAGAGCGGCTTTGCCTATGTCATGGTGACTCGTGATCAGGCGGCGCGATTCCGGCGGATGACTCCTCTCGATGAAGTGTCGGTCGAAGCGGTGCTCCGGGCCGGCCGTACCAGGTTTCTCCCGACTCCGGTGCTCGAACTTGTCAGGGTGGTCGAATAATGAACGAGAACCTCAAGCAGCGGATCGTCCGTCGGCTCGATACGCTCAGCGACGAGCGCGGGTATCAGATCCTCGACTATGTCGAGTTTCTCGAGAGCAAGTATGCCGAACGGGTCGCCCCGACCAACGTCTTCGCGCGAGTCACCGAAACGGTCGAGGATGTGCTCAGGGCTGGAAAGGTGCCGGTCAAGGCCATCTCGGGCACCATGGGAGTCATGGACGGCGCGAGCAAGGTAATGCGTGGTGTCGCGGCGGCGGCGCAGGCCGTCGTCGACGAGGCGATGCAGGCAGTCGAGCGGCCCGCGGGGAAGGCCGTCCCTCCCGGAAAGCCTGCCGACCCCGGGGCGTCGGGTACCGGCTCGGCCGACGGGCGTTAGGCTCCGGCGTCGTCCCGCCGTTCTTGATTCGATAGGCCCTTGGTTCTAGATTCGTCCATGCTCGCCGCCAGATGTTTCGCAGGGCACTGCATCCCCGTATCCGAGATTCGTTTCCGATGAGCTCGCTTCGCACCGGCGTCGCACTCACGTTCGACGACGTGCTGCTTGTTCCGCGTGAGAGCGCCGTCCATCCTCGTGATGTTTCCGTTCGGACCCAGCTGACCAGTCGCATCCCCCTCAACATCCCGCTCATCGCTGCCGCAATGGATACCGTCACCGAGGCGGAAATGGCCATTGCGATGGCGCGGGCCGGCGGGATTGGTGTGGTGCACAAGAACATGACGATCGACCGCCAGGCCGCCGAAATCGATCGGGTCAAGCGGAGCGAAAGCGGGATGATCCTGAATCCCATCACGCTCGGTCCGGATCGTCCGATTCGCGAGGCCGCGACGTTGATGACGCGGTTCAGGATTTCGGGTGTTCCGATCGTCGACGCGCATGGCAAGTTGATCGGGATTCTGACCAATCGGGATCTCCAGTTCGAGCGAGATCTCGATCGGCCGATCCAGAGCGCCATGACCAAGGACAACCTGATCACGGCGCCGGTGGGCACCACGCTCGACGAGGCCGAACGGATTCTGGCGCAGCATCGGATCGAGAAGTTGCCGGTGGTCGACGACGCGGGCGTGCTCAAAGGGCTCATCACCGTCAAAGACATCTTCAAACGCCAGCGCTATCCCGAAGCCAACAAAGATGAGCATGGCCGGCTCCGGGTGGCCGGTGCCCTTGGCGCCGATCAGGATACTCTGACGCGGGCCAAGGCGCTGCTGGATGCGGGATGCGATGTCCTGGTCCTCGATTCCGCCCACGGCCACAGTGCCGGGGTGCTCTCGGTCATCGGTCAGTTGCGTGAGGCATTTCCCGATGCGCAGCTGATCGGGGGCAACGTGGCCACCGAGGCCGGAGCCCGGGAGCTGGCTCGCCGGGGATGCGATGCGATCAAGGTCGGTATCGGCCCTGGGAGCATCTGCACCACGCGCGTCGTCACCGGCGTCGGGGTACCGCAGATCACGGCCATCATGGATGCCATTCGGGGAGCCGGGGACGTTCCGGTCATTGCGGATGGCGGAATCAAATATTCAGGCGATATTGTGAAGGCCCTGGCGGCCGGGGCCTCGTCGGCTATGATGGGGTCGATGCTGGCCGGGACGGAGGAAAGTCCGGGAGAGTCGGTTCTGGCAGAGGGTCGCCGGTTCAAGATGATTCGGGGCATGGGGAGCCTGTCGGCGATGCAGGACGGGTCGGCCGATCGGTATTTTCAGGAAGGGGAACTGGCTCCTTCCAAGATGGTGCCCGAAGGCATCGAAGGTCGGGTCCCGTATCGGGGTCCGGTGGGCGATGTGTTGTTTCAAATGGTCGGTGGCCTGCGAAGCGGAATGGGATATTGCGGGGCGGCCGATCTGGCTGCGCTTCGGCGTGATACGGAAATGGTCCAGATTACGGCAGCGGGTTTGCGGGAATCGCATCCCCACGACGTGACCATTACTCGGGAAGCGCCGAATTACAGTAAGTAACGGAAGTAACGGCCGTCGTTCGGTCGGCTGGTTCGTTGGGTTCGTAGGTTAAACAGTTTCGATTGTCCGTGCCGTCGGAGCGGGTCGTCTTGCACGACTCATCCGCGCGGCTGTGCGTGGTCTCATCACTGCGAGTATTGCCCATGTCGATATTTCGTCGGAAAGCGATTGCCGACTTACAAACGGAGGCAAGCGCCGAACACGGGTTGCAGCGAGTCCTCGGACCGCTCAACCTCACGTTCTTGGGTATCGGCGCCATCATTGGAACCGGCATCTTCGTGCTGACCGGTACGGTGGCGGCGAGGAACGCAGGACCGGCCGTGATCCTGTCGTTCGTTCTCGCAGGATCGGCCGCCATCTTCGCGGCGTTTTGTTACTCCGAGTTTGCTGCGCTGGTCCCGATTGCCGGCAGTGCATACACCTACGGGTATGCCACGCTGGGCGAAATTTTTGCCTGGATCATCGGCTGGGATCTGGTGCTCGAGTATGCGCTTTCGGCTACGACAGTGGCGATTGGCTGGTCCGGCTATCTGGTCTCATTCCTCAACAATATAGGAATACACATACCAGCCGCATTCTCCGCGGCGGCCGGCACCCAAGTGACGATGGTGGACGGGACTCAGGTCACCGCCATCCTCAATCTGCCGGCCATATTCATCGTGCTTGCCGTGACGGCGATCCTGGTTCGAGGCATCAAGGAGTCCGCCTCGCTCAACAACGTCATCGTGTTCATCAAGATCGGCGTCATCCTTCTCTTCATCCTTTTCGCCTGGCGTGCAGTGGATCCGGCCAACTGGCAGCCGTTCATTCCGGCGAACCTGGGGCATCGTGAAGAGTTCGGTGTCACCGGCGTGATTGCCGGTGCCGGTATCGTCTTCTTCGCGTATATCGGATTCGATGCGGTGAGTACCGCGGCGCAGGAAGCGAAGAATCCGCAACGGGACATGCCGATCGGTATCATCGGCTCGCTCTTGGTCTGCACCATTCTCTATATCGTCGTCTCGGCCATTGCGACAGGCGTCGTGCCCTACCAGCAGCTGGACGTGCCGGATCCGATCGCCAAGGTTGCGGCCGCGGCGGGGCTGGGTTGGATGACTCGACTGATCGAACTCGGTGCCATCGCGGGTCTCTCGTCGGTGATTCTGGTGCAGCTGATGGGGCAGGCGCGGGTCTTCTGGTCGATGGCAAACGACGGACTCTTGCCGGCAGCTGTCAATAAGATCCATCCCAAGTTCAAGACACCCTGGATCACGCAGATCGTCTTGGGCCTGGCAGTTGCAGTTCCGGCCGGGTTCCTGAACGTCCGTGAGGCAGCTTCGCTTGTTTCCATCGGGACGTTGCTTGCTTTCGTGATCGTCTGCTCCGCAGTACTACTGCTGCGGGTCCGGGAGCCGAACCTTCCCCGACCGTTCAAGGTTCCTGCCGTGTGGCTCATCGCTCCCGCCGGAATCTTTTCGTGTCTTTACCTGATGTACTTCCTGCCGTGGCGGACCTGGGAGCGTCTTCTGATCTGGCTGGCGATTGGCATCGCCGGGTACTTCCTGTACGGACATCGCAACTCGAAGCTGGCTAAGCGCGGTCAGTAGAGACAGCTCGCATTGGAGAGAGCGGCGGGCCGGTGGGGCAATTGCTCCACCGGCCCGCCGTGGTTTTGCGGATCAGGCGCGGTCTTCGAGCGCGCCGTCCCAGCGCGCGACAACGGCGGTTGCCAGGCAGTTGCCGAGTACATTGACCGCCGTTCGGGCCATGTCCATGAAGACGTCGACGGCCAGAATCACGGCAATGCCTTCGAGCGGCAGCCCGAATTGCGACAGCGTTCCGGAGAGGATGACGAGGGAAGCGCGCGGCACGCCGGCCACGCCCTTGCTGGTGAGCATCAACGTCAGCACCATGGTGACCTGGGTGCCGAAGGACAGGGTGATCCCCGCGGCCTGCGCCACGAAGATCGACGCCAGTCCGAGGTAGAGGGTCGATCCGGCCAGGTTGAACGAGTAGCCGGTAGGGAGCACGAAGGACGCGATGCGCCTGGGCACCCCGAACTGTTCCATGTTCTCGAGCGCACGAGGCAGCGCGGCCTCCGATGAGGCGGTCGTGAACGCAATCAGCGTCGGCTGCCGGCTCGCGCGCCAGAGCCGGCCGATCGGCAGCCGCGCGATCAGCGCAGCAGGAAGCATGACCGCCAGTACGAAGACGATCAGCGCGGCGTACAGGGTCAGCACCAGCTTGCCCAGGCTGACTACGACTCCCAGTCCGTTGGTGCCGATTGCCACACCGACGGCGGCGGCCACGCCGACCGGTGCATAGAGCATGACGAGGTGGGTGAACTTGAACATCACCTCTGCCAGGCTTTCGCAGAACTCCAGCATCACTTCGCGGGGGCGTCCGCGCACCTGCGTCAGTGCCGCACCGAAAAGCAGCGCAAAGAAGACGATCTGGAGCGTTTCGTTCCTGGCCATGGCGTCGACGATGCTGGCCGGCACGGCATGCTCGAGCACGCCTTGCCAGGTCGTCTGCGTACCGGCGAACTGCTGTCCTGCCGTGCCCGACTCCGCCAGGCTGAGGCCGGCTCCCGGCTGGCCCAGATGCGCCGCCGCCATCCCGACCACCAGGGCAATGGTCGTCACGACCTGGAAGTAGATCAGGGCGCGGAGAGCCACCCGTCCGATCTGGCGGACATCGTCGCCTTGCCCCGCGATGCCGATGACGAGCGTGGCAAAGATGAGCGGGGCCACCAGCGATTTGATCAGCCGAATGAAGATCGAGGCAAAGGGGCGGATGGCGGCCGCGATGTCGGTTTCGGTCCAGACATAGAAGTCCAGGTAGCCGACGACGGCGCCGGCCAGCGTGGCAATCAGGATCCAATGCGTCAGGGTAAGACGGCGCATGAGTCACCGGTTTGGAGTGAAGCGGGATGGCGCAGGAACCAAGGCGTCGCGAAGTCGGTCAAAGATGGCGCCGATGGGGCGGTGCGGAAAGATCCGGACTCGCCAAGCGGCGGCAAAGCGGTCTATTTTGTCCTAATGCCCATCAATTTGACCGACGAAAAGCGGTCCGCTGCTCGAGAGCTGGCGCGGGCCTTCACGCCCGGCGCATCCGTCTGTTTGACCACCCATGTCAATCCCGACGGTGACGGGCTCGGCAGTGAGATCGGCCTGGTACACCTGCTGCGCGGGATCGGCGTTTCGGCCACCATCGCCAATCCGACCCGGACGCCGGCCCGGTTCAACTTCCTCTTCGACGGGCTGCCTGGCGTCGATCGCAGCAACGAGGCCGTCAAAGCCCTGAGGCGCGCCGACCTGATCGTGGTGCTCGATATCAGCGATCTCGAGCGCCTCGGCATGCTGGCCGACACGGTGAGGGAGCGCGGGGTGCCGGTCGGCTGCATCGACCATCACGTCAGCCAGGGGACGCTGCCTAACGGTCCCCGCTATCTCGACCCGGCCGCCGCCGCCACCGGTGAACTGATCGTCGAGATTGCCGTGGCCAACGACTGGCCCCTGACGCAGGCCGCCGCCCGGGCCCTGTACGTTGCCATTCTGACCGATACGGGCGGCTTTCGATTCAGCAATACCCACCCCCGTACGCTGCGCATCGCGGCGGAGTTGCTGGACCAGGGCATCGATCCGGAAGCGATCTATCTCGATGTCTACGCGGGCGCTCCTGAAGGGCGGGTCCGCTTGCTCGCCGAGGTGCTCCAGACCCTGGTGGTCGAACCGGACATCGGCCTGGCGTGGGTCACGGTACCGCCTGGTGCGGTAGAGCGGCATCGGGTCAGCACCGACGATCTGGATGGGATCATCGAGCATGCGCGGTCGATTGCCGGGGTCCGGATGGCGCTCCTGTTTCGCGAGATCGCGCAGGGGAGGATCAAGGTGTCGCTCCGGTCGGTCGGTCCGGTCGACGTAGCCGGGTTTGCCAAACCGTTCGGCGGCGGTGGGCATGTCAAAGCCGCCGGGTTGTCGTTGCCGGGAACGCTGTCCGACGTACAGACCCAGGTACTGTCTGCCGCGCGAGACTATCTGAGTACCTGACCCAGGCAACTCCTCAACGGTTTCAGGCGGGGCAACGGCCGGCTCGACTTGAGTCGGCCGTTTCATTTGTTGACGTTTAGGTTTCCTCATGCTACTATGTTGGCCGAGGCATAATGGGAGGACGGATGGAACTGCGTCGAGAGTTGATTCGAGGAGCTGGTCCTGCGGCCGTTTTGCAACTCCTCAAACATCGCGATCGATACGGCTACGAGCTGGTCGAAGCCCTCTCGGCCCGCTCTGAGGGCGTCCTGGCCATGGGCCAGTCCACCCTGTATCCGCTGCTGTACAATCTCGAGTCCAAGAAGCTGGTGAGCAGCCGCTGGGTTGAACTTCCCTCGGGTCGGAAGCGGCGCTACTACCAGATCACCGAGGCAGGATTGGTGATGCTGGACGACCACCGCGCCCGCTGGCAGGAACTTTTCCAGGCCATGGTGAGCCTCGGGCTGGTGAAGCCGGACATGGTGGAGGCCTGAGATGGGGCGCGAGTCCGATGATGGGTTGGTAGGCCGGCTCGACCGGATCGGGGCTGAGCGCCTGGCGCGCACGGCCGGGCTCCCGGCGCCGCTGGCTGCGCGGGTGGCCGAGGTGGTGGTGGCGAGCGGCTTGCCGGAAGACCGGCGGAGCGAGGTGTTCCGCGAGCTGGTGGCCCACTTCGAGGACGGCCTCGCGGCGGGCCGGAGTCCCGAGGAATTGCTTGCCTCGTTCGGTGACGGCAAGCGCACCGGTGCCATGATCCGTCGTGAGAAACGGGTCGTGACGCCGGAGCCGATGGGCGGCGACGGTCCCCGGGACGGATGGGCCCGGCAAGTCCTGCGCGACGTGCGCTACGCTATGCGACGGCTGACGGCTCGGCCGGCGTTCACGGCCATTGCGGTGCTTTCGCTCGCGTTAGGCATCGGCGCCAATACCGCCATCTTCACGCTCATCAACGATGTCATCCTCCGGAAGCCGCCGCTGGTCCGTCCGCAGGAACTGGTGGAGATCTATCGGTCCGATGCGACCAACGATTTCCTCCCCCTGACCTATCCGGACCTCGAGGACCTCACTCGGCGTCAGGATGCCTTTGCTCAGGTGGCAGGATACCGGCTGTTCTACGCAACAGGCGTGGATCAGGAAAGACCGGAACGAATCACAGCCCAGCTGGTGTCGGGCAGCTACTTCGGCGTCCTGGGTCTCACCGCGGCGCACGGCCGCCTGATCGAGACGGCGGATGCGCCGGCGCCCGGGGCCGGGTCGGTCGTGGTACTGGGCTACCGGTACTGGCAGCGGGTCTATGGGGCCGATCCGTCGGTCATCGGCCAGGCACTTCGTCTCTCGATCGGCGAGTACACCATCATTGGCGTTCTGGCCCCGGGCTTCGACGGTGCTTTCCGGGGCATGGTCTCCGAACTGTACCTCCCGCTCACCCGGATGGGCGACCTGTCGCCCGGGATGAACACGGAGTTCACCAGCCGGACCAGTCACTCGATCTTCGTGCGGGCCCGCCTCCGCCCCGACGGATCGGTTCCCCAGGCCCAGGCTGCCGTCAGCGCGGTGGCGGCGAGCTACCGCGAGCAAGGTCTCCCGGGCTGGCAGGGAAAGACCGATCTCGTGGTCGTACCCTCCGCCGACGTGATCATCTATCCGCCGGTCGATGCGCTGCTTCGGCCGCTGATGGCAATGCTGATGGTGGTCGTGGGGATGGTGCTGATCATCGCCTGTGCCAACCTTGCGGGGTTTCTGCTGGCGCGGGCCATCGACCGCAAGAAGGAAATCGGAATCCGGCTGAGTCTCGGCGCGACCCGGACCCAATTGGTGCGCCAGCTGCTGGTCGAGACGGTCCTGCTCGGCGTCGTCGGCGGGGTGGTCGGGGTGCTGCTCGGCCGTGCCGGGTTGCAGGCCGTGCTGGCGATGGACCTTCCACTCCCGATTCCCGTCACCCTCGACCTCGCGCTCGACTGGCGGGTGCTCGGCTTTACCACCGTGGTTTCGATCGCAGCCGGCGTGCTGTGCGGGCTGGTGCCCGCCTTGCAAGCCACTCGGCTCGACCTTGCGGGCGTGATCCGCGACGAGAGCGCCGGAGGCGGCCGGCAGAAGGGTGTGATGCGCAGCGCCCTGGTGATGGGGCAGGTGGTCGTATCGGTCGTGCTGCTGGTCGTCGCGGGGCTCTTCGTGCGGAGCCTCGATGCTTTGCGCACGATCGATCCGGGCTTCGGTGCGCGGCCGGCGGCGCTCGTCTGGGTGATGTACGGGGGTAGCCGGTCGCCGGATGACGTGAAGCGCAGCGTCGACCGGATCAGGGACCGGCTGGCTTCGCTGCCTGGCGTCGAGTCGGTGGGGCTGGCCGAGAACATGCATCTCAACCTGCTCAACAGCGAAACGGGGCGAATCACCGTCGATGGTGTCGAGTTGCCTCCCGGCGAGGTTGCGTTCACCATCGATCGGGCCGGCATCGACACCGGGTTCATTGCGGCCGCCGGCCTCCGGATGGTCGCCGGGCGGAACCTCGCGGCGTTCGATCTCGACAGCGCGGCGCCCCCCGTGGCGATCGTCAACGAGGCCTTCGCGGCTCGGTTCTGGCCTGGCCGTGATCCGATCGGCCAGCGCTATCGAACCGGCGGGCGCGAAGTCGAAGTCATCGGGGTCGTGGCCACGGCCAAGATCCGGAACCTGGCGGAGCCTCCGCGTCCCTTCGCCTACGAGGCGACCATCGAGACCGATTTCAATAACGGCTGGTTCGTCGTAGCCGCACGCGGCAGCGCCGATGCCATGCTGGCCGCAGCGGTGCGCGCGGTTCGTCAGGCGGACCCGAACGTGCTGGTGATGGAGCAGCGGACCATGGCGCGCCATCTCGAAGCGACGGCGCTGCCGATCAAGTTGGGCGCCGGCGCGCTGGCCGGTTTTGCCCTGCTGGCGCTTCTCATGGCCGCGATCGGACTGTACGGTTCCGTCAGCTACGCCGTGGCGCAGCGGGGCCGTGAGGTCGGGATTCGGCTCTCGCTGGGCGCCGACCGCCGGTCGGTGATCCGGATGCTGATGTGGGGCGGGCTCCGCCTGGTGCTGATCGGAACCGGAGTCGGTCTGGTGCTCGGGTTCGCCTTCGGGCGGATCATGGAAAGCTCGCTCTACGGTGTCCGGGCGCTGGATCCGATTACCCTCCTGATCGTGCCGGCGGTGCTGCTCGGCATCACGACGCTGGCTGCGTACATTCCGGCCCGGCGCGCGGGCAAAATCGACCCGGCGACAGCCCTCAAGCAGGCTTGATACCAGGTGCGCACAGAAACGCCGGTTCGACGGGCCTCGCCAAGGACAGCGCAGCGGATGCTGCTCCCGATGCTCATGATGTTCGCGGTCGCATCGGCAGGTGCTCAGCAAGCTAGGCTCGTCGATCGCGAACCCCCGATACCGCTTGAACGTGTCGACCTCGAACACTGGCTCGACAGCATCGTTCCCGACGGCCTTCGTCGAGGGGACATTGCCGGCCTGGTGATCTCGGTGGTGAAGGACGGCGCGGTGCTGCTCGAGAAGGGCTATGGCTACGCCGATCTGAGCCGCAGGGTTCCGATGGATCCCGTCCTCTCGGTGGTCCACGCCGCGTCGGTATCCAAGCCCTTCACCGCGACGGCGGTGATGCAGCTGGTGGAGCAGGGGCGGCTCGATCTCGATCGCGACGTCGCGGCCTATCTCGATTTCGACCTTCCCATAGCACCGGGTCCGGCCGTGACACTGAGGCATCTGCTGACCCACACGGCGGGGTTTGCGGAGATCTCGTACAAACGCTATCAGCCGCCCCGCTCGCTCCGAGACCATGTGGTCGATCCACCGGCCCGCATCTATCCTGCCGGGCAAGTGCCGGCCTACTCCAATTACGGGGTCAACCTCGCGGGCTACATCGTCGAGCGAGTCAGCGCCCTGTCGTTCGGCGACTACACCGATCGATACGTCTTCGCACCGCTCGGGATGGCGCATTCGACCATCCGTATGACGGTGCCGGACGCGCTCGCTCCGCATCTTGCGCCCACCTATCCGACGGCATCGTCGGGAGAGCCATATCCTCCCGAGCTGATGGCTGAACTCTCGCCGATCGATTCGCCTTCGGGCGGGCTGGCTACGACCGCGCGCGACATGACCCGCTTCATGCTGGCGCAACTGCTGGGCGGAAAGCTCGGCGATGTCCGGCTGTTGCGCCCGGAGTCGGTCGAGCAGATGCATGCTCCGCAGTTCGTGCCGATTCCCGGTGCGCAGCCGCTTGGGCTCGGATTGTTCCGGAGCGACTACCGGGGCCATCGCGTTATCGGACATTCGGGTGACGGCGAAGGCGCGCACGCCGAAATGAAACTGTTCCCCGATCACGGGATCGGGATCTTCCTGGCCGTCAACAGCAGCGGAGCCATCGAAGGCCTCTTCCCCGCGGCATTCCCCCTGCGGGCCACCCTCTTCCGGCAGTTCATGGATCGGTACCTCCCGGCAATCCCGACGCCGGACGAACCGACCGTGGCAACCGCGGCCGAGCACGCGAAACGGGTCGCCGGCGAATACGCTTGGACCCGGCAGACCGTGGGCGACTACCGCGAGGCCCTTGAACTGGTGGGCCGCTACGTCTTTCGACCGGCCATCCGCGCCAACCCCGATGGAACCATCGAAACCACGCCCGCCTTGGCCTTCCAGCCTGAAGGGCGCACCCAGACCTGGCGCGAGGTTGGGCCCTTCGTCTGGCGCGAAGTCGGCGGCGATGCCCGCCTCGTGATGGACGTGGCGGGTGACACTATCCGTGCCGTCTGGTCCGATCAGTCTCCCTCCGTCTGGGTCAGCCGGCCGGTGCCTCGTCATCGTTCTGCCGCCCTCCACCTGCCGCTCCTGGGTATCACGGCCGTATCATTGTTGCTCGTGTCCTTCGCCTGGCCGGTTACGGCTGCTTTCGGCCGGCGCAGTAAGGCTGCCACGCCCGTGGCCGAGCGCGACCGACGCATGCGGCAATGGAGCCGAGGAGCGGCGGTGCTGGGTGCGCTGTACCTGATCGGCTGGGGCGCGGTCCTGGTGGCCGACGCGCCGTCCCGGGTCGGCGTCGAGCCCTGGATCCGCTTGCTGCAGCTGGCCGGTGTTATCTGCGTCGCTGGTGCCGGATTGGCCCTCTGGAATGCCTGGCATGTCTGGCGCCGGCCGAAATTTGGATGGAAGCTGTTCGAGAGTTCGGTGACCGCGCTCTCGCTGCTGTACCTGGTATGGTTCTCGTTTGCCTTCCGCCTGCTGAGCATACGGCTGGGTTAGCCGCTTCGGTTTCTGCACCATCAGTTTTTCGTCGTGATGCGTTCCACCTGTGTCGGAGGTCCGGATGTCCAGTTCCGTCGTCCGCCCGTTGCGCCCTATCGGCTTGCTCGGGTCGTTGCTGTACTTCGGCATTCCGGCTGCCATCTTCTCGGCCAGCCTGTTGGGCCTGCTGCCCTGGATGATTCGCCAAGGGTACGACGGCGTCGTCGTCTTCAGCGTCGCGTTCGCGGGGCCTCTTATCCTGATGCTGGTCGCGGCGCTGGTGGCCTATCGGCTCGAAGGGCATCCCTGGACCTGGGAGGCCTTCCGTGATCGGATGCGGCTCAGGAAACCGACCGGGCGGGATTGGCTCTGGACCATCGGACTCGTGGCAGTGTCGCTGGTCGGTGCGTCCCTGCTTGGTTCGCTGGCCGAGCCGCTCAACGCGTTCACGCTGTATACCGCGCCGCCGGAATTCAGCAGCTTCATGGGCGACATGCGGAACGGTGTCTTGAGTGGCGCCTCGCTCGAAGGACGATGGCTGATCGGCCTCTGGCTCATCATCGGTCTGGTCGTATTCAATATCGGCGGCGAGGAACTCTGGTGGCGAGGGATCATCCTCCCGCGGCAGGAACTGGCGTTCGGTAAGTGGGCCTGGCTGGTCAACGGCGTGTTGTGGGATCTCTTTCACATCTTCTACCATACCACTCTTGGCGGCATCGTTGCCTACCTGCCCATCACGGTTCCGCTTGCCTATGTGGCGCAGAGAACCGGCAGTACCTGGCCGGGCGTCGTCGCCCATCTGGCAACCAATATTGCGTTCGCAATCTTCGTGGTGCGCGCCGTCCTGGGCTGGTAGGGATAGAAACCTCGACTGTTCCGAGGGGCGGAGCATCCTCGGCGGGTTGGCGTTGTTCGAGTCCGGGAGAGCGTCCACGACAGGCCGGTTCTACTACGGCAGCGTGTCGGGGCAGCCGGCCGCTGGGGCTCCCCTGTCGCGGTCGATGTATATTCCGAGTTGGGTACTCCCGATCGATCATCCGGCTGGCGGACATGGACATTCTGACTCGCATCGAACAAACCCTCGACTCGCTCCGTCCCTACATCGCCTCGCATCGCGGGTCGGTCGAAGTGGTCGATTTCGATGACGGCGACGGGGTGCTGACGTTGCGCCTCGGCGGAACCTGCCACGGCTGCGCCGCATCGACGATTACTCTCCGCCAGGGCATCGAGGTCCGTTTGCGGGAGTTCGTCCCCGAAGTGAAGGTCGTTCAAGCCGTCTGACCGCCCCCTCAGGGCTTATATTGCCGAGCGATCTCCCGCTTAAGCTCCGCCTGAATGCCCTGGCGGCCTGAGCGGGCTCCTACGGTTTCTCGGTCGAGGTATTCGTGTCGGAGTCCATTGAAGCGCTGGTCGGAGCCGCCCTTTCCCGTATCGTCAACCCACGGCTCGAGAGTGACCTGCTTTCGGCCGGTATGGTTCGCGACCTGGTGGTCAATCAGGACGGACGAGTCACCTTCACCTTCCTGCTCGGTCGGTCGGACCCCGCCACGCTGGTCCGCGAGGCGCGCGCCGCCCTCAAAGCCATTCCCGGCGTCACCGAAGTGAAGATCACCGTCGCCGATCCGGCCGGTCCGGCATCGACGACCCACGCCGCCCCGGGAAGCTCGGCACCGCAGTCGACCGGAATGCCGGCGCCCCCGACACCGGTCGAGTATCCGCACCTGGGCCGCGTCATTGCCGTCTCGTCGGGCAAGGGTGGAGTCGGCAAGTCCACCGTTGCTGCCAACCTGGCGGTTGCGCTGGCGCAGGCCGGCAAGCGCGTCGGCATCATGGATGCGGACATTTACGGACCCAACATTCCGCGGATGTTCGGCCTGTTCGAGCGCCCGCCGGTCAAAGATGGGCGGATTCAGCCGCTCGAAGCGCACGGCGTCAAGCTGATGTCGATCGGATTTTTGGTCGACCGGGACGCCCCCGCCATCTGGCGCGGCCCGATCATCATGAAGGTGATCCAGCAGTTTCTGCGGGATGTCGCGTGGGGTGAACTCGACTACTTCATCGTCGACATGCCCCCGGGAACCGGTGATGCGCAGCTGTCACTGGTGCAGGCCGTTCAGGTTTCCGGAGCGGTCATCGTGACCACGCCGCAGGAAATGGCGGTGGGCGATGCGCTGCGCGGCGCCAAGATGTTCGAGAAGGTCAATGTCCCGGTCTATGGCATCGTCGAGAACATGAGCGCCTTCGTCGACCCGGCCACCGGACAGCGCCTGGCCCTCTTCTCATCCGGCGGCGGCCAGCGCCTGGCGGACGAAGTCGGCGTCCCCCTGCTGGGACAGATCCCGCTGCAACCCGGCCTTGCGGACCAGGCGGACCAGGGACGTCCCATCATCATATCGCTGCCGGACAGTCCCGCTGCTCAGGCGCTTCGGGCCGCGGCCGTCGCCATTGAAGCCGAAGCCCGCGCTTCCACCATGTCGCTCCCGGTCATCAACCAGTAACGGTCCAGCGCACCTTCAAATGGCTCGGCCGCCGGAACTCGTATCCGGTCGGCCGGGCCGGATGCTCCGGGTCGAGTCGCAACTCCCGCAGCCGTTCGAAGATGGTCGGTACCACCGCCATGGCCTCGGCGCGCGCCAGGTGGGCGCCCAGGCAGAGATGCCGGCCGATGCCGAAGGAGAGGTGCTCGTCGGCGTTGGAGCGCTCGATGTCGAACCGGTCCGGATCGGGGAACTTGGCCGGATCGCGATTGGCTCCGCCGATCATGCACTGCACCGTCTCGCTGGCCGGGATCCGGATCCCGGCGATTTCCGCGTCGCGGGTCGCAAAGCGGGTGCAGCTCTGCACCGCCGGCTCCCACCGCAGGCTTTCCTCGATGGCGTTAGGCCAGCGTGAGGCGTCTTCCCGCACCCGGTCCAGCGAATCGCGGTCGGTGAGCAACGCATAGGCCGCGTTGGCCATCATCGAGTCGGTCGTCTCGATTCCTCCGAACAGGATGATCAGGGCGTTCGACAGGATCTCGTCGTCGCGGAGCCGGTCCGAGGCGTGGACCAGGGTCGAAAACAGGCCCGCATCGGGCTCCGCCGCCGCGCGTTGGAGCAGCGGTCGCATGGCAGTCCGGAACTCTTCCGCGGCGACCTGCCCCCGGGTCCGTGCCTCGGCGTTCTGCGTGAAGTTCGCGAGCGCCCGTGCGAAGTGCTCATACCAGTGATAAATCATCCCGTGAAATTCGTCCGGGATGCCCAGCACCCGCGCCACGCTGTAGACCGAGAGCGGCCCGGTCAGCGCGGTCCGAAGATCGGCCTGGCCCTGCCACTCGAAGGAGAGGATCAGCCGGTCGACTTTGGTCGCGACCACCGCATCCAAACCATCCTTGATGCTCTTCTTGGCAAAGGGATGGATGCAGGCGGCCTTGTAGCGCTTCTGCAGGTCGCCGTCGATGCTCAGCATCTGGCGGCCGAAGATGTCCTGAATCGGCGAACCGGGGTGGTCGGTGGTGAACGTCTCGGTGTCGCGCAGCACGGCGAGTACGTCGTCGTACCGGGTTACCAGCCACATCCCGGTATCCGGGAACCACGCAACCGGCGCCCGCTCCCGCAGCCGCGCCAGGTGCGGATAGGGGTCGTCACTCAGCTGATACAGGGTGCAGTCGGCGACGGGCGTTTTCGGGCCGGCCGCTTCGGAATGCGACAGGATCTGATGTGGCATGTCAGGAAGATAGCATTGCCGCAGAGGACGGCAGGGACCGAGGGCTAGAGGTCCTTGCCCGGACGTTTCACGGCCGGAACGCCGTGCTGGGGCGTGGCCCAGAGATACTCATCGGTCAGCATTTCTTCGGGCAGATAGCGCCCCGCGAAAGCTGGCCGGATCCCGGCGCGACTCAGCACGCAGGCGCCGAGCCCAACCGTGGCCAGAAGCCAGGTGGCGAGCGCCGCGCCGCCGAAGATGAGCGTTCCGGCAAACGGAACCCAGCCGAACAGCACCCAGGCCAGCCAGACCGCCGCCACTGATCCGAGTCCGACCGCAAGGTAGCGGAAACTGTTGGGCGAGATCCGGACGCCGTGCGCCATCCGTCGCCGCGCGTGCGTCTCCCCCATGGCGTGGGTCACCGCCAGAAATCCGCCGACGATGCCGGCCACGACCAGGAGCGCGTAGACCGCAATCACGAACGGCACCAGCAGCACGCCGACCACACTCAGGACCAGGCCCACCACCAGCATCCCGAAGGTCGGAACGATCAGCACCTGTGACAAGAGGCCGACCACGAACGATCGGAAGAAGCTGTGACTCGCCGTGTCTGACACGGTCTCGAGATTCGGCTTACCGAACAGGACCAGCCCGAATCCGATCAGACCGAGCATGAGAAACGTCCCGATTACGCCGGCCGCATGAGTCGCGGTGCGGGCGATCGGACTGACCGGGGCCGAGACAGTCGCTGCCTGCGCGGCCGGAAAGGTCAGGCTCCTGCCGCCCACGTTGCCGCCCAGATTAGTGATCCGGCCGGCATAAGCAATCACGTCACCGGTGATGGCGCTGCCCCGGTGCAGCAGCACGTTGCCGTCGAGTGCCACCAGGTTGCCCGCCACTCGGCCGTAGACGTCGGCGCGGCCGCCGATGACCAGGACGTTCGACTTGAGGGATTCCTTGGATCCGACGCTGAAGTTCCCGACGTGCGCGTAGCCGTCCGGAGTGCGAAGGCGGACCGATGCGTAGGGGGCTTTGACCAGGTTGCGGAGCTGCCGTTCGAGTGCGAGCGGATCGATCGATTCGAGTTCGACCACCGGTGCCGCCGGGTCATCGGCGACGGGCTGCGGAGCGACTTCGTCCCAGGTCAGCCCAAGTGTCGAGAGCAGATGTTCCCGCACATAGTCGACGAAACGCCCGCCTCGCTGATCCGGCACGGCGTGCAATGACGAAGCATGCGTACCGAGCAGGGCGAGGAGGGAAAGAACGCGCAGCACGATCTAGGCGGAGTGATTGGCCGGGGTAACGAGCCGGCGGAGTACGACGATGCCGGCTCCGTACAACATCAGGGTTGCGACGCCGATCACTGCGAGCCGGGCCGGTGTACCCGACGCAATCCGCAAGGTTTCGAACCAGGGCTCCGCCGTGAGCATGGCGACACCACTATTCCACCGATCGAGGCCCCAGGCAACCAGCGCATCGCCGGTCCGGGTCAGCCAGCCGTCGAGCGTGGCGCGATTCGCGCTCGTCCACGCTACGCTCGCAGCCATTCCGACCACTGCGGCCGCGATGGCCCCCAGCCGACGCCGGGTCAGGGCGGGGTAGGACAGTACCGGAACCGATCGCGACGTGAACTGAACCCGCGCCATGATCCGGTCGGCGAGCTGGGCCGACGGTGCCAAGCTGGGCATGGCCGACATCATCTCGAGTACGCGCTGATCGAGTGCGATCAGCTGCTGGCATTCGGCGCACGTTTCGAGATGTAACTGCATCTCTTGGATGGACGATCCAGAGTGGAACGCGTCCAGGTCGTCTGCGGTGAGGTGCTTCGTCGGCCACGTCATAATCGACCTCTGTACGGCGCTATCGCGGGCGGAGTTTCAGCGTTGCTATTCGTTACGCAGGTCTTTGAGCGAAACTCGCAGTTCGTTGCGCGCGCGATGGATGTATGTCTTGACCGTGCCCAGCGGCAGATTCAGAATCTCGGCGATTTCTTCATAGCTGCGGCCCTCGACGTGGCGTAGCAGGATGCAGGAACGATACTCCGGCCGGAGCAAGCCGATGGCGGACTCGATGGTACTGCCGAGTTCGCGGTTCTCGACTTCCTGTAACTGATTCTCGCCGCGTTCGGAGATCTGCAGTGCGGTAGCTTCGACTAGTTCGGGCGTGTCGGCGTGCGGCGAGCCTTCGAGCGAAAGCGTGTCCAACTCGCGCTTGCGGAGATGATCGATGGCGGCGTTGTTGGCGATCTTGAAGACCCAGGACGAGAACTTGAACTCGGGACGATACGACTGCACCGCGTTCAGAACTTTGATGAAGGTTTCCTGGACCAGGTCTTCGGCCAGCTCCCGATTCCGCACCATCCGGAAAATGAGGGAGAACACCGGGCGCTCGTACCGCCGGATCAGTTCCCGGTAGGCCTCGTCCCGCCCCTCCTTGGCAAGAGCGACGACGTCCTGGTCGGTGTGCTCACGTAACGAGCCGGGACGGAGCGTCACGGGCGGCCGGTTGCGTTCACGTTCCGAGCCGACGAATTTGACAGGCTATGGTCGTCACGGACAAAGAATTACCGGTTTCCGGAGGGGCGGAGAAGCGCGCCTACGTCCGGGGCATCTTTACCGCCATTGCGCCGCGCTACGATCTGCTCAATCACCTGCTCAGCCTCAATATCGATAAGCGGTGGCGCCGGTCCGCCGTGGCGGAACTCGGGTGGGAATCCAAACCGGCCGGAACCTATCTCGACCTCTGTGCCGGAACCCTCGATCTGGCTGCCGCCCTCGGCAACCACCCCGGTTTCGGGGGGCGGGTCATCGGCGCCGATTTCGTCAAACCCATGCTCGAACGCGGGCGCGACAAATCGGCCGCGGTCGTTCCGGTAACGGCCGACGCCCTGGAGCTGCCGTTTCCCGATCGGGCGTTCGACGGGGCGACGGTCGGGTTCGGGGTCCGCAATCTGATGGACCTGGACGGCGGACTGCGCGAGGCCGCCCGCGTCCTCAAACCCGGCGCCCGGCTGGTCATCCTCGAATTCACCACGCCGCCGCGCCAGCCCCTCCGCGGCATGTACTTCTTTTATTTCCGACGAATCCTGCCGTTCATCGGACGCCTCATCTCGAAACATAGAGATGCCTACACCTACCTGCCAGAGTCCGTCCTGGCGTTTCCCGAACCGCCGGAACTCGCGGCCAAGATGGAACGAGCCGGATTCGAGCCGGTCAAAGTCAAACTGTTGCTGGGCGGGATTTGCGCCATCCATGCCGGGGTGAGGCTGGATCGCTGATACGGCAGCCTGCTATTTGAGCAGTTCCTTGACGGTGTGAATCAGCAGGCCGAGCAGGCCGCCCACCAGGGTTCCGTTGATCCGGATGAACTGGAGATCCCGCCCAATGGCCAGTTCGATCCGGCGTGACGTCACTGCCGGATCCCACTTCGCCACCGTCTGAGCAATCAGCTCGGCCGCCTCACCCCGGTACTGCTCGACCGCCCCCAGGGCCCGCTCGACCACGAAGTCGTCGATCCGGTCCATCATAGCTTGATTGCCGAGCAGCGATCTCCCGAACGCCTCGATGCCCCGTTCCAGCGCCGAGGGTGATTCCGGGTCGGTCGCCTTGTTCACCGCCGCCTCGCGGACGTGTTCCCAGAGCCAGGTGGTGAACTCCTCCAGCACCGGGCCGGTCAGGACCTGCTCCTTGAGCGCCTCCGCCTTGGCAATCGTGTCGGGCGAGGTCTGCAATTGGTCCACGAAACGGTCCAGTGCCTCGTCGAACTTGGCCCGCATCGGATGCTCGGGGTCGTCGCGGATCTCGTCCAGCATGGTCTCGACCCCGACCACGATCCGGCCGTAGATCTTGTTGTCGACGACGCCCGGAATCCACCAGGGACTCTTCGATTTGACCGATTCGCGGATGCTGTCCCGGTTGTCGTCCAGGGCCCGGGCTGCGATCCGGACCGCCTCGCTCAGGAGATCCTGGTGCTTGTTACCGGTTCGAACCAGGGTCAGTGCGCTGCTCAGGATCGGCGCCACCTGAGTGGTGCGCAGCCGGGTGACGACGGCCCGGTGAATCAGGGTCTTGATCTCCTCGTCCGGCAGCGCCTCGAGGGCCTTCCCGAGGCCGCTGGCCACCTGGCTCGCGATTTGACGGCTGTTCTCGGGCTCACAGAGCCAACGAGCGACGCGCTCCGCCGGGCGCAGCGAGCGCAGCCGCTCGGCCAGCACCTCGCGCGCCAGGAAATGGTTCTGGACGAAGGTTCCGAGGGTTCGGCCCAGGCGATCTTTCTTACTCGGTAAAATCGCGGTGTGAGGAATCGGAATGCCGAGCGGATGCCGGAACAGTGCGGTCACGGCAAACCAGTCGGCCAGGCCGCCGATCACGGCCGCTTCGGCCGTGGCGCGGAGGTAACCGATCCATCCCGCCAGGGGCTCGTAGTAGCTGGCCACCAGAAAAACCCCTGCGGAGATGACCAGCAACGCCGAGGCGCGCCGCTTCATCCGATCCAGATTGAGCTGCCGGGTGGCGTCGTCCAGCACCGGCGGCAGCGGCGGCGGCGTGGGAACCACCGCCGCGGTCGAGGCCTCGCGGTCGGGGCGGGGCAGTTCGGGTGGAGAGACCGTCATCGCCGTATCACCCGATTGCTGCGATGCCTCGGCGCGGCATCCGGCTGAGCAGCGAGCCGACCACGACGGTCAGGAGCGTACCAAGCGGTACGTACCAGGGCCAGGCGAGCTTCCCGATACTGCCGAGTAAGGCGGAGCCGGTGGCCGCTCCGATCGGCGCGGCAAAGACGATGACCAGCATCACGACGACCGTGAAGACCAGCGCGCCGATCACATCGCGGCCCTGGGCGCGCGGGTTGATAGTGGCCAGGATGTAAGTGCCGAGCAGGGCGCCATACGTCACCGAAGCAATCGAGAGGGCCAGGACCACCACCGGCGAATCGTTGCGCGCCGTGTAGGCATAGAAGAAAAACGCCCCCAGGATCAATAGCACGCCCCAGACGACGGAGAAGAGCCTGCCGATTTTCAGCAGACGCTGCGGCTCGCTACGGCCTGTCAGGCCGACATAGAGGTCGTAGGTGGCCGATGACGCCATCGAATTGATCGACGAACTGATGGTGCCCATCGCGGCGGCCAGGATGCCGGCGATCATCAGCCCGGCCAGGCCGGTCGGCAGGTACTCGGCGATGAATCGCGGGAAGAGCTGGTCGGCCGGCTGGTCTGCCGGCGCCAGGTTCGCAGCCCAGATGGCAGAACCGATCAACAGGAACAGCAGGAACTGGAAAATCACCATGATGCCCGAGCCGATCAGCGCCTTCTTCGCAGCCCCGAGCGAACTCGACGCGAGCAGGCGCTGGACGATCAGGTGGTCCGTGCCGTGCGAGGCTGCCGAAAGCAGCGCGCCCCCGACCAATCCGCCCAGGAAGGTATAGGTGGCCGTGAAGTTGATCGAGAAGTCGAAGAGGCGGAGCTTTCCGGCTTCGGCCGAGAGCGCCAGCGAAGCGGTCGGTCCGCCGACCAGATTCCAGGCAATCCACAGCGCGGCCACGCCGCCCGCGAGGTAGACCGACAGCTGCAGGACATCGGTCCAGACGACGGCCTTGAACCCGCCGATCCAGGTGTAGATCAGCGAGATGATCCCGATTGCCAGAATCGAGGCGGGGATGCTCCAGCCGGAGACGATCGCCATCGGGATGGCAGTCGCAAAGACGCGGACCGAATCGCCCAGCGCGCGGGTCACCAGGAAGACCATCGAGGCCACCTGACGGGTCCGGCGGCCGAACCGGTTTTCGATCCGTTGATACGCCGTTTCCTGGTCGCCCCGGAAGTAGCCGGGGAGTAACCAGGCGGCTACCAGGAACCGTCCGACGAGGTACCCGAAGGCCAGCTGGAGGAAGGTCAGATCCCCCCGGGCGCCGATGCCGGGAACCGAGATGACGGTCAGCGCCGAGGTCTCCGTCGACACGATGGAGAGCATGATGGCCCAGGTGGGCAGATTCCTGGCGCCCAGGAAGTAGTCGCCGGCGGTAGTCTGGGCCTTGGCGAGCCAGAGCCCGATACCGATGGATGCCGCGAGGTAGACCAGGACCACGACGAGATCGATCGTTGACACCCAGTGGCTCCGGATTCGGGTCGGGGACGGCGTTGCGGATCACGGAAACTAGAGCAAGTTAATCTCGCGGTCGGCGGGTCGGGGTGGAGCCGCCTCCGGTCGAACTTTGAAATTCTACGCCTACATGGAGCGGGTAATGGCCAGATCGCGCCTGAGTGGTTGGGTCGCGGCTTTATTGTGCCTTGTGGTGGTGTCGGTGGCCTCCTGGACCCTGCCTGGGATGACAGGACGTGGCGTGGCCACGCTGGTCGGGCAACAGGAACCGGTCACGGTCACTGCCCCGGCCGTGCAGGCCCCGGAAACAGCCGCACCAGCGGCCCGCCCATCCGTGCCGCTTTCCTCGCGGCTGGTCGGTCTCCTGGGCATCGTGGTGATCCTGGGGATCGGCTATGCCATGTCGTCCCAGCGCCGCTCGATCCGCTGGAAGGTGATTGCCTGGGGCTTCGGTCTGCAGGTGCTGTTCGCCATCTTCGTGCTCCGGGTGCCGCTCGGTCAGCAGCTCTTCCGCCGCCTGGGCGACTTCGTCACCTCGATTCTCCACTATTCCTATGCCGGCTCCGAGTTCGTCTTCGGCGAGCTGGGCAAGCCCAATTCGAGTCTCGGCGTCATCTTCGCGCTGCAGATCCTTCCCGCCATCATTTTCGTGTCGGCGCTGTTTGCCATCATGTACTACCTCGGCGTGATGCAGATGATCGTGCGCGCCTTTGCCGTGGTGATGAGTCGCTTCCTCGGCGCGAGCGGGGCCGAAAGCCTGAATGTGGCGGCCTCGATCTTCATGGGGCAGACCGAAGCGCCGCTCACCATCCGGCCCTTCCTTGCGCGCTTGACGCGCTCGGAGCTGATGACGGTGATGACCTCGGGGATGGCGCACATCTCCGGCTCGATCATGGCGGCGTACATCGCCTTTGGTATCGAAGCCCGGCATCTGCTCACCGCCGTGATCATGACGGCGCCCGGCACCATCATGATGGCCAAGCTCTTCGAGCCGGAGACGGAAACGCCGGAAACCTACGGCACCACCAAGCTCGAGATTCCCAAAACCGACGTCAACGTGGTCGACGCCGCCGCGCGTGGCACCAGCGAGGGTCTCCACCTGATGCTCAACGTGATTGCGATGCTGATTTCGTTCATCGCGTTGATCGCGCTCGCCAACGGGGCCATGGGGGCGGTCCACGGATGGCTGCCCTGGTTCCCCGAGAACATCCAGACCGTGCTGTCCTGGGTGGGCCGGCCGATTGCCTGGGTCATGGGAGTGCCGTGGCAGGATGCGGGCGTGGTGGGTGGCTTGCTGGGAACCCGAACCGTACTCAACGAGTTCGTGGCCTTCTCGCAACTTGGTCCGCTCAAGGAGACGCTCGATCCGCGCTCGTTCGTGATCGCCTCCTTCGCACTGGCCGGCTTTGCCAACATCAGTTCGGTCGGGATTCAGATCGGCGGGATCGGTGCGCTGGCGCCAACCCGCAAAGCCGATCTGGCCAGGCTCGGCTTCCGGGCCATGCTGGCCGGCACGCTGGCCAATTTCATGTCGGCCACCATTGCGGGCCTGCTGTTCTGACCATGCCGAGCAAGCGGTATGGCTGCCGGAAGCCGGCCCGGATCGGCGGCCCGCGCGGGTGCTCCGGGAGACCGATCGGGCCTATATTTCCGAGTTGGCAACACTGACACGGATCACCATCGGAAATGCCGGCTTCCGGCAGGGCGATGCATGGCAATAGATACCTTGCGGGAGTTCGTGCGGGAAATCGAGCGGGCCGGCGAGCTGGTCCGGGTGACCCAGCCGGTCGACATCCGGCTCGAGATCGCGGAAATCACCGATCGCGTCATGAAAAGTCCGGGCGGCGGGCCGGCGCTCCTCTTCGAAAAGCCGTTGCTGGCCGATGGGCGGACCAGTCCGATTCCGGTGGGCATCAATCTGTTCGGCTCGATGCGGCGGATGGGTATTTCGCTGGGCGTGGAACGCCTGGACGAGGTCGGCGCCCGGATTTCCGAGCTGCTCAACCTCAAGGTGCCGGATGGCCTGATGGGTAAGCTCTCGATGCTGCCCAAGCTGGCCGAGGTGGCCAAGTTCCCGCCGCGGACGCGAAGCGGCCGGCCGGCGTGTCAGGCCGTGGTGATGCAGGGAGACGAAGTCGATCTCGCCTCGCTTCCCATCCTCACGACCTGGCCGGATGACGGCGGGCCCTACATCACCTTCCCGATGGTGATTACCGAGGATCCCAGCAAGGGAATTCGCAACGTCGGCATGTATCGGGTCCAGGTCATCGGTAAGAACACGGTGGCTATGCACTGGCAGCGCCATAAAGTCGGCGCGGCGCATTGGCGCGAAATGGCCGAGAAGGGCGAGCGGATGCCGGTCGTGATCGCGCTGGGTGGCGATCCGGCGGCGATGTACTCCGCCTCGGCGCCACTGCCTCCAATGATCGACGAGTTCCTCTTCGCTGGCTTCCTGCGCAAGTCGCCGGTCGAACTCGCCAAGGCCATGACCTGCGACCTCGAAGTGCCCGCTGAGGCCGACATCGTACTCGAAGGGTACATCGATCCGTCCGAGCCGCTGGTGCTCGAAGGACCGTTCGGCGACCACACCGGCTTT
The DNA here is from genome assembly GCA_964619465.1 of uncultured Gemmatimonas sp. GTDB lineage: Bacteria > Gemmatimonadota > Gemmatimonadetes > Gemmatimonadales > GWC2-71-9 > SHZU01. The sequence goes on from CAZUES010000006.1 coordinate 130,386, forward strand.
TACTCGCTGGCCGATTACTACCCCAAGGTCCACATCACCTGCGTCACCATGCGGAAGGATCCGATCTACCCCGCGACGCTGGTCGGTCGGCCGCCGATGGAGGATTACTATCTCGGTCACGCTACCGAGCGGATCTTCCTGCCGTTGCTCAAGCTGACCACGCCGGAAGTGGTCGACTATCACATGCCGGCCTGCGGCATCTTCCACAACCTGGTCCTGGTGTCGATCGACAAGCAATATCCCGGGCATGCCTACAAGGTGATGAACGCCATGTGGGGCGCCGGATTGATGTCGCTCGCCAAGGTCATCGTAGTGGTCGACAAGCACGTCAACGTGCAGGATCCGGACGAAGCCTGGTGGATCGCGCTCAACAACATCGATCCGGAGCGCGACGTCCGGTTCAGCATGGGCCCGGTCGACGTGCTCGATCACGCAAGCCGCGCATTCAGCTTCGGCAGCAAGATGGGCATCGACGGCACCAAGAAGTGGCCGGAGGAAGGCTTTACCCGGGAGTGGCCGCCGCTGATCGAGATGGATCCGGCCACCAAGCGTCGGATCGACGAGCTGTGGCCCAAGCTGGGCATCAAGTTGTGAGCAGTCTTCAGCCGGAGGCGGGTGGTCGGGAAGGGCAGACGTTCGCGGGCGGTTCGCTGGCGATTCGCTACCTCAACTTCGTCAAGTTGCCCCACACCCTCTTCGCGCTGCCCTTTGCGCTGCTCGGCGTGCTCGCCGCCTCGTATCGTGGGCCGATTCGCTGGCAGACTGTTCTGCTCGTGGTAATCGCGTTTTCGGCCGCTCGCTGGGTCGCGATGGGATTCAATCGCATCGCCGACCGCGAGTTCGACGCCCAAAACCCGCGGACTCGCGCGCGCGAATTGCCGAGCGGCGCGTTGACGCTGCGCCAGGCGTGGATCTCGGTGGTCGTGGCTGGTGTGGTGTTCGTCGCGGCGGCCGGGTCGCTCAATCGGGTCTGCCTCTGGTTGTCGCCGGTGGCGCTCGCGTGGATCATGACGTACAGCCTGGCCAAACGGTTCACCTGGTGGCCGCATCTCTGGCTCGGGATGAGTCTCGCGATTGCTCCGGTCGGCGGCTATCTCGCGGTGACCGGCACCTGGAGTGAGCCCTGGTGGGTGCTGCTGGCCGTGACCATCGGTGTCGCGACCTGGGTGGCGGGATTCGACATGTTCTACGCGCTGCCTGACGAAGCCTTCGATCGCGGCTCCGGGCTCCGGAGTGCGGTGGTCAAACTCGGTGAGCGGCGTGCCATCCTGGCGGCCAAGCTGCTGCACGGCGTTACGATTCCTGCGCTGGCGCTCTTCGGGTTCGGGGCCGGCTTCGGACTCTGGTACTATCTGGGCCTGGTCGCGGCCGCCGGTATTCTTGCCTATGAACATCGGTTGGTCCAACCGGGCGATCTGTCGCGTCTCGACGCGGCATTCTTCACCATGAACGGTGTGATGAGCGTGACCGTCTTTCTGTTCGCCTTGCTCGATCGACTCGTCTAGTCCCTCGCCTGGCCGGAGGCTTACATGCGGAAGCTCGTGAAAATTGTGGTCGTCGTGCTGGCCCTCGTCGTGGTCGGTCTCGGCCTCTACGTGCGGCGGGCAATGCCCAAGTTTCCGGAGCAACCGTTCGAGCTGCCCAGCGGTCCCTTTGCCGTCGGTACGCGGGAGTACACTTGGACCGATTCGAGCCGGGCCGAGCCGTATACCACAGATCCGGCGGACCACCGGCGAGTGGTGGTGCAGGTCTGGTACCCCGCCGTCTCGGGCGGCGCGGATACCGCGCGATATCTGATGCGACCGGATGAGTTCGCCAGCAAGGCAGGAGCACGCGCAGCTGCCAAGGCAAAGACCCGTGCCGTGCTCGACGCGCCGGTGGCGTCATCGGAGTCGGCGTTTCCGGTGCTGGTCTACAATCATGGCGGCGCCTGGACCCGCTGGAGTGCCACCTTCACGACGCAATGGCTCGCCAGCTACGGTTACGTGGTCTTTTCCGTCGAGCATTTTGGCTTCAATCAATCCGCCAAGTATCCCGATGGGACGCCGTTTGCTCCGGATACCTTGACCATGCCCAAGGAAACCGGTGATGGGCATGCCGACGCCCTGGCATCCTGGGCATTTCTGGATGACCCGGTCTTTCCCATCTGGGTAGCCGATGCCCGTTTCGCGCTTGATCGTATCGAAACGCTGGCCCGCGATCCGGGGCCGTTTCAGGGTCGCCTCGACCTCGAGCGGGTCGGCGCCTTCGGCTGGTCGTTCGGCGGCGCCACCGCCGTCCAGCTCACCGCCGAGGATCCGCGGGTCAAAGCTGCGGTCGACCACGACGGGCAGTTGTTCGGGTCGGTCCGCGAACGTGGCACCTCTCGGCCGGTCATGCTGCTGCACAACACCACGGACTATTCACAGCTGTACCCGGAAAAGGACCGTCCCGCGATTCGTGAGCTGATGGACATGACTACCGCATGGGACAGCACCACCCGGGAGCGCTCCTCTGCCGATTGGTATGATCTCTCCATCGAAGGAACCGATCACGGCGACTTCTCGGATCTCGCCCTGTTCTACGATCGTCCCAAAGGGCGGCTCGAGGCGCATCGGGCGCATGAGATCATCAATGCCTATACGCTGGCCTTTTTTGAGCGCTACCTGCGCGGTACGCCATCGGAGTTACTGTCGGGCCCGTCATCCGGGATGCCTGAGGTGACCTTCCGCTCCTGGATCCGCAGCCAGACCGACGGTGTGGCTGCCACGCGAGCCGCGCCGTGACAACCGCGCGGCATCCGCTCGTGATGGCAGTGACGGGGGCGTCCGGGGCGCCTTATGCCGTGCGTATTCTGGACCTTCTCGCGCGGCACCGCATCCCGGTCTGGCTGATCATCTCGGGGCACGGCTGGCGGCTGTTGGAAACCGAAGCCGGCGTCGGCGACATCGATGCACTGCGCGCAGCAACCGGCGGCGACTGGACCAGTATTACGGTATTCGACGACGGCGATCGCGGCGCCAAGCCGGCCTCCGGCTCGCAGCGGACCTCGGGCATGCTGATCTGTCCCTGTTCGATGGGAACGGTCGCTGCGGTGGCCCACGGCACCAGCCGTTCGCTGGTTGAGCGGGCCGCGGATGTGACGCTCAAAGAGGGTCGCAAGCTGGTGCTGGTGCCGCGGGAAACCCCGTGGTCGCTGGTGCACTTGCGGAACATGACGGCAGCTGCGGAAGCGGGAGCGACCATTCTCCCCGCTGCGCCCGGCTTCTACCATCGCCCCACCACGGTAGCGCAGCTGGTCGATTTCGTGGCGCAGCGGGTGCTCGATCAGTTCGACCTGGATCTTACCGGCGCGCCCCGCTGGCAGGAGGAGTGACATGCGGCTCGGCATCATCTCCGATACTCATGGCATGCTTCGTCCGGAGGTGTTCGAGGTCTTCAAGGACGTCGACCTGATCCTCCACGCCGGCGATGTCGGTCCGCCCGAACTGCTCACCGAACTGGAAGCCATCGCGCCGGTGATGGCGGTCTGGGGTAACACCGACGATTTCGACATTCGCAGCAGAGTTCCGGAGGTAGTGGAGACGGAAATCGACGGGTTCCGCTTCGTGCTGATTCACGGCCATCAGCTGGGCCGGAGCCCGACGCCGGAGAATCTGTATCAGGCGTTTCCGGATGCGGAGGTCATCATCTACGGTCATACGCATCAGCCTCTGCTGACGACCGTGGACCTGGTAGTGACGGTCATGAACCCCGGCGGGGCGGGGGCGCGACGCTTCGACCTCCCCGCTTCGGTCGGGATCATGGAGCTGGAGGCAGGCATCCCGCCGCGGGCGCGACTGGTTCCCCTTACCGGTGCAGACGAAGACTGAACTAGGTACCTCTCGATTATGGGGTGCCGCGCTCCTCTGTCACTGTAACCAGGCCAGGAGCGCGGCTTTGTCGATCGACTCGAGCAGCCGCATGTTTGCCGTACATCCGCCGGGGTTGCGCGTTGGCCGGTTAGCGGGCAGACACCGCTCGAAGTGCGAGATGGTCAGCAACTGCGGCGCCGATCGCGGGAGCGCCGGGTTGAACAGCGCCCAGTTCGGACGCACCAGCGGGTCGCACCCGGATTCCGGCGCGCGCCGGAAACGCGCGAGAGCCGGCCCGCTCCCTCCGCTGGCATAGCAGGCGGGCGCCGCCTTGTCGGCCGCCGAGAGCCCGGCGGCCTTGGCCTTGGTGTCGGCCAGCTCCTGCTCGCTCGCTGTCACGCTCGCCTTGGCGCGGGCGATTTGCGGCAGCAGCTGCTCGGCGGCAGTTCGCGCAAGCTCGGCGTCGACCTTCGTCATCGTTTCCAGATAGGTCGGATCCTTGATCGTCGCTGCGATCTGCTTGTGCTCCGCCAGGCGCTTGGCACGCATCGCGGGATCCGTTCGCTCGTCATACCCCTTCTGAAGCTGCGCCGCGACGTCGCGCTCGTCGACCAGCCGCTGCTCGATGCTCTGCGCCACCAGCTCCAGCGTCTGGGCCATGGTCACCGCGATCGAGATCGGCGCGTCCGTCTTCTTGATCACAATCACGTCGCTGCCGTAGCGCGGCATGCCGAACAAGTCAGGCTCGGGCTTGGGCAGGCGCACCACATCGACGTCGAGTTTCTCGAACTCCGGCACGCGGCTGTCGCGGGCCGCAAACAGCGGATGCGACACCTCGTTGACGGTGAACAGCAGCAGTGCCGTTTCTCCTCCGTCGTCACGCTTGGTCGCGGCCCCGCTGCCATACTCCAGGATGGGGAAGGCGCCGAAGTAGAGACCCGTCGGCAAGGGCCGCGCGGTCAGGGACGGCTCTCCGGGGATTGCCGAGCTCCGGCCCGACACCAGGCCGAACGAGCCCGAGGTCTCGACGCTGAAGCCGATCGGGTTCGTGATCCCGTCGACATTCTTGATGATGGCGTTGAGGCGCAGCAGATGCGCTTCGAGGTCCTTCATGTCGGCGGGTCGGGCGCCGAGCTGCGTCCGGGTCGTGGGGTACGCGATGAACTTCCACGGCTTCCATCTGCCGGGAGCATCAGGAACGTTGCGCACCTGTGCGACGAGCGCCGCCGAGGTGCACACGAGCAGTAACAACGCGAGCAGGATTCGGCGCATCGGGTGGCCTCCCTGGCAGGTCCGGTCGAACGTCATGGTGATCGTGATGGCCACCGGCCCGTGGGTGGAATCCCGGTCCGGCGCACGGACGGCTGCCCCATACACACCGTCTGGTGAGGGAGTAGGGGCCAGATCGGAATCTATCTTTCACGCTGGGACGACGCGACTCCCGTCGTTGCCGGCCAACAACTGCTATCGCCGCAGGTCGCCGGACGTTCGGAGACCAGATGAGCCCCAGCCCAGGCGTTTGGCGCGTCTTGATCAGCTTCCCATTCGAGACTGCTGATGCGCCCTATCCGTGGAGTCGCCGGCCTCATCGTTGTTGCCTCGCTGCTGACGGCCTGCGGAGGGGGTGACACGGCCATCACGCCCAACCCCCCGGCGCCTCCTCCGGTGCCGGCACCACCGCCGCCCCCACCCCCACCCCCGCCCCCCCCTCCTCCGCCGCCGAGCCCTATCGACGTCGTACTCGAGGCGCCGCTCGGGGCCGGGGGCGGGTCCCTGACGGTCACCAAACCGGGAAGCCCGCTCGACGGGCTCAAGATCACGGTGCCGGCCGGAGCTTTCTCCGGCGGCCAGTGGACGGTGAGCGAGATGAAGGAGGTCCGGCCGACCCTGCCGCCCAAGACCCGGCAGGTCGGGTCCACCATCCGGATCCGGAACGGGAAGGGGTTCGCCGCGACGCCCTTTCACCTCATCGTGCCGGCCCGGATCGGCAAAGACTCGGCCGTGGCGGCGTTCTTCCGCGATCCGAGCAGCGGCACCCTCGAGCTGATCCCCCTTGCTGCGCGGACCGACAGTTCCCTCGGCCTGCTGACGCAGCACCTCTCCGCTGCGCAGATGGTCATCCCGACCAACGTCCCCTCGGCGCTGCGCGCCCGGTCGGCTGCCGAGCCGCCGGAAGGCGAGATCGAGATCGTCCTGGTCGGCGTGTCGCTTCCGGACCTCCGCGTCATGATTCGGACCTCGTTCATGCCCGGCGTCGACGACTGGGAATTCGTCAACCGGGGCTCGGTACTCGCCCCCGGGGGGTACTGCGTCGGATCGACGCTGTCGGCGCTCCATCATCACTACACCCGCAAAGCCAACCACGGGTCGTTGCACGGCCTCTACGACCAGGTCAGCACGCTCGAAGCCGACAACCCGGAAGGGATCCGCCTGGCGTCCGTGGTCCAGCAGACCAGTGACTGGGAGAGCGGCAAAGCACAGGTCGTATACCAGCTGCTGCAGCAACTCGCGGCCGATCTCCTCGCTCCGATCGGTGGGCAGGAATGGATCGTGACCCAGGCGCAGTCACTCGCGCTTGCCATGCTGACGACGGGCCGAGCCCAGGCGCTGGCCATCTATAAGTCGGACTGGACCAATGGACACGCGATCATAGCCCAGGCCATTCATCCCACCGCCAGCGGGGGCACGGTGTTCGTCTCCGATCCCAATGTGCCCGGCGTGGAGCGCGAGGTCGAGTACACGACCGACGCGGTGGTCCCGTTCCAGTTTGCCCAAAATGCCGACGGGCAGGCCGAGGCGTACTCGCGGCTCGTCGTACTGGGGGTGAGCGCGCTGGTCGACTTCCGCCGTTTCGACCAGCTCTGGGACCAGCTGGTCGCAAAAACGATCGGCGACGACATGTTCCACCCGGTGCTGCTCGAGTATCGCGATCCGGTCGACCCCCTCTGGCGCCAGGTGAGCGACCCGATCAGGACCGCGAGTACATCGCTGATCTTTCGGACGCTCTGTCCCGAGTGCAAGGTCGCTCGCGGGCCGACCAACGAGAAACTCGATCGGGTCTTCACCGGAGCGTACAAGGCGACCGGGGAGTTCATCGGCGACGATCGCGCGGATTCGGATCCTGGCGTCGAGACGCCCCTCGTGCTCGGGGTCCAGCAGTTGGGGCTGATCCATCGGGTTACCCATGACAATCCGTCGGTGAGGGAGTGGCTCTACTCCCATTTCACCATGGCCGAGGTGGAGCGGGTGCCGTTCCAGCTGCTCCGCGATCGGATTCAGGCGATCGTCGGTCAGGAGGTCACCTTGTCGGTGAACAACGGAGGACTCGGCGACTCCGACTCGAAGTACCGGTTCACCTTGGGGCCTCACACTGCGCCGATCGAAACCGCGTTTACCGGGGCGACGGTGACGCATCGGTTTCCCGCGAGGGGAGTTGTTCGTCCGAAGGTCGAGCTCTTCGATGCGGTCGGGACTCGGCTGGCCGTCGATTCGGGGACGGTCAACATTCTCGAAGGCTACCACTGGCGCATGGAGTGCGTCGAGATGAAGTCCGACAACCCGAGCACCGGCTTCAGCGGCGCCCAGGCGAGCGCCTATTCGCGGTGGCTCGAGCAGGTAAACAGAGTCGTCGCCACGCCGACCGACGGATTCCTGTCACTGCTGACGCCGAGCACGGCGCGGGAGTTTGGCACCTTCTTCACGGTGACCGCGGCTGGGCAGGGCGCGACGGCCAAAGCCCTCTGGCTCTTTCCCGGCGACGTCAGCCACTCTCCCACCCTCGAGACCCGAGTCTACATCGGAACCGGACGCGAGTCGCCCGGCGGGCCGCCGGGATACTCGCTCAGCTACACCGGCAGCGTTCGGGACAACATTTACGGCGCGCAGATGTTGACCCAGATGGTGTTCAACGTGAGCGGGGCGGGGTGGGGTCGGGGAACGCTCGGGGCAGGGGTCTCCGGCTTCTCGCCGCAAGTGACCCTTCGGTTCTACGCGCGGCAAATCTGGGAGGCCAATCCTGCCCCAGCGCCGCCTTGTACGTTCGGGAACGACTGGTAGCTCCGTATGACCGGTGAATCCGGGGAGTGATCGGTCGCAGCTGGCGAGTCGGGCGGATGCCTGGAGACCGATGAGCGGCTGGTGTGTTACAGGGTCAGCTGCGTGGTGTGCATGCCACCCCACGGGTCGGTCGCCTCAACGCGAACCTCGCGCGCTCCCGGCGACACCGGCGCATAGTAGAGGTGTTGGGTCCGGGTCGGCTCGACCCAGCCTCGGCGCTCCGGCTTGGCGGGGCCGGTCTGCTCCTCCACCGCACGCGGGCAGAGCCCGAGCCGGCGGCTCATCGGGCCGCGTCGGGCGCCGTCTTCGTACCAGACGACAGTCCATGACGGATCCGCGTCCCAGATGTTGGCGACCAGGTCGCCAGGTGCGGTCGGATCGGAGCCGGGTCCATGGAGCCGCATCTGCAGGTCTGCCGGTTGTCCGGTTGCTTTGTATGACCACCTGAGTTCGCTGCCGCGCACGCGATACACCCCGTACCCGTTCGGCGTGCCGTCCCAGCAGATATCGCCGCTCCACCAGGCGCCGCAGACGGCGCCGTGGACGTGATGGCGGACCGAACCGTCCTGGTGCCGTTCGTGCTCGTGGGTATGGCCCGACATGATGTAGGCGCGATACGGCTCCAGGATGCGGTAGAGCGCTTCGCGGTTCGCCACCGATTCGCCGGTGCCCGGAGTTCCGCCGTTGCGCAGGTTGCGGGTCGACAGCGCCGGGATGTGGAGAAAGACTACGACCGTGCGACCCCGCTCGATCCGTGCCAGGTCGGCGCGCAGCCAGTCCTGTTGCCGCTGGTCGACATAGCCGAGGTATCCCTTGCCGTGCCAGAACACATCGTCCAGGACGACATAGTGCACTTCGCCGCGGTCGAACGAGTAGTACGTCGGCCCGAAGTGGCGCTCGAAGGTTGCGGCGGATGCTTCGTCGCTATCCACGTCGAAGACGAGGTCGTGGTTGCCGATCACCTGGAAGAACGGAATACCCATCGCCTGCACCGCGCGCTCGTACTCCGGGTAGAGCGTCAGATCGTCGTACATGATGTCGCCGCAGCCCACGCCGAACACCGTCGTCTCGCCGAAGCTCTGCACCATGGCCGCCACGTCGGGTGCAGTCTCGTGCCGGAGTCGCTCGGTCTCGAAGGTGTTTTGGGTCTGCGGATCGGCCAGGACGAGAAACCTGTGCTCATCGTCGGTGGCCGGCAGCCGCTCGAGCGTGAACTCCGCGGTGGCTTCGCCGCGGCCGTCGGGTGTGAGGCGTCGATAGAATGCGGCGGTGCCCGTCGACGACACCGGGATCCGGTAGCCGGCAGGTACGCTGAGAAAGATGAAGGGGCGTGACGAGTCCGCGACCAGAGTATAGCGGCCTGCCGCGTCGGTCCTGGCGACGGAGACACCATCGCTCACCGCTACACCCGGAACGCCGGTGGTACCTGTGCGAACGGCGCCGCGCACGCGAACTGCCGGCCCGGTTGAATCGAACTGCAACGGGGCATAGGGGTCGTTGATGATGCGATCCGGGAGTGCGAAGAGCGCGCCGGCCCACGTGCTTCGCGCGACGAAGGTTCGCCGGTCCATATGTCCCCTTGGGCTTGAGGGTGGAAGGGGCGGTGGTTTTGTCGGATAGATAGCTGCCTCGGCCGACGATATCCAACGGTGGGGGTAACGACCCCGTCACACGGCGGAGAAGAGAGCAGGGTGCGGCGCCGTTCCGACCACCAGGGCGCCGATCGTCACCCTTCCAACTCTCATTGCGCGAAGAGTCCCGTCGAGACGCTGGCGACGAATCGCCACATCACTTCTGAGCGGCTACCTTGGTGGCCAGGTCGATGAAGCGCGACTGCTTCGCAACCAGATACGCCGTGCCCGGCACCTGGTCGGCCGCCGCGCCGCCGGTGCCCGCGCTGGTCGAGTGCATCGAGCCCACGTTGGCCACGACCGCGACCACCGCGTCGGTCCCTTCCACCCAGTAGAGCGAGCCCGTGTAGCCGAGCACGTCGCCGTCGTGCCCGATCGTAGTGAACCCGTCCGGATTGGTCCTCCGGAAAACGTTGTGCCCCACCTGCGAGTCTGTTCCGACGGTAAACCAGGTGGTCAGGAACGTCATGCTCTCCGGTTTGAGCAGGCGTCCATCGCGGAGCGCCACTGCGTAGCGGGCCAGGTCGCTGGCCGTGGCCACCATGCCGCCCGCGGTCCATTCCACCGACAGGTTCGAGCGACTCGCGTCGATCAGCCCGGGCCGCACCTCGGGAAACGCAGCGTTGATCCCGGCCGTCTCCCGGAAGGTCGCTGTCGCCCAGTGGTAGCGATGGGCCACCCGCTCGTTGGGCACGGGCTCGAAGCCCTCGAGGCGAATGTCCGCGAGCCCCAGCGGGTCGAGGATCCGCCGATGGATCTCGGCCACGGCGTCGTTACCGGTGACCCGCTCGATCACCATGCCGAGCAGAGTGTAGTTGGTGTTGGAGTAGCTGAACTTCTCCCCCGCGGGAAAGAGCGGCTGATGCCCCGTGATGTAGGGCAGCGTCTCCGTCTTCCCCCAGATCCGGCTCGGATCCAGGCGATCGCCCCGGCCCTCACGGATCCAGGCCGGGTCGTCTTCCCAGCTCGGCACGCCGCCGGTGTGATTCAACAGCTGCGCAATCGTGGCCCGGTCGGCGTTCGGAATGCCGTCGACCGCGGTGCCCAGGATGCTCGCGGCGGTGCCCTGGAGGTTCACCAGACCTTCCTCCGCCAGCTGGAGGATGACCACGGCGACGAAGGTCTTAGTGATGCTGCCGATCCCGAAGAACATGTCCGGGCGAATCGGTGTGTTGGCCTGGACGTCCGACATGCCCGCGACCCCGGTCCAGACCAGCCCGTTGCCGTTGGCCACGGCGGCGGAGATGCCGGGGACGCCCTTGACAACGGCCTCGTTCAGGATGGCTTGCAGTTCCATAGCTGCTCCCGGTTCACTGTCGAGAGGCGCGTCCGCCTGGGGCTTACATGCAGACACGGCAAGCGCGATGGCGATGATGAGTCGCTGGTTCATGGAGACTCCCTGGCAGGTCATGGGTCGGTTGCAAAGTATACCCATTTGCGCCAGACAGGCCGCGATCCTCCTGACGAACGGTTAGATACTAGCTCCCCGTTTTCGCACCATGCTCGGACGCGGACTGGGCCGGCCTTAGCTGCCTTCACTGAACAGGGCAACGTAGGGAGCGTAGAGGAAGCGGCGGTTGCGCGCGTTACCGGTCATCTCGGCGAGGATGCCGAGTTTGACCATACGGGCTACGAGGGTGTTCGCTGCGGTGTAAGTGGTACCCGTCAGCGCCGCAGCGGTATTCACGGCGAGGATCGGCCGGTCGTACAGGCTTTCCAGAACCTTGTGGCCGTTGCCGGCCGCCCGGCCGAGTCGTTCGGTGATGGCCGATCGATGTTGCTCACGCAGGTGCAGGATGCGGCGCGCCGTCTCGGCCGCTTCGCCGGCGACGTCGATGATACCGCGAAGGAAGAAACCGATCCAGGATTCCCAAGCCCCCCGCTCGCGCACCGCTTGAAGGTGGTCGTAGTATGCCGCACGATAGCGTTTAAAGTAGTGCGACAGGTAGAGAACGGGTTTGTGTAGAACCTTGCGCTCTGTGAGCAGAAAGGTGATCAGCAACCTCCCGACGCGACCGTTGCCGTCGAGGAACGGGTGGATGGTCTCGAACTGTGCGTGTGCGAGCGCGATCTTGATGAGCGGCGGAAGGCTATCGTCTGCGTGCAGAAACTTTTCCAGGGCGCCCAGCGTCTCGGGCACGAGATGATGCGGCGGCGGAACGAACGTGGCTGTCGCCAGGGTGCTGCCGCTCGGGCCGATCCAGTTCTGACTGCTGCGTAGCTCCCCGGGCTGCAACCGGCCGCCCCGGACACCGCGCAACAAGTCCGCGTGAATCTCGCGGATCAGTCGCGTCGATACGGGTAGCTCGGACAATCGTGCGAGGCCGTGGTTCATGGCGCGCATGTAATTGAGCACCTCGTCGACATCCCGGGGTCGGGTCGGATCGAGCAGCTGTGCCTCTGCGGCCAGCACGTCCTGGAGGGAGCTTTGCGTCCCCTCGATCTGGCTGGAAAGGACCGCCTCCTTTCGCACGTACATCAGCACGAAGAGGTCCGGATTCGGCAGCGTCAGGACTGATCCGTCCAGGCGACCCAGGGCGCGATCGGCCTCCGACAGCAATGCGGGCAGTTCACCCCCGATGGCGAGCGGTGGTTGCGGCGGTAGGGGCGCCGGTATGAATGCGCGGTATCCCGTTGGCTGGCTGATGTAACGGCCAGATCGGGTCAGAGAGTCGGCAACGCTGTCCAAGTGTGCCATTGCCTATAATAAGCGACGGAATCGCCCCTATATGATAGCCAGACTTTAATAGTGGTCCAATTAGTCTGCTTAATATTGCATACCTACATCAAGGCAAGGTAAAACACAGCAATAGTGGGTTGTTTTTCGTCCACGTGACGCCGTCCGCAAAGGTCCGTGTTCAGCGTCAGTGTGGGGATGGATACTCGATGAAGTTTCGGGGGCCGGCCCCGAACGTCTTCCGGTCGAAGACGACGATGATCAAGGCCACGACTGCCCACACCCCGGTCGCGAGGGTTTTGGCAACCTGCCCCGCGCTCAAGAGCTCCGCGGCGCCGTTGGCTGCCGCGTGAAAGAGCACGCCGATCAGGATCGAACGCCCATTGGCATAGTAGAGCCAATTGGCAATGATGGCCGCCGGGATGGTGCCGACGAAGAAGTTGGCGAGGAAGAGCGGCTCGCCCATGCTGGCCACCTGGTGCTGATAGGTGCCGGGGAGCAGCACCAGCGGCGCGTGCCACAGCGACCAGAGCGCCGCGAATATCAAAGTCGACCGCAGGACACTCCACTTCGCGCGGAGACTGTCGACCCCGTAGCCGCGCCAGGAGATCTCCTCGATGATGGGAGCGAGGACGATGGCCACGAGGAACAGACTGTGTTCGGAAGACGGCTGGAACTGCTCGATGCTCTGACCCAACGGTACCGAGAGCAGGATCGCGAGTGCGATCGCCACGGGAGGAATCGCGATCGCGAGGACGACGTATCCCGGTTGGAGCCGTCGCGGGTCGAAGCGGCGCAGGAAATCGGCCCTCAAGGCCCGGCTGCCGGACGCCAGGATGAAGATCAAGGTAACGACGAGCGGACCCAGGAGACCGAGATAGCCGAGCGGGGAAATGGGGCTCCCCGGGGCAGCAACGCGCGCTTGGTACGCGGCCATGAACCACGGGATCCAGGTGGCAACGAAGGCCGCAAAAAAGAAGAGGCCGGGCCGGTACTGGAATGGTCGCGCCCCGTCCTGACGAATGCCTGGCATGCTGTCTCCGGGTGACGGACTGTCTCGGCTCCAAGCTACTGCCCCAAACAGTCACGTCCAGACCTTCGCTCCAGCTCGCCGGTCCCCGTAGCCAGTCGCAAACGCCACCCGGGCCGAGCTCAAATCCACGGTCCCGGTGCTCCGGTCCGGGTTCCAGGTGCCGTGGTCCAAACCGCGTGCCCCCGAATCCATTGACCAACTCGGTCGTTCCGTATCTGTCCTCTGCTGGTGCCACGTCGATGCTCCCCGATCCGCCTGCACAGCTTCCTGGTCCTGAGGCTGTGTCCATCGGTACGCATCTCCGGGTCGTTTGTCCCATTGCATCGTGCGCAACTCCGCCTTCAGCGGGTGCCGTTCCGTGTCCGGAGTCACCAGATCCACTGGCGGCGTTTGGCGCTCCCGAACCCCGGTTCGCCGGTCCAGAGCAATGGACGACAACTCCAGCCTCATGGTCCATCGGTCCACATTCATGGTACTCCGCTCCAGGGCGCGAGTCCGCATATCCACTCATCAACTGACCAGTTTCCATGACACCGGTGTCCTCGTTCGAGGACGTTGGCGCCGACGCGAGTCGTCGTTGCCGGATCAATCGGCGCGCCCGCCGTGACCGAGGCAGCGCCGCGCTACTGCTTGTGCGACAACGACATCCGTGGGCGGGAGCGGTCTCGCATCCGGCTCGGAGCCGGCGCCCCGCAGTCTGGTCCGGTCCTCGCTTTGTCCGCAGACGACGGCCCGGCCTCCCGGGTGCCGAGCCGCCTCGTGTCCGTTACCCGCGGTGCGGCCCCGGGAGTGCGCACCGGCTTGAGTGCCCGAAAGGAGTCGTCATATGTTGAGCGATGTGCGGAGAAAACTGGAGATGGCTGCTCGGGTTCGCGATTTTCACCGGGCTCACCCGTTTATGGACCCGAGCCACCAGGCTCTCGCCGTCCGCATCGGCGAGTTGCTCACCAAGGCACAGGATCTCGCCGTGCAGGAACAGGCCGGCCGGATGGGATCGAAGGCGGCGACCCGACACCGCCGTGCACTACGCCAGGTGCTGGAGCGTGCCATGATCCGCTATCTGAGCAGAGTGGCGGACTTGGCTGCCTACGAAGCGCCCGACCTGGCAGGGCGGTTTCGGCTTCCCGGCCGGCGGTCGGCCAACGCGGCGTTCATCGCGAGGGCATGGGATCTGGTCAACCTCGCGAGAGAACATCAGGAGCTGCTCGGTCGCTACGGACTGGGTGCTGGACAGCTCGACGAGGTCGTCGATGCGCTCAACCGGTTCGAGGCGGCCACCGAGCGCGCCAATGCTGGTCGCCGATCGCATGTGGGCGCCCACGCACAGCTGAACGAAGTAGCCCGTCAGCTGATGGAGCTGCTGGGCCCGATCGACGTGCTCAATCGCTATCGGTTCGCAGCGCATGCGGAGCAGCTGGCCGCGTGGCGGAGTGCCCGGAATGTGCTGGGGCCCTTCCGTAGCAAGCAACGAGCGATCGGCGCCGCGCCCCCGGCCGGCACGGAGGACCGGGCGGCATGAGCAGCGCCGCACTATCCACCTCTGCAGACTGACGGCCCGGTCGAGCACCACTCGGCCGGGTCGATCAGTTTCCGATGCCGGAATTGCGGCATCGGCGGCGCGCCGCCTCGACCTTCCCGCGTCGGTCGGGACTATGGATCGGGCGGTGGGCATTCCGCCCTGGACCCGGTTGATGCGCTCATCGCCGCGAACGAAGACTGACGCCGACCATCGGAACCGGAACAGTGGAACTGCTGGTCGCTCCCTGACCCAACTGGCCGCTGCTGCCCTGGCCCCAGCAGTAGGTGCTCCCCGAAGTCGAGACACCGCAGCTGTGATACGGCCCGGTCGATATCGAGATGAACGTCTGTCCGCCGCTGACCGGGGTCGGAACGTTCCGATCGCTGGTGGCACCGTTGCCGAGCTTCCCGTAGGTGCCGCCGCCCCAGCAGTAGGCGGCGCCGCTCGTCGTAATGGCGCAGGTGTGGACGTGCTCACCAATCCCAGCCGCGGCGATTGTGCTGAAGGTGAGACCCCCGGACACCGGAGCGGGCGACAGTTGCGTCGTGGTCGAACCGGTGCCGAGCGCTCCTTTGATGCCGCGTCCCCAGCAGTAGGCAACACCGGTGGTCGTCACGGCGCAGGTGTGCTGGTTACCGGCCGCGATCGAGGCGAAGGGAAGGGGGCTGAACGACTGGGGCGTGCGCCGCGTGTGGGTTGCCCCGGTGCCGAGTTGACCATCGCTGCCGAGGCCCCAGCAGAGGGCGAGATTGCTCGGGGTGATGCCGCAGGTGTGGTCGGCACCGAGCGACAGGGTAACGAAGGTGTTGAGGCCTCCCACGGCGACCGGGCTGCTGCTGCTTGCTTCGGAGTCGTTGCCGAGGCGGCCACCGAAGCCATACCCCCAGCACCACGCCTCGCCCTCGGGTGTCAGCGCGCAGCTATGCCGCCAGCCGGTATAGATGGATGCGAAGCTGTGTCCACCGGCCACTGCGGTCGGTATCGTCTTCGCTTCGGTCGTTCCATCCCCCAGCCGGCCATCGGTACCGACGCCCCAGCAGAGCGCCGTGCCACTGGTGGTCACGCCGCAGCTATGCTCGAATCCCGCGCTGATCTGGCGGAAGGTGTGCGACCCGCTGACCGTGACCGGCGAACTGACGATGATGGCTGTGCCGTCGCCGAGCTGGCCGTGGGATCGGCTTCCCCAGCACCAGGTCGGTCCCGTGGTGGTCACACCGCAGGCGTGCTCACCGCCCGCGGCCACCTGGACGAAGGAGGACCCGCTGCTCACCTGCGTCGGCACCAGTCTCGTCGTGGTGGAGCCATCGCCCAAGTTGCCCAGGTCGTTCTGGCCCCAGCACCAGGCGGTTCCCGCGGCGGTGAGCGCACAGGTCGCGTACCCGTATGCGGAGATCTGCGTGAAGGTGTGCCCGCCGGCCACCGCGACCGGCGTTGCGCTTCCGGTCGTTCCGCCGCTGCCGAGTTGACCCCACCCACCGTTGCCCCAGCACCAGGCGGTGCCATCCTCGGCCAGCCCGCAGCTGTGGAAGGTGCCGGCGGCCAGCTGCACGAAGTGGTGATCCCCGGAGACCTGAACCGGGACGTTGCGGCTGATGCTCGCTCCGTTGCCGAGTTCTCCCGACGTCCCTGCGCCCCAGCAGTAGGTTGGTCCCGCTTCGGTGATGCCGCAGGTGTGGCTCGCACCGGCACCGATCGTGGTGAACGTGTGCCCGCCTAGCACGAGCTTCGGCGTCGATTCCACCAGCAAATAATCGCCTCCATCACCGAGCTGGCCGTCGGTGTTGGTGCCCCAGCAGTAGACAGCCTTGGCGGCCGTGATGCCGCAGCTATGGCTGCCGCCCGCGGTAATGCGGGTAAACTGGTGGCCGCCGGTGACGGGGACAGGCTCGTCCACGAAAAGTGATCCGGTGCCGGTGCCAAGCTGCCCGTACAGTCCCGTGCCCCAGCATTGCGTCGTTCCCGTGGTAGTGATGCCGCAGGTATGGCCCTGGTTGGTCGATATCTGCGTAAACTGGAACCCGCCAACCACCGGTACCGGTGCGGCCCGGTCTGCCGAGGTGCCGTCGCCAAGGGTCGATCCCTTCCCCCAGCAGTACGCGGCTCCCGCAGCGGTCAATCCACAGGTCGTTTGGCCCGCAGGGTGAATGGAGGCGAAGCTCGGACCGCCCGTCACCTGGACCGGCACGGCGCTGATGGGTGAGACCCCGTTGCCCAGCTGGCCTTGCCGGCCATCGCCCCAGCAGAGGCCCTCGCCGGTGGCGCTGATGCCGCAACTGTGGCGCGCACCGCCGGCCGAGATGCTGGCGGGGCCGGCGGGCGGCGTCGTGATGGTGAAGGTCTGCGGGTCCGACGTCCCGCCGCCCGCGGGGGATGAGACGGTGACGGCAACCTCCCCGACCGTCGCCAGGTCGGCAGCCGAGATCTCGGCGCGCAGTTCGGTGGCCGATACGAACGCCGTCGGTCGGGCCACATCGTTCCAGCGGATCTCCGACCCGTCGACGAATCCCGTCCCGGTGACCGTCAGGATGAAACCGGCTTCGCCGGCGATGGCCGTCGTCCGTGACAGAGCGGTGATCGTCGGCGCCGGGTTGGCGGCGATGATGGTGAGCGGCAGCGAGGCCGAGGTGCCGCCTCCGGGCGCGGGGGTGAAGACGGTGACCGCTGCTTCACCAGCCGTTGCCAGGTCGGCAGCGGGTAGCTCGGCGCGCAGCTCGGTGGCCGACACGAAGGTGGTCGGGCGTGACGCATCGTTCCAGCGAACTTCCGAGGCGGCAACGAATCCCGTTCCCGTTACGGTCAGCGTGAGGCCGCCCTCGCCAACGGCCACGGTGTCCGGCGACAGTGCGGCGATCGTCGGGGCCGGATGGGATGCCGTGATGGTGAACGCCAGCGCGCCGGAGGGGCCGCCGCCCGGTGTCGGACTGAAGATGATGATCTCGGCCGTGCCGGCGGTGGCGATGTCGGCGGCGCTGATCTGGGCACTGAGCCCGGTCGATGAATGGCGTGTGGTCGGACGCGAGTTGCCGTTCCACCGGAGGACCGATCCCTCGACAAAGCCGGTACCGGTGGCGCTGAGTGTGAACGCCGCGCTACCCGCTTCGGCGGACGCGGGTTCGAGTGCCGTGAGTGTCGGTACCGGATTCGGAGTCGGCGGCGGCGGCGGGTTGTCTGTGCCCGTCGTATCACCTCCACACGCCGTGAGGATGGTCAACAGGCAGATGGCGTCGAGCGAGCGTCGTCTCATGGATTGGCCGGATGAGGGGCGAAGGAGGGTCTCTACCCTGCTACGCGCCACACGCCGGCCATCGGGATCATGAGGTGACGATCATCCGTCCATCATCGGGATGCCGTTACCCGCAGGAACGTCGCCGGAATCGACGTGGTGCCCGGGTCGCCACTTCGATTCTGGCTGTTGAACAACGACTCGAGCTCGCTCTGCAGTTGCTCCGTCCGTCCCGACCGCTCGGCCGCCTCGAACGCATTCATCGTCGGCCCGTAGTAGGTGCGAAAGAGGCCGAGCAGATCTGAAGGCGATCGATCCAGCGAGAAGGTAAAGCTGTCCTTGGCGAAGCTGATATTCCGGGCCGGGACGCCAGCCTTCTCGAACCGCTCGATCACGTTGCTCTCGATACCCCAGGTCATCGGGCTGATGAATCCTTCCGGAGCCGGCGGGAGATAGCTGGTGCTGATCCGAAGAATCTGCGCTACCAGCGTCGGGTCGCCCGGAATCCAGTTGCCCATCACGATCCGGCCGCCGGGACGGGTCACCCGGACCATCTCCCGGGCGACGTCGAACGGTTTCGGCGCGAACATCGCCCCGAAGACGGTCACGACCAGGTCGAAGGAAGCGTCTTCCAGATCCCGGAGGTCGGAAGCATCGCCCTCCTGGAATCGACAGTTGCTGAGGCCCAGCCGCCGCGCCCGCTCTTTACCCGCCGCCACGAGATTGCTCGCGATATCCACGCCCAGCACGTTCGCGCCGCGCTGGGCCGCGGGGATTGCCGTCGTCCCGTCACCACATGCGAGATCGAGGGTCTCGAGCCCGGGGGTGATGCCCAGCGACTCGACGAAGTCCTCGCCGCTTTTGCGGAAGGTCTCCGCGATGCGGGTAAAATCGCCCTTTTCCCAAAGCGCCTTGTTCGGATTCATGGATCTTCCGCCTGTCATGTGAGAGTCGCCGTCCCGGTATGGGCGTCAGCTTCCAACCAGATGCGCGAGGAATTCACGCGACCCGACATCGCGATCGCAGGTCCTGAAAACGGTCAGGTGTGCTGGCCGGCTCCGGCAGGCCGTGTCCGGTTCTGCGGTCGGATGACGCATCTGGAACAAGTATGGTCAACCCGGATTCCGTGGAAGGAGCGACAGGGATATGATGAGCCAACAGCGAACCTGGTTGGGACGAAGGCCGGTCAGGGTCTTCGAGGTGGTGATGCTGCTCGGCTTCGCCGCGCTGGCTGCAGCCTGCGGCGCTGCCTCGCCTCTGTCGCCTCCACCGGATCCCCCAACGGCCAATGTCTACATCCTGCCCGGGGCCATCGATCTGGGCCACACCGCATTCGGCAACCACCCGGTGGTCATTTACCGAGGGGAACGGATGCGCTGGCAAAACGCGGACACCGCGGTGCATAACGTTGTGGCCAACACCATGTCTCTGCCGGAGTTCGCGACGACTGGAACACTCGTGCCGGGTGGCGAGCGTTCGTTTGTCATGAACACCGTCGGTACGACGGTCGTCCATTGCATCATTCACCCGGGAATGACTGGCACGCTTATCGTCCAGGAACGGTGAGTGGGCTGGCGCTGCGATTGGTAGCGGTTCGTCGACTGGCAGTTCCTGGAGCGGCGGCTACTCCGCCAGCCAGCGCTCGATCGGCGTCGTCCGCCGCCAGGCCTCCGGGTGGCGCCGGAACCACGCCATCACCAACAGCATCTCGTCCATCGTCGCGTGGTCCAGCAGTCCGGCCACCGGCAACGGGGTCTGCATCTCGGCTTCGACCACGGCCCGGAACGCCTCGCGCTCGATCGGCGTGGTCGGATAGGGGTACGCGGCCCGAACCAGGCCGTGCCGGATCAGGTAGACCCGATCGTCGCCGAAATCGCCCGGTTCGCGGAACACGAAGGTCAGGGCATGAATCGCGGCTCGCGCGCGCGCGCTTGCTGCGACCAGCCACTCCAGGCTTTCAAACTTGTCTCGCCACCGTGTGGCAGCCTCGAAATCGTCGCGATCGGCGGCGGTCGTCATCTGATCGACCACCCGATCCATCGGACGCAGCGCCTGCCCGTTCAGAAAGCGCACGGCCGCGTCGACCCGGTCACGATAGTTGCGCTCCTCGACGAGGCCGGTGCAGGGACCGGCGCAGGTACCGAACTCATAGCGTGCGCACCCGGCGCGCATAGGTTCGGAAAACAAGTCGCCCTGGCCCGGAAAGACCGCCGGCAACTTCTCCGCACAATCCCTGAGGCCCAGCAGGTCGTTCAGGACGCGAACTCCGTCCATCGTCCGTGCGGAGGAAGCGAACGGGCCGAAGTAGCTGAGGTCGGTCCGGCTAGTGGAGGTGGTCACGGCCAGACGCGGCGCCGGCCCCGGAGAAACCGTAACGAACGAGGCGTTTCGGCGGGTCCGGTTCATCTGATGATTATAGGCGGGCCGGAGCCGGCGAATTTCCCGCAGCTCCGCCAGGCAGGCAGCGAACTCGCTCGGCTGGTAGTCCCAGGTAATATTGGCCGCCGCCTGCAGGATCCGGGCAGCCTTGTCCTCGGGAAATCGCGCCGTGAAGTAGGACAAGAGCCGAGCTTTGAGGCGCTTGGCTTTCCCGACGTAGATGATCCGGCCGAGCGGATCGACCATCCGGTAGATCCCGGGACGATGCTCCGCCAGCGCCTTGACCCGGAGCCTGAGGGCGGCCGGATCGGTGGTCGGTGGGAGCAGGGTGGTGGTCACGTCAGGTTTGGCAGCGGTAGCAGAACACGGTGCTGCGACCGTCGATGGTATGGGTGCCGGCCAGCAGCGTGCCGCACTGGTGGCAGGGCTGGCCTGCCCGGTCATACACCGCGAGCGAGCCCTGAAAGTTGCCCGGCTCGCCGGTGCCGGTGCGATAGTCCCGGATGGTACTTCCTTGCGCAGCTACAGCGTCATGCAGAATGCGCACCAGGTGATGGTGGAGCGGCGCGATCCGATCGTCGGGCACCTGGTCGGCCGGCTTGGACGGATCGATGCCGGCGTAGAAGAGCGCCTCGTTGGCATAGATGTTTCCAACGCCGGCCAGCTGCTTCTGGTCCATCAGCACCTTCTTCACCGCGGCGCGAGAACCAGCCAGAATCTCGGCCAGCACCGCGGGCGTGAACCCGGCGTCGAGTGGCTCAGGACCGAATTCGGCGGAGAACCGATTCCAGCCGGGCAGGTCGAGCCAGCGGATGGTTCCGAAGCGGCGCACGTCGTGGTACACCAGCGTCTCCCCTCCGTCGAGAAGAGCCCGCAGCACGGCGTACCGTTCATCGGCCGCGTCGAGGCGACGTTTGACGAACAGCGAGCCGGTCATGCCGGGTTGAATCACCAGTCGTTTGCGGTCGGTTACGATCACGGCGTTCTTGGCGCGGCGCTCGAGGGTGGCGACGGTGGCCCCCGTCAGGCCGCTGACCAGTGTTCGCGGCGTGACCCCGTCGAGGACGTCCGGCCGAATGACGCGGACATCGCCGATCCGCCGCCCGACGAGGAGCGGAACGAGGTCACGAACCATGGTTTCGACTTCGGGCAGCTCAGGCATTGGCGCTCGGAGTCAGCTGGTGCGGGCCGCCTCCCGCCATCCGATGTCGTCGCGATACTGACGACCCGGAAAACGGATCCGCTCGGCCGCCGCGCGGCTCGCGGCCTGCGCAGCGGAGAAGGTTGGCCCGGTTCCGGTCACCGCCAGTACGCGCCCACCGTTGACGCGGAGTACGCCGTCGTCGTCCCGCTTCGTCCCGGCGTGGAAGACGATCGCGTCGTCGGGGAGGTCGTCGGGAATCTCGATCGCGGCGCCCTTTTCCGGTTGGTCCGGATAGCCGGCCGCGGCAAGCACCGTCGTGACGGCGGCAATGTCGCGAACCCGGACCGCCGGCAGATGCTGACCGGTGGCGCATGCTTCGAAGAGCGCCAGCAGACCGCCGTCGAGCCGAGGCAGCACCACCTGCGTTTCGGGGTCGCCCAGCCGGCAGTTGAACTCCACCACCGAGGGGTTCCCGCCGCGATCGATCATCAGTCCGGCATAGAGCAGGCCTTTGAACGCCGCCCCTCGTCGCGCCATCTCAGCCAGGGTCGGTTCGAGCACCTGCGACTGGATCTTGTCGAGCAGCCGATCGGTGGCGAGTTGGACCGGGCTGTACGCGCCCATCCCACCCGTGTTGGGCCCGCGGTCGCCGGCCAGCAGCCGCTTGTGGTCCTGCGCCGGCGGGAGAATCCGGATGTCCTGTCCATCGGTCACGGCAAAGACGGACAGTTCCTCACCCTCGAGAAACGACTCGATCACCACCAGTTCGCCGGCCTCACCGAAGATCCGGTCGCCCAGCATGCTGCGCACTGCGTCACGAGCTTCGTTCCGAGTGGCGCAGACGATGGCGCCTTTGCCCGCCGCGAGCCCGCTCGCCTTGACGACCAGCGGCTCGTCATGGCGGTCGACATAGGCCAGCGCCCCCGCCAGGTCGCCGAAGGTCATACTCTGCGCTGTCGGGACGTTGGCCGCCGTCATCACATCCTTGGCCCATGCCTTGGACGACTCGATCTGCGCAGCCGCTCCGCTCGGTCCGAAGGTCGGAACCCCCGCAGCCCTGAGCCGATCGGCCAGACCGAGCGCGAGCGGCCCTTCCGGGCCGATGATGGCGAGGTCGACTTTGTACTCCACCGCTGCAGCGGTAAGGTCGGCAGTCCGGTCGACGCCGATGGGCAGGTTGGTGGCCAGCGTTGCCGTCCCCGCGTTTCCGGGGGCACAAAAAAGGCTGGCGTCCGGCAGTTCCCGCTGGAGGGCCCAGAGCAGCGCATGCTCTCGGCCCCCGTTTCCGACTACAAGAATTCTCACGTGCCGCTGCGTGCTTTCGTGAAGGCGTCCTTGGCCGCTTGCGCCGCACGCTTGGCGGCATCGGCCACGTTGCTCGCGACTTCCTTGCCGGCGTCGCGGTAATAATTCTTTGCTGCGCTCAGGTCATCGCCCAGCGAGCGCTCCTTGGCTTCGTTGCCCCGGTGGGTGTATTCGCCGCGCACGATCCGATCATAGTCGCCCGAACCGAGCCAGGCCTGAATCTCGGCGGCCCGGACCGTGTTCATCGGATGAGTCAGGCCGAGCGTGTTGAGGGCCTTGTAAATGATGTCGAGGCCCTCGTTGCTCGTGGCGTACTCGTTGGCCTGAGACATGAAGTCGTTCAGGTCCATCTGGCCCGTTTCGAGGGCGCCTCGATAGCCGCCGGCCATTTTCATGAAGAGCTGTTGCGCGGCAAGAATGTTCTGGCTGCCCAGCATCCCAGCTCGGTCCGCAGAGAGCTCGGACTTCCGCGACCATTCCAGTACGGCCAGCTTGACCGGTAGCAAGGCAATCCCGGCCAGGAACGGCAGCGCCGCGAGGCTGACCAGAAAGAGGATGGCGGCAATGGTGTGATAGAGAGCGTGACCGCTCATCACATGCCCCA